>NZ_JBNHIE010000001.1:0-918686 GCF_059093025.1 Arthrobacter sp. 210 2
CCCTGTCCAAAAATACTTGCCGCGACCGGTCAATCACCTGCCGCCAACGGGCAAACCAACCTGCCGCCACCGGTCATTTCTAAGTTGCCGTTGACACCCTTGTGGCCGTCACACTGGTGCGGGACCGCTCCGGAATCGACCTTTTCATGCACAACCAGGCCGAACAGGAAGTCGGAGTGCTGGTCTTTGACAAGCGCACCGCCCATGCTGCTGAAGAGTCCATCCGCACTCACTAATCACCTCCAGGAGCAGGGGCTGGGACCACAACACCGATCAGCGGGGGTCGGGCAGCTTGCCCAAGCCGCCGGCACTCGAGCTAGTGTTACTGGCTCCGAATCGGACATCGGCAGCCCGTCGCACCGCAGGCCCGTGCTCCACTGGTCTGCGTCGGGTGATATCCGCCCACGTGATGAAATTGATTGAGGAACGCCGAATGGAGTGCGAATGGTGGTGCTTGACGCATTGGAGCGGCAGATTGTTGCTGCGCTCCAACTGGACCCGCGTTGCCCGTGGCGCAAGGTAGCAGCCGTGCTTGGTGAGGCTGAGCGGACTGTGGCTCGTCGCGGAGCCCAACTGCTGGAGTCGGGTGTGGTGGCGGTGGTGGGAGTGCGCCCCAGACCGGCGGCGGTGCTGGTAGAAATGCGCTGCACCCCAGGGACGGTGCATGCGGCCGCCCACGCACTCGCACAGCGTGTGGACACCACTTTCGTTTACACCACAACCGGCACGGGCGACTGCGTGGCTGAAATCCTGACTGAACCAACGCGCATGGGCGATGTATTGTCTGAAGAACTGCCTTCCACCATCGGGCTGCGGGACTCCACGAGCTACCCCGTCCTGCGCTACTTTCGGACCATTCGGGGTTGGCGGCCGGAGATCCTGAGTAAGGACCATGCCGAGGCTCTGCGAAGTGGCCTGTCGGCTGACTCGGGTGTGCTGGAGGCGCGGCAGGAGCTGAACCGACAGGACACTGAGCTGGTCGAGGCATTGTGTGCCGACGGCCGGATGAGCTTTGAAGCGTTGGGGCGCCGAGTGGGTGTCTCCGAAGCAACGGCCCGGCGCCGCAGTGAATGGCTGTTGGCCAACAACCAGGTGCAGCTGAGGACCGTCGTCGAGCCCGCGGCTTTTGGGCTTGCCGTTGAGGCCCTGCTTTGGATCCGGGCATTGCCGCAAAACGTGGAACAGTTAGGCAAAGGCCTGGCTGAGCTTCCGATGATCCGCTATGCGGCAGCCATTGCGGGCGATCACCAGATCATTGCGGATGTGACTGTGGAGGACATGTCCTCCCTCTATCGTTTCATCACTGGATCGGACTGGGCTCAGTACGCCGCCGGGGTGCACGTCTCCGTGGTGCTAGATGCCCGGAAACGCGGTGGACGCTTTATGCGGTCGTCGTAAGCGCTGCTGTGGTGGGTCCCACCTCGGCACCAGCGCCGGCGTCAGCCCCAAGATAAGGCACGACGGCGGCATAGCCCGTCTGTTGCTCGAAAGCATGGCCCCAGCGAAGCAACTGCATGTCGGTGTAGTGGTTGCTGGCGAGCTGGAGGCCAATGGGCAGGCCGGCGGAGCTGAATCCCGCGGGCACGCTGAGTACGGGCAGTCCGGCAGCGGACAACAGGCAGGCTGAGCGCATCCAGTCCAGGTATGTCTCAGAGGCCACGCCGGCAACCTCTAATGGGTAGCGAAGTGTGGCGTCGAACGGCAAAACCTGGGCGCAGGGGCTGGCGAAGAGGTCGTAGCGGCCGAAGAACTCCTGCACACTGAGTTCAAGCCGCGTACGGGCGGCTGCGGTCTCAATGAGATCGTAGGCAGTCAGGGCCAAGCCCTTGGCCACGTTCCAGTGGACTTCCGGCTTGATAAGCTCACCGGAGCGCTCCAGGATTGGTCCGAGCCCGGCGGCGAAGTCCATGGCGCGGGTGTTGCCGAAGACCAGGTCTGCTTCGCTGAAGTCCGGTGTGGCTTCTTCCACGATTGCTCCGAGTTCCTCGAACACGGCCAGTTGCCGCTCCAGATGGTCCAGGGTTTCCGGTTCGACAGGCACACCAATGCCAAAGTCACGGGACCAGCCAATCCGCACGCCGCGCATATTGGTCTCCAAAGAAGACCGGAAAACTGCTGGGTCAAGCCCCTGAGGGTGGGGGACGCGGGGATCCTTCCCGGCAGTGACCGACATGAACAGTGCGATGTCCTCAATGTTCCGGGCCATCGGGCCGGTCCTTCCCAGCCAGGCGTATGCATTGACGGTCGACGGCATGGGGATGACAGCGGTCGAGGGCCGAAAGCCAGCCACGTTGCAAAACGACGCGGGGATGCGCAGCGATCCGCCCATGTCGCTGCCGTCACCGATACTTTGGATGCGGGAAGCAATGGCCGCGGCCACCCCGCCACTGCTTCCACCCGCGCTCAGCGTGGGCGCGTACGGGTTGGTGGTAGTCCCAAAGAGGTCGTTGAACGTGTGTGACCCCGCCCCGAACTCCGGCACGTTGGACTTGCCTGTGGTGACGACGCCGGCCGCCTTCAGTCGTGCGACGATCAGGTCGTCGGAGCTGGGAATGAACTCCCTCAACGCCAGTGAACCTTGTGTGGTAGGCATCCCCGCCGTGTTGTTGGTGTCCTTGTGCGTCATGGGAAGGCCGTGGAGCGGTGGCAACTCTGCGCCGGAGACGGTGAGCTGGTCGGCGCGTTCAGCCATTGACCGCGCCCCTTCGACATCGAGCGTGATTACGGCGTTGATCACGGGGTTGACCTCTGCGATCCGCTCCAGGTGATCTGCCAAAACTTCGCGCGCCGATATCTTCTTGTCACGGATGGCCGCGGTGAGCTCGACGGCGGACAGCTCGCCAATGGTGTCAGGCATGGGACTCCTTTGTTGGGTTTTCACTGCCTGAAAGTGTGCCGGGTCACTTTGGCGCCTCGGTAGCCTTGACCCTCAAAGGGTTCGCTATGACGGAATCGGCCACCAACTTGGCTGATTCAGTCAGGCATTGTCCTGGCTCGTGGGAATAGTGGAGGGTGTTGGAACCACCCGATGGCCGATTCGGTCTAGGCGCAAGGATTAGCCCTGATGCAGCAGGCACCGCACAACGTCGTCGAACGCTGCTCGCAACCGGGCTCTAAACCGGAGGTTCCCATGAACCAACCCCTGGCAACAAATGACTCAACAGACATCCTGGCCATTGCCAACAACCCCGTTTTGTGGATCTGCGCTGCAGGCGTCTTCGGCGTCATCATCATCCAGTCCGTGATCTTCATGAAGGCAGCCCGCCGGGCCGCTCCAGCCGTGGAGATGAGCACCGAGGACATCAAGACCTCATTCCGGTCCGGTGCCGTTTCAGCCATAGGCCCCTCCTTGGCCGTTGCCCTTGTGGCCGTTGCATTGCTGGGCCTGTTTGGCGCCCCGGCGGTGATGACCAGGATCGGACTGATCGGTTCGGCGGCCTACGAAGTCTCTGCAGCCGGAATTGCGGCGGGGTCGATGGGAGCCAAGCTCGGCGATGCCAGTTACACCCAAAGCGTGTTTGCGGTGGCTTTCTTCGTGATGAGCATGGGTGGGGCGATGTGGATGCTCGCCACCCTGATCCTGACTCCGCTGCTCAGCAAGGGCGACGCCAAGATCCGCTCCGTGAATCCTGCCGCAATGGCCATCGTGCCGGCCGCCGCATTGATCGGCGCCTTCGCTTGCCTGGGACTGGGCGAGCTGCCGAAGTCCGGGATTCACGTCCTGTCCTTCCTCGCATCCGCAGCGGTCATGGGGGTTTGCCTCCTGCTGGCCAAGAAGCTCGGCAAAAACTGGCTGCGGGAGTGGGGCCTCGGGTTCTCGATCGTCATCGGCCTGACCGCCGCTTACCTGGCAGCCGCCCCGGCCCTCGGTGCCTGAGCCGGAACCAAAGCCCTGACCACGAACGGATAGGAACACCCATGACATCCACCACCACCGCCCCCACCACCAGCAACTCCGCGATGGCGGACTTCAACCGCACCACCTCCCGCTGGGGCCAGCTCACGATGATCGGCGGCCTGTTGATCTCCTTGGCCGGTCCGCTGTATCTGGTCTTTGCCACCGGCGTCGACATTGGCCCTGCGCAACTCTGGATCGCTTTCGCAGCGGTCGCGGCCACATTCGGCATCATCTGGATCGTTGAACCCCTGACGTACTACCCAGTCCTCGGTCGGGCGGCGATGTACCAGGCGTTTATGATCGGCAACATCTCCAACAAGCTCTTGCCCGCTGCCCTTATCGCTCAGACCAACATCGGTGCAAAACCGGGCAGCAAGCGTGCCGAGCTCGCCGCCGTCGTCGCCATCTGTGGGGCGGCCGCGGTCCACCTGGTCTCCCTGGCGGTCTTCGTCGGGTTCCTCGGTACCTGGCTGATCAGCATCATTCCGCCGTCAGTCCTGTTGGTGACCCGCTTGTACGTGCTGCCGGCAGTCCTCGGCGCGGTGCTGGTGCAGGCCATCGTGTCCATGAAGCAGCCCCGCACCACGGTGTTTGCGCTGGTGGTGTCAGCCGTCGTCGTGTTCATTCTTCTGCCCCTGGTGCCGTCACTGGCCATGGTGTCCACCGCAATCGTTGTGCTGGCGACGATCCTGCTGGCCTGGTTCTTCCGGGGCAAGAGCGCCAGGGCTGAAGCCACTCCCATCCAACACTGAGTAGCCGGCCGGCACCACAGCTGCGCCAGCACGCATACCAGACAGGAAACCCATCATGGCCCAGACAGACACCCTTGCCCTCCAGCTCAGCACGGAACAGACCGCCAAGCTCCACGCGTTGTACCGGCACCTTCACGCGCATCCGGAACTGTCCATGCAGGAGTTTGCTACAGCCACGCTGATCGAGGAGCAGCTGGAGCGCCTCGGCATCGAGCATTTCCGCTGCGGCGCCACGGGCGTGGTTGGAATGCTCCGGAACGGGGAGGGACCCGTGGTGGCCTTCCGGGCTGACTCGGACGGGCTCCCCATCGAGGAAACCACGGGACTAGGGTATGCCAGCAAAGACACGGGGACCTTGCCGGACGGCACCACGGTCCCGGTCATGCACGGTTGCGGCCACGACACCCATGTAGCCAGCCTGCTGGGAGCCGCCGAAGTGCTTTCGGACAACCGCGACGCCTGGTCCGGAACGCTGGTGCTGATATTTCAACCGGGGGAGGAGACCGCCGCCGGCGCACTGGCCATGCTCGATGACGGGCTCTGGGACAGGGCGCCCCGTCCGGAAGTGGTCTTCGGTCAGCATGTCATGCCGCGCCCCGTAGGCACTGTCGCCATTTCCAGTGGGCCCGTGGCCGCCATGGCTGATTCCTTGCGGGTCACCGTCCACGGCCGGCAGTCGCACGGTTCCCAGCCTCAGGATTCCATCGATCCCATCGTTTTGGCGGCCCATATGGTCACCCGCCTGCAGGGGATTGTGTCCCGAGAGCTGGACCCGCGGAAGTCCGCCGTCGTGACGGTCGGGACCTTCCATGCCGGCCTGAAGGAGAACATCATTCCGGCGTCGGCGGAGTTCACGCTGAACATCCGCACCTTCGAAGAGGACGTCCGAGGGCAGGTCCTGGCCGCCGTGCGCCGCATCGTCGAAGCGGAATCCGCCGCGTCCGGGGCACGGCAGCCGGAGATCGAGGAAATGTACCGCTTCCCGCAATGCTTCAACGACCCGGACGCTGTTCCCCCAGTCATCGACGCCTTGAGAGGTGCGCTGGGGTCGGAGGCAGTGGAAATTGCTCCGCCCATGATGGGCAGCGAAGACTTCGGGCACCTGGGGACGGCGATCGGTGTGCCGTCCGTGTTCTGGATGTTCGGTGGAACCCCGGCGGACGTCTTCAACGGACCGGATCCCGTCCCTGTCAACCACTCGCCGTTCTTCGCCCCGGAGCTGGAAGGATCGCTCGCCGGAGGTGTCTCTGCCGCCCTCGCCGTGCTCATGTCACGGCTGGGCAACTGACCGGACTTAACCGCTTCGTTGCAACCAGCCGAGAGACCGTTTCGGACCTAGCAACTATGCCCTCCGAGAACTCGCCCAACTTCTCCCGAGCATCCCCCACGCCAGCCGCCGGACGTGCACTGACCTTCGCACCACCTTTTGTGGACACTGTGTCAGGAGCCGCTTTTGCTCTGGAAGCTGCTTGCTGAACGCGGACATCATCGACGAGGGCGTGGCCAAGGGCAACGTCGGGTTCATCCTCAGCCTGGGCGGGGTGATGCTGGGGATCACCCTGGTGCAGATCGTCTGCGCGGTGATCGCGGTGTACTTCGCGGCGAAGGCGGCGATGGGCGTGGAGCCCGGTGAGGTCGAGCTGGCTGGCTACCGATCTGGGGCCGGCGGGCCTTGGGCTGAGCCATATCAAGGTTTTCTCTCTCGTTGCCGTGCGAGTTCACACTGCCAAGGCCAACAGGGAGATGCCACGGGCGGCCGGGTATCCGACCGCCCGTCCCAAATCACTGACTGTTATTTCGTTGTCAGCATGTTCCAAAGGATCAGGTCGTGGGCGTGCTTGGCTTTGTCGTCGCCTCGGAAGTCCGCCTCCTTGATGCTGCCACCCGTGTCGATTCCGATGCTCGAGGTTGACGCGAACCTACCCATCATCGACTTGTTGGACAGCATGGAGACGGAGCGGATGTTCTTGTACGGCACGGACACGACGGCGAGTTTGTTTCCGACGAAGCTCTTGTCCTGGAGAATGACGCGCATGTTGGTAATGCCGACGAAGCCGGTACCGACACCGATGCAGTCGTAAACGGCGTAGACAATTTCGCCCTGCAGGAGCCCGGCCCTGATTTGCTCGAGCTGTTCAAACTTGTCGTGGATGATCTCGGTCAAGGTGTAGCCTCCTTCGGCTTACTTGCGGAGCGGAACGCCATGGGCATCCCGCTGGAAGTAGACGGCGCCTACGAGGATCATGATGCCCTCGATGACGCCCCACAGGGCGAGAAATCCCAAGCCAAACGTACTCAGGATGATCGCGAGCACGAGCTGGATGATGCCGATCTTTGTATACCCAAGGTAAAAGCGGTGGATACCCAGGGCGCCCAGGAATATACCCAGCAAACCCGCTGCGATCTTCGACTTGGACTGCGGGTAACCATAGCCCGGTTGCGGCATGGGAGGTTGGGCAGCGTAGTGCGGTGTCTGCGGCATGGGAGGCTGCGAAGAGTATTGGGGCTGCTGCGGCATAGGTGGTTGAGCGGAGTACTGCGGTGTCTGCGGCATGGGTGGCTGGGCGGAGTACTGCGGGGGCTGCGGCATGGGTGGCTGTGCGGAGTACTGCGGGGGCTGCGGCATGGGTGGCTGTGCGGAGTACTGCGGGCCGGGGAAGGGCGGCGGGGTTGGAGATTTGGCACCGTTGTCAGGAGAGGGCGCAGGCTGGCCGTAACTTTCCTGTCGGGCCGGGTTCGCGTCGGGATATTGCTGTGTCATGGTTGATGCCTTCCGAAAAATGAGGATGCGGCCCTAGGTGACCGGGCGGCGGCAGTCAACGACGGCATCCCCCAGAATCCATTGCCCCCATAAGTGTGACGGACCACGAAGCAAATTTCGTTGTTAGTCATCGTGTTTCGTGCCAAGGACGCAAGAGCGTTCAACTAACAACCGCCCTGTACGCCCTCCGAGAACCCTCGACTTTTCTCCACGGTCAGCCAGCGAAAGACCCAGCCTCCGGACGTAAACTGACCTTCGCACCACACCTTGTGGACACTGTGTCAGGAGCCGCCCATGCTCTGGAAGCTGCTGGTTGAATACCTGCGCCCGCACCGGAAGCTGCTGGCCGCCGTCGTAATTTTCCAGCTGGCGCAGTCCATCGCGTCCCTGTACCTGCCCACGCTGAACGCGGACATCATCGACGAGGGCGTGGCCAAGGGGAACGTGGGGTACATCCTCAGCCTGGGCGGCGTGATGCTGGGGATCACCCTGCTGCAGATCGTCTGCGCGGTGATCGCGGTGTACTTAGCGGCGAAGGCGGCGATGGGCGTGGGCCGGGACCTCCGGGACGCCATCTTCACAAGGGTGGGCGACTTCTCCGAGCAGGAGGTCACCAAATTCGGAGCACCCAGTCTGATCACACGGTCCACGAACGACGTCCAGCAGGTCCAGCAGCTGGTGCTCATGTCCGCCACCATGCTGGTCACCGCGCCCATGCTCAGCATCGGCGGGGTGATCATGGCCGTGCGGCAGGACGCGCAGCTGTCCTGGCTGATCGCCGTCGCCGTCCCGGTGCTGCTGATCGCCGTCGGCCTGATCACCGTCCGGATGGTGCCGCTGTTCCGCAAGATGCAGAAGCGGATCGACACCGTCAACCGGGTCCTCCGCGAACAGCTCAGCGGCATCCGCGTGGTGCGCGCCTTCGTCCGCGAGGACATCGAGACCGAGCGCTTCGCCCGCGCCAACGAGGACGTCACGGACACCGCCCTGCGCGCAGGCCGGCTCATGGCGCTCGCCTTCCCGATGGTGATGCTGGTCCTGAACGTCTCCAGCGTGGCCGTGATCTGGTTCGGCTCGTTCCGCATCCAGGACGGCTCCATGCAGGTGGGCACGCTCATCGCGTTCCTGAGCTACCTGCTGCAGATCCTGATGTCCGTCATGATGGCCACGTTCATGGCCGTGATGATCCCGCGCGCCGCGGTGTCCGGGGACCGGATCGGGGAGGTGCTGCGGACCGAGTCGAGCGTCCGGCCGCCGCTTCATCCCATCAGTACGACGGCGGGACAGGACGGCCGCCGCGGCGAGCTGGAAATGCGCGACGTCGGATTCGCCTACCCGGGTGCCGACCAGCCTGTCCTCACCGGGATCAGCTTCACCGCCAAAGCAGGGCAGACGACGGCGATCATCGGCAGCACCGGCGCCGGCAAGACCACCCTGGTGAACCTCATGCCCCGGCTCTTCGACGCCACCGAAGGTTCGGTACGGATGAACGGCGTGGACGTCCGCGAGCTGCACCCGGACCTGCTCTGGGGCCACATCGGCCTGGTCCCGCAGCGGCCCTACCTGTTCAGCGGCACCGTCCGCAGCAACCTGCTCTACGGCAAGCCGGACGCCACCGAGGACGAGCTCTGGGCCGCGCTGGAGATTGCCCAGGCCCGCGACTTCGTGGAGCGGATGGAGGAGGGCCTGGATGCGCCCATCAGCCAGGGCGGCACCAACGTCTCCGGCGGGCAGCGGCAGCGGCTGGCCATCGCCCGGGCCCTGGTGAAGCGGCCAGAGCTCTACATCTTTGACGACTCGTTCTCCTCGCTGGACACCGGCACCGACGCCCGGCTCCGGCAGGCCCTCAAGCGCAGCACCGCCGGCGCCACGCTGGTGATCATCGCCCAGCGCGTCTCCAGCATCGTGGACGCGGACCAGATTTTAGTGCTCGACGACGGCAGGATCGTCGGGCGCGGGACGCACCGCGAGCTGCTGGAGACGTCCGGGACGTACCGCGAAATCGTCTCCTCCCAGCTGGCAGCGGAGGAGACTGTATGAGCGCGCCGCACCGCCCGCCGTCGTCCGCCTCTTCCGGAAGCGGCGCTCCAGGAACCACCGCCGGAACCGCACCCGGGGCCAAAACGGCAAGTGCCGACGTCGTCCGCATTCCCCGTCCGGCAGGCGGCCCGGGGCGCGGCGGGCCGTTCGCGGGGATGAACGTCCCGGCGGAGAAGGCGATGAACTTCTGGCCGTCGGCCAAACGGCTGATGGGGACGTTGCGGCCGGAGCGGGCGTGGCTGCTGCTGGTGTTCGTGACGGCGGTGGCCGGGGTGGCGCTCTCCGTGATTGGGCCGCGGCTGCTGGGGGAGGGCACCAACCTGATCTTCGCCGGCGTGGTGTCGCGGGAGCTGCAGGCCGGGGTGAGCAAGGAGCAGGTGATTGCGCAGCTGCGGGCGTCCGGGGAGGGGCAGCGCGCGGACATGCTCAGTGCCATGGACCTGGTGCCGGGGCAGGGGATCGACTTGGCAGCGCTGGGCAGTGTGCTGACGTGGGCGCTGGTGCTGTATGTGCTGTCGTCGGCGTTTATGTGGGTGCAGGCGTATGTGCTGAACGGGGTGGTGCAGCGGACGGTGTTCGGGCTGCGGGAGCGGATCGAGGCGAAGATCAACCGGCTGCCGCTGCGGTATTTCGACTCGATCCAGCGCGGCGAGCTGCTCAGCCGGGTCACCAACGACGTGGACAACATCTCGCAGAGCCTGCAGCAGACCATCAGCCAGGCGGTCACGTCGGTGCTGACCGTGGTGGGCGTGCTGGTGATGATGGTGATCCTCTCGCCCACACTGGCGCTGATCGCACTGGTGACCATTCCGCTGACGCTGGGGCTGACGGCGCTGATCGCCAAGCGCTCGCAGAAGCTGTTTGTGGCGCAGTGGAAGCACACGGGGGAGCTGAACGGGCAGATCGAGGAGACGTACACCGGGCATGCGCTGGTGAAGGTGTTCGGCCGGCAGCAGGAGGTGGGGGAGCGGTTCCGGCAGAAGAACGCGGAGCTGTATGAGGCCAGTTTTGGTGCCCAGTTCATTTCCGGGCTGATCATGCCGGCCATGACGTTCATCGGGAACCTGGTGTACGTGGGGATCGCCGTGGTGGGCGGGCTGCAGGTGGCGTCCGGCGCGATGCAGCTGGGCGACGTGCAGGCGTTCATCCAGTACTCGCGGCAGTTCACCATGCCGCTGGCGCAGTTGGGATCCATGGCGAACGTGCTGCAGTCCGGGGTGGCGTCTGCGGAGCGGGTGTTCTCACTGTTGGATGAGGAGGAGGAGTCTGTTGAGCCTGCCCCTTCTACTGGTCCCGTGTTTGGGCGGGGGCGGCTGGTGTTCTCGGACGTCTCGTTCTCGTACTCGCCGGACCAGCCGCTGATTTCTTCTTTAAGTCTCGTGGCGGAGCCGGGGCAGACGGTGGCCATTGTGGGGCCCACCGGGGCGGGGAAGACCACGCTGGTGAACCTGATGATGCGGTTCTACGAAATTGAGGCGGGGCGGATAACGCTCGACGGCGTGGACGTCACCTCGGTGCCGCGGCGCGAGCTGCGCTCGCGGATGGGGATGGTGCTGCAGGACACGTGGCTGTTCGCGGGGTCGATCCGGGACAACATCGCGTACGGGCGGCCCGGGGCTACTGAAGCCGAGATTTTGGAGGCGGCCCGGGCGACCTATGTGGACCGGTTCGTGCGGTCACTGCCGGACGGGTACGACACGCTGCTGGAGGATGAGGGCTCGAACGTGTCCGCGGGGGAGAAGCAGCTGCTGACAATTGCGCGGGCGTTCCTGGCGCGGCCGTCCGTTTTGATCCTGGATGAGGCGACGTCTTCGGTGGACACCCGGACCGAGGTGCTGGTGCAGAAGGCGATGAGTGCTTTGCGGTCGGACCGGACCTCGTTTGTCATTGCCCACCGCCTGTCCACGATCCGCGACGCCGACCTCATCCTGGTGATGGAGGCCGGCCAGATCGTGGAGCAGGGCACGCATGCTTCACTGCTGGCTGTGGGCGGGGCTTACGCGCGGCTGTATGAGGCCCAGTTCGCGGCTCCTGTGGCGGAGGTATAGAGTTACCGCCCCATGATTCTCGCGGGGCGGTAACTCCTTGGTCTGTACCAGCCCTATTATTCGGCAGTACTCCTACGGGTACTTGTCTCTTTAGTGCCCGACGCTAACGCTAATTTCTGGGGACTCTTCCGAGGAGGGCTCATGTTCGTTGTAAGCCAGATAGAACGCGAAAAGGGGGTCGGCTATGTATAGTGCCGAGTTCGCATCGTCGTCCACGTACTCAAGAACAGGCTGAATATCATCATGATGCTCTGAAGAACTTGCGGCCTGGTCGATATCATCCTCAGATACCTGCGGCTCAGTAAGCCGCCGGGAAGCAATTTCAGACATCTGCTTAAGGACTCTGGTCGTACGGTCGTTGGCGGGTCCAGTGCCTTCCAGCAGATTGTCTATGGCCACCCGTAGTTCTTCTCGCGAGAGCGCAAGTTTTGGCCCTGTAGAAGTAATTGCGGCGAGAATAAGGCCATAGTGGTCAAGGGCCCGCCCGTCTTTAAGGTTCCAAATCAGCCGCGGCTGCCCGTGAACCTTGGGTCCAGCCAAAAGCTTGAGCCCCCAATCCTTAGGCACCTTTTCTATCATAGTTGAAAAGAAACCTGGCCATGATGGGGGAGCTTGAAGGTTGAATGCAATGGCGACGTTTTCATAAACGCCGTTTGCCTTGCATAGTTCGCGGCAAAAGCGCTGCATCAAGTGAGGGCTGCCAAAGCTCGACTTAGCGAGCGTCTCTGCAATTTTCCCCTCAGGGTCCTTAACGTTCAGGAGGGTAAATCCCAGTTCTGCGATCTTGATCAAGCTTGGAATGCTCCAAAGCTTCACTTCAATAAGCCGCGCCCGCGAGCCCATGTCCCGTTCAGAACTGACAACGTCTTTTGTGCGGTGTGACGTGGAAATGAAAATGATAGTCGAATCATCGAAAACGAGGGGTTTAAGTGACCGGACAATGGCAGTCTGGACAGGTCTGTCTATATAATGGAAATCGTCGATAACGACCGTTCGATCGGCTGACCGTAAGGCGGCCGAGCAGACATCGGCGATCGGACGGGAAACAGAGGCCGTTGTCCCATCATTAGCGGTATAAGCGTATTTGCCGTCTGCGGAAACGGTGAAGACTTTTGGAATTCCGACTGAAGTTCCAACTCCCCCAGTGACTTGATGCGATTCGCCCGAGTTCCTGCCGATTTCCGTAAAGATGCCCAGCTTATCGCCGACCCCACGCCAAAAGTCTTCCGCGCTTGCGATGTTGGCACCCTCAAGCCATATCGGATTCGTGAGCACCTTCCGAAGAAGGACAGATTTGCCCGTTTTTGTTGGCCCAGCGATCGTAAGTATGTCGCCCTTTTCATCTAAGTAGTCTTGAATATGGCGTTCAAGGGCGAGTTCATTTCGAGCAACGTAGGTGTGCTGCGGGAGGCGGCCTGGCACAAAGACGTCCCCCACCTTTATCTTTGTCATTCTGAGAGTATAACCTCTGCGGAAAGATCAGATTAGTTGCAGCATGTATTCTGGTTTGGGACGGATTGGTTGGAGGAATTTGTCCTCCTTCGGGTCTCAACTCAGGGGCCCAACCGGGAAGCAGGAACCGCTCCATGTCTCGCCGCAATCGGTCCACTCGGGGGCCGGGACTTTGCGTTAGCCAACCGGGATGAGTCGGCTAACAACCGACTGTACTCACCACCCCGTCGTAGCACACGGACATACGAAGCAATGTTTCGGCGTGTCGACCGTAACCTGTTTAGATGCCTCGTTTTGCACTTGATATTGAGTCCGTGCCCCGCCCTGCCCGTTCGCAGGAGCTACTGGACGCCGTGAACCACCGGGTCGTCATTGCCGACGGCGCCATGGGCACCATGCTGCAGGGGCGCGATCTGTCGCTCGAGGACGACTTCCAGGGGCTCGAAGGCTGCAACGAGATCCTCAATGACACACGCCCGGACGTCCTCGCGGACATCCACGACGCCTACTTCGCCACGGGCATCGACGCCGTTGAAACGAACACCTTCGGCGCCAACTGGTCCAACCTCTCCGACTACGGCATCGACGACCGCATCGAGGAACTCGCACGCAAGGGCGCCCAAATCGCCCGCGAACGCGCCGAAGCGGCAGAAAAAACAGACGGCCGCATGCGCTGGGTCCTCGGCTCGATGGGGCCGGGCACCAAGCTCCCCAGCCTCGGGCACACCACCTACGACTACCTCAAGCAGACCTTCGCCCTGCAGGCCGAGGGCCTCATCGACGGCGGAGCGGACGCGTTCCTCATCGAAACAAGCCAGGACCTCCTGCAGACCAAAGCCGCCGTCAACGGCTGCAAGCAGGCCATCGTCACCCGCGGCATCCGGCTCCCCATCTTCGTCGAGGTGACTGTCGAAACCACCGGAACCATGCTCATGGGATCCGAAATCGGCGCCGCGCTCACCGCCCTCGAGCCGCTCGGCGTCGACGCCATCGGCCTGAACTGCGCCACGGGGCCAGACGAGATGAGCGAGCACCTCCGCCACCTCTCCAAGCAGTCCTCCGTCGCCATCGCCTGCATGCCCAACGCCGGCCTGCCGGTCCTCGGCCCCAACGGCGCGCACTACCCGCTCTCACCCACCGAACTCGCCACCGCCCACGAGCAGTTCGTGCGCGAGTTCGGCCTGGGCCTGGTGGGCGGCTGCTGCGGTACGACGCCGGAGCACATGGCCGCCGTCGTCCAACGCCTTGCGCCCTTCCGTACCAGCGCAACAGGCACCAAGAGCGAAAACGGCGCCGCCCGCACCCCCACCGAGCGGGAAGCAGGCATCGCCTCCCTCTACCACCACGTGCCGTTCGACCAGGATTCCGCCTACCTCGCCATCGGTGAGCGCACCAACGCGAACGGTTCGAAGGCGTTCCGCCAGGCCATGCTCGAAGAACGCTGGGACGACTGCGTGGACATCGCCCGCGAGCAGGTCCGCGTGGGCGCGCACCTGCTGGACGTCTGCATCGATTACGTGGGGCGCGACGGCGTGGCCGACATCAAGGAGATCGTCTCGCGTTTCGCGTCGGCGTCCACCCTCCCGCTCGTCATCGACTCCACCGAACCGCCCGTGCTGCAGGCCGGGCTCGAACTTATCGGCGGCCGCCCGGTGGTCAACTCCGTCAACTACGAGGACGGCGACGGCCCCAACAGCCGCTTTGCGCGCATCATGCCGCTGGTGAAGGAACACGGCACGGCCGTGATCGCACTGACCATCAATGAAGAGGGCCAGGCCCGCACCACCGAGGGCAAGGTGGCCATCGCCTCCCGCCTCGTCGACGCCCTGGTGGGCGAATGGGGGATGCGCGTCGAGGACATCATCGTCGACGCCCTGACCTTCCCCATCGCCACCGGCCAGGAAGAGACCCGCCGGGACGGCATCGAAACCATCGAGGCCATCCGCCAGATCACCGCGAAGTACCCCGGCATCAACACCACGCTCGGCGTCTCCAACGTGTCCTTCGGCCTGAACCCCGCGGCGCGTGTCGTCCTGAACTCGGTGTTCCTGCACGAGGCCGCGCAGGCGGGCCTAACCAGCGGCATCATCGACGCCGCCAAGATCGTGCCGCTCGCCTCCCTGCCGGAAGAGCAGCGCAAGGTGGCGCTGGACCTCGTCTGGGACCGCCGCGAATACGACGCCGACGGCAACACCACCTACGACCCCCTTGCCGTCATGCTGGACATGTTCGCCGGCGTCGACACCGTAGCGCTCAAGGACCAGCGCGCCGCCGAACTCGCAGCCCTGCCCACCGGCCAGCGCCTGGAGCGGCGCATCATCGACGGCGAAGGCAAGGGCCTCGAGGAGGACCTGGACCTGGCCCGCAGCGAGGGCCTGACCCCGCTCGGCATCATCAACGACCACCTGCTCGAAGGCATGAAGGTGGTGGGCGAGCGCTTCGGCGCCGGCGAGATGCAGCTGCCGTTCGTGCTGCAGTCCGCCGAGGTGATGAAGAACGCCGTCGCCCTGCTCGAACCGCACATGGAGAAGTCCGACTCCTCCGGCAAGGGCACCATGGTGATCGCCACCGTGCGCGGCGACGTGCACGACATCGGCAAGAACCTGGTGGACATCATCCTCACCAACAACGGCTACAACGTCATCAATATCGGCATCAAGCAGGGCATCGCCGAGATCATGGCCGCGGCCGAGGAGCACAACGCCGACGTGATCGGCATGTCCGGGCTCCTCGTGAAGTCCACCGTCGTGATGAAGGAGAACCTCGCCGAGCTGCAGTCCCGGGGCCTGGCGAAGAAGTGGCCCATCATCCTGGGCGGCGCAGCCCTCACCCGCGCCTACGTGGAGCAGGACCTGGCCGAGCAGTTCGACGGCGTGGTCAGGTACGCCAAGGACGCCTTCGAGGGCCTCTCCCTCATGGAACCGCTGGTGCGCGTCGCCCGCGGCGAGTCGCCGGACGACGTCGGCCTGCCGCCGCTGAAGAAGCGCATCCACAAGGGCGGCGCTAAGTTCACGGTGACCGAGCCGGAAGCGATGCCCGGCCGGTCCGACGTCGCCGCCGACAACCCCGTGCCCGCGCCGCCGTTCTGGGGCACGCGCATCGTGCGCGGCGTCGCGCTGCACGACTACGCGGCCCTGCTCGACGAGCGCGCCACCTTCATGGGGCAGTGGGGGCTCAAGCCCGGCCGCGGCGAGGACGGCGCCTCCTACGAGGAACTGGTGGAACGCGAGGGCCGGCCGCGCCTGCGGTACTGGCTGGACCGCATCCTCGCCGAGGGAATGCTCGACGCGTCCGTCGCCTACGGCTACTTCCCGGTGGTCTCCGAAGGGGAACAGGTGGTGGTGCTGCACCACGGGGAGGATCACGACGGCGTCCTGGGCACCGCGGGCCTGCTCGCCCCCGACGGTGGTTCAGGCGGCCCGATCGGCACCGACCGGCTGCGCTTCGACTTCCCGCGCCAGCGCCGCGACCGGCACTTGTGCCTGGCCGACTTCGTGAAGCCCCGCGAGTCGGGGCAGATCGACGTCTTGCCGGTGCAGCTGGTCACCGCCGGCTCGAAGATTGAGGAGTTCACGTCCAAGATGTTCGCGGCCAACCAGTACCGCGACTACTACGAGCTCAACGGCCTGGTCATGCAGCTCACCGAGGCGCTGGCCGAGTTCTGGCACGCGCGGATCCGCAAGGAGCTGGGGTTCGCGGCCGAGGAGCCGAAGGACACGGCAGGGTATTTCAAGCTCGACTACCGCGGTGCGCGGTTCTCGCTCGGCTACCCGGCGTGCCCGGACATGGAGGACCGCCGCAAGGTGACGGAGCTGCTGAAACCGGAGCGGATGGGTGTGATCCTCAGTGACGAGCTGATGCTGCACCCCGAACAGTCCACCGACGCGTTCGTGTTCCACCACCCGGAGGCGAAGTACTTCAAGGTGTAGTTGCCGCCGGTTCTACTGCCTACCGGAACAGACACTGTCAGGAGAGTCTGTTACACGTGAAGAGCTGAAGGGACTGGGCCCGGTGTATTACCGAACCCAGTCCCTTCAACTCCAGCTCGCAGGTGAGCTGGTCATAGTGTGGGGCGTGTTATTTCTTTTCGGGGAGGAACATTGCCTTTTCCAGCGGTGTCACGGTGAGTGATTTGAGCTGGGCGGTACCGCCTTCTGCGAAGAGGGCCATCTTGTCGGCTCCCGGGTTGGGGAATACCTGGTCGGTGATGGTCTTCAGGCCGTTCTGGGCGAACACCTCCACGGAGGAGCGGTCGAGGTAGATACGCATGGTGACGTTCCCGTTCTTGTCCAGCGTGACGGGGGCGTCCTCGATGGAAGCGAAGGCCGGGTGGAATGTGGTGTTGCCGGATTTTGTGCGGTCAACAAACATCTTGCCGGTCGTGGCATCGTAGCCAATGACGGTGGACGACTGTCCGTCGCCGAGGACTGTGATGCCGGATTTTGTTGCGGTGCCGGGGGCGAAGGTAATGTCCACCTGCTGGACCTGGCCTGCCGACTGTGCAGGCAGCGGGTGCGTTCCTGCTGAAATCGGGCCGCCCTTCTTGTCGTTATAGCTGACTTTCCCTCCCAGGTTTTCCACTTGCTTTACGGCGCTTTGGGTGAGGCGCGGACCGTCAGGGGTTTGGGTGAGTTTCACTTCACGGGGGAGGGCCATGGCGCTGCGCCAGGGGTTGGTTGGGGTGTTGTTGGCGTAGTCCCAGTTGCTCATCCAGCCCAGCATTACCCGCTTGTCGTCGGGCATGTTGGCGAAGGATACGGTGGCGTAGTAGTCCCGTCCGTAATCCAGCCAGTCATAGGACTCCAGCCGCGAGGCAGCTGGCGTGGGGCTTGCTGTGAATTCATCCACGAGGATGTGCCCCCAGCCGAACCTGTTGTTATCGACGACCTTGATGTGTGCCTGCTGGCCAACGAATTCCTTGACATCCCATGATGCCCAGTCCAAGGATTCACTGTCGTTGCCGGTTGTCGTACGGACCACCTGTCCGTTGACTACCAGGTTCACCGTTTCCTCATCGGACCTGGGAACAGCGGCAGTGTCAGTGAGCATGACGTGGTCAAGGGTCAAGTGTCCCCACCCGCCGGTGGCTTGGTCAACGATACGCAGCTGCGCGTTTTGCCCCGCGAATTCGGAGACGTCCCAACCTTTCCAGTTCAGCAACCCGCCGTTGTCGCCGGCCAGGGAGCGGACCACGTTGCCATTAATGAGCAGTTCGACTGCGAGGGTCTGTCCGGAGTCGGCGGAGCGGTTGCCGCCTCCGACCAACATGCTCATGAAATCTTTCGTGATGGGGAACTCGGGGGAGGTCAGGGTACCTTGGCGGTCATCACCGGGTACCGTACCGGATTCGAATGTGTTGATCCGTTTTGCGCCAATGTAGTAGTCCCCGCCGCTGGTGGCTGGCTGGAAATTGGGGGTCAGGTCTCCGGTGCCGGTCCAGCCGGCATTGGCCAGCGTAGTTCCGTCGGGAACCTCGAAGCCTTCAAACTTGAGCTCTCCTTCGGGCGGGTTATTGTCCAGCTTGTCCGAGACGTGGGGGTGCTTGCCTCCGCCCACGAGGAAGTTCAAGTAGTCGTCCGTCACGGTGAATGTGGGTGACTGCATGGAACCGAGCGGCCAGTCCCCATCATTAAAGGAGTTGATCAGTCCGCTGCCGCCGAATCCGGTCACGGGGCTCTGACCGGGCAGGGAACCTGTCGCCGGGGCGTCACCGAAGGGACCGTTCTTCCAGTTGCCCGGTTCGTTGTTCACTGTCCAGCCGTTGTAGGTTCCGTCGTTGAACCCGGCCAGGACTGTTCCGGCGGGCGGGGCAGTGGCTGGTTCGGTGGTTTCGGAGGTGAACGTGGTGCCGTCGAAGTTGCCCACGAAGTACTGGACGGCAGAGCCTCCAGCGACGCCGCCGGGGTTGATGCTGACGATCATGACCCATTTGACGTTGTTCGGGTCACCGTCAACAGCCAAGGGGAACAGGTCGGGGCATTCCCACTGCCCGCCGGTGGCGTTGGCGGGCCCGAAGTCGCTCAGCGCGGTCCAGTCCTTAAGGTTGTCCGACTTGTAGAGGACAACCTTGTGCTCCTGCGATTCCACCGCGGTCATGACCCAGTAGCCTCCGCCGGCCGGGTTGTCGTACCAGAAGACCTTCGGGTCGCGGAAGTTGGCTGAGTTCCGGTTCAAGACAGGATTGCCGTCGTACTTGGTCCATGTCTGGCCGTCGTCCAGGCTGTAGGCCAAGGACTGGGCCTGCAGGCCGCGGTGCGGGGACGGCTCCTTGTAGGCACTGGTGTAGATCGCGATCAGGGGCGGGTTTTCCGCGGTGCCCAGCCCGGACGTGTTGTTTTTGTCCACGACGACGCTGCCGGAGAAGACATCTTCCTGGGCATCGGTGGAGATGGCCAGCGGCTGCTCTTCCCAATGGACGAGGTCCTTGGACGTGGCGTGGCCCCAGGACATGTTCCCCCACGTGTTCCCGGAGGGGTTGTGCTGGTAGTACAGGTGGTAAACGCCCTTGTGGAAGACGAGCCCGTTGGGGTCGTTCATCCAGTTCTTTTCCGGTGTGTAGTGGATGGCCGGCCGGTGCTGCTCATCCCCGAGTTCGGCGGCGGACGCGGGCATGGCGCCGGCGAGTGCTGCGG
The DNA here is from genome assembly GCF_059093025.1 of Arthrobacter sp. 210 2. Lineage (NCBI taxonomy): Bacteria > Bacillati > Actinomycetota > Actinomycetes > Micrococcales > Micrococcaceae > Arthrobacter > Arthrobacter sp. 210 2. The sequence goes on from NZ_JBNHIE010000001.1 coordinate 19,584, forward strand.
CGAGCGAGAGGCTGGCCAGTGTCAGTGCGGAGACGCTGCGCGTGCTCCGCATTGTGGATTGTTTCATGTTGCTTGTGTCGCCCTTCATTGCGCGTGTCTAGCCAGTAGACAACGTTGTCAGCCAATGCGATGGACTCTAAAAGATGTCCAGCGGACAAGTCAACGGTCCTTTGGGGGCCGTTTTTCTTGAGGCTGATTTCGGTGCCGGGCGCGGGCACGACGACTGGCCCCGCGTCCAGAGGACGGGGGCTGAGGTGTGTACGAATGGGCTGCCCTAGAGGTAAAACCCCTGGGGCGCGCCCACTCTACTGCCGCTGTTTTAGCTTGGTTATACGACCGGTTTGAGCCAGGTCAGCTCCGAGGCGTCACCTTCGATGTGACGGGCCAGTTCCTCGTTGAACCTGGCTCCGTAGTCGGCGGTGATGTGTTCCTGGAACGCGGCTTCATCCCGGTAGACCTCGAAGACGAAGTATTCGCGGGGATTCTCTTCGCGGGTGTAGGGGAGAAACAGTTCGTTGCCTGGTTCGTTACGGACGTGCTGCGTCAGTTCGGCCATCATTTCGGCAACGCGGGCCTCACTGCCGGCTTTGACGGTGAACTCGGCATACAAGGTTTTAGTCATGATCTCTCTCTTCAGTTGGTTTTTGCAGAGGTGCAGTTTTTCTTCGAGGGTTACGCCGACGGGCGGATTTCGCCGGAGCCTCTTTGGATGAGCTCGGAGGGGACAATGTAGGTCTGCGGAGGTTGATCGTCGCCATCGATCCTGGCCAGAAGCCGTTCGGCCGACTTGACGCCGATCCGCTCCGGGTGTTGAGCGATGACAGTAACCCCGGGGTCCATCATGTCGGCAAGTGTGAAGTCGTCAAACCCGACAAGTGCCACACGCTTGTGGACGTCCAGTTCCTTCAGTGCGCGCATCGTTCCGAAGGTGACGAGGTTCTGGCTGGAGAAGATTGCGGTCGGAGGATCCTCGGAAGTCAACAGTTCAAGGGCTGCCCGCCTCGCTGCTTCCTCATCATGGAGATTGTCGATGACCGGTAGTGCGGAGGTGGGAAGGCCTGCGTTGCCGATCTCCTCGAGGAAGCCCCGCCGGCGCTCCCGCGCGGTTTGGATGTCTGTGCGGTCGCCCAGGTAGGCCAATTTGGTGTGTCCGTGCGCCAGCAGATGTGCGGCCGCTTTGCCAGCGCCCACTGCGTTGTCAGTGACCACAGCATCAGCCTCAACCCCTACCGGCTCCCGGTCAATAAAGACCATTGGCAGGTTTCTGGAGTGCTCCGGGATCATATATGCCTGGTTTTTAGCGATCGGTGTCAGGACAAGGCCGTCCACCCGCCTGCCCAGGAAAGCTGCGATGATTGCCTGCTCCCGTTGAGGGTCGTCGTCGAGGCTGGCGGCGAAAACGGCTATTCCCCGGGCGCCAAGGGCATCCTCCATGGCGCGGTGTATCTCGCCGCTGAATGGGTTGGAGACGCTGGGCAACAGGAGGCCAACCGAGAGGGTCCTTCTACCTGCTCGGCGGAGGCTGCCGGCTGTGACGTCCAGCTGGTAGTTGAGCTGCGCGATGGCATCGAGCACCTTTTGCCGGGTGGCCTCGGATACTCCGGCCTCGTCGTTGATCACCCGTGACACGGTTTTGATTCCGACACCAGCGAGTGCTGCCACGTGACGCATCGTGGGCCGGGTGGGGGATAGAGGTGGCTGGTAACGATCGGACATCGTTGTCAAGAAAGTCGCTCCTTCTCGTTCTTTTGCTATTGACTCTAGCGTGTGATCCTGCTTACCTCGTCTATGACATCGTTGTCGAGGCCATGGAGGCCTCAAACACCAGGAGATTCAATGTTGAGTTCCAAGTCCCACCTTGCAACCGCCACCCGCATCTTTGCGGCAGGAGCGGCCCTGACCTTAGGAACGCTTAGCCTGTCGGCTTGTGGAGGAAGTTCCACCGCGCCGGGTGCCAGCGAAGGCACGTCAGGCGAAAAAGTCGGCGTCTCCCTGATCGTCAAGACCACGACGAACCCGTTCTTTGTTTCAATGCAGGACGGAGCGAAGAAAGCCGCAGAGGCTGACGGTGTAGACCTCAAACTGGCCGCCGGCAAGGCTGACGGCGACGAAGATACGCAGATCCAGGCAATCGAAAACGCCATCTCCAAGGGTGACAAGGGCATCCTCATCACGCCCAACGGCCCCTCTGTGGTGGACGCGCTGCAGAAAGCCCGGGACGCCGGCCTGTTCGTTATCGCATTGGATACCCCGCCGGACCCCGCCGACGCTGCAGACATCACGTTCGCCACCGACAACTTCGCCGCCGGCGAGCTGATCGGCAAGTGGACGGCAGCACAGCTGGACGGCAAGAAGGCCACCATCGCCCTCGTTGACCTCTTCGATGACAAGGTCGTTTCCGTGGACTACAACCGCGACCAGGGCTTCCTGACCGGACTCGGCATCGATACTGCCGATCCCAAGAAGAACGGTGATGAGGCCAAGACCGGAAAGTACACCGGCGGCAAGGGCGGGGACTACGAAATCGTCGGCAACCAGGCCTCCCAGGGTGCCGAAGACGGCGGCCGGACGGCCATGGAAACCCTCCTGTCGAGCAATCCCGACATTAACGTCATCTACACCATCAACGAACCTGCAGCAGCGGGAGCATTCGAGGCCTTGAAGTCGGCCGGCAAGGACAAAGACGTGCTCGTCGTTTCAATCGACGGCGGCTGCACTGGCGTGAATAACGTCAAGTCCGGCGTCATCGGTGCCACGGCACAGCAGTACCCCGTGAAGATGGCCGAACTCGGCGTAAAGGCGATCGTGGACCTGGCCAAGACCGGGAACAAGCCCGCGAACTCCGAAGGCCTGGACTTCTACAACACCGGTGTCGAGCTCGTCACCGACAAGCCGGCCGACGGCATCAAGAGCATCACCACCACCGAAGCTTCCGAGATCTGCTGGGGTAAGTAACCCCGCTATCCGTCCGGGGAGGCCGTGCTCCGCTCCGGCCTCCCCGGCGCACCACTTCCGCGTTAGCTACGCCCCAGCGACCATCACCAAAGATCAGGACCAACCGTGACCCAGCAACAGACCGCCGGCCCGCCCAGCGCCGGGCATGCCGACCTGGCCGAGGAATTCCTTGACCGCCAGACCCCGCTCAGCCGCATCCGCAACATCCTCCACCGTTACCCCGCCGTCAGCCCCGCCCTTGTCCTTCTGATCGCGGTGGTCGTGTTCGGCCTGCTCAATGACAGATTCCTGCGGGTCGAAAACCTCTCACTGATTACCCAGCAGGTCTCCGTCGTCGGCACCCTGGCCATCGCCCAGACACTCATCATCCTCACGGCCGGCATCGACCTGTCCGTCGGCGCCGTCATGATCCTCTCCTCCATGGTCGTGGCCCAGCTCGCCGTCAACAACGGACTGCCCGCCCCTGTTGCCCTGCTCGCAGGGCTGGTGGTCGGACTCGCGACAGGAGCCCTGAACGGATTCCTGGTCACCAGGTTCCGGCTCCCACCCTTCATCGTTACCCTGGGCACGCTGAACATCTTCATCGCCCTGACACTGCTCTACTCCAACGGGGCCACCGTGCGGGGCTCGGCCATGCCTGACCTGCTGACCTGGACCGGCAGCACCTTCCCCGTAGGGCCGGTGCGCATCTCAACAGGCGTCGTCGTGATGCTTCTGCTCTACGTGGCCATCGCATTCATCCTGGGCAAAACCGCCTGGGGCCGGCACGTCTACGCCGTGGGCGATGACAAGGAAGCCGCCCGCCTGGCCGGCATCGCCGTCAACAAAGTCCTCATGAGCGTCTACCTCGCCGCCGGCGCCGTCTTGGCCATCGGCGCCTGGATCCAGATCGGCCGTACCAACGCAGCCAGCCCCAACGCCGGTGTGGACCTGAACCTGGACTCCATCACCGCCGTCGTGATTGGCGGAACCAGCCTCTTCGGCGGCCGCGGCTCCGTCTGGGGAACCCTCCTCGGCGCCCTGATCGTCGGCGTCTTCCGCAACGGACTCTCCCTCGCAGGCCTGGACGTTCTGTACCAGACCCTAGCGGTGGGCGTCCTGATCATCCTCGCTGTGTCCATCGACCAGTGGATCCGAAAGGTCAAATCATGACCATGACAGAATCAGCAGCCACCCACACCGCCACCCGCGAACCCATCCTGAAGGCGAGGAACCTCGTCAAGACCTTCGGCCGCGTCGTCGGCCTGGACGGCGTCAGCCTTGACCTCTACCCGGGCGAAGTCCTGGCAGTCATCGGCGACAACGGCGCGGGCAAATCAACCCTGATCAAATGCCTCACCGGGGCGGAAGTCCCGGATTCCGGCGAACTCTTCGTCTCAGGACAGCCGGTGCACTTCAAACGGCCGCAGGACGCCCGCGCCCACGGCATCGAGACCGTATACCAGAACCTTGCGGTGTCGCCGGCACTCGATGTGGCATCAAACCTGTTCCTCGGCAGGGAAGAGCGGCTCCCCGGTCCGCTGGGCAAACTCTTCCGCGTCCTTGACACGAAGGGAATGCGCCGCAAAGCCAAGGACGAGCTCACCCGGCTCGGCATCTCCACCCTCCAGGACGTCACCGTCCCCGTGGAGAACCTGTCCGGCGGCCAGCGCCAGGCTGTCGCCGTTGCCCGCGCCGCGGCGTTTGGTTCAAAGGTTGTCGTGCTGGATGAGCCGACGGCGGCATTGGGCGTGCGCGAATCCAACCAGGTCCTGCAACTGGTCCGGGACCTCCGGGACCGCGGCCTGCCGGTCATCCTCATCAGCCACAACATGCCCCACGTCTTCGATGTGGCAGACCGAATCCACATCCAGCGCCTCGGCAAATGCGCGGCCACGATCACGCCTCAAACCCACAACATGACCGAAGCAGTTGCGATCATGACGGGCGCAGCCAGCGCCTAACCAACTGCTGCCCTTACGTCAGTCCGCGCACCGGTTACCGGTCCGCGGACTGACGTCGCTTGAACAGCCTGAACAGCCCCCACCCCATCAGATCCCCACGAGAGACAGACCATGGATTACCTCACAACAGCCCGGCCCGACGCTCACCCGACGCTTGACGTCACTGTCGTAGGCGAAGCGCTGATCGACGTGGTCACCACCTCAGACGGCCAGGTGGAACACCCCGGCGGCTCGCCGGCCAACGTCGCCTACGGACTCGGCCGCCTTGGCGTCACCACAGGTCTGCTCACGGCTATCGCCCCGGACGCCCGGGGAACCGCCATTGAAGACCATCTCCGAAGCGCAGGAGTTACACTTCTACCCGGCTCAAAATCCCTCACCCGGACGCCGTCTGCAACAGCGACCCTCGCACCGGACGGCTCCGCCACATATGACTTCGATATCTCCTGGGATCTGGCCCCCACGCCGCCCGCGTACTTCCCCAAAATCCTGCACACGGGATCCATTGCCACGTTTCTTAGCCCAGGCGCCAGCGCGGTAAAAGCCCTGCTCGAACAGGCCCACCGGCACTGCATGATCACCTACGACCCCAACATCCGGCCGGCCCTGCTGGGCAGCCACACGGAAGCGAAAGCCATCTTCGAAGAGCTCGTGGCCCTCACCGACGTGGTCAAACTCAGCGATGAGGATGCCCAGTGGCTGTACCCCCGGAAAAGCCTGGACGAAACCGCGGCACACATCCTCGGCATAGGCACCCGGCTGACCGTCATCACCAAGGGCGCCGAAGGTTCACAGTTCACATCCGCCGACGCCAACATCAACATCCCTGCCGTGAAAACGACAGTCGCAGACACTATCGGCGCCGGAGACTCCTACATGTCCGCCCTCATACTGGGCTTCCTGACCCGAGGAACCGAAGGCTTCGCCCCGGCTGTCCTGGAGCAGCTTGGACACACCGCAGCCGCAGCCGCGGCCATCACAGTACAGCGCCCCGGAGCGAACCCACCGACCCTTGAGGAACTGAACGCGGCAGTCGAAGCCAATGCCCCTGCTCAATACGCGGGTGCCTGAAGCACTTCATCAACAGGAGGGTGCCCTGCATTTCACCTACCGAGGGGAGCCGGGTGCGCCTGCTCGGGACCCGAGCGTAGGTTAGTCCTTGTTTTTGCCGCCCCCGTGATCTTTCGGCTTGCCGGCCTTGGACTTTTCGTTGTCGAGGCCTCCACCTGTGGTGGTTTGTTCTTCGTTCGTGGTTTGGTCCTGTTGCTCCCCCGGAGGAGTATCACCTGCCTGTGCGCCGGCCGGGATTTCCACGGTAATGACGGGCGCGGGAAGGGGATTGGAAACAGGAACGGGGTCTGCAGTTGTGACCGGCGCGGGGCCGGGGGCTGCGGGGACTGCGTCCGCGGTGGGTCCGGCAGAAGCGGTGAGAAGTGTTTGCAGATCGTTGCGGACCAGGCGGATGGCCTCGGTGATGCTCCGGTATTTTTCGAACGTCACCCCGTTCCTGACTGCTTCATCACTTACGTCCTTTTCCAGCCGGTCCAATTGGGTGAGGGCAGTTTGAAGGTCACCTTTGATCACCGCCTGGCGCACCCGGTTGAGTGTGGACTGGAAAGCAGGGGAGGGCTCGAGGGCGGTTTCGAGCTGGTCAAGGTGAAAATCGACTGGGTTGTTTTGCACCGGTACTGCCGGCCCGGCAGGTGAAGTCGACTGGACCGTGCCCTCACCGCCAAGGGTTGCAGCTGTGCCTCCGGCGAGGAGGACCGCCGCGATGGACGCGGCTAGAGCAGCCCGGGCGCGCTTTCCGGGTTTTCGCAACTGCCGGGCAGCAACGGTTGGCGGATGCGGCGGCAACGGCGGGGGCACGGGAGTCGTTGTACTCCTGACGTTCCGCTCCGTAGGTTCGATGTCAGCAGCTGTCACGGAGGCGGCGTGCGTGTCGACCTGCAGGGCCAGTCGCAGCAGTGTGTTCGCTGCTTCTGCCGCGGTTGGCCGGTCGGCGGGTTGCCGGGCAGTCATCGCAGTTAGCAGGGCCTCCCAGCCTGCGCCAACACTGTCGGGGATGACGGGGCTCCTCTGGAGCCGCGCCACGCCCGATTCGATCTGGTTGCCAGGGAACTCAACCTGGCGTGTGAAGCATTCCAGCAGTACCAGACCCAGGGAATAGACGTCGCTTGCACCGTTCAAAGCCTCGCCGAGAGCCTGCTCTGGGCTTAGGTACGCGGCAGTGCCGACCATGCGGCCTGGCCCCGTAAGGTGGTCCTCCTCCATCATCCGGGCGATTCCGAAATCGGCGAGCTTGGCCCGCCAGTGCGTATAGGGCTGGCCGGGCCGGGGGTTGTAGAGAAGCACGTTCCCCGGTTTGAGGTCCCGATGGATCACGCCGCGGCTGTGGACGTAGTCCAGGGCAGCTGCCAGATCCGAGCCCACCTTGGCGATCTCGGCGGGGTCCATGGGCCCGTCCCGCAGATGACGGCGGAGGTCAGGGCCGGGCACGTACTCCATCACCACGAAGCTCCGCTCCGTGTCCGGATCGGTGCCGGCGTCGAACAAAGTCACCAGGGACGGATGGATCAGGGAGGCAAGGATCCGAATCTCAGCGTCCTGGCGGGCCAGCAACTCGGGCTCGCCGCCCTCCTTGGAGAAGACCTTAAGCGCCACTTCCCGGCCCAGGGCTTCATCCAGCGCCCGGTACACGCCTGCGGCGGCGCCGCGGCCGACCAGCTCCTGAAGCCGATATCGCCGGCAGAAAAGTTGGCCGGTTACCGCCGACCTCTGTACTTCCGTCATGCGGGCTCCCGTAGGCGTTTCTGGCCGTTCTTATCCGGCGGGTATTTGCTATCGCTGTTCTGCTCGTTGCGGAGACAACAAAAGGCGCACCCCGTTCGCTGAGTGCGCCCCTCGTTGCAGGCTGGTCAATCCTTCTTGAAAGCGTCCTTGACCTTCTCGCCGGCCTGCTTCAAATCACCTTTGGCCTGATCGGCCTGCCCCTCGGTCCGCAGGCTCTCATCACCCGTGGCCGCGCCTGCCGCTTCCTTGCCCTTGCCGCTGGCTTTCTCGGCGGCGTTTTCGATCTTGTCGCCCAATCCCATGGTGTTTCCTCCTCTGGTTGGCAGCCGTTCGCATTCGGCTACAAACATAATAAGCATGCTTAGGATCCTGTTTTCAAGTGCCTGTCCGGTTCTTGACCATTCGGGAACGTAAGCGGTGCGACGTGCCGGGCTGCCGTGGAGCCCTGCACTAAAGCAATTATTCGCATCAGATACGCACGGCTTTCCGGCCACGGACCCGTCGCGTTCATCGGGTTTCGGGTGTTCCTCAGACTTTGAGCTGAAGCCGGTCCCTGGCGTGGGTGGAGGAAGCTTTCCCGGCTTGCTTGCCCATGCTGGAGACCGGCTTCACCCGCCGGAACGCGGCGAGGATGGCCCGGCCCACCACAACGATTCCGATGATTGTGGTGACGGCGCGCAGCGTGTCCCATCCCGCCGTCGACGTCACCAGCGAATAGAGCAGGAAGCTGCTGAGGTTGGTGGCGAGCGGGGCGCCGGGCTCGTACGAGATGCCGGTGCCGGCCCCTACGGCGAAGGGCCAGAACCACAGGTTGGTCAGCAGGCCGAACAGGTAGGACGCCACTGCGCCGTAGCCGCACAGCATCCACAGTTCGGCCTTGCCGCGGACCCGGCGGGGGAGCAGCCCGGCCCCGGCGCCCACCCACGCACAGGCGAAGATCTGGAACGGTGTCCACGGCCCCACGCCGCCCCACAAAACGCTCGAGACGGCGATCGTGGCGGCGCCGAGCAGCAGGCCGAAACGGGCACCGAACGCCCGGCCGGCCAGGATCAGCAGGATAAAGACGGCTTCCACGCCCCCGACGCCGGTGCTCGCCACCCGCACCGCGGAACCGACCGCTGCCAGGACGCCGAGCAGCGCCACCGTGTGTGCCGAGCGGACGGAGCCGTCGAGGGACACGACGACGGCGACGGCGGCCAACGGCGCAATGGCCAGCGCCGCATAGGGCAGGGCAGCGGCGGCATCCTGGGGGAGGGCCGCGGCGAGCAACGGCCAGCAGAAGGCGCCGAGGGCCAGGAGGTTTGCGGCCGCGAGGACTGCGAGTTCGACGCCGCGCGGCAGCCGGATGCGGTGGGGCTTCTTCCCACTGTGAAAATCAGCTGGTTCGTCGACGAGTGGTGCTGGGATCCGTGGTGCTGCGGCGGACTGTGCGGCAGAGGCAACAGCCGGGGCAGTTTCGGGCTCGGAAGAGGGTACGACGCCGTCATGCATCGGGAGGATCCGGGCGCCGAGGCGGTGGGCGAAGTCGAGGTCGTGCGTGGCGATCAGGACGGCCGTGCCGGCGTCCGCCGCTGCACGCAGCGCTGCGGAGACTGCTGTGCGCGCGGCCGGATCGAGTCCGCGGGTGGGCTCGTCGATCAGGAGGACCTGGGGGTCGTCCATGGTCTGCAGCGTGATGGCAAGGATCCTGCGCTCTCCCGCAGAGAGGTCCCGGGGATGCTCGTGGCCGATGGGAATGCTGACGTCGCCCCGCAGACGGGCAAGGCGTGAAGCTGCATAACCCGGCTCCGGCTGTCCGCCCTTCTGCCGGCGCGCCAGGCGCCGTTCCGCCGCGCGCAGCTCTCCTGCCACCGTATCCCTGGTGAAGAGGTCGTCCGAGGCATCCGGCACCAGGGCGACGCGGCCGCCGTCGACCCTGCCGCCGTCGTACGTTTTCGGACCGCCCTTTCCTTCACTCGCCGTGCCTTCACCGAGGGCGAGCGCCACGAGGAGGGACGACTTCCCGGCCCCGTTCGGCCCCACCAGGGCCACCACTTCACCGCGGTGCAGGGTCAGGGACGCGTCGCGCACGAGCGGCCGGCCCTTGCGATGGACCGCGAGGTTTATCGCCATCAGTACAGGCGCGAGGTCCGTTGGCTCTGCTGGCGTCGGACGCGCCTCAAGAGGGTGCGAAGGTGCGGGCGCAGCACCAGGAACCAGGGCGCCGTCGTCGATGGTCGACCAGGAATCGGCCACCGGTAGGAGTGCTTCCGCGCGGTGTTCCGCCACAATGACGCAGACGCCGGCGTCGCGGGCGAGGGCGTGAAGCACGGCGATGACGCGTCCGCGGGCGGCGGTGTCGAGGTCGGCCAGTGGCTCATCCACGAGCAGCAGGGCCGGATGATCCACCACGGCGGCGGCGATGGCGACGAGTGTTGCCTCGCCGGCTGAGAGGGTGCTGAGGTTCCGGTCCAGCAGGTCCGTCACCCCGATACGCCCGGCGACCTCCAGCACGCGGGCCTTGGCGGAAGCGGATGGCACGCCGCGCAGCTCAAGGGCGAGGGAGATCTCGTCCCGGACCCGGGCGCTGGCGAATGCGGCACGGGGATTTTGCAGGACGACGCCGACGTGGCGGGCGGTGTCGCGGGGCGGGGCGGCGGCACGGTCCGTTCCGCCAACGGTCACGGTGCCAGAAATCTGTCCGCCGTCAACGTGGGAGAGGAGACCGGCGATGCCCCGCAGGATGGTGGACTTGCCGGAGCCCGTCGGCCCGGTAATGACGTTTATTGAGCCGCACGGCGGCTTGAATTCCGCCACAGCCACCCGCGCGTCACCAATGCGGAACTGTGCGTCCCGGATCAGGACCGGCTCTTCGGTGCTTTGGCCGGGGTGGTGTGCCGCCCGGCTCCCGAAGCCGCGCAACTCCAAGGCTGCGGCAACCCGGCCTGCGTGCTCAAGGGTGCGCTCGAGCACGGGCACCAGGGCGCGTGCTCCAAACTTTTCACCCCGCAGCCGGAAGGCCAGACGCACGGAGGCGACGGCGTCGGCCAGTGCCGGAAGCGCCGCCCACGCCACCACAAGCGTCCGGGCCAAACCCTGCACAGGGCCGCGCCGGGCCAGGTGCACGAAGCCGCGCGCCGCGTCCACGAAGGCGTTGAGCAGGCCGAACCCGAGGATGACTCCGGCGATCGGCAGGGCGGACAGGACCGCCTCCCACAGCCCGGATCCCGTGACGGGGCCGAGGAGGACCACGTGGGCGTACGGGGCAGGCAGCCGGATTGCCGGTAAGTCCAGAAGGAGCGGCCCGCCAATGGCCGTCCCGTGGAAAAGGATGCGGTAGATGACCCGCGCCGCGACGAAGATGGCGGCCAGGGCCGCCGCGGCGCGTAACGGCGCGGGTCGGAAGGTCATGCCTTGGGGGCGGCCGGTTCGCCGTCGACCGTGTAGAGCAGTTCCAGGCTCTCGCCGGGGCTCACCTTCAGGGTGGCGTGGCCTTCCTGGGCATAGGCCCAGTCACCGGAGGCGGGCTTCACCCAGAGGGACCAGTAGGCGAAGGCGGCGGGCATCCCCTTGCATTCTTCCCGGTACGTGCCGGCCTTGTGGATAATGTCGAAGTCCGCGGCGGGGACACCGTTCACGCGGCAGACCAGTTCGGTGGGGTACTGCTCGGTGCCCTCGGTTTTCACGTCAGCCTTGTCGAGAATCTCGGAAGCTATGGTGGGCTCGTCCACATCCACGCAAACGGAGGTGTCGGCGGCATCCTGCTTGAGGGCGCCCGAATCCACGATGACCTTCACGCCTTCGCAGGGTCCGGCGTCGGCGCTGGCTGAAGCCGCTGCCGTGGAAGCCGGTGCAGAGGTGGTTGGCTGGGTGGCGGCCGGCGAGGAGCAGGCGGCGAGGGAAAACAGGAGACCGGCGGCGGCGAGCGAGCTCGCGGCGGCGGTGCGCATCTTAGTCAAAGTCACCTGTCAAGGGTAGGCCGTTGCCTGTCCGGAGCGGGATGCTGTCGCGTTGTGTGACGTCAGGTCTTCGCCGAACGCACCTGACAGGCCGGGTACTTCACGGTTACTGTCAAGAGATGCACCCGGCGACGCAAAAGCTGGCCCCGGCTGATGAAGCGAACCTGGTGCTCGACCACGCGGGCCAGGTCAACGTGTTCCTGGCCGCCTGTCTCCTCGGGCCGGGCGGTTTCCTGGCTCCTGACGGCACCCCGGACATTGCAGAGCTGCGGGCGGTCCTCCGCGAGCGGATTGCGGAGTTGCCGGCGTTGCGCAAAAGAACTGTCCAGGTGGGCGGCCGACATCACTGGATTGAATCTGAGCCCGACGTCGAGCGCCACATCCGCCTCATAGACCCCGTCCATGGTCTTGGGGAATTCCAGGACAAATGCGCCGAGCTGATGAGCCAGCCGCTCGCAAGGGACCGTCCGTTGTGGGAGATCCTGCTGGTACCGGGTGCTACTGACAGGGAACTCGGCGTCGTGCTGCGGATCCATCACGCGGTGGCCGACGGGATAACCGCAGCAGTGATCGTGCAGCAGCTCTTCGATCCCGGCGAACCGGGGGAGGAGGCGGGGAATAAGCCGCAGGCCCAAGGGCCCGCGGAGGCCCCGCAGCACCAACCGCGAAGGGATCCACGCCGAACCCTGCGCCGGGTTAGGACCGGCCTGCGCCGCATCCGAAAAACCGTGTGGGGCCATGGCGTGGGCGGCACGGTGCTGCTCGGTGAGCGCAGCGGGCACCGCGGCGTCGCTTTCCTGCAGGCAGAAATCGAAGCCCTCGAGACGGCGGTGCGTCCGCGGGGTGCCACGGTGAACGATGCATTGCTGGCCGCAACGGCGTCCGGCTTCCGGGCGGTCTTGATGGCTGCCGGCGAGCCGGTCCCCGCTTTGCTGCCGGTGTCGGAGCCGGTGGCGCTGCGCCGCATCGGGACTGCCAGGAACCAGGTGGGAGTCATGCTTGTGCAGCTGCCACTCGGCGAGCCCGACCCCGACGAGCGTCTGCGGCTCGTAGCCGAGCAGACCCGCAAGGAGAAGCCGCAGGCAAGGGACCAGGGCACCCTGGAGTTTATGCGCGGCCCAGTTGGCGCGCGCATCATGGACCACCTCGCCCGGCGGCAGCATCTGGTTGCCGGATTCGTCACCAACGTGCCGGGCCCGGAAGGAATGTTCCGTCTCGCTGGGGCTCCGGTCGTCGCGCTTTGGCCGGTTGCGGTTCTCGCCGGCAACGTGCGGCTCGGCGTCGCGGCGGTCTCCTACGCCGGCAACCTGTGCTGCGGCATCCACTTCGACGCGTCGGCCGTGCGGGGCGACGTGTTCGCGCAGGCCATGAGGGAGGAGATGGCACGTCTGGGAAAGTGAATTTAGTGGTGCGACCTGCCCTAAAAAGCCTGGCAGCACTATGCCCGTTTGAGCGAATAGTTAACTACAGGCCCAGTTCCATAAAAACGCTGTTGGGATCCAGGGTGTAGCCGGCAAACGGCGGGCACTCGGTGAAGCCGTGCCGGGCATACAGCCGCCGCGCGGGGGCGAAGTAGTCCTCGGTTCCCGTCTCGAGGTAGACGCGCTGAAGCTTTCGGGCGCGGGCGTCGTCAAGAATGTGCCGGAGCATCAGGGTAGCCACGCCCCTGCCGCGTGCGCTGGTTGTAGTGCGCATGGACTTGATCTCGCCGTGCATCGCCGGCCCGGACGGGGATTCCAGGAGCTTGAGTGCGCCGCACCCCAGCAGGTCATCGTTCTCGCGTGCCGTCCAGAACGTGATGGACGGTACGGACAGGGCGGAGTGGTCCAGGGCGTGGACGCTTTCGGCCGGTGAGGTGGCGTACATGTCCGCCAGGTGTTCGCTGAGGAGCTGGTGGACGTCGGCGCGTGTGGGGTCGTCCCGGTCAATGGAAATCATCGGCTCAAATCTACCGGGTGGCGCCGCCAAATCGCCCACTCCGACCTGCGATTTTAGGGTCTGGACCCCGGTAGCGGCCGGATCTATGGTGAAAGTGTGGCGGCTGCCTGACTGGCAGGATTGCCAGTGCTGCCGGTCCGCTCTTGCGGCCGTCCCTCATGAGGAGCAAGCAGATGGAACATGTTGAAGAGACCGTTGAAGTCGACGTCCCGGTGCGGACCGCGTACAACCAGTGGACCCAGTTCGAATCCTTTCCGCAGTTCATGTCCGGCGTGGAATCCGTAACCCAGCTGACCGACACCACCAACCACTGGGTAACCAAGGTGGGTGGCGTGCAGCGGGAATTCGATACCGAGATTGTTGACCAGGAGCCTTACGACCGGATCGCCTGGCGCAGCACCGACGGCAAGTCCCATGCCGGCATCATCAGGTTCACGCCGGTGGATGCCAATCACACGAAGGTCAGGGTCCATTTCGAATGGGCGCCGGAAACCGTCACGGAAAAGGCAGGCGCGGCACTGAAGATCGACGAGATGCAGGTGAAGGCGGACATGCGTAAGTTCAAGGCCTTCATCGAATCACGCGGTACCGAAACCGGCGGCTGGCGCGGCGAAGTCAAGGACAGCGGCCCCACTGGGCAGTTCTAGGAGTGCCAGCGGGATCAGCTGGAGTGACCCCCAAACAAACAGGAAGCGGTCGACGGCGGGGACCTCCCGCCGTCGACCGCTTCCGTGTGAGGAGCGTTAGGTCGTTACCGCCCGACGAGGCCCATGTGCAGGTCGTTGTAGCGGTTCCCCTGCACACCGATCCGGCTGGCGACAGCATTCAGATCAGCGACCTCATCGGCGGACAACGCCACGGTTGTGGCGGCTGCGTTCTCCTCGAGGCGCTCGCGACGGCGTGTCCCCGGGATCGGCACGATCCATGGCTGTTGTGCCAGGAGCCATGCCAGCGCGATTTGTCCGGGGGTGGCGTTCTTGGCGGCGGCCAGTCCGGCGACGTGGTCCACCAGGGCCTGGTTGGCGGCGCGGTTCTCGGCTGTGAAGCGCGGGATGGTGCCGCGGACGTCACCTTCCGTGAACTCTGTGGACGTATCTACGGTGCCGGTGAGGAAGCCCTTGCCGAGCGGGCTGAAGGGCACGAACCCGATCCCCAGTTCCGCCAGGGTTGGCAGTACTTCCGGCTCCGGGTCCCGTGTCCCAAGCGAGTACTCGCTCTGCAGGGCGGTCACTGGGAAGACGGCGTGCGCTGCACGGATGGTGGCAGCCGAGGCCTCGGACAGCCCGAAGTGGCGGACCTTGCCGGCCTGGACGAGCTCCCCCACCGTGCCGGCCACTTCCTCAATAGGCACATTGGGGTCCACGCGGTGCTGGTAGAAGAGGCCGAGCGTGTCGACGCCCAGGCGGCGGAGTGACTCGTCCGCGACGCGTTTGATCCGCTCCGGTGAACTGTCGAGTCCCACGGATTTGCCGTTCTCGATCCGCCAGCCGAACTTTGTGGCGATGACCACCTCGTCCCTGACCGGCGCGAGGGCTTCCCCGACGAGTTCCTCGTTGACGAACGGGCCGTACACCTCCGCCGTGTCAAAGAAGTTGATGCCCATCCCGGCGGCGTCGCGCAGCACCCCGATCATCGCCTGCCGGTCGCCGGGGTTGGGGCCGTAGCTCTGTGACATTCCCATGCAGCCAAGGCCAACAGCCGAAACCTGCAGGCCCTGCCCAAGTCTCCGTGTATGCATTCATGTCTCCCTCGTTGATGACGTCGCTGCCGGGGCGTGCCCGGCCATCCTCCAGTCAACGACTTTTCGGGGCGCCTGTGGGAGTCCCTGTTGTAACGGGTACTGGCAGGCCCTCCCTAAGCGGAGCATCACTTCATAAACGCGGGACGCACTTGCCGGTTCCCAGCAGCGCAAGCCCGGCGCGGTCGCCGTCGCCGAAGTCCAGTTGCCCGCCGTTCTCTTCGTACATCAGCTGCGTGGGATCGTTCACGTGGCCGAGACCGACAACATGCGCCAGTTCGTGCATGATGATGGCTCGAATCAACGCCGGGCCATTCGGAGAGGCCAGTGTTTCAGTCAGTCCTGGCGCATCCAGCTGTACCTGGCCCGTGACGTACACGTAGGGCTCACCCGGAACCTGGATCGAGGCGCTGCCTCCCGTCCCTGCAATTCTTCCCGTCAACTCAGGGGCCTCTTCCGGCGTGGACCACGCAATCAGGACCGGCGCCCATCTCTTGCCATAGCGATCAGGCTGGTACGCCTCTCGACCCTTCGTCGGTGCTTCGGACGTGATCCCGTCGTACACGAACTGCAGTCCGGAAGCAGCGGACACGGCGGACACGGCCTCCTCTATGAGCTGGTCCGTGCCGGGCGGTGCCAGGTCCGTCCGGACAACGTAGTGAACGGGACGGCACGGATCGTAGGCCACAAACGGCTGGTCCGCATCGGGCGACTCCTGCAGGACATACGCCGTCGACCCGGTGCTGGCAGGCGGGATACCAAGTGGGGATGAAGCGGCTTCAAAACCTGGCGGCGGGACCTCAGAGCCGGGCAAGTGGGGCAGAGCCTGCGACAAGATGTACCGATCGAACAATGATGGCGCGAAATAGAGTCCGACGACGAGCCCGACGCCAAGAACCGTGGCCACCCCTGGTCTCCACTTACGGGTGCGACCTGCCTTGGTCTCCCGGAAGCGACGCCTCTTTCCTGCGCCTTGTGTTGGCGCCGTCCGCCAGGGCTCGGGATTCTCAAGCTTGCCGAGTGCCTCATCAATCGCCCACTGTGGGATACGACCGCTCGGCGAACGCCTCACGCCTGGAATGTCATGGCTGTTGGCAGGCACACCTGAAGAGTCCTTATTGCCGAAACCCGATACCACCAGCGCCCCCTTGTGCGGGTTGTTAGTCAGAAGTGGTCAGGATTGCGGCTGCAGGTAGCTCTTGACGCTCGCACGCAGCGCCTCGGTGTGTTCGTAGATCTCCTCCAAGGAAGCGATGGGTACTCGGGTTTCTTCCTTGTTCTCGTCGAAGATCCCAATGTACTTCTGCGTCCGGTTGAAGTGCAGGCGCGCAATCGGCTTGCGGTTGTTGTCGTCCAGTAGAACTGCAAAGTATGACTTGGCGTCGCGCTGTACTACACGAGCTGGCTTAACCTCGCTGCAGACAATGGCCCGCACGATCTGGTAACCCTCGATCTCTTCCAAGGTCGTCTCCAAGCCATCAGCCTCGGCTAGGTCTGCTTCGGCGACGGGAGCGCTGGTGACGGTTGCAGCCACTGCGGCTTCTTCGTTTTGCGGGAAGCCGGGTGCGCCCAGCGCTTTCTTCAGCCGTTCGTTGACCTGGTCATTCAAGAACTGTTTTGACGCCTTGGATACCAAGGCGGTGAACTGTTCCCGCACCTTTTGGGTGTAGGGGCCCGGGTAAACGCGTCCGGTCAGGAACTTCACCCATTCATCCTCAGGCTCCTTGAACTGCGCCGCCAGCGTCCGCTTCAGTTCACCGATGTATTTCAGTTCGCCCGCTGCGCTGATTATTGAATCGAGGTCGAAGACTTCCTTCGACAGTTTTTGCAGTTCGGGGATCAGTGACTGGTCGATGTCGTTGAGATCGAGCACGAGGAAAGGCTTGGCATCCATACGGTTAGGCGCATCCAGGTCGGTGAAAAACTGATAAACCTCGCCGTTGGTGAGAATTGCGATCCTGGCATTGGTCACGGCGAAGTACCTGAAAAGCTGGGACGCGTGCTCAATTTTCACCGGTTCGGTCGACTTCTTGCACTCGATCAGGATCTGGACTTCGCCGTCCTTGACGATGGCATAGTCAATCTTTTCGCCCTTCTTGAGCCCGACGTCCGCGATGAACTCGGGCACGACTTCCAAGGGATTGAAAACGTCATAACCAAGGATGGTGGAGATGAACGGCATCACGAACGCGTTCTTCGTTGCCTCTTCTGTTTGGATCACATCCCGCTGCTGGCGCACCTTTGCTGCCAAAGCGGAAAGTTTTTCTGCGAACTCCATCGGTCCCCCTACAAGACTGTTGGTTGCTGCCATAGCAGAGCAGCGTTTAACCAAGCTGATGAAGCAACAAAATACATGTCAATGCCTCTGTTGCGCGATAAGCCCGTCCTAAAGCCACAGCATGTCGAAAACGTGCGCAGCGGTTAGGCTAACTTTCGCTGACTTTTCTGATCTCCAAAAACTAGTAGGAGGGCTATGTCGGTTGATGAGCAGATCCTTACATCCGAGGATTTGTGCTTGGCCAGAGATATCGGCGGAACTCAATTATTTCGGTGTTATAGGGCTATTCATTTTTGGGATCGCCTTCGGTGTGGTGGCCTTTATGACCGCTCGCAAGGCAGAAGAACAGGGAGTGAAGGCCACCGCAGGGAAAGTGCTCGGTGTCCTGGGTCTCGTTAGCGGGTCATCGTCATGACAGGTTCTTCTCTAACAAATGGCAGTCATTTTGCTCGCACAGGAGATAGGTGTCGAGCGGTTTCGACAGGCTCAACCACCGGCAGTCGCTTTATGACAAGGCAGCAGGCGGAACCGGACGACAGCAGGCCCTCCCTAAGCCAGCCTCCCGCCGTCGTCCGCACGCCGTTGCCATCCCGTGCCAGCCTGTCCCGTGGGACGATAGGTCCAGCGCGCTGGTGGCGCGCGGCTTCGTGACGATGAACGGGGGGCATCATGACGGTTGATTCGACCTCGAGTGCGCCGGGAGGACTGCGCCACCCTGACATGGAAGCCGCGAAGGTTCCCGGACTGCTGGATGACAATCCCGGGGCCGCCATGACGGTGCTGGTTGCCGACGACGACGAAGGGTCCCGGCTCGTGGCGAAAGCCGCAGTGGAGAAATCCGGGCACCACTGCATCGTCGCTGCGGACGGCGATGCGGCGTGGCAGCTTTACCAGGAATGGCGTCCGCAGGTGGTCATTAGCGACGTGATGATGCCCGGGCTGGACGGGTTTGATCTGTGCCGTGCCATCCGGGCCGCCGAAACAGGCAGCTATACCTACGTCATGCTGCTGACCTCGCACGGTGCCCAGGAGGACGTACTGGAAGGCATGAGGGCCGGAGCGGACGACTACGTGGCCAAACCGCTGGACCCTTTCGTCCTGCACACCCGCCTGCTGGCCGCCCGGCGGGTCACGGCACTTCACGGCGCCCTGGCCACCGCCCTGGCTGAAGCCAGGGACAGCAATGAACGGCTCGCCGAATTCACCGGCCGGGTCAGCCACGACCTCCGCAACCCCCTGACCTCCATCCTGGGCTACGTCGAGCTGGGTGCCACAGACGCAGAATCGGGCCACACGGAAGAGGCCGCAGAATACCTGGAAATCGTCGGCGGCAGCGCGCGGAGGATGCTGTCCATGGTGGAGGAGCTGCTGGCGTTCTCTACCGTCGGCGGCTCCCTGTCCCGGTCCTTGCTATCGCTGGCGAGCCTGGTCAAGGACGTCACCGAGGACCTGAGGCTGGGCCTGCAGGAAGCCGGCGCCGTAGTGCACTGTGAGGATTTTGTTCTCGACGCCGACGAAAGCCAGCTGCGCATGGCCCTGCAGAACCTGATCCAGAACGCGGTGGCCTACCGGCGCCCGGGCGTTCCCCCTGTCATCACCATCAGCGGGCAGGGAGCCGGAGCCGGTGCAGTGGTCCGGGTCGAGGACAACGGCAAGGGGATCGCGGCCACGGACCGGCGCAGGGTAGTCGAACCTCTGGTCCGGCTGCACCGTGCAGGCGACCCCGCCGGCACGGGGCTGGGCCTCGCTACGTGCGCCAGGATTGCTGCCGCCCACGGCGGACGGCTGGAAATTTCTCCCGCCCCTATCGGGGGAACGGCCGTCAGCATCTACCTCGGGGCGCCGTAACGCAGGGATAAACCTTGGCATGCGGGCCGCTGCGGCAGGGGATTGGTCCCTTCCAGTTCACCCGCCGGCAAACAACAGGTCCTTCGCCGTTTTCCCGTAACGAGCAGTCTTTTCACGCACCCCTTCCGCCCGGCACACCCCATCGCCCGGGCGGACATCCCCGAGGTACCAGGAGTACTCCGTGTTCGTGAAAAGCACCCTTGCCGCCGTCGCTGTCCTCGCCTCCTTGGCTGGGACGGCCGCAGCACCGGCCCAGGCCGAGGCAACCAAGCCTGCGCCCGTCGTCGTCGGCCAGCCGCTGGCCCAGGCACATGCGCACAACGACTATGAGCATGACCGCCCCCTGTTCGACGCGCTGGAGCACGGCTTCACCAGCGTCGAAGCGGACGTCTGGCTGGTGGACGGCGAGCTGCTGGTGGCCCACGACCTGGAGGACGTCCAGCCCGGCGTCACACTCGAAAGCCTCTACCTTGACCCGCTGCAGGACCTGGTCCGAAGCCAGCAGGGCCACAGCGTCTACCCGCAGTGGGACGGCAGCCTGCAGCTCCTGATCGACATCAAGAGCGACGGCGAGGCCACCTACGCCGCCATCGAGCAGGAACTGGCCGAGCACCGCGACATCATGAGCCGCTACACCAACGGCACCACCAAGAGCGGCCCGGTCACCGCCGTCATCAGCGGCAACCGCCCGCTCGCCACTATGCAGGCACAGGAAAAGCGGTTCAGCTTCTACGACGGCCGCTCCGCCGACCTCAGCTCCGGCAAGCCCGCCGACCTGATGCCGCTGGTCAGCGACAACTGGACCAGGCTCTTCACCTGGCAGGGCGTCGGACCGATGCCCGAGGCTGAGCGCGCCAAGCTGCACGCCTACGTTGCCGAGGCGCACGCGCACGGTTACCGCGTCCGCTTCTGGGCGACGCCGGACCTGCCGGGCCCAGCCCGCGACGCGTTGTGGACCGAGCTTGCCGACGCCGGGGTGGACCACATCAACACCGACGACCTCGCCGGACTGCAGCAGTTCCTCACCGCCCGCGCGGCGTAGCCCTTCCCAGAGAAACAGGAACAAGTTCCATGCCTTCAAAGACCATCAAAACGACGACGGCGGCAGCCGTCCTGGCGCTTGGCCTCCTTGCGTCCCAGCCCGCCAGGGCCGCTGACAGCACGAGCGACGCCTTCACCTTCGGCGTCATCGGCGACATCCCCTACGGCGAGGCCGAAATCACCAAGTTCCCCGCCCGCATCCAGGACATCAACGCCGACAGTGCCCTGAAGTTCGTCACCCATGTGGGCGACATCAAGAACGGGTCCTCCGTCTGCTCGGATGAGTACTTCGCCGACATCCGCACCCAGTTCGACACCTTTGAACACCCGCTGGTCCTCACCCCGGGCGACAACGAGTGGGTGGACTGCCACCGCACCAACAACGGGGCCTACAACCCGCTGGAACGGCTGGACAAGCTGCGGGAAGTCTTCTTCAACGAACCCGGCAAGACCCTGGGCTCCACCATGCCGGTCAAGACCCAGGAGAGCCTCGGGCTGCCGGAAAATGTCCGCTTCACCCAGAACCGGGTGGCCTTCTCCGTGCTGAACATCCAGGGCAGCAACAACTCGCTGCTGCCGTGGAGCGGCCTTGGCGAAACCACGGCCACCCCCGAGCAGCTGGCCGAAGTTGAGCACCGGACGGACGCGGTCCTGGGCCAGATCCGCGAAACGTTCGATGACGCCGAGCGCCGCAACGACCGCGCCGTGGTGCTGATGACCCAGGCCGACATGTTCGACCCGTCGCTGCTCGCCGCTGCCACGGCCAACCCTGACCTGGTGTCCGGGTTCCGCGAGATCGTCCAGGCCATTGTCGAGGAAACCAACGGCTTTGACCGCCCTGTCTACCTCATCAACGGCGACAGCCACATCTTCGCCGAGAACCAGCCCCTGGCCGAGGGCTCACCGTGGCTGGACATCTACGGCCAGGCCCCCGCCGACGACCTGCAGCGCATCACCGTGGACGGCTCGGCCAACGCCACCAACTACGTCCGGTTCACGGTGGCCGGCAACAGCGCCGACGGCGCCGAAGTCCTGAGCTGGGAGAAAGTCCCCTTCAGCTCCTAGGCACCAAAGGAAAAACGGCCGACGGCGGGAACCTCCCGCCGTCGGCCGCTTCCTTTTGCGCTGGCTGCTTTCGTGGTGCCTGCTGCCGTCGTTCCCCTCCGCATCTGGGGGTGTCTGGTGGACACTGCCACCGCCCCGTCAAGCTGCGTAGCGTGATGGATGTGGACAGAAAAGACGACATCCGCGAGTTCCTGATCTCGCGCCGCGCGAAGGTCAGCCCGGAGCAGGCCGGCATCCCCAGCTACGGGGAGCTGCGCCGCGTTCCAGGCCTGCGGCGTGAGGAGGTGGCGCAGCTGGCCGGGGTGAGCACCGATTACTACACGCGGCTGGAACGGGGCAGCCTCCGCGGCGTCTCCGACTCGGTCCTCGAAGCCGTGGCATCCGCCCTTCAGCTGGACGAGGCCGAACGGGCACATCTGATGGACCTGGCAAGGACGGCGAACGCGCCGTCACGCCGTCGGACGCCCCGGCTTCCTTCCCAGCAGCGGGTCCGCCCTGGGGTTCTGCGCCTGCTTGACGGGATGACCGGCGCGGCAGCGATACTGCAGAACGGCCGCTCGGACGTGCTCGCCGCCAACCTCCTGGGCAGGGCACTGTACGGGAACGTGTTCAACTCGGAGGTGTCGTACGGGCCGGACCTGCCGGGCAGGCTGCCGAACCAGGCACGCTACCTCTTCCTCGACCCGGGCGCCGGTGACCTGTACCCCGACTGGAATGCGGTGGCGGCCACCACGGTTGCGATGCTGCGCTCGGAATCGGGCCGGAATCCCCATGACCGGGCGCTGAACGAGCTAATGGGGGAGCTGACCACACGCAGCGGACAGTTCGCCGCGCTCTGGGCTGGGCACGACGTGCGGATCCACACCACCGGAACCAAGCGCTTCCACCATGCCGTGGCCGGGGACCTGTCCCTGCAGTTCGAGACGCTGCACCTCCCCGGTGACGAAGGCCAGACCCTGTTCGCCTTCACCGCCGAGCCCGGCTCCGGCTCCGCAAGCGCGCTGGCCTTCCTCGCCAGCTGGGCGTCAGTGCCGTCCGCTGCAGCCACCGAAACAGCCTCCGCCGGCGATCCTGTCGTCGGAACCACCATCCCCGCCCGCCCCCACGCGCAGGCGGAAACACGCAACTCCAGAAAGACAGAACCACATGACTGAACAGGCCCTAACCACAGAACAGAACGCCAACGGGACCGGCAAGAAGGTCTGGTTCATCACCGGCGCCGGCCGTGGACTCGGCACCGACATCGCCAAAGCTGCCCTGGCCGCCGGGTATGCAGTGGTGGCCACCGGCCGCAACCCCGACAAAGTCGCCCAGGCGGTCGGCGACCATGAGAACCTCCTGACCGTGAAGCTCGACGTCACCGACCCCGCGGACGCGACCGCCGCCGTCCAGGCAGCAGTGGACCGGTTCGGCCGGATCGACGTCCTGGTGAACAACGCCGGCAACTTCTACGCCGGGTTCTTCGAGGAAATCACCCCGCAGGACTTCCGGACCCAGATCGAAACCACCATGTTCGGCCCCATCAACGTCACCCGCGCCGCCCTGCCGGTCCTGCGGGCCCAGCGATCCGGCCTGCTGGTCACCATCTCCTCCACCGCCGGCATCGCGGGCGGGGAGTTCCTCACCGCATACGCCGCCTCAAAGTTCGGCGTGGAGGGCTGGGCGGAGTCGCTGGCGCCGGAAGTGGCGCCGTTCGGCATCCGGTCCTTGATCGTGGAGCCCGGGTTCTTCCGCACCGAGCTGCTGACCCCGGAATCCACCAGCTACGCCGACTCCACCATCGAGGACTACGCCGAGCGCACCGAGCAGACAGTCAAAGCCTGGACGAGCATGGACGGCCAGCAGTGGGGAGACCCGGCCAAGCTCGCCGATGCCCTGATCCAGCTGGCCGAACTGGACGAGCCGCCGCTGCGCTTCGCGGCCGGCGCCGACGCGGTGGAGACCTTCGAGGCGCGGGCGAGGACGCTGGGGGAACAGGCGAACGCCCACCGCGACCTGTCCAGCAGCCTCGCCTTCGCCGACGCCTGACGAAGGGGGACGTACGACGACGGGAAGCGTCCCGCCGTCGTACGTCCCCCTTCCAACACCAACGCGGGGTCACTCCCGGCCCAATGCGCTGCGTTCTTTGGGCCGGGAGTGACCCCGCGTTGTCTTTAGGAGGCGGGTCAGGGCTCCGTCACTGCCACGGAAATGCTGTGCGGCGGCAGGGTGAAGGTGGCTGCCTCATCGGCCTTGATGACACTTGAATCAGGCGGCTGGTTGGGTTTGGGTTGTCCGCCGTTCCCTTCACCCTGGCTCGGGTTCCACTTGTACTGTGCGGCCCCGTACTGCTCGAGGGCGATCTCCCCCTCAACAACGTCGTGCTCACCGCCGGTTTTGTGCATCAACCGGACTTTGATCGATTTTTGCGGGTCCTTGTTGAACAGGAGCACGCCGAGGCTGCCGTCGGGCCGGCGCAGCGCGTAGGCGGTGACCAGCGGCTCACCCTTCTGGTTGTTGATGTCGCTGGTGGCGGTATGGACGGTGTGGTTGCCGTCGCTTCCATGCACCCAGTGCTCGTTCACAAGCCGGGCAGCCTGAAACGCGGCAAGGGGCCGGATTTTCCACTCATCATAGAACTGCAGCATCATCAGGTTCCCCCACGAATTGCAGTTCTTGCCTTCCTTCTCCTGGAAAACCCAGTTCGGTTCCAGCCCGTAGTAGTAGCTGGTCTCCCCGCCCAGGGCCAGGAAGAGGGCGGCGGTTTCGGCGTTGATCATGGCGCCGGGCAATTCCAGTTCCACCTGGCCGGCGAAGGAGGAGTACCCGTACTCGGTGATCACTTTGGGAATGTCAGCCGGAAGGCCGGCCTGCTCCTGGCGGACAAGGAGGTCCTTGAGGAGCTTGGGGTGTTCGGCCAGCGGGGCGGTCGGATCAGCGCATACATCGTCGAACGGATACCACTCGAAGGAGAAGAAGTCGAAGTCCTCCATCTTGTTGCGTTCCCGCAGGTAGGACACGAAGCGCCCGGTCCAGGACCTCACGCCCTTGGCATCGGGCCAGTGCACCCACTCCGGCAAGGTGGTCTGGTAGCCCGGGCCTCCGAACTCGACGGCGGGATCAACCTCTTTCATCGCCCGGGCCATCTGCAGGTACAGCGCCGCGTAATGTTCGGGCTGGGCGAGCTGGCCGTCCGGTTCCTCACCGATCTCAACGCGTTCCACCGGGTAGCCGCGCTTCTTCAGGTAGCGCAGCAGGGCTGCGGCGTCCTCCGGCACGCCGTACAGTGCGGGAACCGGAACCATCATCGGCTGGCCGTTGGTGATGCCGCTGTCGAAGAGCCGCTCGAAGCTGGCGTGCTCGTAGTGTTTGTCGATGTCGCCTGCACTGTGCCACGGGTCGGTGGAGGACGTCCACGTCTCCGTTTGCTCCTGGGAGGGCGTATGGGCGATGTAATCGACAAACCCGTCGGCCGTCTCCTGCCCGATGGAGAGCTCGCGCACGGCGAATCCGAGCTTGTCACGGACATCGGTGGAACCCGCCGGAGCGGTGTCCGAATCCTGGGTCAGCACGATGCGCAGATACTGCACATCCATCGGTTGGGGCGCGATCCGTACGGTCTGGGAACCGCCGGTTCCCGTATGGGTGCTTAGCGGAAAGTCGACCCATTTCCCGTCGTCAACCGGAAAGTGTGCGTCCTTGCCGGACCAGTACTGCACCTTGAAACCCGTGGCGAACGGCGTCCCCCAGTCGAACATCACGGTGTCGATCGGAAAAGCGTGGGGGAAGACGGCCATGATCCACTGCGGGTTCAGATCGTCCGGTTCCCCGGTGAAGTGCGAGTCCAGGTAGGGGTTGCTCTTCCAGAACGTGGAGAGGTCTCCGTCGGAGAGCCTGGAGTAGCCGTCGTTCTTTCCCTGGTCGATGGTGTTTCCGCGGCGGGGAAGGCGGTACCCCTGGGACGCCCGGTAATCTTCCTTCGGTTCATCCGAGGAGACCCAGTACCCCTGCTCCGCAGCGGGGTCGCTCCATGTCCCGCGCGGATTCCAGTGCCAGGCCTTGACGCCGAGTTCAGTGCGGAGCCGGTAGCTGATGGGTCCGAATCCGGCCGTTTTCATCGCCTGGACGTTGGCGGGGGTCCAGACCTTGTCGATTTCTCCTTCTTCCAGGCCGTCCACGCCGGCGCCAAGGACCCGGGTGCCAGGGAACTCGTTGAGTGTTGTGTCCAGATCGATGGTGACGGTTGCATCCACGGCGGGCAGCGTGGGAGGAACGACGGCGAAGCCATCGAGCATTTCCACCGTGAGGAGGGCCGTCACCACCAGCAGCACCATCTTCTCGACTCGCCAGGGTTCCCTGTGCCGTTGCTTAGAAGTCATGCGTCCCTCCAGGAACCTGACAATTCACATTCCCTCCTCGCGATCAGGGGGGGTGGGAACCAGCGGTCCCCGAAGCCCCCGGGTCTCAAGCCAGGGCGCCACAAAACGTAGTTCGACGCTACAAGGAGACCGCGGCCGGGCGCACGAGTATTAATTACCTACAACGCGCAGGCCCACTACTTGCCCAGGTTGGTTGGCACCAAGAGGACGTACGACGGCGGGAGTCCTAGCCCTCGGCGTTTCAGGCGCTGAGGTTCCAGTGCACCCGGATGGCCTCGGCGATCGGTCCGGCGGCGACGTCCACGCGGAAGGCAACGGGCGCAGTGCCTGTCTCTTCGATGACTGCGTCGCGGTACACACGGCCGCATTTGGGGCACAGGGTGTAGAGGTCCTCATCCGCGGGCCATGCCGCCAACTCCGGAGGGACCGGCAGATCTCCTCCTGCATGAACGGGCACGCCCTGCGAGTTGGCCTGGATCAAGCCATCCTGGCTGACCGTGTTGCCGCAGACGCAGGTGATGGTGGTGACATCATGACCCACCACAGTGGCGGTTTCAGCGTCCACAATGACCTCCCGGGGTCTGGAAGGGAGCTGTACCTATCAGCTTATGCCTGCTGGTCAGCGGCCACAGCATCCCCATCGGCCAGGCCTACCCAACTTCCGCAGAATCCATTGCCTGCGTGCAGTGCGGGGTTCACTATAGAGGCTGTCGGGAAGGCTGGGGCCGCCTACTGGAAGCGCTCACCGCCCTAGGATCAAGGATTCACCATGGATAACGGCTCCGTCTCCCCGAACCGACGTACGCTGCTGAAAGCGGCCGGAATGGGGGCGGCCGGTGTTGCCGGCTTGCCCCTTCTGTCCGCCTGTACGGGCGCATCGGCGCAGCTTGCAGCGTCATCGGCGCCCGCAGCTCTGCTCCCGGCCCCGCCTCAACAGGTCGAGCCGCTGCTGGACCGGGCCAAAGTCGATAACGCCCTGGCCAAGCTCGAGGGATTGATCCAGGAGGCCATGGGGAGTACCGGGCTCCCGGGCATGGCCGTGGCCGTCGTGTACCGGGACGAGGTCCTGTACTCCAAAGGCTTCGGGGTCCGGGAAGTCGGCAAGCCCGGGGAGATCACTCCCGACACCGTGTTCCAGGTGGCTTCCGTGTCCAAGCCCCTGGCGTCCACCGTGGTGGCAGGAATAGTGGGACAGGAGGTCATCGCCTGGACAGACCCCGTCATCGAACACAACAAAAGCTTCACGCTCAACGATGAATACGTCACCCGGAACGCAACCTTCGCTGACCTGATGTCACACCACAGCGGGCTCAAAACGGGCTCGGGTGACCTGCTGGAGGACCTCGGATTCGACCGGGCCTACATCCTCAGCCACCTCAACCAGGAGCCCCTGGACACGTTCCGGGCAAGCTACAACTACAGCAATTTCGGCTTCACCGAAGCCGGCCAGGCGGCAGCCGATGCGATGAAAATGACCTGGGAGGACCTGGCCGACGAGGTCTTGTTCCGGAAGCTGGGCATGTCCGCCAGCAGTTACCGTTACGCGGACTATGAGCGCGCCACCAACAGGGCCATCATCCATGTTCCGCTCGGGAACAAGGAGTGGGCGGCGAAATACCGCCGGATCGCCGATTCCGAGGCTCCGGCCGGGGGCGCGAGTTCGTCGGTGCGGGACCTGGCCCAGTGGCTCCGGCTGCAGCTCGGAAACGGCAGCTACGAGGGCCAGCCCGTCATCGATCCGGCCGCCCTCCAGACAAGCCGCGTTCCCCACTCGGTCTCCGGGCCGGCACAGGCCCCTGCAGCCCGGTCCCGTTTCTACGGACTGGGCTGGAACGTCTCCTATGATGACCAGGGCCGCGTCCAGCTGGGGCACTCCGGAGCTTTCAACCTTGGCGCCGCCACCGCCGTCGCGATGCTTCCCGGCGAACAACTGGCCATCGTCGCCCTGACCAACGGGCGCCCGCAGGGGATTCCGGAAGCAATCTGCGCCGGCTTCCTGGATGCGGCACAGCACGGATCACCCACCGTCGACTGGCTCACCTTCACCGCCGATGCATTCAGGCGGATCGATGAGTCCGACAATCCTGAGGTCGATTACACCAAGCTTCCGCCCAGCCCCTCGCCTGCCGGGCCGAACAGCGCCTACACGGGCACCTATGACAACCCCTACTACGGCCCGCTTGTGGTCCTTGAAGAGGGCGGAAAACTGGCCATGAGAATGGGGCCCGCCGGCAGTCCCACCACCTTTCCGCTCACGCACTTCGACGGCGACACGTTCAGCTTCGAAACCATCGGCGAGAACGCCAACGGCCTGGCCGGAGCACTGTTCGCAGGGGCAGGCGGCGGCCCCTCGCCGAGCGTCACGCTGGACTTCTACGACCGGACCGGGCTGGGCACCTTCACACGGGCCTCGTAAGGCGGCAGCCACACAAGGAAGCGTACGACGGCGGCGCCTCCCGCCGTCGTACGTCCCCTTTTGCACCAACGCGGGGTCAGAGCAGGCCCAATTTCCGGCGATTATTGGGCCGGGAGTGACCCCGCGTTGCATGTGCGGAGCGGGCTAAGCGGCCACCGCCGAGGGCACCACGCTGCTGTCCGCAGTGGTGCCCGCGAGCTGTGGCGCCCAGCCGTCCGTTCCCTGCAGATAGTTGCTGACGGTGTAGTTGCCCGCCTCAGCCCCGGGCAACTGCGGACGGTCGGGGGTCACCTGCGCGCCGGGGCCGCGGTTGTTGTACTCGTGGAACCGTGCCCCGCGCCAGGAGAAGCCGCTCATGTCCGTCCACGGCGTGCCGGAGATGTGCGCGCCGAGCCAGGAGTCGCGCACCAAGACCTGCGCAACCGCCTTCGGGTCACCGCTCGGGTGCCATGGCCTGCCCAGGTGGACAGTGTTGGCCGCGGCGTCCGAGACCAGCCGGCACTGATCGAAGAGGTAGCCGTACCTGATGGACAGGTCCAGGCTGCCGGCGGTCACGTACCCGTTGTTCGTGCTCGAGGCGCGGTCCAGGGACTTGATCTCGCAGCCGCTGAAAACAGCGGTGCCCCGGCCGAAGATGAAGTCCACATCCCCTTCCACGTAGCAGTTTTCGAAGTAGAAACGGGCTTGGACACCGGCTCCCGGCGAGTTGACCAGCAGGGTGTCCTGATTGCCCAGCATCCTGACGTTGGACAGCACCGAGCGGTCCGCCGTGATGTGCAGCGCGACAGCCTGGCGGTCCTTCATGCCCAGGTTGGCCGCTTCATCGAAATCGTTGCTGATGGTCAGGTTCCGGGCCACGAAGTCCGGTCCGTCAATCCGCACGGAGGCGCTGCCGGAGGTGCCGAAGTTCCCGCTGCCGTCCGGCTTGGGCGTTCCGGACGCGTTGTTGTAGACCAGCACCACGTCCTCCGGCCGTCCGCCCTGCCCAATGAAGGAGATCCGGGGTTTGTCAGCCGGAACCCGCACCGCTTCCCGGTAAACGCCAGGCTGGATCCTGATGATTGTCCGCTGAAGGGTGCCAGGAGGAACGGAATCGATGGCGGACTGTACCGTCGCGAACGTCCTGCCCGGTCCGACGTCGAGCGTGACCGGGAGATCCACGGGTCGCTCGGCCGGCCAGTACATGCCCAGCAGCGGGTCGGTGCGGGCGTCGATGTCCAGGAAATAGCCCGGCGGGACGATCTCCTTGGACTGCAGCTCGCGGGCCACGAGGTGGGCCACCGCCAACGCGCCGGCGGCCTGGAAATGCGTGTTGTCCTCCGAACCCTGGGGATACTGCGGGTGCTCGCCGGGAGCCAGGTGCAGGAAGTGCTGCTTGGTTCCCTCCGGGCCCAGCTGCTGCCAGAGCGCCTTGGACGACGCCGTCAGGTCCACCAGGGGAGTGCCGGACGCCGCGGCGAGGTCCCGCACGGCCTGCGGATACGCGCCGTGGGAATCCTGGGCATTCCCGAAGGAATCGAAGCGGCGGCGTTCCACGGAGGTCACCAGGACCGGCTTGCCGCCACGGGCTTTGGCGCCGTCGATGTACCGGCCCAGGTACTCCTTGAACGTGGAGTCCGGCAGCGTTCCCCGGTTGGGGTCCGTGACTTTCTCGTCGTTGTGGCCGAAGGAGATCAGCAGGTAGTCGCCCGGCTGCATCAGGGCCAGTACCCGGTCCAGCAGCCCGGCGTCGGCATAGCTCTTGGAGGAGGCGCCGGACCAGGCGTAGTCAAAGACGGTGGCCTGCGGCCCCAGCAGGAGCGGCAGTGCCTGTCCCCAGCCGGCGCGGGGCCGTTCGGACTGCTGGTAGGCCGACGACGTCGAGTCCCCGACGACGAAAATGACCGGCTTAGTGCGGGGTTTCGTGGGGTCCGGCTCGGCCTGGGGGAAGGCGCTGGCTATGCCCGTTCCCGAGAGTGCCATGCTGCCTGCGGTGAGTGCGAGGGTGGCCAGGACGCTGCGGCGGCTCGGCAGGATGGCGGCCATCAGAGGTCCCCTCCGGCGGTGAAGATGGGGCCGGTGGAGTTCTGGAGCAGTGCCGGCACCGCCTGGGCCGGGTGGACCT
The DNA here is from genome assembly GCF_059093025.1 of Arthrobacter sp. 210 2. Lineage (NCBI taxonomy): Bacteria > Bacillati > Actinomycetota > Actinomycetes > Micrococcales > Micrococcaceae > Arthrobacter > Arthrobacter sp. 210 2. The sequence continues at coordinate 49,999 of NZ_JBNHIE010000001.1, forward strand.
GGGTGCGAAGCGTGGGCGTCCAGGACGTGTCCGCTGCCAGCTGGTCCGCAGGTGCGGCAGCGGCGTTGTACTCGGCACGCAGGTCGGTGATCTTGCCGTTGACGGCGTTCCCGATGGTGGTGACCGCGGTTCCCTTGAAGCGCCGGATGATGTCCGCGGCGTCGGTTCCGGCCGGAAGCGTGAAGGCGTTCGCCTCGGCGTAGAGGTGGGAGTCGAATCCGGCGCCGAGGGCGTATTCGAAGGGGACGGTGCTGTCTTCATTGACCTTGAAGTGGTTGTTGTACACATCCACCTGGCCGAACCGGACGCGCGGGGCGCGCTGGCCGATGTTTTCGAAGACGTTGTGGTGGATGGTGACGCGCAGCTTGCCGGGGTCCCCGCGGTTCGTGTTGTCAGTGGAGCCAATCAGGAGCAGCTTGTCATGGTCGGAGAACCGGTTGAAGGACATGGTCACAAGGTCGGAGCCGTTGGTGACGTCCACGGCGCCGTCGTGCACCTGGTACGGGCGGCCGAAGTAGTCGGGCTGGTTGCTGTCCAGGTTGGGGGCGTCCGTGAACTCGGAGTGGTCAATCCAGACGTGGGTGGCTTTGTTGATGACCTGCAGCAGGTCGTACTCGCTGTTCCAGTTGCCCTCGTCGCCGTCGGTGGGGTCCCAGGCGGGGAAGCAGTCGGCGGCGTCCCGCACCGTGAGGTTGCGGACGATCACGTTGGTGGCGCCGTTGACGCGGAGGGCGGCGCCGCTGATGCTGCTCTCCGGGGTGGCACCGACGATGGTGGTGTTGCTGGGGATGTCCCACCGGATGGTCTTCGCCTGGTTTGCGGCGGCGAGGCGCCTGGCGCTTTCCTGCGGACCGGCGGGTTCCTCGCTGCGGCCGTAGGTGGCGGGGTCGAAGTCCTGAAGGTACTGCTCGAGGCTGTAGCCGGTGCCCTCGGCATAGTTTTCGCACGTCAGCGCTGAACCGTCCGCGGCGGTGTTGGCGTTGATGGTTCCATGGACCCGGACAATCTTGGGCTGGGTGCCGGCTTCAGCGAAGGCAGCCAGCAGCTCGGCTTTGGTGGAGACGTCATAAACGTGGGCATCCTCTGCCGCTGAACCGCCCGTGGTTCCTGTTCCCTCGGACGCCCAGCCGTTCCCTTCGGCAAGAACCTGGCGCTCCAGCGGAGTCTGGGCGGTCTGGGCGGTGGGATCGGATACCGGGCTCGGAGTTGCTCCCGCAGGAGCCGAAATGGCAAGTGCTCCTGCCACGGCAAGGGCTGCGGACATGGATAAGCGGGTACTGCGTTTTCGCATGTTCTCTCTTCCGTCATTGGAATGAACTGCGCCCGGCTCGGAGTCCACTATGACGCCGGCATTGTGAGCGCTGACAAGCACACTATCCAGAAAGCGGTTTCTCAGCAATAGCTGGATCAGAGGCGGGTGCTGTTTTGGCACGTCAGGTGTGCCTTCCGGCCTTCTTGCGGAGCATATTGTGGTGGCCGTGAGACGGGCGCACCATGGTGGTATGAACGCGGAAACAGCTGCACCTGTGGACTTGAGCCTTCCCGAAGCCTTCCTCCTCCTGGCCACGAACGACCATGACGGCAAGCCCGAAATTCCCGTCTTCGCACTCAGGACCACCCTGGCCGGGGCGATACTGGGGGAGCTGGAAATGCAGGGGGCGATCGAGCTGCAGGGAAAGCATGTCCGGGCAACCGGCGCCACCCCCAAAACCGAGCTCCGGCGTGAGCTGGAGGCTATCCGGCACAAATCCCGCCTCCACACACCTAAACGGTGGGTATCGATGATGGAGAGCCGGGGGGAAGTGCAGCGCGTTTATGAGGGCATGGCGTCCCGGGGCATTGTGGAACATGCCGGCGAAAAGCACCTCGGCTTCTTCCGGACAGTGCGGTTCCCGGAGAAGGACCACGCTCCGGAGGCGGCGCTCATGAAGAAGCTCCAGGCCGCCCTCGCCGTTGTACCGGCCGGGCAGCAGGTGCCTGGATCCACGCCGGCCCCTGCAGCGACCATTGATGGGAGGACGACGCACGCCGCGAAACCAGCTGCCAAGGCACCCGATGCCAGGACGCTGGCCCTGATCGCTTTGCTTCAGGCTGCCGGGCTGTTCCACAAGCTTTTCCCGTCAGCTGACAGGGTGTGGGCGGACGAGCTCGCGAAGGACTATTGGCCGGCCCGTGCGGTGGAGGACGAGCTTCGGATGATCAGGCTTGCGGAGGAAGAAGCCCCGGCCTTGTGACTTCGGGTCCGACGCGGCAGGTCCGGATGTCGGGGACGCACCAAAGGCCAACGGACGACGGCGGGAGGTCCCGCCGTCGTCCGTTGAAGGAGTCTGTCAGCTCTCGATGGTCACGCCGCGCCAGAATGCGATGCGGTCCTCGATCTGCTTGGCGCGCGGCTTTGCCTGCGGGTAGAACCAGGCGGCGTCCACGTTCAGCTTCCCGTCGACTTCCAACGTGTGGTAGCTGGCCTGGCCCTTCCACGGGCAGACGGAATACATGTCACTGTCCCGCAGATAGCCGGCGTTGACTGCGTCCCGCGGGAAGTAGTGGTTGCCCTCCACCACCACGGTGTCGGCGGATTCGGCGATGACTTTTCCGTTCCAGATAGCCCTGACCATGTAGATCCTTCTGTTGGGTGCCGTCGGCCTCGGATGCGCCACGGTCGTAGGTATGCCAACGTCTCCGGTGATGCCGTTTGTTCCCGCGCGAGACGGACAGTCAGCGGCCTCTGGTGTCCACCGGAATCACGTCCACCCGGGCACCGGGACCGAGCACCACCAGGACGTGCCGCGCCGTAATGCCGTCCAAGGCCTTCACTACCTGCCCCATGCTCTCGTTGGACGCAGGGGAGGTGACCGGGTCCGGCGGGGAGGCGGCGCCGTCGTCCGTTCGGAGCCAGACGGTAACTTTTGCACCCCCGGTGGCCTCGGCAATTTCCTGAGCGAACCCCTCCGAACCGGGCCGGGCCACGAGCGTGACCTGGTCAATGGTCCTTGTCTGTGGCGGCGCAGCTGCCGCGAGAACAGTGCGGTCGCGCCGCCACAGGGCGAAGTGGTAGCCGGCCACCATCCCCGCGGCCACCAGGAGACCGAGCGGTCCGCGGATGCGGTCGATGGCGCTGCCGCCCGATACTTCGCCCAGGAGGAATTCGAAGATCCGATACCCGATCACCAACAGGGCAATCAGGGCCACCACGGCACTGACCCCGAAGAACGCGATGAGATAGATGCGCCTTCCGTGCGTGATCGCATCGGCACTGTACGGCTGCTTTACCGGTTTCCATGCAAGCCACCAGACCGGGCCGCCCACCACCAGGGAACTGATGCCACCCAAGAGCAGGGTCTGCGCCGTGCCTCCGGCCAGCGGCGATACTGCGCCGGCCAGCAACGAACTGACAATCACGCCAATGCCCGAGGCCGCCGCCGCCAGGGCCACCGCGGACGTCACCAGGAGGCTTGCCCGCCGGGTTTCACTGGACCGGTCCACCGACACGGCCCGATGGTAGCGCCACACCACTGCCCCGATCACAGCAGCGGCCAGCGCCGGGGCCAGGGGTTCGAGGAGTTTGCCCATCGGGTCTGCCCGGTCGAAGGCCAGCCTGAGGAGGACAAACAGCACCACTGCGCCGCCAGCCAGCGCCGTGATGCCGGCGGCGAAGATTCCGACGGCGATCATGCTCACGTCAACGAGGGCCGTCCGGAGCCTGCGGCCGCCCTCGTGGAACCAGTGCCACCACCACACCGCGCCTCCGCCGGCCGCCCACACCACTGACCGGAGCACGGAATACCACCATGGTTCCGCCCCGGTGATGGCAAAGCTGGCGCCCCGGATGGCGGTGTCGAGTAACCCGCTCAGCGCGGAAATCGCTGCAATCGCGCCGACGACCAGGCCATAAACGGTTCCGATGGTGGTCCGTACATCCTCCAGGTGGGCAGCCCCTTTGTCCGGATGCCTCCACATCCAGCGGTGCCACACCCAGACGGCGGCCCAGACTAGGCCGTTGGACAACAGGGACGCCCACTGGCCGCGCGGACCGCCGATGAGGGACGCCCCCAGTTGCAGCAGCGACGTGGTGGCGACGATCAGGGAGACGGTGTACATGCCGGCCAGGTACAGGCCCCAGCCGGCTGCGGCGCGCTCCGCCTCGTCGATCCTGCGCCACAGGAACCACCACAGGAGCAGGGCGAGCGGCCCGCCGATCAGGGTGAAGGCAAGTCCCCCGGCGAGGCCGGGAACATCCCGGGCTGCAAGCACTGACCCGGACGTGAACAGGCGCTCCAGCAACCCGCTGAAGCCGGAGGCCGCGATCAACACCAGGGCGAACAGCAGGGCGTACTGGATGAGGCGGCGCAGGGTGGTCTGGGCCCGGGTCAGGCCCGTCGACGCCGACACTAGCTGGGAACTCATGGCCTTGCCGGGACGCCAGCGCAGGAAAGAAGGGGGAACGGGGCCGCGTCCACCTTCCACCTGCCGTCGACCTTCACGAGTGAAAAGGCGTCCTCCGACTCATACTCGGATGGGCCGAAAGGGCCGCCGTCAGAAGACTGCACGATGGACACGGTCACGGTGGCCGATTCCGCCCGTTCCCTGGTGGAGACCAGGACCACCCGGTCCGGTGGAGGCATGCCGTCGAATTTGCCCACGCACTGCGTCTGGGCCGCTGCTGTCAGGTATGAGCCCGCAGTTACGGTATCGCCGTCGATCACCGCAGCGCTGTACCGCTGCACCACCCCGGCAGGACTTGCCTCGTCCAGCGGTTCCGGTTCACCCCTCATGAACACGACGGCCAGCGCGACCGCCACCAGGACGCCGACAGTGGCAAGCAGAACGAGGAGGATCCTGTCAGGTTTTCTCGCTGCACCGTTCATGCGGTCAGTATGGGCCTCCGGCTCCACAATTACTGTCGCCTTTCAGCCGCGATTTGGTCACTTTTCAGCTTTCGCCAACCATTGTGGCAACCATGTTGCTGTTACTGCAACAAAACCGAGCACCACTACATCTCCGCTAGTTCTTGGCAGGAGCTGCACCTCGGCGGGCCGGGAAGGAAAAACAATCCATCAAACCCTCTTGACTGTGTGGTGGATCACGGCCTACCTTGAAGCAACAGTGTTGCAACAAATGCAACTCCAACTTTCATTGGTGGACACGTGAGCAACGAATCGAACGCACCCGGGCCAGGAGTCATTGCCGATGACGCCAACGGCCCTGCTTCGGGTGCAACCGCCGTACATGCCTCAGGCTCCGGCGTGACTGATCCAACTGGTGCCGTCAGCGTCGATGGACCGAGCAAGGACGTCCGGCGCCGCGTGATCGCGGCCAGCTTTATCGGAAACTTCGTGGAGTGGTTTGACTACGCCGTCTACGGCTACCTGGCCGTCACCATCGCCACGGTCTTCTTCCCTGAATCAGATCCCCAGACCGGCCTTCTGCTGACCTTCGCCCTTTTCGCGATTTCGTTCCTGGTCCGGCCTCTGGGCGGGTTCGTCTAGGGCCACATCGGCGACAAGGTGGGCCGGCGGACAGCCCTCTCCCTTTCCATCCTGATCATGTCCGGAGCAACCTTCTGCATCGCCCTGATCCCGGGTTACGACACCATCGGTATCTGGGCGCCCATCCTGCTCCTGATGATCAGGGTTGTCCAGGGCTTCTCCGCGTCGGGTGAATACGCCGGAGCGTCCGCGTTCCTGGTGGAGTACGCCCCCGCCAACCGGCGCGGCCTGTATGCCGCCGTGGTTCCGGCCAGCACCGCGGCCGGCCTGCTCCTCGGCTCACTGATAGCCGGCCTGCTGACAACCCTGCTGTCTACTGACGCGATGCACAGCTGGGGCTGGCGCCTGCCGTTCCTGCTGGCGGCCCCGATGGGCCTCATCGGCCGGTACATCCGGACCAAGCTGGAAGACACCCCCGTGTTCCGCGAACTTGCGGCCGAAGACCAGAAGGACAAGGCACCCGTGTCCAGCCTCTTCCGGAACCACTGGCGGCAGCTGCTCCAGGCCGTCGGGGCCGTGCTGCTCAACGCCGTCGGCTTCTACGTGATCCTCAGCTACATGCCCACGTACCTGTCCTCGGAGCTGGGCCTGGGCGAAACCGAATCATTCCTGGCCACCACGATCGCGCTGGTCACCTACATCGGCTTCATCTTCCTCACCGGCATGCTCTCGGACCGCTATGGCCGGAAGAAGGTGCTCATCAGCGCATCGGTAGCCTTCATCCTCCTGACCGTCCCCGCCTTCGCACTCCTGGGAACCGGGAACTTCCTGGTCATCGTCCTGGTCCAGATCCTCCTGGGCGCCATGCTCACCCTGAACGACGGCACCCTGCCGAGCTTCCTGGCGGAAATGTTCCCCACCCGGGTCCGCTACAGCGGCTTCGCCGTCAGCTTCAACCTGTCCAACGCCCTGTTCGGCGGCACCGCCCCGTTCATGGCGACCCTCCTCATCGCGGCCACAGCCAGCGACCTGGCTCCGGCCTGGTACCTCGTCGCTGCCGCCGTCGTCTCCCTCATCGCCGTGGCCCTCTCCAGGGAAACCTGCAAAGAGCCCCTGCGCCACGAATAGCTTCCTTCCACAACCAGCAACACCTTAAGAAACTCAGACAGAAAGGCATCACCCATGACCACCACCGCCGAGAACATCTCCTCCATCGCCGAACTCGAGCGCCTCAAGGTCCTCCACAACGGATCCAAGGGCAAGCTCACGTTCTCCGACGCAGAGTTTGAGCGCCGCCTGGGCGGCCTCCGCCAAATCATGGCCGCCAAGAACCTGGACGCGGTCATCCTGACCAGCTACCACGGCATCAAGTACTACTCCGACTTCCTGTACACCACGTTCGGCCGCAACTACGCACTGGTGGTTACCGCCAATGACTCGGTGACGGTCACCGCCAACATCGACGCCGGCATGCCGTGGCGCACGTCCTACGGCGAGAACATCGTGTACACCGACTGGCGCCGTGACAACTTCTACTTCGGCCTGCAGGAGGCCCTGCGCCAGCGCGGCGTCAAGGCCAGCCGCCTCGGCGTCGAGGACGACTTCCTTCCCGGCTTGACCCGCGAGAAGATCGCCGCAGCCTTCCCGGGCGCCGAACTCCTTGACGTCTCCCAGGACGCCATGCGCCAGCGCATGATCAAGTCCGCCGAGGAAATCGAGGTCATCAAGCACGGCGCCCGCATCGGCGACCTTGGCGGCGAGGCCATCCGCGCCGCGATCCGCGAGGGAATCACCGAGTACGAGGTGGCGCTGGCCGGCACCGAGGCGATGGTGCACGAGATCGCCAGGACGTTCCCGGACCGGGAAGTCCGTGACACCTGGGTGTGGTTCCAGTCCGGCATCAACACCGACGGCGCCCACAACTGGGCCACCACGCGCAAGCTCCAGCAGGGCGACATCCTCTCCCTGAACTGCTTCCCGATGACCTCCGGCTACTACACGGCCCTGGAGCGCACGCTCTTCCTGGGCCAGCCGGATGAGCGCTCGCTGGAACTGTGGAACATCAACGTGGAGGTCCACAAGCGGGGCCTGGAACTCATCAAGCCCGGTGCAGTGTGCAAGGACATCGCCGCCGAGCTCAACGAGATCTATGTCAGCCATGGCCTGCTCGCCAACCGCACCTTCGGCTACGGGCACTCCTTCGGTGTCCTCAGCCACTACTACGGACGCGAAGCCGGACTCGAGCTCCGTGAGGATATCGACACCGTCCTCGAGCCCGGCATGGTGGTCTCCATGGAACCGATGATCACGGTCATGGATGGCCTGCCGGGTGCCGGCGGCTACCGCGAACACGACATCCTGGTCATCGGCGAGGACACGGTGGAGAACATCACCAAGTTCCCGTTCGGTCCGGAACACAACATCATCGGCGCGTAGGCGCCACAACCCGAAGCGGCGCCGCGGTCCACGTGGCGCCGCTTTCGGCGTCTCCGCCGAAGATAAGGAAAGATGATGGCTACCATGACCCCATCAGCAGCAAAGAACACGGACACCGATGCCCCGGCGGCGAACGGCAGCGGCACCAACGGAAGCACCGACACCAAAGGCGCCTCCGTCGTCGTCAACGCCATCGCCGTCCTGCGCACCTTCACCGCGGACGAGCCGCTGCTGGGCGTCACCGAGATCGCCAACCGCGTGGGCATGCACAAGAGCTCCGTCTCCCGGATCCTTGCCACCTTCGAGCAGGAAAACCTGGTGGAGCGGGACCCCGAGACCCGCCGGTTCCGCCTGGGCCTGGGGCTGATCGCCGTCGCCGGGCCCCTGCTGGCCGAGATGGAGGAACGGCGCGTGGCATACCCGGTGCTCCGCCGGCTGACCGAGCAGACGGGGGAGACCAGCGCCCTCATGCTGTGGAACGGCGACGAAGCCATCTGCGTGGAGCAGATCGCCAGCCACCACCAGATCAAGCACACCACGCCACTGGGCGCCCGCTACCGGGACGCGATGAGCGCCTCCGTCCAGGTCTTCCTGTCCACCCTGCCCGCCGAACGCGTCCGCGAACTGCTCCGCAGCGGAACCATCACCTACCCGGGAATGGACGACGCCGGCCTCGCCGCCTATGAGGCGAGGCTGCAGGAGGTCGCGGGCCGGGGATGGGCCGAGAACTACGGCGAGTCCTCCATGGACGAAGTAGGGGTTGCCGCTCCCGTCCATGACCACCGCGGCGACGTTGTGGCCGTGGTGCTGGTCCCCGCACCGCGCTTCCGGGTCTCACGCGAGCGGCTGGAGAGCCTGGGCGAGGCCTGCGTTGCTGCCGCGGCGCAGGTGACCACCCGCCTGGGCGGACGCGCCGCCGGGTAACGCTGCACTCTAGGGCAGCACGGCCATCCGCGCCGCCAGGTGCAGGGCCGCCAGCCGGCCGGTGCCCCGCGGATCGCCCCCGCACAGCTCGAAGATCCGCTGCAGCCGGTGGTGCATCGACTGCCGCTCCAGGTGCAGCTCCCGCGCCGACTGCGCTGTGTTGCACCCGGAATCCAGCCACACCTGCAGGGTCTCCAGCAGCTGGGACTGGCGCTGCGCATCGTGGTCCAGCAGCGCCTTCAGGTGCCGTCTGACAAACGCCGCCCGCGCCGAAGCCTCAATGCCTGTCAGGGCAAGGCTCTCGACAGCGGTGTCTTCCGCATCAATTACTACCAGGCCGCGGGACGGGTGCTGCCTGCGCGGGGATGCGTTCCGGCGGCGGATCTGCCGCACATCCAGGGCCCGGCGCGCTTCGGCCAGTGACCAGGCGGCTTCGGCCACCCCGGCTGCAGGCGGCCCCACTGCTATTGCTGCATCGTGGTCGCCGTCCAGCCCCTGCAGGGACGCCAGGAGTTTCCGCCGCCCGCCGGCAGGATCGGCAGGAGGCAGCGCGATCATCACCACCAGCTCGGCATCGTCCAGGTAGGCGGCGCTGGGGATCCGGCTGGAGCTCAGGAATGACTCGATCACGCGGCGGAGCCTTTGGGGCGATGCGGCATGGATGGCCGCCACCACCGCCGGGGTATCCACTGGAAATCCGGCACCCGGGGCCAATTGCTCCAGGCGCCACGCCGGCGCGGCGGTCAGGACGGCCCGCATGAGTTCCGCCCCGGCCTGCGCATGCAGCCCCGGCGGCATGTGCTGCAGGAGGGCCAGGCCCAGGATGTCCACCGCGCGGTCGCCGGCCACCCGCGCCAGGCCCGTGTCCACACCGTCCGGAACGTCCACCTCAAGCCGGCCCATCAGCACGCCGCGGACAGGAATGTCCACGGTAATCACTGTTCTCCCAGCCGCCTCTCCGCGGCCATCCTGCGCATCTTGGCCGCTGCCGGCGTCGTCCTTTTCCTGCCAGCCGGCCGGCACGGCGCTGCCCAGGGCAACGCCCCACGGGGAGACAAGTTTCACCGCCGAGCTGATGATGCCGGCCAGCACGCCAAGGATCTGGTCCAGCGACGCGCCGTGCGCCAACTCCGCGGCCATGGCCCGGGTGGCGGCGTCGGCCTGCTGCAGGTGCCCCACGGATTCGCTCACCAGGATCGAGTTGATGGCCTGCATAACACCGACGAACGGCACCACCTTGCGCAGCTCCACCACGGCCAGGCCGTGCTCCTTCGCTGCCTCCAGCATGTCCGCAGGGATCTCCGGCAGCACGCCGCCGGTCTCCACGGCGAGGGCAGCGATGCCGCGTTGCGCCAGTTCACGGACGTAGGCGGCCCGCTTCTCCGGCGTTGCCGATGCCAGCGTGATGCCGCCGCACAGCAGCAGCTCGCCGCCGCGCAGAAGGGGAGCGATGTCCAGCACCTCGCTGGAGTGGACCCAGCGCACCGGGTGCTCCGCCGTGCCGCCGGGGGAGTGGACCACGGGATCGGCGGCAGCAAGGACCGGGTGGGCGAGAATATCGCCGAGGGAGACTGACATGACGTTCCGTATGGATTAGCAGTGATGTGTTAGACACATCGTATCTTGTTGCTTGTGATGGGTGCCACATAGCCTTGAAGTACTCATTCACCTCCTGGAGGCTCCCATGCAAGAAAAGCTTTCTTCAGCAGCGCAAAGGCGCGCTGCTGCCGCAGGAAACCAGAGCACGCAAAGCCACAGCACCGAAGACCACGAAGCCTGGCTCCAGCCCATCCCGGAGTCAGCGCGGACCCGCAAGGTATCCGGCCAGTTCTGGATCTGGGCGGGCGCAAACCTGGCACCCATCAACTGGGTGCTCGGGGCTCTCGGCATCCACCTCGGGCTTGGCTTCGCCGATACGGTCACCGTCCTGGTCCTGGGCAACCTGATAGGCATGCTCCTCTTCGGCTGCTTCGTCCTTCTCGGCCAGAAAACCGGCGCCACCGGCATGGTCCTGGCCCGCGCGGCATTCGGCCGGCGCGGCAACTACCTGCCGGCCGCCATCCAGGCCCTCCTGGTCATCGGCTGGTGCGCGGTCAACACCTGGATCATCCTGGACCTGGTGATGGCGCTCTTCGGAACCCTTGGCTGGGTGGACCCGGAAGCCCAGAACTACGCCTGGAAGATCGGCGTCGCCACCGCCATCATGGCCGCCCAGGTGGCCATCGCCTGGTTCGGCTACAAGGCCATCGCCGCCTTTGAAAAGTGGACGGTTCCGCCCACCATCATCATCCTGGCCGTGATGTCCGCGGTGGCCTGGTTCGGCATGGAAATCGACTGGGGCTACGCCGGTCCGGCCGGCCAGGTCCTGGAAGGCTCCGAGCGCATCGCCGCAATGAGTGCCGTGATGACCGCCATCGGCATCGGCTGGGGCATCACCTGGTTCACCTACGCCGCCGACTACTCCCGCTTCGTCAGCACCGAAGTCCCCAAGCGCAAGGTCTACCTGGCGTCCGTCCTGGGCCAGTTCATCCCGGTGGTCTGGCTCGGAGTGCTGGGCGCCAGCCTGGCCACGAACAGCGGCGAGGTGGACCCCGGCAAGCTCATCGTGCAGAACTTCGGCGTCCTGGCACTGCCGGTGCTGCTGATGGTGCTCCACGGCCCCATCGCCACCAACATCCTGAACATCTACACCTTCTCGGTGGCTACCCAGGCTTTGGACATCTCCATCAGCCGCCGCAAACTGAACCTGTTCGTCGGCGTCTTTTCGCTCATCGCCGTCGTCTTCTTCATCTTCCAGGAGGACTTCGCCGCGGTCCTCGATGCCTGGCTGATCGGCCTGGTGGCCTGGGTGGCCGCCTGGGGCGGCGTCATGCTGGTGCACTACTTCTGGCTGGACAAGCGCTGGCCGGGCGATCCCGAGCGGCTGTTCGACGGCGTCGGCACGCGCAGGCTGCCCGGCATCAACTGGGCGGGCGTCACCTCCCTCCTGGCCGGCATCTTCGCCACCTGGCTGTTCATGTACGGCCTCATCCCCGTCATGCAGGGCCCCATCGCCGTGGCCCTGGGCGGCTGGGACCTGTCCTGGCTGGCAGGCGGCCTGACCAGCGCCGCCGTCTACGCCGTCCTCGGACCGCGGGCCCACGTCCGGTACATCGGCCTGAAGAACAACGTTGTTCCCCAGCCCGAGAGCGCCGGCAGCACCCCCGTCAGCCCGGTCCTCTGACCGTTCCCCACCTATCCCTGACGGGCGCCGTGCGCCCGCCGAAAGGATCCATCGTGAACCAGCCCGCCATCGCGGACCTCCTGCACCCGATCACCTGGCCCGAGGGCTTCAAAGCCGCAGCGTCCTTCACCTTCGACGTGGACGCCGAGTCCTGCACCATCGCCCACGACCCCGCCAGCACCCGCCGGATGTCGCTGATGACCCACCAGTCATACGGTCCCAAGGTCGCAGTGCCGCGGCTCCTGAAGATCCTGGAGCGGCAGGACATCCAGGCCACCTTCTTCATCCCCGGCTTCACCGCCGAGTCCTACCCGGATGTGGTGCGGCGGATCGTGGACGGCGGGCACGAGGTGGCGCACCACGGCTACCTCCACGAACCCATGCAGGGCATCGGCGCCGCCACCGAGGCCGCCTACCTGGACCGCGGCCTGGAGGCGCTTGCGAAGGTGGCCGGCATCCGGCCGGTCGGCTACCGGGCGCCGTGGTGGGAGCTGAACTGGCACTCACCGGGCCTGCTGGCCGACCGCGGGTTCCTCTACGATTCGAGCCTGCTCGACGGCGACGCCCCCTACCGCTTCGCCGTCGCCGCGGACGATCCCCGGGACATCGTGGAGATCCCCGTGGACTGGACCCTGGACGACTGGGAACAGTACGCCTTCTACCCCGGCGTGACGGGCAGCGGCGTCATCGAAAGCCCTGCCAAGGTACTGGAGATGTGGACCCTCGAGGCAGAGGCGCACCACTCCCAGGGCAGTTGCTTCGTCCTGACCAACCACCCGTTCATCTCCGGCCGGCCCTCCAAAGCCGTGGCCCTGGAGCAGTTGATCGAGCGCGTGAAGGCCATGGACGGTATGTGGGTGACCACAATGGAGAGCATCGCCGAGCACACTAAGGCGACCGTCAACGAAATCCACACGCACGCGCGGATCGAGGTGCCCAGCTTCCCGGGCGCCGGCGCCCGGTTCGAACCGGCCGGAGTGCGTGAAGCGCTGCTGACGTAAGGCGCGGGAGGAGGGACGACGGCGGGAGGTTCCCGCCGTCGTTCCTTTCCCTTGTGCGGTTCTTGACGGCTTGAAAAACCATGGCGACGATGGGGTATGACTGAGTCGACAGATACCCCGGATGCCCCTTTTGACGACGACAGTGCGGAGGACGTCTCCCACACCGAGACTCCCGAAAGCATCGCAGAGGAAGTCAAGGACGAGATCCGCCTGGGCCATGTCCAGGACGACGTAAGCCACGTCCTCGAGGAACGTTTCGAGGAGGAAGGCATCGACATGCGTCCCGAAGAGGTGGACGAACTCGCCGAAGAGATCGAGAGGGACGCCTCCACCTGAAGCTTCCAGGAGCTGACCACGGCGGTAGCCGGCCCCGGATAAAATTAAACGGTGCGGGTGCGGGCTCGAAACGGCAGGGAACAACCTGGATTAGTGCGCTGGCCGTGTTGGGCGCATGGCTCCCCGGAGTAATACCAATGATCCAGGTGGCCCGCTCCCCAGCCCTTGACCGCCATGGCGGATGAGAGCCCCTGCGGGGGAAGAAGTCAGTTCCTGCCGGGCCGTTCCTGGAGGTGGGCCTGCAGGAGGTTGGTGGTCCGCTGCGCACACTGCTTGATGCCGCGGAGATGGTCCGCCGCCAGCCGGGGCAGGGCGATGGCGGGGTCGGAGTTGCGGGACTCCTCCCGGATGTTCAGTTCCAAATCGAGGGCAAGGCTTGCGAGGCGTTCAGCGCCCACCATCTGGCTTGAGGTCTTGAGGCTGAGAACGGCATCGATGGAGCCGGGAAGGTCCCCGGTGGTGAGGGCAAGGCGCAGCCGCTGGAGCCGATGGGGCAGGTGCGCGATGAAGTCCTGCACAAAGACCCGCCAGACACCCTCATCGTCATCAAGGTCTGCACGCAATCTTGCCAGGACTGTCTTGTCCAGGAGCGGCCGGACGTCGCCGTCGTCGGTCATGGCCCGCCGCCCGGGATGCCACCGTCATGCCCCATAGCGCCTCCGGCCCGTCAGACCTCCTGCGCGCACGGTGCCGCAGGACTTCTAACGGACGCTACGGGGGAGCGGGGGAGCGGGCATGCGTGGTGTGTACTCGACTTTCAACCACGCGACTCTTGGATGGCTGCCTCCCTCGAGTCCCGCATGCCCGCCGCCCTGGTGCTGAACCTCTACTGCCAGAGACCCCTTACTGCCAGCGACACCCTACTGCCACAGACCCAGTGCGAACTCCGCAATCACGGTGGAGAGCAGGAAGGACGCCGTGATGGCCACCAGGCCCACGGGGATGATCTTCCACCCGATATTCTTCAGCAGCGGGATGTCCTTGCCCAGGGACAGGCCGGCGAGCGTCAGCATCACCGTGGCGATGGACAGGAAGTCCACGGTCTTCACCGCGGCGTTGAGTGCTTCGGCCGCGAAGAACCAGGGGCTGGAAATGTACGCTCCGAGGGTGGTGACGAAGATGATGGCCGAGATCTTCCGGGTGGCCTTGGCCAGCGCGATGCTCACCAGAACCAGGGCCAGCATGATGGCGTAGCCGGCCACAATGCTCAGGCTGAACCCCTTGGCCGCCACGGACGCCGTGCCGATGCCCAGGATCGTCAGCACGGACAGGGACAGCCACAGGGGCAGTTTCATGGCCGCTGAGGATTCCGCAACGCGCTCGCGGAACCGGCGGTTCTCCTCTGCCTGCGCTGCCTCGCGGTCCAGGTCCGCGACGGTGCGTTCGGCGGGGGCGCCTGCCGTTACGGCGGCTTCCTGGCGGGCTTCCTGCTTGCGGGTCAGTGCTTTGTAGAACCGGTCAGCCAGCGGCAGCGCGATGTAGATGCCCACGTAGACGCCCAGCACGGTGGTGATCAGGTTGGACACGGCGGCCATGCCCAGAATGGCCTCCTGGTCTGCAGGGTAGGCGGCCACGATACTGGCCGCGGAGGCCGCCATCATGGATCCGGACCCCACGCCGGCGCCCATGGCGAGGGCCAGCGGATCGAAGATCTTCCAGTTGGCAACGAGGGACGTCAGCAGCGTGATGAACACGGCGCCGAACAGCGTGCCGAAAACGTACATCGCCAGCACGCCGCGGTACTGGTCCGAATCCGGCCCGTACTTCTCGGACACCATGGCGAAGGACGGCTCACGGTCCAGGGAGAACGTGGCGCCCACGGTCGCCTTGCCCATCCGCAGCAGCACGGCCAGCGGCAGGGCCAGCACGATGGTGCCCAGCAGGTGGCCCACTTCCTGGAGGAGCAGCGCCGGGCCTGCCTTGAGCAGCGTAGGCAGGCTGGGCCCGATGTTGAAGGCCAGCCGGGCCACCAGGAGCAGCACGGCGACGCCCACCAGGGCCGCGGCGACGCGCTGGAGGTCAAGGCCCAGGGGCTTGAATTTCTGGACCGAGACCAGCAGGCCCAGGATGAGGCCCCACACCATGGGGAAGATGATGATGGCGCCGATTCCGACGTCGATTTTCGCCTGCCCGATGAACTGGACCGCCAGCGCAATGACGAAGGCCAGGGCGGCAATCGGGACCGTCAGCCTGGTGCCGGCCTTGTCGATCCGGGCCGTTTTGGTAGTGCTCATGATGTGCCTTCCTGGGTGACAGTGCGACGGCGGTACGCGGCTTGGGTGAAGCGCTCCCGCTCGGTGGGGGTTGTGGCGGCGCCGGCGACGGTCCAGGCCAGCGCGGTGGCCGCCTGGAACATCACCCCGTACGCCTCGGGGGAATCCGCAAGCGCCGCGAACGCATGCGAGTGGATGGGCACGTTGGCGCCCGGAATGCTCAGCCAGGGGTGAAGTGACGGGATGACCTGGGAGATGTTGCCCATGTCGGTGGAGCCGCCGCTCAGGCCGGAGGAGCGGGACGTGTCCTTGCCGAACGCGTTCATCGCGTCGGTCCAGTGCGCTGCGAGGATGTCGTCCTGCAGCAGCGGTTCGTAGAGGGGTTCTGCCTCCTCGATCACCAGGGTTGTGCCGGTGGCCAGCGCGGCGCCTTCGAAGCAGTTCCGGACGCGTTGATGCAGCGCCTCGTATTCCGGCAGCGTGAAGGCCCGGCACTCGAACTGGACCACGGCTTTTTCGGGGATGATGTTGGTGACGTGCCCGGCCTCGGCCACGAAGCAGGCGATCCGGTGGTCGGCGGGGATCTGCTGGCGGAGCAGGCCGATGGCCACCTGGCTCAGCACGGCGGCATCCGCGGCGTTGATGCCCTGGTGCGGGGCCGCCGCCGCGTGGGCGGCCTTGCCGGTGAACGTTGCCTGGTAACGGCCCACGGCCTGCGCGCTGGTGCCCGCCGGGTTGTAGGTGATTCCGTCCTGGACGGGATGGACCATCAAAGCCAGCCCCACGCCGTCGAACGCCCCGCGCTCCAGCATCAGCGCCTTGCCGCCACCGTGCTCCTCGGCAGGGGTGCCGATGGCTTTCAGGGTGATGCCCAGCTCGTCCACGAAAGGCCGCAGGGCAAGGGCGGCGGCCACGGACGCGCCGGCGATCAGGTTGTGCCCGCAGGCGTGCCCGATCTCCGGCAGTGCGTCGTATTCCACACACAGGGCCACGGTGAGGTCCCCGGTCCCGGCGCCCGCACTGAACGCCGTGGGCAGGCCGCCGGTGCCGCGCTCCACCTCGAACCCGCCCTCCTCCAGCAGGGCCGCGAGGGCCTCGGCCGAGCGGACCTCCTCGAAGGAGATTTCCTTGAGCGCGTGGATCTCCTTCGCTACGGCCTGGACGCGGGGTCTCCAGCGTTCGACGGCGTCCGCCAGGGCGGCGCGGAGGGCACCTGTTGCGGTGGTTGTGTCAGTCAGTTCCATGGACATCTCCCTTGATCTGGCGGGGCTTTCCTTTAGTAGGACAGGGACGGGAAGGGCGAACCGGCCGCGCGGGTGGGCACCCAGATGGCTTTGGTCTGCGTGTACTCGTCCAGGACGCCCGGGCCGGAGGAGCGCCCGTGGCCGGAGTCGCCGAAGCCGCCGAAGGGAACTGCCACATGGATGGTTTTATAGGAGTTGATCCAGAACGTGCCGGCCTTCACCTCCCGGGCGATGTGGTGGGCGCGGGATACATCGGAGGTCCACACCGCGCCGGCCAGGCCGAAGTTAGTGTTGTTGGCACGGGCGATGGCCTCAGCCTCGGTATCGAACGCGTCGGCGCCCACCACCGGTCCGAAGACCTCCGTGGTTTCCAGGCGGTTGGCCGGTGTGACGCCGTCGAGCAGCGTGGGCATAACCCAGTGTCCGCCTGCGAGGCCGGACCCGGCCAGTGCCTCCGGAAGCGCGGCCCCGGTGACCCGGCGGCCGCCGTCGTCCATGCCCGCCTCGATGAGCGTGTTGACGGTGGCGAACTGCTGGGCGGTGATGATGGGACCCACCTCGGTGTCCGCGCTGAGCGGGTCGCCCACGCGCAGCCGGGCGGCCTTCGCGGCGACCATTTCCACGAACTCTGCGTGCACGCTCCGCTCCACCAAAAGCCGTGATCCGGCAACGCAGGACTGGCCCGCACCCGAGAAGATCGCCGAGATGGCGCCGTCCGCGGCCCGGTCCAGGTCGGCGTCGGCGAACACGATGTTGGCGCTCTTGCCGCCGAGCTCCAGCAGGGCGGGAATTCCGGCCTGGGCGGCGGCGACGGCCACCCGGCGCCCGGTGGGGACGGAGCCGATGAAGCTGACTTTGCCCACGCGCCGGTCCGTGGTGAGGGTGGCGCCGACGGTCTGGCCGAGCCCGGCGGCCACGTTGAAGACGCCCGCCGGGAGACCTGCTTCGTGGGCGATCTGGGCGAGCCGGACCGAGGAGGCCGGGGTGAATTCGCTGGGCTTGATGATCACCGCGTTGCCCGCTGCCAGGGGTGCGGCGGAGTTCCAGCCGGCCGTGAACAGGGGAGCGTTCCACGGGGTGATGGCGACGACGACGCCCCACGGCACGCGCTCCGTGTAGGTGTGCCAGTTGCCGGGAACTGGAATGGTCTGGCCGGTCAGCTTGTCCGCCCAGCCGGCGTAGTAGCCGAACATTTCGGCCACCTTGGCGGCCTCCACCCGGGCGTCCCGGATGGGTTTGCCCGTGGTGGCGGACTCCAGGATGGCCAGCTCCTCCCCGTGCTGTTCCACGGCGCGGCTGACGTTGCGGAGGATGGCGGCCCGCTCGAAGCCGTTCATCGCGCCCCAGACGGCCGCGCCCGCCGTCGAACTTTCCAGGATGGCCTCGGCGCCTTCGGGGCCTGCGTCCGCGTAGGTGGCAAAGGCTTCGCCGGTGGCTGCTGCGGTGAGGGTGATGCCCTCGCCGCTGCCGGGAAGGCTGCGGCCGTCAACGAACGCGCCCAGGCCGCCCGGGAAGGCGGCGTCCAGGACCGCTTTGGCTGTTGCTGCCGAGGAGGAGGTTGGTGCTGTGGTGATGCTCAAGGTGGGGTCCTTTGGTGCTGGGGATGAGGGGCCGGTGCCGGGGATTTAGGCGGAGGGCGTGGTGCCGGCAGGGGTGGCGGCGCCGGGTGCTCCCGCCGGGGTGACGGCCGGGGCAACCACGCGGGCGATTTCCGTGAAGTCCGCACGGGGCCCGAGGACTGCCAGGGCGTCCTGCCACTGGTTGGCGACGGCGGCGAGCAGGGACGGCGTTTCGCCGATCTGTGCGGCAACATCCACTGCGAGGGCTGCATCGCGGGCCATCAGGCCCAGCGAGAAGCCGGAATCGTGCGTCCCGCTGAGTACCCAGTTGGGGTACATGTTCGCGGAGACCTTGCTGCCGCCGGAGGCTTCACTGATGCTTGCGGCTGCTTTGGCGGGGTCGATGCCGTAC
The DNA here is from genome assembly GCF_059093025.1 of Arthrobacter sp. 210 2. NCBI lineage: Bacteria > Bacillati > Actinomycetota > Actinomycetes > Micrococcales > Micrococcaceae > Arthrobacter > Arthrobacter sp. 210 2. The sequence continues at coordinate 68,773 of NZ_JBNHIE010000001.1, forward strand.
GCCTTGGCAACTCCCAGGGCTTCGCCCACGGACGCCAGGTTGGCCGCCGCGAGGACGTTGTTGAGGAGCTTGACCACGTTGCCGCTGCCGGGGCCGCCGATGTGGCTGTACTTGCCGCCGGTGAGTGCCAGCAGGACGGGTTCGGCTGCTTTAAGGGCGGCTTCGGTGGCGCCGACGAAAGCGCTCAGCGACCCTGTTGCGGCGCCGTCGCGGCCGCCGGAGACCGGGGCGTCAACGAAGGCCGCGCCCTGGGCTCCGGCGAGTTCGGCCATCTGCTTGCTGGTGGCCGGCTCGGAGGTGGTGGTGTCGATGATGGCGACCGTCCCGGGGGCTGCCAGGAGCTGGGGGACTGTTGTTTCCACAATGCTGGCGGCGGGCAGGGAGAGCACGGCATAGGGGGGTCCGGCGACGTCCCCGAGGGTGGCTGTGGTGGTGATGCCGGCTGCTTCCGCTGCTGACCGTGCCGTGTCCGAGGGGTCGAAGCCGGTGACGTCCCAGCCGGCCTTGTGCAGGGTGGCGGCCATTGCTCCGCCCATGGCGCCGAGGCCGATGACGGCGATTCGCCGGGTGTTCTGGTTCATGGGGAGGTGCTCCTGAAGTGCTGGATAGGGGAGTTAGTCGAGGTAGATGTCCAGGTCTTTCCACAACTGCTGGGTGCGGCGGATGGCGGCGCGGCTGCGTTCGGGGTGTGCCGCCTCCATGCCCGCGAGCAGGCCGTAGACCAGGGAGTTGGCGGCGGTGACGGACTGGAAGAAGGAGATACCTTCCGAGGCCACCACCAGCAGGTGGTCGGCCACGGCCGCCAGGCGGCCGCGGCGCATGTCGCTGATGGCGATGACCGTGGCGCCGGCCTGCTTGGCGGCTTCGGCGGCCACGATGATCTGCCGCACCGAACGCCACATGTTGATGACCACCAGCACGTCGCCTTCGCCGAGGGTGTTGGTGCTGGAGGCCAGGTGTACGCCGCCGCGGTTCTCCAGGGAGATGGGGTACCCCATCGTGGCGCCGAGGTGGGCCATCACGCTGGCGGGACCGGCGAATGAGCCAATCCCGACGACGGTGATGGACTTGGCGGCGGCCATTGCCGCAATGGCGGCCTCGGCGTCGTCGGCTGTGTTGGAGTCCAGCGTCAGGCGGAGGTTCTCGATGTCGTGGTTCAGGGCGTCGTGGAGGGGGCTGCGGTGCTCGCCGTGCTCGGTGAGCGTGTCCTCCGTGGAGATCATCACCAGGTACCGGGAGCGCAGTTCGCGCTGGAGATCGGGCCAGCCGCGGTAGCCCAGGTGCTGGGCGGCGCGGACCACGGTGGAGCTGTTGACGTCCGCGCGCTGGGCAATCTCGGCGATGTCCGCGTAGGAGGAAAGCTGGGGGTTGCGGGCGATGACCTCCACCACCCGGCTCTGGGCCTTGGTGAGCGGAACGTCCGGCAGTGCGTCGCCGAGCCAGGCCTGGGAACTGTCCCCGGCACCCGTGGTTCCGGCGTCTGTGGTTCCGGCGTCTGTGGTTCCGGCGTCGGCGGCCTCCACTTCTGCGGCGTTCGTGTTCAAGGACCACCCGTTCCGTAACGCAGATCACTCTGCAAGGCTGATTGCATTAAATGTACTCTGCAATTTTGCTTGCTGCTAGTGCTGCGCGTTTCCGTCACGTAAATCGTCATTGTGGTGGGGGTCCGGCAGCGGGACCATGGACGTATGGACGCTCAATCTCCGAAGGCCCGGGAGCTGAACCTTCCGCAGGCATTCCTCCTTCTGGCAACAAATGACGCGGACGGCGAGCCCGATGTGCCGCAGCCCTTCCTCCAGGCCGGCGTGGCCGGTGCCATCCTGGCCGAGCTGGATCTGCTTGGTGCCATCGAACTGCAGGGCAGGCATGTCCGGGCCACAGGCACTGCCGTGGAGTCGGATTTCCAGCAGCAGCTGGACCTGATCCGGCACAAGTCGCGGCCGCATACGCCCAAGCGCTGGGTTTCCATGCTGGAAAGCCGTGCCGAGGTGCACCGGATCTATGAGGGGATGGCGGCGCTGGCCATTGTGCAGCATGTGGGCGAGAAGCATCTGGGGCTGTTCAGGACCACGCGGTATCCGGAAAAGGACCATGCTCCGGAGGCGGCACTGCTCCAGAAGGTTTCGGCAGCAATGGCTGCCGGGTCGGTGGAACCTGCGGTGGTCGATCCACGAACCAACGCGCTGATCGCACTCCTGCACGCGGTGGGGCTGATGGAGAGGCTGTTCCCGGAGGCCGATCGCGGCCGGGCCCGGGAATTGACGTACAGCCATTGGCCTTCCCATGCTGTGGTCGAGGAGCTCCGCTCGGTCAGGCTGGCGGAGGCGGAAGCCGCGACCTAAACACCCTTCGCTGCCGCGAGGAACTCCGCCGCTGGCGCTTAAAACAAGCGAACGACGGCGGGAGGTCCCGTCGTCGTTCGCTTGCCTGGCTCAGCTGTCAGTCGTCGTATGTGTTGGCGATGTACACATCGCACGGGGCGTTGTGCGCCACGCTGTTGGCGACGCTGCCCAGGAGCCGGCCGATGCCGCGCATCCTGCGGTTGCCCACAACGATCAGCCGGGCGTCCAGGCGGATGGCTTCCCTGATCAGGGAATCTGCCGGTTTGCCGCGGGCTGCCGAGTAGGTGATTTTCGGCCCCTGTCCTGATTTGCCCAGTTCGTTCGCGACGATTTCGGCGCTGTCGGCGTTCGAAATACGCACCGTGTCCGAGCCGCTGCCGAAGACTTCGGCGTTCTCGGTCTCGAACGCGGTCACTACGTGAAGCGAAGCTCCCAGGGATTCCGCCAGGTCCCGGGCAACTTCCGCGGCTTTCCTGGCCGACTGGCTGGCGTCCACTCCTACAACAACTACTCCGCTCATTCCTGGCTCCCTTGCTCTTGCGTGCCTATGGTCCTTGGCCAGTCTAGGGAAACCAGCTTCCGTAGCGGGAGAACTAATGGATATTTCGTGGGTGAGCCCTGCGCGTCACGTCAGTTCGCCCATGAGCCGGGCGAGGATGTCATTCATGGCGAGCAGCCCGACGAGCTGATTGCTTTCCACCACCACGAGTCGGCTGAGGTGGTAGCGGCTCATCAAACTGGCGGCCTGGCGGACGGACAAGTCCTCATTGACAGTGATCGCGGGGATCGTCGCGGCGTCATAGACATTCAGGAGGTCCACGTCCCCCTCCTGCGCGACAACCGTGTCCAGGAGTTCGCGGTAGCTGAGCATGCCGTAGGCGTCGTGGGCGTGCTGCCGCTCCACCACGAGGCTCTTCACCTGACGCTCCTTCATCAAGGACAGCGCTTCCCGCAGTGTGCTGTAAGGGGAGATCGTGACGACCTGGGGGACCATCACATCTTTGACAGTGAGCATCTCTTTCCTCCTTGTGAAGTGCTGGACCGGTTCAGGTGCCCTCGTGGCGCAGATGCTCCTCGAACCTGACCACCTGCCGCATGTCGATCCCGGTCAGGTGCTCGATGGGGATAGCGAAGGCCAGGCCCCGGGATTCTGTTCCTTGAACCAATACCGAGTGCAGTTCCTTCAGGATCGGCGCGGTCAGGTGTGTCCCCACGACCATCAGCAGCACGGACTGCGTCCCTTCGAAGGTGAGCCCGAAAAACGTCTTCCTGGCCTTACCCCCAATGCCCTTGCCCGGCAAGATGGTCACACCCGTGGCACCGGCCCGCTGGGCGTGTTCGATGACCCTGTCTTCAAGCTCGTCCGGGGCGATCACGATGACTGCCGTAAATTTCATGCCGGGTCCCTCCTTAGGCGGGGAAATCTCTCCATCACCATGGCATACAGGAGGACAGAGATGACAGGGAAGATGGAGGCGTATGCGATCAGGCCAAACCCGTCGATCAGTACGTCCCTGCCGTCCACGGCGGCCGCAAGGCCGATTCCGAGGGCGGTGACCAGCGGCACGGTGACTTCCGACGTCGTCACCCCGCCGAGGTCGAAGGCCAGCGCGATGATGTACTTCGGGGCGAAGAACACGAGCGCGATCGCCACGGCATAGGCGGCCATGATGAAGTAGTGGAACGGCCCTCCCACAAGGATGCGGTAGACGCCGAAGGCGATCCCGAGAGCTACACCAAGGGCGACAATGACCCGGACGGCGAACGCGCTGATCTTGCCCGGAGATGCGTCTTGTGCCTGTTCGCCGATGGCCAGGAGGGCAGGTTCGGCCATGGTGACCGCAAAGCCGATGAGCAGCGCGAACAGCAGGATCAGGGCCGGGACTCCCTGCGCGATCAATTGTTCCGCCATCAGGGTGCCGAGCGGGAACAGCCCCAGCTTGAGTCCCACGACGAAGGCATACAGTCCCACCAGGACCATGATGAAGCCGGTGACCACCCGCAGGGGGTGGGGCAGCCTGCGGCGCAAGGCAACCCATTGGAAAAAGAGGACCACGGCGACAATCGGCAGGACCTCCCGGACCATAGAGGCGAGGCCAAGGATCATGCCGACCACCCAGTCCGTCGGGTCCTCCCCGGCGCCGGTGACCGGCGGACCCGGCCCGGCATCGCCGAAGCTGTAGACCCAGATGCCGTAGAGTTGGACGCCGATCATGGGCACCATCACGCACAGCGCGACCAAGCCAAAGCCGTCGGCCAGCAGGCTGCGTCCCCTGATGGAATTGGCCAGGCCGAGACCGATCGCGGCAATCAGCGGGACACTGACGATGTTGGTGGTCACCCCGCCCGAATCGTAGGCAAGACCAATGACCTCCGGCGGGGCGACAAACGTCAGTCCCAACGCCATCGCGTATCCGGCGATCAGCAGTTTGTGCACCGCCCAGCCCCGCAGGATACGCAGGATGCCCAGGACCAGGACCAGCCCCACCGACACGGCGATGACGAAGCGCAGCACCAGCGCTTTGATCCGACCATCACTGACTAATTGGGCCTGCTCCGCGACAGCGATCACCGCCGGCTCCGCGACGGAGGCCGCGAAGCCAATGGCAAACCCAAAGGGCAGCAACAACCCCAAGGCCCCGCTCCGGACGAACTGGTTGGCAAGGTTCTTGCCGACGGGGAAGATGCTCAGATCCAGGCCATGCAGGAACAGGGCAATGCCCACCGCCACGATCAGGAGCCCGGCCACCAGCTCCAGCGGATCATCGGGCATGGAGCGGAACACCAGTAGTTGGAACAAAACAACGACGACGACGATGGGCAGAAGGTTCCTGAGCGCCTTAAGGAATTCACCGGCAAATCGGCGGAGGTGCTCCATCGGGTCCTTCCCCGGAATGATCCTGCGAGTACCTGGTTTCTCAGTCTGCCGGTCCAGCCGGGTCACAACTGCCAACCGAGGCCCGGGTGTGAATGGACGGCACTCGAGGGGCCACGATTGTCATCGCCCGCTCCCTGCGAGCTGGTCGACCCGGCGTTCAAGTTCGGCAATACGGTCGGTGATCGGCTGGCTGTGGAGGAGCTCGGCGACCTGATCGGCCTCGTCCTCCTCGAGCACAATCCTTGCCACGGCCCGATCCGGTTCTGCAGCGTCATAAACGAAGAGTTCGCACCTTCCGGGACGCGCGATGAGGATGCGGAATTGCTGGCCGTCGCGCGTCTGGCAGTCGTGCAGCACGCCGGCGCCGGGCACGGTGGAGTGGGTGGTCTCCATGGGGCACTCCGTTCCGTCGATTCTTTGGGTAGGTCCAGTCTTCCGCCACGGTCAGGGAGGCGCCATCGGGCCTGACACCCATTTCCGGTACGCCGGCGCCCGGGGCTCCGCGGCCCGTGGGTGCCAGCCCTCATAGACAAAGCACGCTGGCCACGTAAGGCTAGACGGATGCGGACTCCGCTCGAAACCAGGGCTGCCGGCGCGACAGCCAGCCCGCCTCCGAAGGGACCGGCACAGTTGCTGTTCTGGCGGCTGTTCATCATCAATGGATTGCTTTTTGCGATCGGCACTCTCGTGTTGGCGCTTTCGCCGGCGACGGTGTCGTCTCCCGTGCTGCTGACCGAGGTGCCGGTTCTGATCGTCGGACTGGCTCTTATCCTCGCTGCCAACGCCGTCCTGGTTCGGGCCAGCCTGGCACCGTTGGACGCGTTGACGACAGTGATGCGCCGGGTGGGCCTGCTGCGGCGCGGAGGCGATCGGGCCACCGAGGCCGGCAATGGCGACCTCAAGCATCTCATCCACACCTTCAATGAGATGCTCGATCGGCTGGAGGCGGAGAACAGCGCAAGCAGCGCCCTCGCCCTGGCCGCGCAGGAGGGGGAACGTCAGCGGATTTCGCGGGAACTGCACGACCAGATCGGCCAAAGCCTGACCGTCGCTCTCCTCAGCCTCAAACGGGTCGTCGACCGGGCTCCCGAAGACCTGCGCGAGGAGAGCCTCGTTGCCCAGCACGCGGTCCGCTCGAGCCTGGAGGAAGTCCGCCAAGTGGCGCAGCGGCTGCGCCCGGGCGTGCTCGCGGACCTCGGCCTGCGGAGCGCGCTGAGTTCGCTGGGGACGGAGTTCTCCCGTTCGAGCGGCATCCCGGTGAATTGGGGGCTCGATGACGAGCTTCCGGACCTCAGCGGGGAGGTCGAATTGGTGCTGTACCGCATCGCACAGGAGGCGCTCACTAACGTCGCCCGGCACGCGCACGCCACACGGGTCGATCTCTCACTCACCTCGACGACGAAAGGGCTGACCCTGCTGATTCTCGACGACGGACAGGGCGGCGACATCCGGGAGGGCGCGGGCATCCGTGGGATGCGCGAACGCGCCCTGCTCATCGGTGCCGAATTGACAGTGCACGCCCGGCCGGGCTCGGGGACCGACGTTCGGCTCGTGGTTCCGTACGGCGAGGCGAGGAGCTGAGCCGATGGGCGAACCCACTCGCATCCTGCTCGCCGACGACCATGCCCTGGTCCGGCGCGGCCTTCGCATGATCCTCGACGCGGAACCCGACCTCACCGTCGTGGCTGAGGCCGCTAACGGCACCGAAGCCGTCGCCGCCGCGAACGCGGGCGGGGTGGACCTCGCGGTCCTCGACATCGCCATGCCACAGATGACCGGTATCCAGGCGGCACGGCAAATATCGCAGAGCGCACCCGACGTGCGGATCCTCATCCTGTCGATGTACGACAACGAGCAATACTTCTTCGAAGCGCTGCGCGCCGGGGCCTCGGGTTATGTGCTCAAGTCGGTCGCTGACCGCGACCTCATCGAGGCCTGCCGCGCGGCGATGCGCGGGGAGTCGTTCCTCTACCCCGGCGCGGTCACCGCACTCATCCGCGACTACCTGGAGCGCGACCGCCGCGGCGACCGGATGCCGAACAGCATCCTCACGCCCCGTGAGGAACAGATTACGAAGCTCATCGCAGAAGGTAACTCCACCAAGGAGATCGCCGAAATCCTCACGATCAGCATCAAAACCGTTGATCGCCACCGGGCCAACGTCCTGCAAAAGCTGGGGTTGCGCGACAGGCTGGACCTTACAAGATTTGCCATCCGCACCGGGCTCATCGAACCGTAAGGGGTCCAGCCAACCGAACCGGGAAAACCAAGTGTTTTCGTACCCGTTTCCCCTCGAGAGAGGCCTTTCTCCTTCGGTCCCGAATTCCTCCACCTGAACCTCAGCGTCGGTGCATGGGCGGCTGATGGGCTGCTCGCGATCTTCTTCTTCGTCGTTGGCCTGGAGTTGAAGGAGGAATTCGTTGCCGGAGCGGACAAAGGAACCACGGGCCCGGCGAGCTTTATCATCGTGGACCCGGACGGCAACCCAGTTCTCGTGGACCAACACCGGTAAACGCTCGTGCACACGGGTTCCTGGCACTGATGAAGCCCGCCCCCTTCTTACGGGCAGAGCCGGTTCAGGGTCTCCTGGAGTGCTGAGGCCATCTGGTCGTCCCACAGGTTGAGTTTGTCTGCAGTCTCGGGGTCCTCGAGGGGCGTAGGCATCGGTGGCGGGATGAGCGTAATGGTGGCCTGGTATTGACCGTCGGTGCTTGCCACCGATGCTGTGCGGTAGGTCCAGAATCCGCCGGCGCCGCCGTATCGGTGGTCGTCGCCGCAACCCTGGTTCCACTTCCGAAGACCCAGGCCGAAGAGCGGGATTGCCTCGGTCCTGGTCATTTCCTGCAGTGAATCCCTGGACAGCAAGTCTCCACGGACGTTTTCATGATGCCGCCGGAAGATGATGACGAGGAGCTGAAGGGGCGGGCCGCGAATGACGCCGCCCCCGGTCAAGGGCTCCCCGGCGCATTAGTCCCAGCGCTTCAAGTCTAGGTACGGTGCCGTGTGCGGTCGAGGGGTGTTCCCAGTCCGGAATCCGCTTTCCCTTTGCTTTGACGTGACGGGCAACACTGCCTATAATCAAGTGAAACGATTCAAAAAGTGACGCGCATCCCGGCCCCTTGAGGATGACGACGACTCCACCAGCGGCCCGCGGTCACCAAGACAATCCGGAATGGAAGCACTCCGGTTCCTTGCCAACGAAGACGAAGGAAATCAGCGCATGAGCATAACGCCCACCGTGCATGCCCAACCCGGCCTCACAACCGGTACCGGGGGCAGGGATCCGAAGAGGGCCGCAATGAGCGGCTGGATCGGCGGCGCCCTTGAGTACTACGACTTTGCGTTGTACGGCCTTGCCGCCACGCTCATCTTCCCCGCCATCTTCTTCCCGTCCGAAAACCCCACTGTCGCGATCATCGCCTCACTGGCGACTTATGCGGTGGGCTACGTCTCCCGCCCCGTCGGCGCCATTGTCCTGGGGGCATACGGCGACAAGCACGGGCGCAAGAACGTGCTTGTCCTGGCCATGCTGCTCATGGGCTTCGCGACGTTCGCCGTCGGGCTCCTGCCCACGTACGGACAGGTGGGCATCCTCGCCCCCGTCCTCCTCGTGATCCTCCGCCTGGTGCAGGGGTTTGCGGTGGCAGGCGAACTCGGCGGCGCCAGCGCCATGATCGTGGAGCATTCGCCTGATGCCCGGCGCGGCTTCTTCGCAAGCTTCAGCCTTCAGGGCACGCAGGTGGGCTCCATCCTGGCCACCGGCGTGCTGCTTCCGCTGGCTGCCCTTCTTCCTGCCGACCAGTTCCAGACCTGGGGCTGGCGCATTCCGTTCCTGCTCAGCGCCTTCGTGATCCTCGCCGGGTACATCATCCGCCGCCGGGTCCAGGAGCCGCCGGCCTACCTGGCGCAGTCCGACAGCGCTGCGGCGAAGCGCAGGTTCCCGCTCCTCGACCTCCTGCGCACCCACCCGCGGGTCATGATCCTGTGCGTCATCATGACGTTCACCAACGTGATCGGCATGGCCACCCTCATCTTCGGTGTCTCCTATGCCACCCAGGAGGGCTACGGCATCGGCTTCTCCAGCAGCGAGTTCCTGTGGGTGACCCTCGTGGCCAACATCGCCGCAGTAGTGACCATCCCGATGTTCGGCGCCCTGTCCGACAAGATCGGCCGGCGGGTGCTGATGGTGGCCGGCGGACTCGGCGGCGGCCTGGCCGCGGGCGGCTACCTGTGGGCGATTGACCAGAGGAGCCTGTTCCTGGTCTTCGTCAGCGTTGTGATCGTCCAGGGAATCTTCTTCCAGATGTGGAACTCGACGTTTGCCACTTTCTTCCAGGAGCAGTTCCCCATGCGGATCCGGGTGACCGGCTTCGCGGTGTCACAGAACGTCGGCCTCATGATCGCATCCTTCTTCCCGAGCATCTTCACCGCCGTGGCTCCTCCCGGCTCAGCCAACGTTCCCGTGGTCATCGGGCTCATCACGTTCGGCATTTGCCTCGTCGCCGCCGTGGCCACCTTCCTGTCCACAGACACCAAGGGCAAGTCCCTCGAGGACCTCGAAGTACACAAGGCCTGACAGTAAACAGCCAGGAGAAGGGGCGACGGCGGGAAGTTCCGCCGTCGCCCCTTCTTTGGCTCCTCCGGTACCCTGTTGAGATGGTGCGAGGAATGGCCGACTACGGCGGAGAAGGCATCCTGCTCGCCGGTGCGGGACGGGCCCTCCTTCTGCAGCTTGCCGACCCTGCCGTGGGCCGCGGCGTTGATGAGCACAGCACGTTCGTGGGGCGGCCGGTCAATCGGCTTAAGGGAACACTGACGTACGTCTACGCCATTGTGTACGGCACAGACGAGCAGGTGAACGAGGTCCGCCGCCGTGTGAACCGGGCGCATGTTCCGGTCCGCCGGGCCGATAACGAAGAATCTGCCGGGTACAACGCCTACGACCCCCAACTCCAGCTCTGGGTGGTGGCCACGCTGTACGACACAGCGATCACCATCATCGAAAAGATCTACGGCCCGCTCGACGACGAGTCAGCCGATGCGATGTACCGCGACTATGCGAGGATCGGCACAGCCCTGCAGCTTCCGCCGGACATGTGGCCGGAGGACCGGGAGGCCTTCCGCCGGTACTGGGACCAGCGCATCTCCACCCTCCGCGCGGAGGCCGGCGGGGTGCGCGTGGGCCGCGGCCTGCTGTTCCCGAAGCACACGGCGCTCTGGTACCGCGCCATCATTCCGCCCGCCAGGTTCCTCACCGCCGGGTTCCTGCCCCCGCACGTCCGGCAGGACTTCGGCCTGCCCTGGAGCGGCCGCCACCAGCGCCACTTCGACCGCACCATGCGCGTCCTCGCCCTCACCTACCCCAAACTTCCGCGGCGGATCAGGCACTGGTTCAAGGACTACTGCCTGGGCGAGCTGGATAAAGACCTCCGCAAGAACCGACAGTCCGCCCAGCGTCAGGGAGTACGTGCGTAGTTCCACCCAGGTAGAGCAGCGGATCGACGAACGGGCCCGCCGCTTCCTGGCCAAGGCCCCGGCCGGCGGTCTTACAGCAAAGTTCACTGAGTTCATCGTCTTCGGCCTCAAACAGGGCTGGGCCTGCATCTTCGGTGCCGCCCTCCTCGCGGTCCTCATGGCGGCCCGCCTCTGGTACCCGGACACGGCGGCGCTGGCCCGCAACGACTTCCTGACGCTCGCCGCCGTCACCATCCAGGTCCTGATGGTCGCCTTCAAGCTCGAGACCCTCCGTGAACTGCGGGTGATCATCCTGTTCCACCTGGTGGGCACGGTGATGGAGCTGTTCAAGACCGACGTCGGTTCCTGGTCCTACGAGGCCGAAGGCTTCCTGCGGATCGGGGCGGTGCCGCTCTTCAGCGGCTTTATGTACGCCGCGGTGGGCTCCTACATGGTCCGCGTCTACCGGCTGTTCGACCTGCGGTTCGCCAGCTATCCGCGGCGCTGGATCACGGCAATAATGGGCGCGGCCATCTACGCCAACTTCTTCACCCACCACTACATCTGGGACCTGCGCTGGGTGCTGCTTGCCGCCGTCGTGGTCATTTACGGCCGGTGCGTGATGCACTTCCGCGTGTTCCGGAAGCAGTTCCGCATGCCGCTGGTCATCGCGTTCCTGCTGGTGGCGCTGTTCATCTGGATCGCCGAGAACATCGCCACCTGGTCCGGCGCCTGGCTGTACCCGAGCCAGGTGGACGGCTGGCACCCCGTGGGCCTGGAGAAGCTGGTGGCCTGGTTCCTGCTGATGATCATCTCGGTGGTGCTGGTGGCGTGGGTCTACAAGCCCCAGCCACCGGAAGCCGCGGAAGGAGACGACGGTGACGGCGGCACCCGCCGGGGCGCCGCCGTCGAACCTTCCGCCCGCTAGAACGCCGATCCGATGGATGCCAGTTCCCCGGCACCCGAGCCGGCGTAGCGGTTGGCCGGGCGCTCCAGCCCGTAGTGTTCCCGCAGCGTCCTGCCGGTGTATTCGGTGCGGAACAGGCCGCGTTCCTGGAGGATGGGCACCACCTGGTCCACGAACGTCTCCAGCCCCGAGGGCAGCACCGGCGGCATGATGTTGAAGCCGTCCGCCGCGCCGCCGTCGAACCATTCCTGGATGGCGTCCGCAACCTGGACCGGGGTGCCGGTGAAGGTGCGGTGGCCGCGGCCGCCACCCAGGCGTCCGATCAGCTGACGGACCGTAAGCTTTTCGCGGCGGGCCAGCTGGACGATCAGCGTGTAGCGGCCCTTGGCACCCTCGATCTCGTCCTCGCTGGGCAGGTTGTCCGGCAGTTGGCGGTCCAGGGGCAGGTCCTCCGGGGAGACCCGCAGGGTCTTGGCCAGCTGGATCCGCGCGTATTCCGGCTTGATCAGCCGGTCCAGTTCGCGTTCCAGCTCCTGGGCTTCCGCTTCCGTTGCCCCGATGACCGGCACGATGCCCGGCAGGATCTTGATGCTTTCGGGATCGCGTCCGACGGCGGCGGTGCGCTTTTTGAGGTCCCGGTAGAAGGCCTGTGCATCCGCGAGCGTCTGGTGGGCGGTGAAGACGGCGTCCGCGTAGCGTGCGGCGAGGTCCTTGCCGTCCTCCGACGAGCCGGCCTGGACGATCAGCGGGTGGCCCTGCGGCGAGCGGGGCACGTTGAGCGGTCCCCGGACCTTGAAGTGCTTGCCCTCATGGTCAATCACGCGGATCTTGTCGGCATCGCCCCACACGCCCTCGGCCTTGTCCGCGGGCACTGCGTCATCCTGCCAGCTGTCCCACAGCTTCTGCGCCACCTCGATGAACTCGGCGGCACGTTCGTACCGGACGGCGTGGGCGGGCTGGTCGTCCACACCGAAGTTGCGTGCGGCGTCCGGGCCTGCTGTGGTGACCACGTTCCACCCCGCGCGCCCGCCGCTGGCCCAGTCCACGGATGCGAACCGGCGGGCCAGGTTGAAGGGTTCATTGTAGGTGGTGGAGGCGGTGGCGATCAGTCCGATGTGCTCGGTGGCGCCGGCGATGGCTGTAAGGAGCACGGTGGGCTCAAGCTTGCCCGAGGGGCGCCGGCCCACCTCGCCGAAGAGCACGGGGGAGTCGGCGAAGAAAATCGAGTCCAGCTTGCCGCGCTCGGCGGTCCGGGCGAGCTTTTTGTAGTGCTCGATGTCCGTGCTGGAGTGCGGGTCGCTTTCGGGCAGCCGCCAGGATGCCTCGTGGTGCCCGGTGCTCATCAGGAAGGCGTTGAGGTGGAGCGGGCGGTTCCGGGAGGGGTTTTCGGAAGTCATGGGATGGTCCTTCGGGTCGGGAGGGTCAGTGGCTGGTGCCGACGACGCCAAGGTCGGCAAGGAGGTCGCGGCGCAGGGCTTCGTGGCCGGCGGCATCCACCGCGGTGCTGACGTCCGGCGTTACGGTGCGGACGGTGGCAACGCGGCCGTGGTCCAGCACCACGATCCGGTCCGCGAGGGCGATGGCTTCGTCCACGTCGTGGGTCACCAGCAGGACGGCCGGGCGATGCAGGGCCACCAAGTCCTGGAGCAGCCCGTGCATCTTGATGCGGGTGAGGGCGTCGAGCGCGCCGAAGGGCTCGTCGGCCAGCAGCAGCTGCGGCTCGCGGACCAGCGACCGGGCCAGCGCCACGCGCTGCTGCTCGCCGCCGGAAAGCTCGTGGGGCCAGGATTTTTCCCGGCCGGCGAGCCCCACTTCGGCGAGGGCCTTGCGTGCCCGGGACTCGGCGTCGTGCTCCCGGAGGCCCAGGGTGACGTTGCCCAGCACGCTGTCCCAGGGCAGCAGCCGCGAATCCTGGAAGACCACGGACACGCGCTCCGGGACGGTGATGACGCCGCTGCCTTTCACGTCGTGGTCCAGCCCGGCGAGGGCCCGGAGCAGGGTGCTTTTGCCGCAGCCGCTGGGGCCGAGGAGGGCCACGAACTCGCCGGGGGCGATGTCCAGGTCCACGCCGTTCAGGACGCCTTTCGGGCCAAAGCCGCGGATCAGGTTCCGGACCGAAACTGCGTTGCCTGCGACGGCGGTCAGCCCGCCAGGGTGCGCTGCCATGAGAGGGCCTTTCGTTCGAGGAAGCGGACGGCGCCGTCGGACAGCAGGCCGAGGATGCCGTAGACGGCCAGTCCGAGAACAATGATGTTGGTTTGGCCATAGGTGCGGACGAGCTCCATCATGTAGCCGATGCCGCTGGTGGCGTTGATCTGTTCAACCACCACCAGGGACACCCAGGCTCCGGTGACGGTCGAAGCGGAGGCCAAGGAAGAACCCGGGCAGGGCGCCGGGAAGAACCACCTTGCGGATGAACGCTGCGCGGCTGAGCCCCACGGTCTGGGCGAGCTCGACGTAGCGCAAATCGGTGCCACGCAGGCCGGCGTGGGTTTGCAGGTAGATGGGGACGAAGACGCCCAGGGTGATGGTGAGGACCTTCATGGTCTCGTCGATGCCGAACCACAGGATGAGGAGCGGAATCAGGGCGAGGCCGGGGATGGCGCGCTTGATCTGCACCGGCCCGTCGATCAGTGCCTCACCTACGCGGCTCAGCCCGGACACGAGGGCCAGCAGGGCGCCGACCACGATGCCGAAGAACAACCCCAAACCGGCCCGCTGGGCGGAGATGGCGAGGTTTTCCTGCAGCCTGCCGTCCGCAAGGAGTTCACCGGCAGTGGCCACGACGGTCCAGGGTTCGGAGAGGATGCGCGGGTCCAGCAGCCCTGTTGCCGAGGCTACTGTCCACAGCGCCAGCAGGGCGGCGGGGCCCAGCAGCCAGGCCAGGCGCCGCCGTCGTCCGGGACCCAGCCTCCTGCCGGTGGGCCGCACGTCCTCGCATGCCGCCAGCGCCGGGTCCAGGTGGGGTTCGACGGCGGGACGTTCCAGGACCGGGGCGGCGCTCACGCTTCACCATCCTTGCCGGCCGCCGCGAAGGCGGTGCCGGCGATGGCCTCGAAGCGGGTGTCGTAGAGGTCCGCCGCCTTCAGCTGCGGCTTCTTCTGCTCCCGGGCCAGCAAATCGATGGTCTGCTGGTGCCGTTCGATCGCTTCGGTCCAGGTGGTGGGGACGTCCCGTTTGCCGGCGGCGTCGATCAGGTACTGGCCATCCTCCGCGGAGAGTCCCTGGTCCTTGATGTAGTAGCCTTCGAGCCATTCCTTGGGGTGGTCCTCGATCCAGCGCTGGGCTTTGCCCCAGGCTTCGACGTACTTGGCCAGCGCGGCGGCCTTGGCGGGATCGGCGAGGACCTTGGCGGGGGAGTACAGGTGGCCGGGGTCGTCGCGGAGGCCGTGGCGGAGGGTGGTGGCGCCGTCGGCCTTGTACTTGGCGAGGTACCGCTTGATTTGGACGCCGCCCAGCGGCGCTGCGTCAACCTGCTTGCTGGACAGCGCCGAGGAGTAGGCGTCGCCCGTGCTGGGCAGTTCGATGAGCTTCACGTCGTCCTGGGCGAGCCCGGCTTTTTCCAGGATCCGCAGGACCAGGGCGCCCTGGGCCTGGCCCGGGCTGTAGGCCAGCTTCTTGCCGCGCAGGTCCTCCAGTTTGGTGATCCCGGAGCCGGGGGCGACGCCGAGTTCGTACAGTGGGTGGTTCACGGCGTCCTGACGGTAGGCGCTGGCGATGATCCGGACGTCCAGCCCTGTCCAGGTGGCATGGATGGGCGGGATGTCCGCCACGGAGCCGACGTCCAGGGCGTTGGCCCGGAAGGCTTCGGTGGTCTGCGGGCCGCCGGAGATGTTGGCGAACTCCACGTTGATGCCGTCCAGGTCCTTGATCAGGCCGGACAGTTCCAGGGCAACCCGGATGCTGGGATCACCCACGGTGATGGTGGTTCCGGCGGGAACGGACGTGGCGAGCGGGGCGAAGGACGCCTGGCTGGTGGGGTTGCCGGCGGTGGCGGTTCCGCCGCAGGCCGTCAGGAGCCCGACGGCGGGAATCGCCAGGGGTGCGCCCAGGGCGCGCCGCCGGCTGAAAGCACGGTTGGAGGACTGTTGGGGCGGGGAGGATGCAGCGGGGGACATGCTGTGCCTTTCGAAGGGACGGTATGCGGGAATCAGGGCGCGACGAAGCGCCAGGGGACCCGGACAGCCGGGAAAAGGGAAGGAGGTGCGGGCCGCCGTCGGACGCTGTGGCGGTGGTGCTGTGATGTTGCGGTGCTGGGTCAGCGGCTGGTGGTTGAGCTTGTCGAAACCAGGGATGAGGTGCACATTCGGCGGAGGCAACACGGACCGAAAGTGCGGGTGCCTTGCGGGCTGCTGGATGGATGCGGCATCGGTCCTCCTGTTCACTGTCAGTTGGTGTTGCGCTTGGCCTGGCGTGTGCCGTGGAAACACCTAAGCACGGGCTGCAGGGCGATGGCCAGCACCTCGCAACGGAAGCGAAACGGAAGGAAACGGCGCTACTTATGGCGCCATCCGGGGGACAAACCGGGCAACCTGGCGCCACGATGCGCAACGGGGGTTAATGTGACTGGAACGAGTCGTTAGGAGAAGTACATGCGCCATTGGGCCCTTACGGCAGCTGCCCTCGGGACAGGCATCCTGCTGGCAGGCTGCACGGCACCGCCCGCGCCGCCGTCCAGCACGTCCCCTGCCCCGGCGTCATCCGCCCCGGTTCCGTCCGGGCCACCTGCATCTCCACCACCCACATCCGAACAGCCCAGCGAACCCACCAGGACGGCGGCCGGCACCATCGGCGGCGAACCCCGGCCTGTGGCAACGGACCTCCAGGCCCCGTGGTCCGTGGTGTTCCGCGACGGCACGCCGCTGGTCAGCGAGCGGAACAGCGGACGCATCCTCGAACTCGCCGCGGATGGTTCCTCGCGGTCCATCGGGACGGTCGAGGGCGTGGCGGACCGGGGCGAGGCAGGGCTGCTGGGCCTGGCCGTGGGCAGCGGGGGAGACCTGTACGTCTATTCGACGGCGGAGGACGGCAACCGGGTCCAGCGCTTCCCCATCACCGGCACGGCGGGATCGCTGGCCCTGGGACAGCCGCAGACACTCCTTGACGGGATTCCCGCCGCAAGTACCCACGACGGCGGCCGCATCGCCTTTGGTCCCGACGGCATGCTGTACGTGACGGCAGGGGACGCGCAACAGCGCGACAGCGCCCAGGACCGGGAATCACTGGCCGGCAAGATCCTGCGGATGACCCCCGAGGGCGATGTTCCGGCCGATAACCCGTTCCCGGGCTCCCTGACCTACAGTTACGGGCACCGGAACCCGCAGGGATTAGCGTGGGCGGACGACGGAACCATGTTCGCCACCGAATTCGGGCAGAACACCTGGGACGAGCTGAACATCATCACCGCCGGCGCCAACTATGGCTGGCCCACCGTCGAGGGGATCGCCGGCAGGGAGGGCTTTGTGGATCCCGTGCAGCAGTGGCAAACCGGTGCCGCCAGTCCCAGCGGGATGGCGCATGCCGGCGGAACCCTGTTCATCGCCAACCTTCGGGGACAGGTCCTTCGGTCGGTCCCCGTCTCCGACCCCACCACGTCCACCGAGCACTACAGCCGTGAGTACGGTCGGATCCGTGATGTCGCGCTGGCTCCGGACGGTCAGCTGTGGTTCCTGACCAACAACACCGACGGCCGGGGTGACCCGGAGCCCGGGGATGACCGGATCCTCGCAGTGCCTCTGGTTGAGTAGTGGCATGGCCAGGGTACTGATTACCGGTTCCGCCGGCGGGCTTGGGTTGAATACCGCGAAGGAACTGATCCGGCTGGGCCACGAGGTGGTGCTGCACGCCAGGAGCGAATCACGGCTGGACGATGTGTCCGGGCTGCGGGACCAGGCCCGCGGCGCGGTGTCCGGCGACCTCGCCAACCCCGCAGAGGCCATAAGGGTTGCGGAGGAGGCCGAGTCCTTCGGCCCCTTCGACGCGGTCATCCACAACGCCGGCGTCTACCGTGGCCCGCACATCATCAGCGTGAACACGGTTGCGCCGTATGTCATGACCGCCGTCATAGGCAGGCCGCACCGGATCGTTTATCTCAGCAGCGGCATGCACCGCTCCGGCTCCACGGACCTCGCCACGGTGGACTGGGCGGATGCAACCGGCCGGCCGGGCGCCTACTCGGACAGCAAGCTGTACGTCACCGCACTCGCGGCGGCGGTGGCGGTGCGCTGGCCGGACGTCGCCAGCAACGCGGTGGATCCCGGCTGGGTCCCGACGCGGATGGGCGGCCCGGGCGCACCGGATGACCTGGAACTGGGTCATGCCACCCAGGTATGGCTCGCGTTGGACGCGGACAACGCTGCAGGTTCAGGCGGGTACTGGTTCCACCAGCAGCGGCGGAAATCGCACCCGGCGGTGGGCAGCGAAGCGTTCAGGGCCGAACTGCTGGACCGGCTGGAACAGTACACCGGTATCGGTCTGCCAGACTAACCTTCCGGCTAGCTCCGGGCGTGGGCCAGGGCTGCCTCGACAATGTTCTCCGTGGCAGCCCAGGACGCCAGGAGTTTCAGGGCCTCGTCCGAGGGGCTGCCCGGCGTGGCAGGGTAGACCGTGAGGGTATGGCCCGGGTCCTCCTCCAGGCCCAGGACCTGGTAGTTCAGTTCGAGCAGGCCCACCACCGGGTGCTTGAAGATCTTTGTTCCGGCGTAGTGCCGCCGGACGTTGTGGGCTGCCCAGCGGGTCCGGAATTCGTCACTGCGCATGGAAAGTTCGCCCACCAGCTCGGCGATGCCCTTGTCGTGCGGGCTGCGGCCCGCTTCCCGGCGCAGGATGGCCACGTTCACGTTGGCCGCCCGGTCCCAGTCGGTGTAGAAATCGTGTGCCCGGGGGTCCAGGAAGATGAACCGGGAATGGTTCGCCGGCCGGGCCGTGCCGCGGTACATGTCCGAGTACAACGCATAGCCCAGGGTGTTGGCCTCCACAACGTCCAACCGGTTGTTCCCGATAAAGGCCGGCGCCCCCGTAATGGTGTCCAGGAGATACTGCAGCTCCGGCCGCACCCCTGACGGGGCAGAGCCGCCGGCGCTCGCAGCCCGTTTGCGTCCCGATGTGTTGGCCGCCCGGGCGAGGTCGTAGAGGTGGTCATGTTCCGCGCGGTCCAGCTCGAGTGCCCGCGCGATGGCGTCCAGCACACTGTCGGACACTCCCGTGAGGTTTCCGCGCTCCAGCCTCGTGTAGTAGTCCACGCTGACCCCGGCCAGCCGCGCCACTTCCTCACGCCGCAGTCCCGGCACCCGCCGCCGCCCGCCGTATGGTTCCAGTCCCGCCTGCTCGGGTGTGATCCGTCCACGGCGGGTCGAAAGGAACTGTCGTACCTCGGCTCGGTTATCCATAGGGACACGTTACGACGAAACCGAAAGCCGTAAGGAGGGTCTGCCAGAACCAGTTACGGCAGGACCCTCGCTACGTTTCCCGGCAGCCGCTTTGATGGAACAGTCCCCCTTTGCCACCACCGGATGGAGCACCACCGCATGCGCGCAAGCGTCACGAACGCCCCGGACGGCCTCCGGCCAGCGCCCGGTGCCGTGCCTGCCGCCCTGGTTGCCACGGTCATCTTCCTGACAGCCGTGGCGCCGCTGGCCACCGACATGTACGTTCCGGCCTTCCCGCAGGTGTCGGAGGAGTTCGGCACCACCGCGTCCGCTGTTCAGTTGACGCTGACCACGTTCTTCGCCGGCATGGGGCTTGGACAGCTGGTGGGCGGCCCTTTCAGCGACCAGCGCGGCCGGCGGGCTGCCGCTGGTGGCGGGCACCGTCCTGATGGCAGCGGCGTCCATTGCCTGTGCCACCGCACCCGACGTCGGGATCCTGATGCTGGCCCGGTTCCTGCAGGGCTTCGGCGGCGGCTGGGCCATGGTCATCGGCCGGGCCGTCATCGTGGACCTGGCCCATGGACCGCAGCTGGTCCGCGTCCTCAACCTGGTGATGGGAATAGGCGGCGTGGCACCCATCATCAGCCCCCTCCTCGGCGCGGTCATCCTCCAGCTGACCGGGTGGCGGATGACGTTCTGGTCGCTGGCCGCCCTCGGCATCCTGATGACCCTCTGCGCGCTGTTCATCGTTCCGGAGACGCTGCCGCCGGAAAAGCGGCACGCAGGCGGGCTGGGGGAATTCGGCGGCGCGGCGAAGGCCGTCCTCTCAAACCGCCGCTTTGTCGGCTACGTCGTGGTGGCGTCGTCGGCCTTTATTGCCCTGTTCGCCTACGTGGCCACGTCAGCATTCATCCTGCAGAACATGAACGGGCTCTCGCCCGTGGCGTACTCGATCGTCTTCGCCGCGAATGCGGGCGGCATGACCATCGCCGCGCTGGTCTCGGCGCGCCTGGCCGGGCGCGTGCCGACCCGCCGCGTCATCCTCACAGGCCAGGTCATCGCCCTTGCCGCCGGGGTGGCCATGCTGGCCGGAGCCCTATGGTGGGCCACGCCGCTGCTGGTGGCGATGGGCAGCTTCTTCGCCCTCATGGTGGCGCAGGGCCTGATCAACACCAACGGCGGCGCCCTCGCCTCGGCGGAGGTGCCCGAACACCCCGGCACCAGCTCGGCGGTACTCGGACTTGTCCAGTGGACCACCGCAGGCGTCGTCGCGCCGATTGCCGGGCTGGGCGGCACCGGGACGGCCGTCCCCATGGCGCTGCTCATGATCGGCGGGGCACTGCTGTCCCTGCTCGGCCTCCTCGTCCTGGCCCGACCCGCTAAAGGGGTTCTGCCATAACCCGTTACAGCAGGGCCCTCGCCGGGCACCCCAACAGCGGGTTTGATGTTAATGAACCCCTGTAGCATTTCGTTATCCCCCAAAGAACCACAGGAGAACCATGACCACCGTCAAGGCCTATGCATCCCCGTCCGCCACAGAGGACCTCGTTTCAACCACCATCGAGCGCCGCCCCGTCGGCCCCCACGACGTCCTGATCGAGATCAAGTTCGCCGGCATCTGCCACTCGGACATCCACACCGTCCGCGGCGACTGGGGCCTGCAGCAGTACCCGCTGGTTCCCGGGCACGAAATCGCCGGCGTTGTCACGGAGGTGGGTTCCGCCGTCACCAAGCACGCCGTGGGCGACCGGGTGGGCGTTGGCTGCATGGTCAACTCCTGCCGCGAGTGCGCCAACTGCGTCAAGGGCGAGGAGCAGTACTGCCTCAACGGCATGGTGGGCACCTACGGCGCCGTTGACCGCGACGGGACCATCACCCAGGGCGGCTACTCCACGCACGTGGTGGTCACCGAAGACTTCGTGGTGCGCATCCCCGAAGGCATCGAGCTCGACGTCGCCGCGCCGCTGCTCTGCGCCGGCATCACCACGTTCTCTCCGCTGCACCGCTGGGGCGCCGGCCCGGGCAAGAAGGTAGCCGTCGTGGGACTGGGCGGACTTGGGCACATGGCCGTCAAGCTCGCGTCCGCGATGGGCGCCGACGTGATCGTCCTCTCCCAGTCGCTGAAGAAGCAGGAGGACGGGCTGCGCCTGGGTGCCACCGGCTACTACGCCACCAGCGACCCCTCCACCTTCGAGCAGCTCGCCGGCTCGTTCGACCTGATCATCAACACGGTCAGCGCCTCGATCGACATCAGCTCCTACCTCCAGCTGCTGACCCTCGACGGGGCCCTGGTGAACGTCGGCGCCCCCGCCGAGCCGCTGCCGGTCAACGCCTTCGCGCTGATCACGGGCCGCCGCTCCTTCGCCGGTTCCATGATCGGCGGCATCCGCGAAACCCAGGAGATGCTGGACTTCTGCGCCGCCCACGGCATCGGTGCGGAGGTCGAGGTGATCCCCGCGGACAAGATCAACGACGCCTACGAGCGCGTCCTGGCCTCGGACGTCCGGTACCGCTTCGTGATCGACGCCGCCACCCTGTAACACGGACATCGCGACGGCGGGCCGGTTCCTTGTGGGACCGGCCCGCCGTCTGCATGGGGCCGGGAACAGTTTTGTTATTCGCCGCAACGGTTGGGCGGCAATCCAGCGGTTTCTGGTCCTTCGTGCGCCCGCGGTTCCACAATGAAGGGACAGGTTTTTCGTACCCTGGGAGGGTGTGATGAGAAGGTCCCGCGGTCTGTTTCCCGCATTGATCCTGGTTGGTGTTGCGGTTGCCGGGTGCGGCCCGCAGGCAGGGCAGCCCACGGCCACCACGCCGGCGGCGACGAGCACTGCCCCCACCCCGTCCGTCACTACCGCGCCGCCGTCTGCCTCGCCGTCGCCCGTGCAGACGGCCACCGCAACCGCCACCGTGGAACCTTCAGCCACCGCCACAGCCACCAAGGCGGCCTGGAAGACATTCACGACGGCGGACGGGCAGCTGGCCTTCGACCTTCCGCCCGCGTGGAGCGTGCGGGACCCGGCCGGGGAGCTGCCCGAAGGCGGCGGGGCCTTCGCCGAGGTGACCAACGAAGCGGGCCGGCCACTGGCCACGCTGCGGACCAACATGGCCACGGGATCCACCTGCATGGAGAAGTACCCCTTCTCCGAGTTTGAGTCGCAGCAGATGCCGGCCCTGGCCCAGAACGGGGATGTGCCCCGGTACGTCTTTGAAACCCGCGGCGACGCCACCGCTCCCGGCCCGGCCGATACCCCGGCTGCCGCTTACGGCATCACCACAGTTGAGGCTCCCACCGGCGACACTGCCTGCCCCATCTTCCATTTCTTCACGTGGCCGCCCACCGCCGCCATGTTCGGTGCCTTCTACAACCCGGACAACAACAGGACCCCCGGCAGCGAGTCCTTGCCGTACCTAGAACAGGCCCGGAAGTACATGGACACCACCGAATACCAGAACATCCGGCGGATGATCACCTCGCTCCGGCCGGCCGGCTAAACGGCCCGGTATTCCGCCATCCGAGCCGCCAGCCACAACGAATCACTGTCATGAACTATTACAGCCCGGCGGCGCAGGAAAGAGCCCTGGATGCCGCATACGACGCAGTGGAGAAAGTCCTCGACGGAATGTTCGCCCCGTTGAGCCGGCACGCGATGAACGCACGCTGGAACCAGGCCTGCGAGGCCATGGCCAAGTACCTGGAAGCAAAGGACAGCGGCGAAGAGTAGGGCCCTGGCCGGGCCCTACCCGGCCGGACGTGCTTCGAACTTTTCCCGGGTCAGGAACACCAGCCGCGCTTCCTTTTCGGCCAGCTGGACCGTGGGACCGGCCTCAAACCCGAACGCCACGAAGCGCCCGATCGCCTTGCTGTTCCTAGCGTCCGGCTCCGCCACCACCCGGTCCTTGGCCGGATCCGAGAACAGGAACCGGACCAGGCCGGACAGCAGGGTGGGCGTGAAGTTGGGGACCGGGCGTGCGGCCGGGGCCAGCAGCAGGTGCAGGCCGGCGTCCTCAGCCCGTGCCGGGTAGGCCTCCGCCACCGGATCTTCCAGGGGCTCATAGGTCTGGAAGATGCCGGCCGGCTGGCCGTCCACCGTCATCAGGTATCCGTGGTGCGTGTCCAGGCTTTCCAGGAACAGGTAGATGTCCCGCACTTCGTCCCGGTCCAGTCCGTTCATGCCCCAGAACCGGGCCCGATCCTCGCGCACCCAGCCATGGATCAGGTCCGCGTCTTCCTCCGGCGCCAGGCGGAGCAGCCGCAGCCGGCCCAGCCCCGGAAGGTCCTCCTCGTAAACGGCCTCCCGGTCGGCGTACGGAAGGGCGGTGTCAGTGCTGGTCATGGTTCTCCTTCGTGAGCTGGTCCCAGTCGGTGATGACGGGGAGAAGTTCGCCGGCGGCCCACAGCTGCATCTGGCTGAGGAAGTTGTCATCGGCAGGGTTGCCGGACGCACCGAACGGCACGATCCACCGGCTTTTCGCCCGGTCCGAAAGGTCCCACACATAGCGGGCCACCGGTCCGCGGAACGAGGCGTCCGTGACCCCCGGCAGGCTTTCCGTGCACAGCACGCAGCCGGTGTCCCCGGACAGGGCGGTGGGCGGAACGGCGGGCGCAGCGGCACCCGTCGCCGGGTAGTCCGCCGCGGCATGCAGCGGCAGCACGGTGTGGGTTTCTCCCCAGGCAGCGGACGACGGCGCCGCTGCCGCCACCTCAAGCGCCTGGCTCACCGCGGCAGGGACATCGATCCCGAAGGCGGCCCCTGTGGCGAGGATGGTTTCGAGCGCGAAGCCCACCCTTGCCACCGGGTTCAGCCACGGCGCGAACAGGGGAGAGTGCCCGGCCGGCGCGGCGAGCGGTGCCAGCAGGGGAGTCCCGGCCAAGGCCACCACCAGCGCTGACCGCCACGCCGCAAAGGATGCTGCGTCCGTGCTGCCGGCATGCATCTGTCCGTCCCAGCCCAGCAGCCGCTCCCGCAGTTCCGCCGCGGCGGCGGACAGGGGCAACGCGGGGTCACTTCCGGCCGCATTTCGGCGTTGGATTGGGCGCGGAGTGACCCCGCGTTGCTTGGTGGTGCTGTGATCCAGATCCAGGTCCACCAGCACTTGGCGCAGCGCAGGCCAGGATCCGAGCCGGCAGTCCATATGGATGCGCTGCATGTCGTCAGCGGTGAGTCCAGGCGCAGTGCTGATCCCCGGGGCGCTGTGCAGTCCGGTGCCGGCCTGTTCTTCGAGCAGCTGCCGGATGCGCCGTGCCCGGTGGGCAGGGGCGAATTCCAGGCCGGTCAAGTCCCCGCCGCCTGAAGCACGGTCGTTGGCGTTGACGGCCAGCCTGTCCACGCGGGACGCCGGCAGGTCCACCCAGTCCCCGTGCCACTGGTGGTCCGGGGATTCCGCCGGAACAGGCCGGACCCGGTTCTCCGGGTTGCGCACCGGAACCTTGCCGGCCACCAGCTGCCGGACATCCCCGCCGGAATCTGCGGCCAGGACGCAGTTGACCGGCTCCACCCATGCTTCCAGGGCAGCCGCAACATCACCGGCGGAACGGCTCCTCAAAAGCGGCAGGAGGGCCTCGAAACCCAGCCGTCCCGCTGCCCTGGACGGTGTCCGCAGGCTCAGCGCGCCGCCGTCGGGCCCGCCGGAAATGACCGGTCCGCGCTGAGTTTCGATGATGTCCACCGTATCGGCGGAAGCGCCGCGCACCAGGATCTTCTCCTGATGGTTCGCGGGCACCGGCTCCCAGCCGTCCGGTCCGAGGGCCAGCAGGGCATCTCCGTCCCGGCGCAGCTGCTCGCTGTAGAGGTCCTGGTAATCGGCCATTGCATTGGTGACCGCCCACGCCGCGGACCCCGTGTGGCCGAAGTGCGGCAGCCCGGGCACGCCGGGAAAAGCCAGCCCGACGACGTCGAACTCCGGGCAGGCGAGCCGCACCTGCTGGTAGACGCCCGGCAGCTCCATGAGCCGGTGCGGGTCCCCGGCAACCAGGGGCGAACCCGTGGCGGTCAGGCCACCGGCAACAGCCCACGCGTTGCTGCCGGCCCACACGGGCGCCTCAATGCTGAACAGCCCCACCGCATCCGGGCCGAGGGCCTTGGCCACCTGGTCCCGCCAGAGCTTGTTGGGAAAGGTGCTGAACAGGATGTGGTGGACCAGGAAAACACCCAGCGGAGTCCACGGCTCCCAGGCGGCGGGCGCCGTGCGGGTGTCCCCGAACTCGCGGGCGTCCCGGCGGCCGGAGCGAAGGGCATCATTGACGCCGTCCACGTAGGCCGTGCACCACCGCTGCGTGGCCGGGTCCAGGTTCTCGAAGCAGCGGCGTGCCGTGTCATCGATGCGGGCCTGGCGCGCGAACCGGTCCCACGGCAGCCCTTCAGGGCCCAGCTGTTCGGCGGTCCGGCCCTCCGACCGCCAGCGCTCCATTTCGATCTGCCAGGACCGGTCCGTGGCGGCGTTCTGCCCCTGCAAAAACGCCAGCTCATGAGCCGAGCCGGCGCGCAGGTGGGGAATGCCCCAGGGGTCGCGGAAGGTCTCAGCGGGCATGGGATCGCGGAGCTGGTGAGGTGGTGGGCACGTGAAATCCTTCTTCTTAGGCAAGCCTAAGTAAGGGTACGTGGCCGGTTCCAGCTTGCCCAAAACGCGGGGCGCAACAAAGCGGCGGCGGACTCCGCGGTCAGGAGCCGGAAGGGTCCGCTTCGCTGTCGATCTCCGCCAGCACGTCTGCCGCGTTTGGGTTGCCGCCGGCCGCAAGACGCCGCAGTTCGTCCAGGTCGTTCCTTTCAGCGGCCAGCTCCACCAGCTGGTCGGCTGCATCCCGGCTTCCGGAGGCTGCCAGGCTGCGGAGCTCAGCCATGTCCCCCCGTTCGGCGGCCTGCTCGATCAGCTCATCGACGGCATCGGAATCACCGCGGGCGGCGCGCTGCCTCAGCAGCTCAAGCTCCGGATCGGACATGATGCGCCTTTCGTGAGGAGTGTCAGTTCCCAGTATGGTCCTGGATTCCCGGGTTACGGTTCCCCGGCACTGGTTCCCGGGGTCAGCCGCGGACCGGCCCTGTTGATTCCCGGTAGATCAGTTCCATGGGCGGAAGCACCAGGGGGTTGGCGGGTGGCTGTTCGCCGCGGATCCGTGCCGTCAGCTCGGCCATGCTCCGTGCACCGAGTGCCTCAAGATCCATGTGCACCGTGGACAGGGACGGTATGTGGAATTTCGATTCCGGAGTGTCGTCCCAGCCAAACACGCTGACATGGTCCGGGACGGAGATGCCCCGATCGTGCAATGCACGGATGACGCCGATGGCCATCTGATCGTTCGCCACCACCACCGCGGTGACGTCCGTTGCGGCAGCCACCTCGAGTCCAGCCTCGTAACCGGACGAGGCCGACCAGTCACCTGCGCTGATGCCCAGGGAGTTGAGTCCCAGTGCCCTGACGGTGTCCTCGTACACCGCCCGGCGGTTGTGCGCCGAAGGCCAGCCGGCAGGACCTGCCACGTGGAAAAAGTTGCGGTGCCCCAGCGACGCCAGGTGTTCCACGATGCCGGCCGCGGCTGTGCCGTCGGCGATGCTGCCGAGCGCGCGCATCTGGTTGTCGTATTCCCCGGCCACCACCAATGGAACACGGGAGGCTTGGCCGGCAGCGGCGGCCTGCGGCTGGGGAACGAAGGAAAGGATGCCGGCAATGTCGTCGCCCGCCAGGAGGGTGTGAAGCTGACGGCTGCGTGCTTCTTCTGTTCCCTCCATGGCCACCACGTCCACCCGGTAGCCGGCGGCATGGGCCGCGGCAGCCGCGCCATTGAGCATCCTTGCGGGGAAGTACAGGGACGCCTCGGGGACCACGACCACCACCCGGTACAGCTCCCGCGACCGCAATGACCGGGCAGCCAGGTTAGGGGTGTAGCTCAGTTCGGCGAGGGCCTTTTCCACCCGTTCCAGGGTGCTCGGCTTGAGCGCGTTTTTGTCCTTCAGGTAGCGGGAGACAGTCTGGTGGGAAACACCGGCCAGCGCCGCGACGTCGTAAATCGTCGCCGCCTTGGGCCTGTCCCGGCCAACTGCTTCCTGCACCATTTGCTTCCTGCATCATCTATGGCGGCTCGCCGCTGCATGCCGGCGGCCGCGCCGTTCCGACGGACGGATCCGGGCTCCAGCCTAGTCCCTCATGCGGAACAGGATCAGTAGAGGAAGATGTCGATCCACGCGCGGTTGTGGGCGTGGATCAGCACCAGGAACAGCACGAAGTCGAACAGCAGGTGCACGCTGACGATGTAGGAGAGGGACTTCGTCACCGTGAACAGCCGGGCCTGGAGCAGGGCGAACGGGAAGATGAAGAACGGCGCCCACGCATGGAAGCCGAGTTCCCACAGGAAGGATGTGAAGAGCACGGCCTGCAGCAGGTTGGCCTGCCAGTCGGGGAGGTGCCGGCGGAAGAGTGTGAAAGCCGTGCAGATGAAGAACAGCTCATCCCAGATGCCCAGCACGTTGGTGCCGAGGAAGAGCCTGGCTATCCCGTCCACGTCACTGACGGCGGGCCAGTTGTTATAGACGCCGGTGCGGATCATGTAGACCGGCATCAGGGCGTACCCGATCACCAGGACGGCGGGCAGGTACCACTTCTCGGCGCGGGTCCATGGCTGCCCGCTCCTGATGGGGAAACGGATGGCATGGTCCCTGGTGATGAAGCGCGACACGGCATACGGGATGCCCACGGCCAGGATCATCGCCGTTCCCATCACCGCCATGTGCTCGGTGCTGATGTCCGTGGTGATGGGGACCAGGCTCATGGCGGTCAGCCCCACCGCGATCAGCGCCAGGTCGACCAGGAGGCGCCTGTTTAGGAAGCCCGCCAGGCCAAGGGCCACCGCCAGGAGGAGGAATCCGGAGAGCCGGTCCTCCCGAACAAAGAGCAGGAACCCCGACGCCGATACAAGGGCTGCGGGGATGACGGCCAGTGCCGTGCGGGCCGGTTTCCCTGCTTCCGGCCCCAGAAGATCGGCTTGCGCCGGTGATTGCTGCCTCATCACGTCCCTATGCTTGCAGTGGCGCTTCCGGTGTGATGCCAGTTTACTTGCGGCCCGGAAGCGAAACGAGGGCGGGACACCCCGTCACCACAGCAGCGTAAGGTCCAGGTCCACCGCAGGCCGGGAGCCGGTCCAGGCCTGCAGGATCCCGCTCAGCTCATGTTCGTGGCCGGCCAGCCCCAGCCGGGCGGTGTCCGACGGCGCCGGGTCATGATGGTGTCCCTCCTCGGGAGTTCCGTGCGAGCACTCCGAGCACATGAGGCGCATCCCGGACCAGTCATCCAGGCCCAGTCCCCGCTGTTCCAGCTGGTCGGACAACTCCTGGAGGTCGTCCGTGGTGGCTCCGGTAACCCTGGCTTCCCAGGTGGGCAGGCCCGAGTCCTCGAGCCGTTTGAGCTGGTCGAACACCGCGACGTCCTGTCCGCCGAGCCGGCGGAATCCCTTCGGCTCGCCATCGTGCAGGAGGACATCCCTGCACCTGTGCCCGGATTCCGGGAGCGGGACATTCGCGATGACGGCATGGGCCGGGCTTCGCCGCCAGCACCAGACCACCTCGGCGGCTCCGGCCGACGGCGGGACCTGGTGGGGGAGGGACGGCTGGTCCGGGTTCAGCCGGATGGGCACCATGCCAAAATTTTCGTCGATGGGTTCAAAGCCGCTTCCCAGGCCCTGGACGCCGTAGGCCGTCCATGCCCGCCGGGCGGTTGCCCAGTCGCCCAGCGCTGTAGCCGCAATGCCCAGGTTCCACGCTGCCGGATTAACGCCGTCGAACTCCTCAGCGTCCCGCGACGAAAAAAGGTCAACTGCACGCGCATTGCGTTCCAGGCTCTGCGCCCACTCACCCTGTGCCTTTGAGAGGAGTCCGGCATGGAACCAGGCGTCGAAGGAATCCGGGACCAGCCGGAGCATCTCGGAGGCAAGCTGCGCTGCCCTCTTCGCATCCCCGGCCTCATCCGCAGCTGTCCAGTCAGACCACACCTCCGTGGGTCCGCGCCGGCTGCCGAATCCAGTCCATCTGCTTGCCGTCACCCGTCCAGTATGCGGCCCGCCCCTTGCGGGCACCATGGCGGATTAAACGGAAACGGCCGACGGCGGGAGGTCCCGCCGTCGGCCGCTTCCGTGGAGCAGAGGCTGGCTGCCTAGGCGTTCGCCAGGGCCCGGTCCTCGCCGCGCAGGCTAAGGGTGAAGGTGTTGGGGCCGCTGCAGGTGACGGCGACGCGGCAGGTGGTGGTGTTGTGCCGTGCCGAGAGGTCACTGACTGCGGAGTCGAGCGTGTGGTGGAGAGTGGCCTTGTCCCAGATTTTGAGGGTCACGGAATCAGTGGCATCGAACGTCATTATTCAACTTCCATTTCTTGTGGTCTGGCGGCCCGGGGTGTCCGGCCGTGTCCTCGTCGGTGAGGACAAGCAATTGGGAAAGCGCGTTCCCGTCTTTCCATGGTGCATGGTCCCGAGGGAAGAGTGCAACCCATTTCGGGCGATGTGACCAAGCACACCGGCGAGGGTTCGCTCGGGGGATTTGGCGGAGGTTAGGCAGCGCCGCTGTTCAGGCTGAGCATGAAGGTGTTGGGGCCGCTGCAGGTGACAGCGATGCTGCCCTTGGTGGTGTTGTGGCGGGTGGAGAGATCCTCGACGAGCGCATCCAGCGTGTGGTCCATGGTGGAGCGGTCCCAGATCTTGAGCGTCACGGATTCGGCAGCTTCAAACGTCATTGTTCAGTACTTCCTTGTTTCGGTCCGGCCGGGCCGGGGAAATGGCCTGCTCACGCCCTGCGGCGTCGGCGGCCCCCAAGGGCAACCGGTGGGCCTCATTGCGTCACCAGGATGGATAGGGCTGGAAGTGTCCAACCCTGCCCTTCCATGGTGCACAAACCGAAACGGCACTCTCAACCAAATCGCCTTTTATTGCGAGTGAATCGCATCACGTCTGACCAGGGGCACAGTGTCGGCCGCCGGGGCCCCTACTGTTCCCAGCGGGATGACGTGCGGGCGGCCCTCCGTGGGTTCCGGCACCACGTGGGCGTCCAGGCCAAATACATCCAGCAGCCGCTCGGAGGTGATGACCTTGGCCGGGGTGCCCTGCGCCACGATGGCACCGTCCTTCATGGCCACGATGTGGTCCGAGTACCGGGCCGCGAGCGAGATGTCGTGCAGCACCATCACCACGGTCCGGTGGTGTTCGCGGTTCAACCGGCGGACGAGTTCCAGCACGTCAACCTGGTGGGCCAGGTCCAGGTAGGTGGTGGGTTCATCCAGCAGCAGGATTCCCGTCTCCTGGGCCAGGGTCATGGAAATCCAGGCCCGCTGGCGCTGCCCGCCGGAGAGGTCCTCCAGGGGCGTATCGGCGAGGTCCAGGATGTCTGTGGCTTCCAGTGCGGACTCCACCACCAATTCGTCGGAGGCGGAAAACTGCTGGTACCACTTCTGCCGCGGGTGCCGGCCCCGCGAAACGAGGTCCGCCACCGTGAGTCCCGACGGCGCCGTGGGCGTCTGCGGCAGCACGCTGATGCGGGTGGCGATATGGCGGGTGGAATGCTGGCGCAGGGGTGCGCCGTCGAGGAAAACCTCGCCGGACCTGGGGCTGAGCAGCCGGCCCAGGCCCCTCAGCAGCGTTGACTTTCCGCATCCGTTGGGCCCGATGATCGACGTTACCCGGGCATTGGGAATGGTCAGCGAGAGCCCGCTGATGATGTTGCCGCCGTCGTAGCCAAGGCTGAGGTCCTGGGCCCGGAGGCCCTCCTGCTGCTCCAAGGACGTGTTCAACTCAGCCTCCGCTGGTATTTGAGGATCAGGTGGATCAGGAACGGTGCCCCCAGCACGGCCGTGGCCACGCCTACCGGCAAGGGGGCAGCAAGGGCATTGGCGGACAGGGTGTCGGCCAGCAGCACGAAAATCGCGCCCACCAGCGCGGATACTCCCACGGAGGGAATCACCGTGGAGGTCAGGGCCCGGGCAATCCGCGGGCTGGCCAGCGCAACGAACGCCACCGGACCAGCAGTCACCGTGGCCACGGACGCCAGGAGGACGGCGAGCGCCAGGACTATCAGGCGGACGGCACCTATCCGGGTGCCAAGCCCGACGGCGGTGTCCTCGCCCAGGCTGGTCAGCAGCAGCCAGCGTCCGGTGGCCATGGCGGCAAGGAGCAGCACGGCAGCGCTGAGCGCCATGGGCTGCACGGTCTCCCAGTCTTTTCCGTTCAGTGAACCCATCATCCAGGTCAGCGCCTGGGCTGCGCTGGTCACGTCGCCCAGGGTGAGGATCCAGGTGGTCAGGCTCGCGGCGAGTCCGGAGATGCCCAGGCCGGCCAGCACCAGCCGGTAGCTGTCCAGGCCCCGCCGGTAGGACAGCAGGTACACGGCCACGCCGCTGAGGATGCCCGCGGTGAACGCCGCAGCGGGCATGCCCACGGTCGCCGCGAGGCCGCTGAGCCCAGCGTGGCCCCCGCCGGCAATCACCAGCACGCTGACAGCCCCCAGTGACGCGCCTGCCGTCACCCCCAGCAGGTCGGGGCTCGCGAGGGGATTGCGCGCCACGGTCTGGGTGATGGCTCCTGCCGCAGCGAGGGATGCACCGACCACGACCGCGGCCACCATCCTGGGTGCGCGGAACTCCGTGACGGCCAGGTGGATCCTCGTATTGGACTCGTCGCCCAGCAGCGCCCTGAGGACGTCCGGGTAGGCCATGGGGGTGCCGCCGAAAGCGACGTGCAGGGCCATGGCCGCCACCGCTGCCAGGATCAGCAGCGAGGCCACCACCATCACGCGGACGTTGAGCCGGATGGATACCGGGCCGACGCGCAGCGCCCTGATTTTTGTGGCACCCGGGCTGGCCTGCAGCCGGGTTCTCTGGAGAACTGTCATAGCGTTGCCAGCCTCCGGCGCCGGGCGAGGTACACAAAGAAAGGTGCTCCCACCACTGCCAGGACCACGGCGACGGACAGTTCGCCGGGCCGGGCAATAAGGCGGCCGGCGGTATCGGCGAGGAGCACGACGGTTGCCCCGGTAAAGAGCGAGAGCGGCACCAGCCAGCGGTAGTCCGGCCCGGTGATGGCACGGGTGATGTGCGGGACCAGCAGTCCGGCGAAGGCGATGGGGCCTGCCAGGGTTACAGCGGTTCCTGCCAGGAGCGTGACAGCGCCGATGCCCACGGCCCGCGCCCGCAGTACTGAAATACCCAGGGAAACAGCGGCGTCCGAGCCCAGCGCAAGGGCGTTCAAGGCCCGGATGTTGAGCAGGGCCAGCACAACGCCGGCGGCGATGAAGGGCCAGACCAGCTCCAGGACCCCGGTCCGTCCCGCCAGCGAACCCACCTGCCAGAACCGCAGGGTGTCCAAGGCTTGGTCATTGAGGAGGACAATTCCTGCCACCAGCCCTGAGCACAAAGCGGTCACCGCCGCTCCAGCCAGGACCAGTGTGACCGGGGTGGCACCGTACCGGGCTGCCGATCCGATCATGAACACCACGACACTGGCAACGAGTGCCCCGGCAAAGGCCAGCGCCGCCTGGGTCAGGGCTGGAAGGTCGCCGGCCAGGGCGGTGGCAGCCACGATAGCCAACGCCGCGCCCTGGTTGATGCCGAGCAGGCCGGGGTCCGCTACCGGGTTCCGGGTATGGCCCTGCACCAGGGTTCCTGCCAGGCCCAGGCAGATCCCGGCGCAGATTCCCAGGACTGTGCGGGGCCAACGCAGCTCGCGAATGGTCACGTCCATGACGTTGCCCGTGGGGGTGAACACCGCGTGCCAGGCCTCCTGGAGGGAAGACGGTTGCCCTCCGATGCAGATGCTGAGCACGCAGGCGGCAAACAGTGCCAGGGCCGATACCAGCAGCCAAACCATGCGGTTCCGCGGCGCCCTCCGCCGTGGTGCCGGCGCAGCGACCAGCGCCGGGTCCGTCCGGGCCA
This sequence comes from Arthrobacter sp. 210 2, assembly GCF_059093025.1. NCBI lineage: Bacteria > Bacillati > Actinomycetota > Actinomycetes > Micrococcales > Micrococcaceae > Arthrobacter > Arthrobacter sp. 210 2. Next base: position 101,619 of record NZ_JBNHIE010000001.1, read on the forward strand.
CATCCGGAGACGGCTCTGCGTTCAGGGTTTTCACATGGGACCTTCTATTACGTCACGGGTTTGTGAGCTAATCCGCCAAATCCTGCTACAGTCTACGGCAGGCGCAGGTAAGCCTTACCTAATGCGTCGCATCCCCGCATCGTTTGTGAAGGCATTCCCCGTGAAAATTCGCATTGTCCAGCAGTTCACCGCTGCTGCCGCCGGCCTGGTACTCCTGGCCACCGCGGCCTGCGGCTCCCCGGCCGCCACCACCAGTGACACCACTTCCGCCGCTCCCGAAGCAGCAGGATTTCCGCTGACCATGGAACACACCATGGGTTCAACCAGCATCGAAACGGTCCCCAAGCGCGTTGTTGCGCTGGACCCCAGCTACATCGATGCCGCCCTGCTGCTCGAGGCTGACCTGGTGGGTTACGTGCAGTACCGGCAGGACCCCAACGCTCCGTTCGCCCCTTACCTCGGCGATGTAGCCGATGCCACCAAGGATTCGGTGAACGTCGGCACCCTGGCCGAGCCCAACCTGGAAAAGATCCTGGAACTGCAGCCGGACCTGATCGTGTCGGCGAAAGTCCGCCACGAGGCCCTGTACTCGCAGCTGTCCAAGATCGCGCCCACCATTTTCTCCGTGAGCACCGGACCCACCTGGAAGGAAAACGTCGTTTTCCTGGGCGAGGCGCTGGGCAAGAAGGCCAAGGCCGAGGAACTGGTCAAGGCCTACGAGGACCGCGCCGCGAAGGTGGGAGCCGAGATCCTGGCCAAGAAGCCGGACGCAACCTACTCCCTCATCCGTTTCACCGGCGGCGACACCGCGCGGCTGTACTCCTCGAACTCCTTCATTGGCGAGATCATGGCGGACATGAACATTCCGCGCCCCAAGGACCAGCCGGACAGCGAGAAGGAGATCTTCGTACCGCTGTCCGCCGAGCAGATCCTCCAGGGCGACGCCGGACTGGTGATGGTCAGCGCCTTCACCCCGGCCGGAGCCGAAGGTGACAAGGCCCGCGCGCAGCAGGAAGCGTTCCAGTCGAACCCGTTGTGGGAGCGGCTCCAGGGCGAGGTCATTAACGTTGACGACGCCACGTTCCTGGCTTCGGTCAGTATTCAGGGCGCCCACGCTGTGATCACTGACCTGGCCAAGCACTACGGCGTGGATCCGCAGCTGCCGTAATGCCCCTGATGGCTGCCGCAACCCTGGTTTCCCGGCACCCCGTGCGGGTGTTCGAGGCCGTGGTGTCGGAAGTGCGGGACCTGAGCCCGCGCTTCCGCCGCATCACGTTCACCGGTCCGGCGCTGCAGGCGTTCGGGGTGCCCGGACCTACCCTGGACCTCCGCATCAAGCTGCTGCTGCCCACCCCCGGCCATGACCTCCAACCGCCGGGCACGCCCGGCGGACTCCTGCAGGCGGGGTGGTACCAGGACTGGCTCCGGCAGGAGCAACCCGGCCGCGGCTCCATCCGCAGCTACACCGTCCGGGCCCTGCGGCATGCGCCTGCGGGTCCGGAACTCGATATCGACTTTGTGCTGCATCAGCGACCCGGCCACCATGCAGGGCCGGGATCGCGGTGGGCGCAGGAGGCGGAGGCCGGCTGCCGGGCGTGGTTTGTGGGCCCGGACGCCACTGCGGTGACCCCCGCCACGCCTTTACCCGAAGCGGGGATCAACTGGAAGCCGGGCAGCGCGGAGCACGTCCTCCTGGCCGGTGACGAAACGGCGGTCCCCGCCATCAGTTCCATCCTCGAAACGCTTCCGCCCCACATCGGCGGGCACGCTTTCCTGGAAGTCCCCGAAGCCGCGGACGTCCTTCCCCTGGCCACGCGCAGCGGCGTACGGATCACCTGGCTGAACCGCGGCGGCGGCGCGGCACCACGCGGCCTCCGCCTGGAGCAGGCGGTCCACGCCGTCGTCGAACGCAACGGAGGCTGGCGCTCCACGTATGCGTGGGTGGGCGCTGAAGCCGGGACGGTCAGGACCCTTCGCCGCTGCCTGGTGGCTGCCGGCGTGGATCCGAAATCCTCGGAATTCCGGGGCTATTGGAGCCTGGGGAAAGCAGGTTCCGGGGCCAACGGTGTGCCGGTCACAGCTCCGGGCTCCTAGCAGTCACACGTCGAAGTGGGTGGAAATCTGTTTCTCCCCGGAGATGGACGCGATCACGGATGCCGCCACGTCGCGGAGCTTGGTGTTGCGCGTGCTGGACGCTTTGGTCAGGATGGCAAACGCTGTGTCCCGGGTGCACCTGTTCTCGGCCATGATGGCGCCCACGGCCATATCAATCACGGTGCGTGACTGCATCGCCGCGGCCAGATCATTCCTGGCCTCGCTGAGCTGGGTGATGCGCAGGACCAGCCGCAGCGAGCTTGCCGCCTGGTGAGCGAAGGCCTCCACGGTGGCGATGTCGTCACCGGAGAAACCGTTACTGCAGCCTGAATAAAGGTTAAGTACCGCCTCGGCTTCACCGGCAAGGTCCAGGGGCACGGCAAGGATGGATGACACCCCTTTTCCCGCAGCCGCCCGGACGTACGGCGCCCACCGCCGCTCGGCGGTGAGGTCCGGCACCAGTACGGTGGCTTTGCTCCGGAGGGCGGTAAGGCACGGGCCGTCTCCGAATCCGTTTTGCATCTCGTCAAGGGCGTGCGCCACGGCGTCGCTGGACGCAACCGCTTCCGGCCGCTTGTGCCGAAGCACCGTGACGCCGCCGTGGATGCGGTTGCCGGGAACGGACAGCCGGGACGCGGCCAGGACGGCCAGTTCAACCAGGAAATCCCGGATGTCAGGGCTTTGCAGGACCATTTCCTGCAGCGTCAGCTCCGTGTCCGCCAAAGACTCTGCGGCCCGTGACCCTTCAGGTGAGATGTGGTGGTCCTTCACTCGGTATCACCTTCCGTCATTTCGGCCATCGCCGTGGTGATGAGCCCAACCTGCGCGGCCGGGAGGTCCAGCGCCTCATTGAGGTACGCGTCCAGGGACACCTCATCGATGTCCCCGCCGATCCCGTAGTAGTACGTCCACAGCTTGACCAGCGGGAGCTCCGTGTCCCGGAAACGTTGCGCTGCTCCCCGCCGCTGTTCCGCGGCGTCATTCAGTTCTTCAGGTCCTCCGGTCCCCTCAGAATACATTCCTACCCTCCATCCAGCCGGGCCGCGGAGAAGCTGCCTCCGTCAACAATGTCGGTCGCAATCTGCTGGATCCTGCGGTTGCTTGACACAGCGGCGAGCTGGAGCAGCTCCAGCGCACCGTCCCGTCCGCCGCGGTGCTGGAGCATGATGAGGGCAATGGCTGCGTCAACTACGGCGCGGGACTTCAGCGCGCTGCGGAGGTGTTCCGGATAGGCCTGCGGCGCGTGCAGCCGGAGGGCCAGGCGGAGGATGCGGGACATCGATGCCGCGTGCGTTTCCAGGAGGCTGACGGTCTCTTCGTCGAATGCGTGGGCCTTCCGGGCGTAGCAGTTCAACGCCGCGCGTGAGGAGCCGTCAGTGCGGATGGGCACGGCAAGCATGGCTTGCACGCCCTCGCTGAGGGCGGCCTGCGCATACTTTCCCCACCGCTGGTCGGTGGCCATGTCCTCAACCAGCACGGCACTCTGCTGCCGGACGGCTGTGAGGCATGGTCCGGCGTCGGCCGCGTACTGCCTCTCGTCCAGCCGCCGGCCCAGTTCACTGCTGCTGGACATCGTGGAGGGGGCGCCGTTGCGCTCTACCGTGATAGTGCAGAACACCGTACGCGTGTCCGCGCCCAGCAATGTTGCGGACATGGTGGCGAGGCCCAGGAGGAAGTCGGAAAATTCGGCGCTTTCGAGCAGCAGGTCCTGATATTCATCGGAGGTAGTCAGTGCATCGCTGCCGGCCATGAGGCCTCGATCCCTAGTTGCGCCTTGCTGTCACCCTGGCTGTCGGCCCCTGCGCTCATTGCATTCCGGCCCGTGTATTCAACCTCCGGATCCTGTTGCTATCCCGAAATTTCCTACTTCCGACACTACGCCCCTGCCGGGGTTTCGGATACGGCAGGAGGAACCCCTCCCGGGCAGCGCGGCTTTATTCGTCTGGCCCGGCAGTACGTCCGTCGGCGCTCCCGCCGGTGCGCTCGTCCCGGCTTTCGGTAACCTCGGGTTCAGGCGCGAAATCGTCCGAGTAGGGGGCCCGCGGCCGGGGGAGTTCATCGATCAGTTCGTTGGCGGAGAGGGCCAGCAGGTCGCGCTGGACCGGCGGCAGCGAGAGAAGCCCCTGAAGGTATGCCTCCACTTCATACTCGCCGGCGTCTCCGGCCATGCTGAAGTACTTCAGCCAGAGCTCGGACACCGTGATGTCTGCGGCCCGTATTGCTGCGCGGAGCCGGCGCCGTTGTTCCGGTTCGTTTGGATCGAAGCCCATGGGCGCCGCCTAGTCCCCGGACGCCGGCGTCCCGGCCAGAACGGATTCGCTGACGTTCTGCAAGGTGGTGCGCTCTTCCCGGGCCTGCTTCATCAGCTGCTGCAGCGCGGCTGTGTGCGGAACACCCAGCCGTTCCATCAGGACGCCGCAGGCGCGGTTCACCACGTCCCTGCTGTGCAGCGATGACTGCAGGCCTTCCGTCATCTTCTTCGGAGCCTCGCTCGCCTGGACGTGCGAGAGCAGCGTTGCAGCCGGGGCAGCGAAGAGCTGGAGCAAGTTCAGGCTGGAGGCATCGTAGGTATGAGGGGTTGCCGCATACAGTTTCAGGGCGCCGATGGCTTCCTTGCCGGCCAGGAGCGGAGCACTCACCACAGAATGGATAGGCAGCAGCCTGACCGCATTCCGCCACTCGGGCCACCGCTGGTCGGACTGGACGTCTTCCACCAGCACCGGCTCCTCCGCGGCCCACGCGGTGAGGCACGGGCCCTCGCCGTGTTCGTACTGGGCGGCGTCGGCCTGCTCCACGATTTTGTCCGTGTAGCCGCTGCTGGTGCGGCGGCCACGCGAATCCAGGAGTGAAACACCGGCACCGATGGTTCCTGGCACAGACTCCTTCGCCGCCTGGGCCAGGAGGCGGACCGCCGTCGTCACCTTTTCCTCGGTGAGCAGCAGCCCCTGGATGCGAGCGATCACGGTGCTGAGCTCGTCGAGGGGTAGTTGCTGGGCCATATTCCCAGCATATGCCACCATGTTTTCCCTTACCCGCTGCGGCTGCAGAAGCGCAACAGTAAGATTGCCCCATGTCGAGTTCTGCGGATAACGAGTCTGTGCATCAGCTGCAGGAGATCCTGGTGGGCGCGGAGAGCATCGTTGGATTCCTGGCGGGGCTGTCGGGAATGGCTGCCGCGGCTGTTTCGGAAGCGGCCGATGACCGGATCGAATGTGCCGTCACCCTCAAGCTGAAACGCAGGCCAGCCACAGCAGCGGGCAGCAGTGAACGGGCGGTGGAGCTTGACCATATCGAGCAAAGCATGGGTGATGGCCCCTGCGTAAAGGCGTTGCGCGAGATGTCAGCGGTGATGATCGACGACGTCGCCCAGGATCCACGCTGGCCTGACTATAACCGGGAACTCGCCGAGCGGAACGTGCACAGCACCTTGGGGGTGCCGCTGGAGATCAGCGGCGACGCCAGTGCCGCGCTCAACTTTTTTGCCACCAAGCCCCGGGCTTTCACCGCTGACGTCTATGACAAAGCTGTGGGATTTGCCGCGGCCGCCCACAACACCCTGCACCTCTCCGTCCGGATCAATACTGCCCAGAACCGCGCTGACGACCTTGAGGCGGCACTCGAAAGCAGGACGGCGATCAACCTGGCCTGCGGCGTGATCATGGCCCAGAACCGCTGCTCGCAGGCGGAAGCCATGGAAATCCTCACCAAGGTCTCCAGCAACCGCAACCGGAAGCTGCGCGATGTTGCCCGGGAGCTGATCGAACAGTTGACGGGCGGCGGCGTCCAGACGCACTTCGACGCGTAGCAGCAACGGGGGCATGCCGCCGGACGTCAGGTGGCGCGCAGGACAGCGACGGTGACGGATGCTGCCGCGCCGGTTGCCGCGCTCCGGATATCCCAGCAGTTCCCGGTTCCAATCACCTCGAAATCTTCGGCCCCTGCAGAGGGCAGGACGAGGGCGGTGTTTTCGTCGATGGCGACGGCCCTGTCCACGAGCGGTGCCGCAACGGCAGCGACGGCCCGGCTCAGCGTTCCTGCCTGGGCGGCATGGACATCCACCGTGAACGGGGCCAGCCGCAGGCCGGTCCGGATGTCGAGCTGGTCCAACCCCTCCGAGCACTCCTCGCCGCATACTTCGGTTCCGTCCACGCGGTACCCGCCGATGAGTGCCCTTCCGGGAGCGACCATGGCCCCGGCGGAAAAACCGAGGTACGGGACACCGCTTGCCACCCGACGCGCAATAGAGGCAGCCGCGGCGTTCAGGCCCTCCATATAGGCGGGCGTCAGTCCGCCGCCCACCACCACCGCGTCCACCCCGTCGAAGAGTGCGGGCTCGGCCGGCCCGTCCTGGCCCAGCAGCACCGGCACCACGTTGCAGGCCAGCCGGGCGCGCAATGGTTCCGCGTACTCGGCCAGGCGGCTTTCCGGGTTGCCGCCCCGGTCATGGACCACCACGGCAATCCGGGCAGGTTCCGTCCGCGCAGCGTGGGACACCTCCTGAGCGAACCTGTCAAACACGTCGGGAAAGGCCAGATGGTCCGGCCCGGCGCCGGCAAGGAAAATGCTCATGGGCTTCAACGTACCCATTGACTCCCGCTTCCGCGAGGACTATCGTACAACCAAATGGTTGTAGATCAGCTCCGCGAAACCGAACTTGACCGCCTCTTCCAGGCGTTCGCCGATTCCACCCGCCGGGACATTGTGCGGCGCGTAACGGTCGGCGAATACTCGGTCTCCGGCCTCGCAGCCCTCTACGCCATGAGTTTCGCCGCGGTTCAAAAGCACGTGGCGGTGTTGGAGCGCGCATCCCTGGTCGCCAAGGAGAAGCGCGGAAGGGAGCAGATTGTGCGGGGTAACCATGAAGGCCTGCAGAAAGCCCGCCGGCTGCTCGATGAGTACGAGGCGATCTGGCGGCAGCGTGTTGACCGGATCGCGGACATTCTGGCTGAAGGATAAGGAAGGGTTCTGCAATGTCGGTTATCAGTTCCACCAAGAATCTTGAGGCGCTCAGCTTCACACTCATTGCCGAGTTCGACGCGGACATCCAGCGTGTCTGGCGCCTTTGGGAAGACCCGCGGCAGCTGGAGCGCTGGTGGGGCCCGCCCACCTGGCCGGCCACCTTCGAGGAATTCGACTTCCGGCCGGGCGGGAAGGCCAGCTACTACATGACCGGTCCTGAGGGTGAAAAAGCCCGCGGCTGGTGGCGCTTCAGCACTGTCGAAGGCCCCAAGAGGCTGGCGTTTGACGATGGATTTGCCGATGACAACGGCCAGCCCGTGGATTCCCTGGGAACCACGCACGCCTCCGTCAACCTCGAAGGCGCCGGCGACCGCACCAGGATGACCATCCTCTCCACCTTCGAATCCGAGGAGCAGATGGAACAGATGGTCCAGATGGGCATGGAAGAAGGCATGAAAGAGGCCGTCGGCCAGATCGACGCCATCCTCGCCGAGCACGCCAACGCCTGAGGCTGCCGGCCACACCACAAGGACAGCGAACGACGGCGGGACCTCCCGCCGTCGTTCGTTGTCCTCTTGGTGTGCTGTCCTTGGGTGCATATGCCTCTGCTGCCGCTATTCCTTCGGCGCCGCCACGGCAAAAACCAGCAGGGAGCTCGTGGCGGTGGCCAGGAGTTCGCCGGTTGGCCCCATGATGCGCCCTTCCGCGAAGATGACCCGCGATCCCGTCTTCACCACCGATCCCTCCGCCCGCAGGATGGCGTGCTTGAGGGTGATGGGGCGAAGGTAGCTGACCGAGAGGTCGATGGAGGTGTAGCCGAACCCCGGGGCCAGCGTGCTGTGGGCGGCGCAGCCCACCACGGTATCCAGGAGAGTGCAGGCCAGGCCGCCGTGCACTACACCCAGCGGGTTGTAGTGCGCCTCGGCGGGCCGGCACTCGAACTCCACCCGGCCGGACGCTACGTCCACCAAATCCAGGTTCATGAGTGCGGCCATGGGCGGGCGGGGGATGCTGCCGTCCCGCATGCCGGTGAGGAACTCCAGGCCGGACATCCGCGGCAGGTGTTCCAGCGATATCCGCGGATCGGTCCAGGTGAAGGTCTCCGTGCGCTCCGCTGACCCGCTCGCATCCATGGACTTCTCCTCTTCGACGGCCCGTGCTTGCCCGGGAAACTGCCAACCGTGTCCGGGACAGTGCCAGCTTAGGCGACGCTGTGCCCCGCCTTCTCCTGCCACCCGGTCCACGTGGTCAGCCGGACCGCGTCCAAGGCCAGCAGATCACCGGGTATGGTTTCCCTCCGCTGTTGTGCTTCGGCCGGCAGTCCCACCTTGGCCCGTGGAGATAGCGGGAGGATCTGCAAAGCCACGTCGGCGCCGGGCCTGATGCCGCAGTCTGCACCGCTGACGAGCCAGGGCGAGCCGTCCCAGAACCGGTCCGCCACGGCCACGCCGTCCACCAGGATGCGGGCAACATCGCCGGCCCAGTGGATCTCAAGCTCTGCGTGGGCTTGGGCGAATGCCTCGGCCAGCAGGTCCAGGCTGTACGTCTGCGCCAGTCCGTCGATCACCGCGGGTTCGGGAGCGGCGGCCCGGTTGGCGGCCTCTCCATAGGACACAGGAACCGGGCGGGCAGGGCGCACCAGCCGGGCCTCGATGCTGCGTTCGCGCCGAGGAACGTGGTCCGCGTGCCGGATGTCCACGGGTACGAATGAGCGCGTCCGCGGGTCGTAGCGGTCCACCGCGGGTTCTCCCTGTGACCTTCCAGCCAGCAGCCCGTCGCGGTCCAGCCACAGCGGGTCGGTGGAGAACACCAGGTCGCGGCCGCGGCGGGTGTTCAGGATCCAGGCCTGGTCCGCGAGCCCGGCAGGGAGGAGCAGGACGTCGAGGACGGCGTCCCCTGACTGGGCAGTCAGCACTACGGGTTCGTCGGCTGCGAGGTGCTGTGTGCGGCCCGGTGCGGAGATGGCGGGGCCACTGACCTCGGTGCCCCGGGCGAAGCGGAGCTCCACCGGGACGCCGGCCTCGGCAGCCAGGACCAAGGTTGGTACAGCGCCCGGCGCAGCTTCCAGCACTGTCAACGGGGATGCCGTGGCCCATTCAAGGGTCACACCTGCCACCTCCAGGTTCACCGGCCAGTGGGCGATGGTTCCCGCCGGCACGTCGACAGGTACCTCGGGAAAGGTGACCGGGCTGCCGTCGAGCATTACCTCAAACTGCGCTCCGCGGTAAGTATCGAGCGGGATGTGCGGCTGATGCCACGTGATGAAGAGGAAGCCCGCGGATCCGTCGCTGCGGAGGGCCCACCGAAGGGTGTCGTTGTCGTCGATCCCGGTCGGCAGCACCTCGGGCAGGGTGGACGGCATCTCTGCGAGGCGGTCGCCGAAGGCCGCCAGGAATGCGTGCTGTTTCCGGAGGGCGGCGAAGCTGGGTGCGAGGCGGCCTGATGCTCCGATCGGTGCATGGAAGTCGTAATCGAACCGGGGCAGGTCATTCGGGTACCCCGTGGCCTGCGACTCCTGCAGCCCGTCGGCGGGGTTCATGCCGCCGGCAAACATGTAGTAGCCCTGCCACGCCGAGCCGTTGCCGATCTTGTTGTGCGCCACCGCTGCCACATCGAGCCCCCGCGGCCACGGCCGGCGCTGGTAGGCAGTGGCCATGCCGCCCGCAAGCTCGCAGGTGGCCGGCGGGAACAGGGCCGACGGCGTGCGCGGCGCCTGCGTCCCGCTGCCGGTCCCGAACTGCTCACGAAGGTCGGCGCCGATGCCGGGGTCGTCCCAGACGTGGCTGAAGAGGTAGTGCTCGCGGAACGTAGGATCCCATGGGGAGTCGGCATCCACCCAGAACCCGTCACCGTAACCGCCGAAAAGCGGCAGGACCTCGCCGTCGGGAAGCTCGGCACCACCCCACGCCGTTGCGGTCCAGACCGGGGCGGACAGTCCGGCATTCCGTGCAAGCTTCTTGAGCTCGGTGATGTGCCCGGGCTGGTCGTACAGTTCGTTCTCCAGCTGGATGCCGATCACGTTGCTGCCGGGGCCCATCAGCCCGTCCAGCTCCTGCCCCAGGTAGCCGAACCAGCGCTTCGCCAGCTCAAGGTAGCCGGCATCGTTGGTGCGGTGCTTTACCGGGGCCGCCTGCACCCAGTCCGGGAAGCCGCCGTTGCGGACCTCGCCATGGCACCAGGGGCCCACCCGCAGCACCACGTCCAGCCCTGCCTCGGCGCACAGCCGGACGAACGCGGCGACGTCCAGGCCGCCGTCGAAACTGACCTTTCCCTCCGTGCGCTCGTGGTGGATCCAGAAAATGTAGGATGCCACCACTGTGATGCCGCCGGCTTTCATCAGCCGCAGCCGCTCTTCCCATCGCGCCCGGGGGACCCTGCTGAAGTGGAGTTCACCGGACACCGGAATCACCGGTTTTCCACCGATCTCCACGTAGCGATTGGTGACACGGAACCTTTCGTCTCGGTCCAGCATGTTGCTCATGGCCGGCGAGGTGCGCGGGGAATCCCACGCTTGATGGACGGCGCGGAGGGTGTTGGACGCAGGTGCGGGGTTGGGCATAGGACAGAGTATTGCATAGTTCGGGAAGCGCTTTCCCACATCATGTGCAGGCAGGCGTTGAACCCTGCGGAAGGCTTCGAAATACTTGAAGGAAGGCACTAACCGAGGTAAGGCGGTGGCACGGATGGGCAGCGGGACGGGGGATATCCGGAAGCGGCTGGAGCGCGCCGCCGAGGTCCGGTCCTACCGCGGAGCGGGAATCAGCGCGGAGGAGGAAGCCGCCCTCGACGCCCTGGATGAGAAGGAGCGGGAGAAGCGCCGCAAGGTGAGCGACGCCGCCAGGGCCGAATACCTGGTCCGCGACGCCATGGCGGAGGGGAAGTTCGACAACCTGAAATACGCCGGCAAGCCGATTCCAGGGCTGGGGGAGTCGTACGATCCCGACTGGTGGGTCAAAGGCCTCCTCCAGAGGGAGAACATCAGCGGCCTGGGCCCGCCCGCAATCCTCCTGCGCACCGAGGATGCGGAGCTGGATGCAAAGCTCGATGCCCAGTACACGGAGCAGCAGGTCCGGGACCTCCTGGTGGACTTCAACAGGCGCGTCATCGACGCACGGCGACAGCTCCAGGGCGGCCCGCCGGTCATCACGAAAACACGGGACATTGACGAGGAAGTGGAGCGCTGGCGCCAGCGCCGGGCGTCGCGGGCCGTTAAGGCTGCGCCGGAGTCTCCGGAAGCGCCGCGCTCATGGTGGCAACGGCTGTGGAAAGGGACCGGGTAGGAGCCGTACGACGCCGGTGCTACCCGCCGTCGTCGGTGCGCCTTTCAGAGACGTTCAGTAGCTTTCAGGGGCTTCCAGTCAGTTCAAAAAGCTCGCAGAGTGCGTTGTAATAGCGACCGGTCTGTCCTTGGTGGACCAGCCCGATACGGGAGCACACCTTCTGCGAGGCCGTGTTGGCCGGCGCGGTTACCGCCACAACCTTGGGAAGGCCGCTGTCCATGGCGTAGGCGAGGACGGCTGCGGCGGCCTCCGTTGCATAACCCTGTCCCCAGAAGTCCGGGTGGAAGTGCCAGCCGATTTCCGTGTCCCCGGACGGCTGCAGCGGTAATCGGCCCGACGCCGGGATGGACTTCAGGAGCAGGGTTCCGGCGAGTTGTCCTCCGGCTTTGAGCTGGACCGCCCACACGGCGTGCGCCGGGTGACTCATGTCCCGCCACGCACGGATGCGTTCCTCGGCCTGGGCCCGGTTCGTCATGACCTGCGGCGGGTTGCCGATGAAGCGCTGCACCTCCCAGCGCGAGTAAAGATCCAGCACGAAGTCCGCGTCCTCCGGCTCCCACTGGCGGAGGATCAGCCGCTCCGTTTCGAGGGTCTTCACGCCGCTTATTGTGGCAGAGGGACTGGGCCTTGACCCGGTTTTCCACATAGGAACTTTGGCTCCCGGCAATTGTCACACCCTGCTGGAAGACTTTGTTTATGGAAGCGGTTGAGGCTTTGGCAGGGGTGAGCGGGGCGGGCATTCCCTGTGTGCCGGCTGCTTCTGCTGAGTCGTTGGTTGCTGATGTCCGGTCGGACGACACCGTCCTGGAAGCTATGGCTGGCGTCCCGCTGGGCGTCACTGTTCCGGACGCCCAGGTTGCCGTGCCGCCGGTTGCTGATGTCCGGAACGTCCAGGCTGCTGTGTCGTCGGTCGCTGATGTCCGGGAGGCGCTGGCGGCTGTACCGTCGGTCGCTGACGTCCGGGAGGCTCTGGCTGCCGTGCCGTCGGTCGCTGACGTCCGGGAGGCGCTGGCGGCTGTGCCGTCGGTCGCTGACGTCCAGAAGGCTCTGGCTGCCGTGCCGTCGGTGGCTGATGTCAGGGTTGCCTTGGATGCGGTGCGGGTCTGCGCTGATGGTGCCGGCATGATTGATCAGCTGCGGGAGCTTGAGGATTTGAAGTCTGCCGCGGCTGCGAAGCAGGCCGATATTGCTGTTGCTTTCGACCTGTTCCAGCGCCGGGTCCAAGCTGACGCCGGGGTCCCTGCAGATGAGCAAGGTGCCGACGTCGGCCCCCAGATCGCATTGGCGCGGCGCGAGTCGCCGTCCCGGGGCGGGCGGCTGCTGGGCCTGGCCAAGGCCGGAAAGGAAATGCCGCACACCTTTGCGGCGTTCCGGGCGGGGCAGCTGAATGAATGGCGCGCCATGCTGGTCGTGCGGGAAACAGCCTGCCTTTCCGTGGAAGACCGGCAGGCGGTGGACGAGGAGCTCGCCGCGGACACTGGCACCCTTGACGGGTTCGGGGACCGGGCCATCGTTTCCGCGGTCCGCGCCGCGGCATACCGGCGGGACCCACGATCGGTCGCCAAGCGGTCATCCCACGCCGTGACCGAACGGACCGTGTCGTTGCGTCCGGCGCCGGACACCATGACGTACCTGACCGCGCTGCTGCCCGTCGCCGAGGGTGTGGCCGCGTACGCGTCGCTTACCCGGCATGCTGATACCTTGCGGGCCTCCGGGGATGAACGCTCCAAGGGTCAGATCATGGCAGATTCCCTGGTCGAACGCGTCACTGGCACCCCGGGCGGGATCACCGGGATCGACATCCAGCTCGTCATGACCGACCGCACCCTCTTTCAAGGTGACAGCGAACCCGCCCGACTCACCGGCTACGGCACCGTCCCCGCACAATGGGCACGCGAAACCATCCTGAACAGGACAACCGGCACCGGTTCAGCAGGGATGGCCGCCCCGGACGCTGGTTCTGGTTCTGGCTCTGGTTCTAGCACTGATGCTGGCGTCAGTTCTGGCGCTAATTCTGGTGTCAGGTCTGGCATTGATGCTGGCATCAGTTCTGGCACTGCTGTTGGTTCTGGTTCCGGTTCTCCCGATCAACATGAAGTGTCCGTCTGGCTCCGCAGGCTCTACACAGCCCCCGGCAGCGGCGAGCTGGTCGCGATGGACTCAAAAGCCCGGTTCTTCCCGCCCGGGCTCCGCCGCTTCCTTCAAATACGCGACGACACCTGCCGGACCCCGTACTGCGACGCGCCCATCCGGCATGACGACCACATCATCCCCTGGCACAACGACGGCCTAACCACCGCCGGCAACGGCCAAGGGCTCTGCGAAGCCTGCAACCACACCAAGGAAAACCCCGGCTGGTCCGCCAAACCTATCCCCGGGGGTCGCCACACCGTCGAAACCCAGACACCAACAGGCCACACCTACCGATCGACCGCGCCACCGCTTCCAGGGACTTCACGGAATGTGGCCCCCCGGCCCGAGGCTCCTCACCATCAGGCGCCGCTGCCCCCAGCACCGCGAGACAGAAAAGCGGTGCCCGGCACCCAAGGGAGGACTGGAACTGAGCCGGCCATCCGCCGTCGTACTGTCCACTTCCAGGGCCGGGAACCGGTTCGGCGCCAGGAAGCGATGAAGCACGCCATTCAGGTGCTGGGAAGGGCGGGGCCTTCAGGGTAATGCCGCCACGCGAAGCCGTCGCTCGGCGGCTGCAGCCGTCAGGGCTTCGGGCTTGGGCTCGGTGACGGGTTGGGGCCCATCATCGATGGGGGAGGCGGCGGGAACGGACCGGCCGGGTAGAGCGGTGCCACTTTCACCATGTAGTTTGCCCACTGTGGCCCTGCGATCATGTAGCCGTCAAGCCGGGGGTAGAACGTCCCGTTGATGGTGACGTTCTGGCCGGGCCGCTTTTGGCTCTCAAGTGGGTCCCCGAAGAAGGAGGCAGTGGCAAGTCCACTGGTATAGCCGACGATCCAGGTTGCACCGTTGTTGTTGGACGTGCCGGTTTTGGCAGCCGTCGGCACCTTGTCATGGACTTTCGGGTTGATCCAGAAGCCGGAGCCCCTCACCAGCACGTCCTGCAGCACGTTGTTCACACCGCGGGCAACGTCCGGCTTTACGGCATCCCTGCACTCGACAGGCTGAGCCGGAAGCTTCCCGCCGGAGGCTTCAGTGACCTCAAGGAGGGCAACCGGGGTGCAGTAGCGGCCGTCATTGGCGAAAGTGGCAAAAGCGTTCGCCATATGCAGCGGAGCGACGTTGGTGGCACCGAGCAGGTTGCCCAATTGGTGCATGTTGATGGGGGAGCCGTCCAGGCCGTTGTGCAGTCCTACCGCGTCCACCATCTTCTGGATGCCGCAGAAGTCCAGTTGAGTGGCCGAAGCGAAGGTAGCCGTGTTGATGGAGTTGTACAGGCCGTAGTTGATGGCCATCTTCCGGTAGAAGCCCTCTTCGGCGTTCTGCAGGTCATCGGCGGCGCCCAGTTCAGGATTGTTCTGCGCGGTGCTGTAGGCGCCCAGCACCTTGCCGCAGCTCGACCTCCACGGGAACCCCAGCGGGTAGACGCGGCGTGATGCGTCCACTTCCGCGGTAAGGGGCTTGCCCTCGTTCAGCCACTGAGCGAACGTGAAGGGCTTCATGGTCGAGCCCGTCTGGAACCCGCCGGCTCCGTTCAGATTATTGCCCTGCGGGTCCTTGGCATCAACATTGAAGTTCAAATGGGTATCGAACTTGCCCGGTTCCGCAAGGAACACGGTGTTCTGCGCCATCGCCAGGATCTTCCCGGTTCCTGGCTGCACCGTCACCAGTGCTGCACCCCACCGGTCCGGGTTGGGCCCCGCCGTGCCATCCACCTGCGCCTGTGCCGCCGCCTGGAGCCTGCTGTCCAGCGTGGTCACGATCGTGAGCCCGCCGCGGTACAGCTTGCGCTGGCGTTCAGTCTCATTCGGCCCGTACGCCGGGTTGTTCAGGATGAGATGCGAGATGTAGTCGCAGAAGTACGGGGCCATCGTGGCATTGGCGCAGCCCTGCCGCTCCGGGCTGATTTTGAGCTCGATCGGGGTGGCCACTGCTTCATCGTGTTCGGCTTGCGTGATCTTGCCGAGGCGGAGCATCTCGCCTAGCACCTGGTTGCGCCGCACCATCGAGTTGTCGGGGTTTAGCGCCGGGTTGTAGAACGTGGGGCTGTTCACGAGCCCAGCCAGCAGGGCGGCCTGGGGCAGGTTGAGGTCTTTGGCCGTGCTGCTGAAGAAGTAGCGTGCAGCAGCTTCAACACCGTAGGCGTCGCTGTTGAAGAACACGATGTTCAGGTAGCCCTCGAGGATCTGCTCCTTGCTGAACTCCTTTTCCAGGGCGAGGGCGAGTTTCATCTCCCGCAGCTTGTCGCCAAGGTCCTTTTGCCCGCTGAGGATCACCTCGTCCGGCCGGTCCTTCGAAAGCCGCGCCTCGTTGATGACATTCGTGACGTATTGCTGGGTGATGGTGGAGGCGCCCTGCCTGTCACCCTTGGTCACATTCGAGACCAAGGCCCGCACAATCCCCTGCGGGTCGACGCCGGCGTGGTCATAGAACCGGCTGTCCTCGATGGCGATGACCGCGTCCTTGATGTACGGGGACATCTGATCCAGCGGTACCCTGACGCGGTTCTCGGCAAAGAACGTGGCGATGGTTTGGCCGTCGGAGGTCAGGACTTTGGTGGATTGCGACGGCGGCTCCACGGTCAGCTCCGCGGGCAGGCCTTCAAAAAACCCGACGGAGTTGCTAACCCCAAACTTGGCCGCTGCCAGGGCAGGAGCCACCAGGCTCGCAACCAGGATCCCGCACATGATGCTCGCGGCAAGGAACCCCAGGAGTTGCCCCAAGGCGCGTCCGGGACCGCGCTTGCGCTTCCGCTTCTTCGCCATTCATCAGCCCTCGAACTCGGAGGTGTGAATCGAGGATACGCCCCTATATCAAGGCGGGCCAGAGCCCGGAAGGTCAGGATATGGTCACGAAAATTGCTTGACTCAGCGATAGTTAACGACATATCGTTAACTATCGCTGAATAAGTCAGCGTAAAGATGAAAGGACGATGCCACCATGAAAGGCATTTCTGACGAAAAATTTCCCGGCCCGGAATTTGCAAGGGGCCGGTTTGAGCGGGGCCGGGGCCGGAGGGGCCCCCACGGACACCGCGGCGGCGGGTTCGGTCCCGGCTTTGGGCCTGGTTTTGGTCCGGGATTCGGGCCCGGCTTTGGTCCCGGTTTCGGACGTGGCTCCCGGCGGGCCAGCCGCGGGGATGTGCGCGCCGCCATCCTGTCGCTCCTGGCCGAATCGCCCTCGAACGGTTACGGCTTGATCAAGACCATTGCCGAAAAGACGGACGGCGCGTGGCGGCCCAGTCCAGGATCCATCTACCCCACGCTGCAGCAGCTCGTGGATGAGGACCTGATTACCGCGCTGAGCGAAGGCCGCGGCACGGAGTTTGCGCTTACCGACGCCGGCAGGGCCTACGTGGCAGAGCATGCCGAGGAGATGGAAAATGCGTGGAACGCCGGTCCGGACAGCTCAGACCGGGAGTTCCACCAGAGCATCGGCAAGCTGATGGGCGTCATTCACCAGTTCCGTAGCGGCGTCACGGAGGAACAGCGGGCAGCTGCCATCGAAAAGCTTGATGAGACCCGCCGTGCACTGTACAAGATCCTGGCGGACTAGGTTCAGGGAACCCGCAGGCGCAGCCCCCTACGCGAAGGAGTCTTCCTTGGCATGAAGTTCAGCGGAATCCTTGGCAGCGGAATCCCTAGCGACGGAATCCTTGGCGGCGGCCGGAACGGCAGCGGTCGGGAGATGGGAAGCGGGGGGCCGCAGGGGGTTGAAGCCGGAGCCCAGCTCGCCGAACGCGTAGGCGCTCTCGGCGTGCTCGGAGAGGTCCACGCCGGCAGTTTCAGCCTCATGGCTGACCCTGAACCCGATGGCCTTGTTGATGATCCGGCCGATGAGAAGGGTTCCCAGGCCGGACAGCAGCAGGGTGATGACAACGGCCGCGGTTTGGGCGATGAGCTGCTGGACCCCGCCGCCGTAGAAGAGCCCGCCACCCTGGCCGTCCACGGGGAGGGCGATGAATCCCAGTGCCAGGGTGCCGATGAGTCCGGCGCCCAGGTGGACTCCCACCACGTCCAGGGAGTCGTCCAGCCCAAAGCGGTACTTGAGGTCAACGAACACCGCGCAGGCGGCGCCCGCCACCAGGCCCAGGCCGATTGCGGCCCCCGGGCTGATGTTGGCGCAGGAGGGGGTGATGGCCACGAGTCCGGCCACCACGCCGGATGCCGCGCCGAGGGAAGTGGGGTGGCCGTGCCGGAGCTTCTCGGTGACCAGCCAGCTCAGCATGGCTGCCGCCGGAGTGACAAGGGTGTTGACCCAGATCAGGCCGGCCTGCTCGGCCGTGGTTGCAGCACCGCCGTTGAAGCCGAACCAGCCGAACCAGAGGATGGCGGCGCCCAGCATGATGAAGGGCACGTTGTGGGGGCGGTGGTTGGGATCTTTGGCGAAGCCGTGCCGCTGGCCAACGATCAGGGCAAGAACCAGTGCGGCTGTTCCGGAGCTGATCTCCACAACAGCGCCGCCGGCGAAGTCGATGACCTGGCCGAAGATGGCGGTGACTGCTCCACCGGCGCTCATCAGGCCGCCGCCCCAGATCATGTAGGCCAGCGGGCAGTAAACCAGGGTGATCCACACCGGCACGAACAGGGCCCATGCGCTGAACTTCGCGCGGTCGGCGATGGCGCCGCTGATCAGTGCCACCGTGATGATGGCGAAGGTGGCGCTGTAGCCGGCCTTGATGAGATCGGGGGAGCCCATGAGGTTCTGCAGCCCGAAGTTGGCGAAGGGGTTGCCGAAGATGCCCAGCACGCCGTCGCCCGTGGTCATGGAGTAGCCCCACAGGACCCACACCACGCCGACAATGCCGGCGGAGATGAAGCTCATCATGATCATGTTCAGCGCGGCCTTGGCACGGGTCATGCCGCCGTAGAAGAGACCGAGCCCGGGCGTCATCAGCAGTACCATCGCGGCTGAAATCATCAGCCAGACGTGTTGGGCAGAGATTTCCACCGGCAGGTCCCTTCGGATGTGAGCTTGACGGGGCGCTGCAGCCCCTTGCCTTTCCCCCGCCGTCCATCTTTCGTTGGTTGTGTTTCGGAAAAGACCGCTCAAAGTTGCCGTGACGTTACACAAATCGCCTTTGCGTGAAGTTCGCGTGTCAGCTGTGTTTCGGCAGTGTTAACGAGCGCCATCCCGTACCTCTCATCGAAAGTCCGCCGTCCCCTTCACGGGCGAATCCACAGGCGACTGCCTTTTGAGAAGGTGAGAAGCCGCCGTCGTACGTCGTTCCCGGCTACGTTTCCTGCCTGTGAACGAGGACTCGCGCTGTCTCAGCGCCTGCAGTGCGATGACTCAGAGGGATGGGACCTGTAGCAACTGGGCGCCCGATCTTTTGCGGCTCGCACGATGCGCACCTGGACGCGTTTGAAGAATGGGTGCACGCCCTCCGCAGCTTCCTGGACCCTGCCGGGTAAAGCGGCGGGGGCGTGCAGCCGGCACGTTCAGAACTGGCGGGCGTTGGCCAGAACGGGAAGCTTGGTGCGGACTTCGTCCACAAGTGAGGGGTCGATGTCCACGACGGCGAGGCCGGGCTTTCCGTCCAGCGCCGCCAGTGCGGATCCCAGCGGGGAGATGACGGCACTGTGCCCGATTCCGGTGGGAGCAGCTCCGGCCGGACCTGCCCCGGTGGTTTCGGGGTCGCCCTGGCCGCAGGCGACCACGAACGTGGTGCTGTCCAGCGCGCGGGCCCGGACCAGCAGGTCCCACTGCTCGGCCTTGCCCTCGCCGGCGCCCCAGGACGCGCACACGATGTTGACCTGCGCGCCGGCCTTGGCATTGGCCGTAAACAATGCAGGGAAACGGACGTCGTAGCACGTGGCCAGTCCGAAGACCGTGCCGTTGAGCTCGAACGTCACAGGGCTTTCTCCCGCATCCACTGTCTTGGACTCCATAAAGCCGAAGGCGTCGAAGAGGTGCACCTTGTCGTAGGAGGTGTCCAGGCCGGGGCCGGTGACCAGCAGCGTGTTGCGGACCCGGCCGTCCTTTCCAGGAGTGAACATCCCCGCTACGATCGCAATGTCCAGTTCCCGGGCAATGCCGCGGACCTTTTCCGCCCACGGTCCATCAAGCGGTTCGGCGATGTCCTTCAGGGAATGGCCGAAAGCGCGCATGGCTGCCTCGGGGAAGACCACCAGTTCCGCGCCGGCGGCTTTGGCCTCCGTTGCGTACTCCCGGATCAACTCCAGGTTGGCAGCAAGGTCTGCGCTGCTGATGATTTGGGCGACTGCAAGACGCATGGAAGAACTCCAATCTGTTGTATACATAATGTATGGGAAAAATGCCGGGAACGGCTGCGTCCGGTCGCGAGAAGGCGTATATCCACCTGCGCGAGAACGTCCTGACTGATCCGGAGCTTCAGGGCCGGTTCCTTAACGAGACAGAGCTGGCAGCAGACATCGGTGTTTCCCGCACCCCGGTCCGTGAAGCCCTGCTCCTCCTGGTATCCGACGGGCTGGTGGAGCTGATTCCGCAGCGCGGTGCGTACGTCCCGGCCATCACCGGCAGGGAAATTTCCGAACTCATGGAGCTGCGCGGCGTGCTGGAAAATTACGCTGCCCGGCTGGTCATCGCTGAGCAGCGCGTCCCCGCGGGCCTGATGCAGGAAACGCTGGACCTCCAGGCCAGGATTCCGGATACGGAAAGCCCGGGGGATGCCCGCGAATTCATCCGGCTGGACACCCTTTTCCATCAGCAGCTCATCGACGCCGCCGGAAATGAACTCATCTCCCGGACCTACAGCAAGCTTCACGTCCGCCAGATCCTGGTGGGCGTCGCCGCCCTGTTCCGGACAGGCGGCCGGCGCCAGGACGTGTGCGCCGAACACCAGGGCATCCTTGACGCCCTGGTGGCCGGCGACGCCGTCCAGGCGCAGAAGGCGATCGACGAGCACTTGGCAGTTACCCGCGATATCCTGCTGCGCACCTGACAGTTCAGCGGGAGTCGCCCACTCCCGACGCCCGCTTGGCTTCCGCCGCGCCTTCCAGGAGGAGACGGTAGTCCTGGTCCTCCACGGTGTCGTTGTCGCGGCCCATGGCGAGACCCACCAGGGTCACGACGGCGGCGACGGCAACGTAGATGGCCACCGGGATCCAGGTGCCGAACTGGGAGAGCAGCACCGTGAACATCAGCGGGGCGATGGCGCCGCCGATCACACCGGCAAAGGTGTAGGCCAGGGAGCTTCCGGTGGAACGCAGCCGGGGGGAGAACTGTTCCACGATGAAGGCGGCCTGCGGGCCGTACATGAACGAGTGTGCCGCGAGCCCCAGGACGATGCCAACGATCAGCATGGGCTGGTTGTCGCCGCCCAGGATGCCGAAGAAGATGAAGGTCCAGACGGCGCCGACCACCGCACCCACTGCGTAGACCAGGCGGCGGTTGAACTGGTCCGAAACGGCGCCGGCCAGCGGGATCATAAAGAGCTGGAAAGCGGAGCCGATCAGGACGGCGGTGAGGACCTGGTTGCGCTCGTAGCCCAGGGTCTGGATGCCGTAGGTCAGGGTGAAGACGGTAAACAGGGCGTACAGCACGTCCGGTCCCACACGGCAGAGGATGGCGGCGATCAGCGGGCGCAGTTCATGGCTGAAGACTTCGCGGATGGGAGCATGCGGCTGCTCGCCGTGGGCCGCGATCGCCTTGAAGACTGGGGTGTCCTCCAGCCGCAGGCGGATCCAGAGGCCGAATGCGACCAGCAGCGCGGAAACCAGGAACGCGATCCGCCAGCCGAAGCCGAGGAACTGTTCCTCGGTCAGCATGAGGGTCAGGACTGCGAGGGCGCCGTTGGCGAGCAGGTTGCCGGCGGGCGGTCCCACCTGTGCGGCCGACGCCCAGAAGCCGCGGCGGTGCGGGTCGCCGTACTCACTGGAGAGCAGGACGGCGCCGCCCCATTCGCCGCCGACACCCACGCCCTGGGCAAAGCGCAGGAGCACCAGGATGATGGGCGCCGTGATGCCGATGGCGTCATACCCTGGCAGGACGCCGATGAGCACGGTGGCCACACCGATGATCATCAGCGTGGTGACCAGGACCCTCTTGCGGCCGATGCGGTCGCCCAGGCGGCCGAAAATAATGCCGCCAACGGGGCGGGACACGTAGCCCACGGCGTACGTGGAGAAGGCCAGGATGGTGCCCGTCAGGGGATCGGAGGCGGGGAAGAAAACGATGGGAAAGACGACGGCGGCGGCGGCTGAGTAGACGGCGAAGTCGTACCACTCGAGGGCCGTCCCGGTGAGGCTGGCAGCAAAGGCCTTGTAGAGGCCCTTGGGATGGATGGGCGGGTGCGGCGCCGCACCGTGTGCCGGAGCTGGGGAGTTGCTCATTCTGTCCTCCACGGGAGTGTTTCAAGGGTGACGCCTGTCACGCTGGCGTTAAATGTATACATTACGCATACTGGTTGTACATTGGCGACCCTTTCCGGTTTCCGAGTTGTTAATTTTTCCTGCAGCACAAGAAAAAGGACGGATCCACCATGACGGTTCTCAGCTTCGAACTTCCCGACGGCAGCACCAGGGAAGTGGAGGTCAAGCACCTCCTGAACGCCGGATACGCAGGCCGCGAGCAGGATGAAGTCCAGGCGCACATCGCCGAACTCGCGGAGTTGGGGGTCCCGGGTCCCGCCACCACGCCCGCCCTCTACCCGGTGTCGCCCTACCTCGCGCAGCAGGTGTCCGAGGTCCGCGTGCAGCACGCGCGGACGTCGGGCGAAGCCGAATGGGCGCTGGTGATTACCGATGACGGCGTGCTGCTGACCGTTGCCTGCGACCACACCGACCGGGAACTGGAAGTGCACGGCGTGGCGTGGAGCAAGAACGCCAGCCCGGACGTGCTGGGGCGGAAGGCATGGCGGCTGGATGACGTTCGCGACCACCTGGACAGGATCACGCTCAAGGGCTGGGTGGGGGAGGGGGACACCCCGGACACGCTCATTCAGGACAGCTCACTGGAGGCGCTGCTCACCCCGGACTACTGGCTTGGCGTGCTTGAAGAACGCGGCCTCAACCAGCCCGGAACGGTGCTGATTTCGGGGACTGTTGCCATGACGGGCGGAGTGAACCAGTTCGCCCGCAGCTGGAAAGTGGAAATGAGCGATCCCGTCACCGGGCTCTCCGTGGACGTCCAGTACGTAGTGGAGCAGATGCCCGAGCCCATCGGCTAACGCGCATCAAAAGGTGTCCTGCCCGGCCCCGCCGGAGTAAAAGCGGCGGGACCGGGCAGGCGTTGGGCGGTTACTGCTTGTAGTTCTCAACCTCGCTGACGGGCCGCGGCTCGGCCTCGTTCGGGTTCTCGCCGGACTCCGATTTGGCCCTGCGCTGGCGCAGCAGGTCCCAGCACTGGTCGAGGCTTTCCTCTACTTGCTTGAGCCGGGCCTGGTCCGGCGCCTGCCCGTCGCCGGAGCCCTCGCGGAGTGAATGTTCCTCCTCCACCAGGGCCTGGATGCGCGCCAAAAGATCCTGATCGTCCATGACTTTCCCCTTACTCCGGACCGGTCACTTTGGTTCCCTCAGCGTACGTAGTCGGTGCAGAAGCCACCACCCCTGCGCGGTACCATCAAGTTCATGCCCACTGTGCTTGAAATGGCAGGTCCAATCCTGGAAATGCTGACCTGGTTGTGCCTGCCCGCCGGGCTGGGCCTGCTGTTCTACACGGGGTTCCTCCGCCGCTTCGTGCACCCCTGGGACGTGGCCGAGGCAGTGGTGTACTCCGACACCACGGGCGTGGGCTTCCGCTGGTTCGACCGCAAATACCAGGTGCACCATGCCCCCATGTCCCCCCACGACATCAAGGACCTGGCGGTGGGCGACACACTTCCCATTTACTACCACCCCAAACGTCCCACCCAGTGGCAGATGGCCGCACCCGAGGAAGCCGGCAAAACGGCCTCCTTGCTGGGCCGCGCCCTGACCGCCATCGGGGCGGTGGCGCTGTTGGCAGGCTTCGTCCTGCCCATGTTTTAGCGCCGGATCCTTTAAAGCTGGTGGGTTCCCCAGCTCCTAACCGGCCAGGACGACGCCGATGCCCAGGCCTCCCAGCGCCACCCCCGCAAAGGCCGTCCAGAGCACCGCGGTGATGTCGGCGTCGACACTTTCCTGATGGATGCCGCGGGAGCTGGTGCTGTAGCGCCGGCGCTGGGTGAGGTAGATGGCCAGCGCAGCGCCTGCCGAAACCGCGAACAGCAGCAGGATGGGGAACCCGTGGGCAGGGAGCCAGCGCAGGAAAATGGCGCTGACCGTTACCAGTGCCATCATGGTCCGGCCCCAGGCCAGCGTGGTCCGCTCCGGCTGGAGGCCCGGATCCCCGTGCGGGCCGGCAGGGCGGCGGGAATTTCCCATGCGTCAGCGCCAGAGGATAAAGACCAGGACGACGGCGGCCGCAAGGGCCCCTGCCCCCGCGAGGAGGGGCACAATGAGCGGCAGCGGCAGGGGGGCTTTATTGCGCATGCTGCGTTCCACCCGGAGCCACCGCACCGCCGAGCCGGCGCTGAGCAGCATGCCGAGCAGCAGCAGGACCACGGCCAGTCCCTTGCGGACCGGCTCCAGGAACAGGTCGGCGGTGAACGCCTCAATGGCGATGCCGCCGGCCAGCAGTGCAAGGGACGTTCGGATCCAGGCGAGAAAGGTGCGCTCGTTGGCGAGGGTGAACCGCGGGTCGGGTTCCTCCCCGCCCGGCAGCAGGCGCTCGGCGATTTTTCCGCGCGACGGCGGTACGGGTTCCCCGGGGCCCTGCTGCCTGTTCGTCACGGTGCCAGTTTAGTTGGGGACGGCGTTAGCTTCCGCCGCGCGGGGCAAACATGATGACCGCCACGCCCAGCAGGCAAATCAGGGAACCGGCCACGTCCCACCGGTCGGGGCGGAAGCCGTCAAAGATCATGCCCCAGGCCAGCGAGCCGGCGACGAACACCCCGCCGTAGGCTGCCAGGATCCGGCCAAAATGGGCGTCGGGCTGGAGTGTGGCCACGAAGCCGTAGGCACCCAGGGCTATGACGCCCAGCCCGGCCCACCACCAGTCCTTGCCTTCCCGCACGGATTGCCACACAAGCCAGGCGCCACCGATCTCCGCCGCTGCCGCCAGCACGAACAGCAGGACAGTCTTGCCGATGGTCAACGTTTCATCAGGAGTAGCCACGCAGCCATCATGCCAGCCGGGAATGCCGGCAGGGCGACACGGGTTGGGGCAGGTATGGAACGCATAGGATTCCTCTCATTTGGCCATTGGGGCCCCGGCCAGGGCTCCCGCACCAGGACTGCCGGCGAGGCACTGCTCCAGGGCATCGAGCTGGCGGTAGCCGCCGAGGAGCTCGGCGTGGACGGAGCATTTTTCCGCGTCCACCACTTCGCCCGCCAGCAGGCCTCCCCGTTCCCGCTGCTTTCCGCTATTGCAGCACGCACCCGCAGGATCGAAATCGGCACCGGCGTTATCGACATGCGGTACGAAAACCCGTTGTACATGGCGGAGGAAGCGGCGGCAACGGACCTGATCAGCGGAGGCCGGCTGCAGCTGGGCATCAGCCGCGGTTCACCCGAGCCTGCGCGCAACGGAGCCGCGGCTTTCGGCCACGTGCCGGACGCCGGGGAAACAGATGCCGACATGGCCCGCCGGCACACGGAGCTCTTCCGTAAGGCGATCAGCGGGGCAGGGGTGGCTGAAGCTGATCCCCGCTATGCCGGCGGTGCCGTTGGGCTTCTGCCCGTCCAGCCCCAGTCACCCGGCCTTGCCGAACGCATCTGGTGGGGAGCCGGGAGCCGCAAAACTGCGGTCTGGGCCGCGGAACTGGGCATGAACCTGATGAGTTCCACGCTGCTGACCGAGGACACGGGTGTGCCGTTCCACGAATTGCAGGCGGAGCAGATCCAGCTGTTCCGGGACGCCTGGTCCGCTGCAGGCCACAGCCACGTACCCCGGGTTTCGGTCAGCCGCAGCGTGCTTCCCATCGTGGACGCCGAGGACAGCCGGTATTTCGCGGGCAGCGCCCTGCGCGACAGCCGGGACCAGGTGGGCATCATCGACGGGCTCACCGCCAGGTTCGGCAAGACCTATGTGGGCGAGCCGGACCAGCTGGCGGAACAGCTCGCCGCGGACACCGCCGTCCAGGCCGCGGACACCCTGCTGCTGACCGTTCCCAACCAGCTCGGGGTGGAATTCAACGCCAAGCTCCTGGGCAACGTGGCCCGCCACATCGCCCCGGCGCTGGGCTGGAGTCCGTCCCGCTCCTGACCAGCCGTAACATTCCGGATGCGGAGCCAAAATTGCCTGCACCGTGCGCTTCGGAGATACACTAAGCACGCTTACTGATTTGTGGAGGAACCATCTGCGTACCGCAGCCGTTACTCTTAGAGTGCGGCTTTGGGGGCTTAGCGCCACCATTACAGCGTGACTGCGGAACGGTCATATGACGGAGAGAGAGAATTATGGCTCGCGCCGCTCTAGGCTTAATCGCATGATCCGGTTACGACAGCTGGCCCAGGCGGCCTCTGTGCTCACTACGCCTTTGGCGCCGGAGGATATCCTCGCGCTTTTCAACCCCGTCTACTCGGCACGGCAGCTCCGCGGTGTGGTGACGCGCGTGGTTCAGGAAACCGCGCAGTCGGCCACCATCTTCTTCCGCCCCGGCCGCGGCTGGCACTCCCACCTGGCAGGGCAGTGGGCGCGCATCGGCGTCGAACTCGACGGCGTCCGCCACTGGCGGTCCTACTCCCTCAGCGCCCCCGCGGGCAAGGACCCGGCCATCACCGTGACCGACGTCGGAGCCGTCTCCGGGACCCTGGTGCGCACCACCAAACCCGGCGACGTCCTCTTCCTCGCACCCCCGCAGGGCGACTTCGTGCTTCCCGAGCACCCGCGGCCCCTGCTGATGGTGACCGCGGGCAGCGGCATCACTCCGGTGATGTCCATGATCCGCACCCTTGTTCCCCGGCGTCCGGATGCCGACGTCGTGCTGGTCCACTCAGCCCGCACGCCGGGTGACAGCCTCTTCCGCGAGGAACTCGCCGAACTTGCCGACCAGTTCCCCAACTTCCGGCTTGCCCACTGGTTTACCGGCGAGCAGGGCCGCATGGACCTCACCAACACCTCCCAGCTGGACGAGATTTGCCCGGACTGGAAGGAACGCGCGGCCTACGCCTGCGGCCCCGACAGCTTCCTGGACGACGCCGAAGCGCTGTGGAAGCGCGCCGCGCTCACAACGGCAGCGCCCGGAACGGACGTCGCGGTGGCCGGCAGCGCCGGAAACCTCATGATCGAGCGCTTCAACACCACCTTCGACGCCGGCGTGGGGCACGACGGCGGGCTGGTCACCTTCGAAGCGTCCGACCGTGAGGTGGAAGCCGACGGCGACACCCCCATCCTGGACGTCGGCGAGGACGCCGGGGTGCTGATGCCCAGCGGCTGCCGGATGGGAATCTGCCACAGCTGCCTCACCCCGCTCCTGTCCGGACAGGTCCGCGACCTCCGTACCGGGGAAATCCATGGCGAACCCGGCCAACTGATCCAAACGTGTGTCTCGGCAGCCGCCGGACCCGTCAACCTCGAAATCTGAGGAGCATCAAGGTATGTCTGTAATAACACCCAGCAAGGTCACTCCTGCCGGCGGCAGTTCACCCAAGAGCTCAAGGACGCGCCCCGGAAAGCTCGCCGAATCCGGCAGCCCCACCGTCCGCCCGCCGGCCGCGGCCCACCTCAGCGACGAACAGGTGGCGGAGCTCGGCCGCGAACTCGACGCGATCCGCGACGAAATCCTGGCAAAGCGCGGCGCGGAAGATGCCGCGTACATCCGCCGCATGATCAAGATCCAGCGCGGGCTGGAGATTTCCGGCCGCGCCGCACTGCTGGTCAGCAAGAACAAGGCTGCCTGGGTCACCGGAACCACCCTGCTCAGCCTTGCCAAGATCCTGGAAAACATGGAGCTGGGCCACAACATCCTGCACGGCCAGTGGGACTGGATGCGGGACCCGGACATCCACTCCACGACGTGGGAATGGGACTTCGTTACCCCCTCGCGCTCCTGGCAGCACACCCACAATGACCTGCACCACCGCTGGACCAACGTTGTGGGCAAGGACAACGACGTCGGATACAACCTCCTGCGCATGGACGAGGAGCAGCCGTGGAAGCCCATCAACCTGGCCAACCCGCTGTTCAACGCCATCCTGGCGCCGGTCTTCGAGTGGGGCATTGCCATCTATGACCTCGAGCTGACCGAGTACAAGGAAGGCACCAAGTCCAAGGAGGCCCTGCTCAAGGACCTCAAGGCCCTGGGCAAGAAGGTTGTCACGCAGTTCACCAAGGACTACGCGGCAACCCCCGCTGTTGCCATGCTCACCGGTTCCGGCAAGCAGGCCCTGTACGGCACGCTCGCTGCCAACGCCGTCCGCAACGTCTGGGCCCACGCCGTGATCTTCTGCGGCCACTTCCCGGAGGGCACCGACACCTTCACGGAGGACATGGTCGAAGGGGAGACCCGCGGTGACTGGTACGTCCGCCAGATGATCGGCTCGGCCAACATCTCCGGCTCCAAGTTCATGCACACCATGACCGGAAACCTGTCGCACCAGATCGAGCACCACCTGTTCCCGGACCTGCCCTCCAACCGGTACGCCGAGGTGGCACCCCGGGTTCGGGAGATCTGCCAGCGCTACGGCCTGAAGTACACCACCGGGCCGCTCCTGAAGCAGGTGGGCTCGTCCTGGGCCAAGGTCTTCAAGCTGGCCCTTCCGGGCAAGGCCGCCAAGGCCTGATCCCCGCTACCGCCGCAAGCTGGGCGACAGGACCATGTCGTCCAGCTTCGGCAGGGCATGCCTCAGCCGGTGGTCCGCCTGATGCAGGATGTCCTCGGCGGCCGACAGGCTGCCGTCCTCAACCACAACTATGGCCGTACCCTGCAGCCGGTGGCCGTTCCAGCGCAGCTGCAGCCGCTTGACGGCCAGTACACCCGGGGTTCCTTCCAGGGCCTCGTGGGCGCGTGACACCAGGTCCGGCTCAATGCCGTCCATCAGCCGGCGGCCAATGCTGCGGACCGTGCCCCACAAGAGCACCACGATGGCTGCCGAAATCAGCAGCCCAACAATCGGGTCGGCCAGCGGGAATCCGAGCATAACGCCCGCCGCGCCGAGCACCACGGCCAGCGACGTGAAACCGTCGGTGCGTGCGTGGACGCCGTCAGCTACCAGGGCTGCCGATCCAATTCTGCGGCCCACCCGGATCCGGTAGATGGCAACCGCCTCGTTTCCGGCAAAGCCGATGATTCCGGCCGCCATCACCCACCCAAGGTTTTGAAGAGGCTGGGGGTGGATGAGCCGGTCCACTGACTGCCAGCCCGCCACGATGGCCGAGAGGGCCACCACCGCCACGATGAACAGGCCGGCCAGGTCCTCGGCCCTGCCGAACCCGAACGTGTACCGGCGGGTGGCTGCCTTCCTGCCCAGGATGAACGCAATCCACAGCGGCACCGCCGTGAGGGCGTCGGAGAAGTTGTGGATGGTGTCCGCCAGCAGGGCCACGGAGCCGCTGAACAGGACCACGGCGAACTGCAGCACCGTGGTGGCCAACAGGACGAAGAGGCTGATCTTCAGGGCGCGGATGCCCTCGGTGCTGGCTTCCATCGCGTCGTCGATGGAGTCCGCTGAATCGTGCGTGTGCGGGACAAACAGCTCCAGCAGCCAGCCCTTGAAGCCGCGGTGATGATGATGCCCGTGGTCGTGCACGTGCCCATGGTCATCGCTGTGGTGTACATCGGTGTGCTGGTGATGCCCGTCGTCGTGCGTGTGCTGGTGGGACGCCTCCTGGCCGGCCTCCCGCGGCTGCCCGCTCACGGGGTGGTCCCGTCCAGGAGGTGGTGAGCCGGCTGGCCGCCCAGCGCGTGCTCGGCCTGGAAGATGGCGTCGGCCACCAGCTGCCGGGCGTGTTCATTCTCCAGGCGGTACAGGACCCGGGTCCCGGCATTCATGCGCATATAGTGTCACAAGCAGGGGTCGTGCCGCACTATGGTGACGGCTGCCGCCGTCGCATAATTGAACCCACAGCCGCCGCGGCCTTTGGAGGAATCATGCGGATCCTGGGAGCACTTGTTGTCATCTGGCTGATCATCGGCGGTGTGGCTGCCTGGCAGCGCGGCTACTTTGGCGGAGCGCCGGGTTCCTGCGCGCAGGCAGGGACCGTGGTCCTCACCATCGCCGCAGGACCCTTGAACTACATGGGAGCAAACCCGCAGATATCCTGCGAACTTCCGCAGCCGTCCCAATAGCAGCGGTGGCCCTGGCGGCACCTTTCACGGCGACAGCCCTAGAGTAGGGAGTGCGCGGGCCGGGCACGAACGTCCGCCCGCTCCGATCAGTCTCGAAAGGAATTGCCGCGTGGCTTTCATTACCGTTGGAACTGAAAACAGCACTGACATCGAGCTTTACTACGAGGACCATGGCTCAGGCCAGCCGGTGGTCCTGATCCACGGCTACCCCCTGGACGGGTCCTCATGGGAAAAGCAGACCGCTGCCCTCTTGGACGCCGGCTACCGCGTCATCACCTACGACCGCCGCGGTTTCGGCAAGTCCAGCAAGACCACCGAAGGCTACGACTACGACACCTTCGCCGCCGACCTGAACGAGCTGCTGACCACCCTGAACCTGAATGACGTGGTGCTGGTGGGCTTCTCCATGGGCACCGGTGAGGTTGCCCGCTACCTGTCCAACTACGGTTCGACCCGCGTGGCCCGGGCCGCCTTCCTGGGTTCTCTGGAGCCCTTCCTGCTCAAGACCGACGACAACCCGGACGGCGTCCCGCAGGAGGTCTTCGATGGGCTGACGGAAGCAGTCACAGCAGACCGGTACGCCTTCTTCACCGAATTTTTCAAGAACTTTTACAACTCGGACACCTTCCTGGGCACTCCCCGCCTGAGCCAGGAGCTGGTCAACGCAAGCTGGAACCTGGCAGCCGGCTCCGGGGCAATCGCGTCCGTGGCCGCCCAGCCCACCTGGCTGACGGACTTCCGCCAGGACGTCCCCAAGATCAACGTTCCCGCCCTGATCCTCCACGGCACCGCGGACAACATCCTTCCGATCGATTCCACCGGACGCCTGTTCGCCAAGGCCCTGCCCAGCGCAGAGTACGTGGAGATCGAGGGTGCCCCGCACGGCCTGCTGTGGACCCACGCGGGCGAGGTCAACGAAGCACTGCTGCGCTTCCTCGCAAAGTAAGGGTTAGCGAAATACGACGGCGACGGCGGCTTTCCGCCGCCGTCGCCGGACGCGCTTTCCTACCAGCGGGGGCCGCCGCCACCGCCGCCGGGGCCCTGCTCGGCGGTGTACTCGCCGGCGGTGACGGTGCCCTGTTCGGTGGCACCGTCCAGCGAGCCTTCGCCGATGCCTGCGCTCACGGTTGCGGTGCCGCCGGTGTAGACCGTGTACTCCTCACCCTGGGTGATGGCTGCGGAGGAGAAGACCAGGGACGCGGTTGCCTTGGTGGTAACGAAGGCCGCCGCCACGGTACCGGCGGAGTCGGCAACCTGGATCACTGTTCCCGCCGGAACCGTCGAGCCCAGCGTCGCCTGGACGCCCGACTGGGTTGAGGACTCACCCGGAGTAACCACCATGCCGGCGCTTCCGGCGGCGGCAAGGGTTCCGCCGGTCACTGCCAGTTCGCCGTTGACGTCCAGGGAGCCGTTGCCGCTGTTGGTGGGGCCGTTGACCACAACGGTGCCGCCGGAGATATTCGCGTTGCCGTTGGAGTCGAGGCCATCGCCCTGCGAGTTGATGGTCAACAGGCCGCCGCTGACGTCCACGGTGTAGTCACCGACCGCCATGCTGCCGCCGCCCATTCCTCCGCCGCCGGACGTGGAAGTGGCCGACCCGCCCGAGGCGTTCAGGCCGTCGTCGTTGGCCGTGACGGTGGCTGTGCCGCCCTGCATCACGATGTGCTGGGCTTCCAGGCCTTCCTCCGATTCCTCCACGGTGGTGCTGCCGGCGGCGATGGTGAGGGTGTTGTAGGCCTTGATGCCGTCGTCCCCGGAGGCCACGTTGAGGGTTCCGCCGTTGATCAGCACCCAGCCGCGGCCCTCGTCCTCCTCGTTGTCGGATTTGAAGCCGTCGCCCGCGGCGCTGACCTGGTAGGCGCCGTCCAGCAGCACCGCGTAGTCCTTGCCCACGATGCCGTCGTCCGCCGCGTCCACGGTGACGGTGCCGGCGGCCAGGACCAGGCCGTCCTTGGCGGAGATGCCGTCGTTGTAGTTGCCGTCCACGGTCAGGGCGCCGGTGCCGGCGATGGTCAGGTCCGCCATGGAGTAGAGGGCGGCGTTGGGGGCCTCCGTTCCCTGGTCCGCGTAGGTGGCGGCATCACTGAGGGAGCTGGTGGTTCTGTCCGCCAGGTAGACGATGGCTTCATTGGCGCTCTGCACCACAAACGGTGAACCGGTGGAGCTGGTGATGCCGGCGCCGTCCAGGATGATGCGCACTACATCCTCCTCGCCGGCGGCCACCACCACCTGCCCGTCGGACAGGGAGCCGCTGAGCCGGTAGGTCCCGGCGGCGCTGATGGTGACGGTGTCGCTGTCGACCGTTACGGCGTCGGATGAACCCGAGGTAACGGAGCTGGCGCCGTCCGCCAAGGCCACGGCTACTTCGGAGGCCGCATCCCACGTGAGGTCATCGGCGTCGTAGTGGGTATCGGCGGCGAGGGTGTCCAGGGAGACGGCCTGCGCCGTGCCGGAGGTCGCGGTGGACGATGTGCCGCTGCCGCTGATGGCGGAGACGCCGGTGGCGGTGGTGCCCGCCACGGAGCAGCCGGCCAGGGCAATAGTGGCGGCCAGGGCGGCAACGTAGAGGTGGGTACGGAGACTTTTCATGGTGTGTTCCTTCGGGAAGTTGGAGGGGGGGCTCGAGCCGGATGGGGAGCTGGAGCTAGGCCGCAGGCCGCAGTGCCAGGCTGCGGCGAAGCGTCCGGTTCCAGCGGTTGGCGGGGAGGTCGGGACGGAGGGCTGCCATGCCTGTGGCGAACTTGGAAATCCGGGAAGGCCGGACGCCATGTGCCCAGAGGTGGCGGTCCAGGGGGCCGGCGGTGGAGCCGGACTTGGTTTCCAGGATGACGGCGTCGGCCAGCACCCAGGACCCGTGCGACGGGCGCTGCCAGGTCACGTCGGTGTCGATGGTGGCGCGGCTGCCGGACTCTGGCAGGTAGAGGGTGGTGCGGTGGTACCGCGTTTCCAGCACGGGCTCCAACGTGCCCGCGGGTACCGAGCCCACGGCGGCAGTAAGCGTTTCGCGGATGTAGTCGAGGCCTTCCGCGGTGAGCCGGGCGCGGTCTTCAAGGTGGTAGGGAATGCGTTCCTTGACGGTTGCTTCACGGGCGCCCTCGGTCTTGACCTCCAGGAAGCTCACCGCGCTGTCCACGTAGGTCCGGGTGCGGATCTTGTAGCGGCGGCGCCGACCATGGGCTGCAAGCAGGTAGCTGTCCAGGGTGGCGGTGTCGAAGTAGACGGAGTCGTAGGCGAAGCTGCGGGCGCCATCCATCTCCAGTACCCGCATGCCCCTGCTGAACGAGCCCAGCAGCTGGCGGGCAAGCCCGGTGGGAACCACGTACTTCCGGTCCACCCGGGTCTGTAGCGCGGCCTCGGCGTTGAGCTCTTCGAGCCCTACCGGTGGCAGGAGGTGCAGGTTCCCGACGGCGGCTGCTGCCGCGGCGCTCACGCCGCACCTGCCTGGGCGTGGGCGGGGGAGTGTGCCGGGGCGGCGGGGGCTGCGGCGTGGGCAGGCCGGGAGGCAGGAGCCGCGGGCGCCGCCGTCGTGATTGCCGAAACGGTGACCGGCGCGGCGGGGAAGGCCTCAGGGGAGTAGGCGTACCGCACGTCCACGATGGTTTTGTCGTTGACCAGGTCCAGTTCCGAGATGGTGGCTGAGTGGACCTTGCCGTGCAGCACTTCCTCGAGCCGGGCGTAGAGCTCGCCGTCTTCGGCAATGGCCCGGTCCAGGACCACCGTCTGGTGGCGGTGGGCGGGCAGGACGCGGGGGTGGTCTCCCACGAACATCACCAGCAGGATCAGGGCCATCAGTGATCCGGTCAGCCACAGGGGCTCGATGCCCAGCCCGGCGATCAGGCCGAGCGCCAGGGCCGAGAAGTAGTAAGCCACCTCGTGCTGGGCCAGTTCGGTGGACCGGAGCCGGATGATGGACAGGACGCCGAAGAGGCCAAGCCCCAGGCCCAGGCCGGCCGCCGAGCCGGACAAAGCGGTGGCGACGGCCAGGACTCCCACGTTCATGCCCAGGTAGGAGACCACAAGGTCTCGCCGGCGATGACGGCGCAGGTACAGGGCGAAGGTGAGGATGCTGATGGCCGCGAGGTCCGCGACGATGAAAATAAGTGAGTTCATGGGATTCTCCGGGGTGTTTTCGGTGGGCTGGTCTTTACTTTCCGGGCCCAAGCTGTGCGGGTGCTGTGACGGAGCCCAGCCGCGAATATGAGTGTTTGGCGGGTTTCGATCGATAGGATCAAACGCGTGACTGTCTCCCGTGACGCCGTGCTGCGCCTGAGGCGTCTCCTGGTCTTCACCGTGTTTGCGATCTGCGTCATCACGCCGCTGTCGTTCTGGGCACTGCAGCAGTCCGGCGCGGACGCCCGCGTGGCTCTTGATCCGCCGCCGCGGTCGGAGGCGAAACTTGAAATGCTGTCCGCCGGCATCACGCCGGCCGTGAACATCACCCGGAACGCGGACGCGGAGTGGGTCGCTGAGGCTGCCGCGCAGACCGGCATTCCCGCGCGGGCGCTCCGGGCCTACGTGGCTGCGGCCGGCGCGGCCAACCAGGCCTCCCCGGGCTGCGGCATCGGCTGGAATACGGTGGCGGCCGTCGGGTTCGTCGAATCCCGCCACGGAGCTTATGGCGGTGGAAGCCTGGACTCCGCAGGACAGGCCAGCGGACCCATTGTTGGCCCAAGCCTGGACGGAAACGGGTTCGCCGCCATCGCTGATACGGATGCCGGAGCCTTGGACGGCGACGCACGCTGGGACCGTGCCGTGGGGCCCATGCAGTTCATTCCCTCCACATGGGAGCTTGCGGGGCAGGACGGAAACGGTGACGGGACAGCGGATCCCTTCAACATCGACGACGCTGCGCTCAGTGCAGCCGGCTACCTGTGCGGCCACGGCCGTGACCTCACCACCGCGAACGGATGGACCGGGGCCATCTACTCCTACAACCAGTCGGATACCTACCTGGTCCAGGTCCGTGACCAGGCCACCGCCTACGCCGAGGCGACGGCCGGCATCGGATAGAACCGCGGCGCTACCCGCCGCGTCATCGCGCAGCCCCTACAGCGACGGGTCCCGCGCGGCGGACGCGGCCGGGCTTACGCTGTGTTTTCTGCTGCTGAGGAGTCATGCCTCATTTCTAGGCAGCGAAGTTAGCAGAGAGATTTGCCGGATATGTGAGGGGCCTGTGAAACGGGTGCGGGGCATAACTGCAGCGCGAGCTCCCGGAGCTCCTTCGGGCGAAAGGGCTTGGTGAGGTAGGCGGCGGCCCCTGAGGCCATGCCGGCCAGCACGTCGTCCTCCTCCGACCTCGCCGTGAGGAAGAGCTGGGGAGCCTTGCTCAGCGCGCGGATGGCGCGCGCCACCACATGCCCGTCCATGTCCGGCAGGCCAAGGTCCAGGGTGACGAGTGCGATGGCAGGGTCGGCCGCCGCGGCGATTCCCTCGGCACCGGTGGAAACAGCCCTCACCTCAAAACCGGCGCGCTGCAGGACCACGCTGATCAGTCCACGGATATCGTTGTCGTCTTCCACCACGAGGCAGACGCGTTTGGTTTCCATCAAAGCCCCCCCGGCAGAAAGTTGGCCCCAGTCTATCGCCCGCAGGCTTGTTCGCGCGTGCACCGCTAACAACTGCGCAGCTGAGGGACCGGCTAGCCGTCGTAGTGGGTGCGGGCCGGGCCCTGGCCCAAGGCGTTCACCACGGCGGCAGCCACATCATGCAGCTTTGAATTGCGGGTGCTGGACGCGGTCTTCAGGATCTCGAAGGCGTCATGCTGGCTGCACCGGTTCTGCGCCATGATGATGCCCACTGCCATGTCGATGACGGTCCGCGATTCGAGGGTGGCACGCAGGTTGGCCGCCGTCTCGCTGTAGTGGGCAAAGCGCACCGCCAGCCGCAGGGCGAGGGACGTCTGGCTGACGTAATCCTCGGCGAACTCGAGGTCGCGGGCTTCGAAGCGCTGGGGGCGGCGCGAGTACAGGACCAGGGCAGCCTTGGTTTCGCCTTCGAGCTCGAACGGCAGTGCCAGGACGGATCGGACACCCTGGGCGAAGGCGGCGGAGGAGTATTCGGGCCAGCGGCCGTCGTCTTGCACGTCGGGAACGTTTACGGTCTTCTGCGACGTGTAGGCCGTCATGCTGGGTGTTTCGCTGAATTCGTTCTCGAGCTGGCCGATTGCTTTGGCTTCCGGACTGCTGCTGGCCACAGTGGCAGCCTTCCGCTTCCGGAGCAGGGTGATGGCGCACAGGATCTCGTCTCCGGGCTCGGAGAGGTTGCGCGCCGACACCTGTGCCAGTTCGTTAAGGAAGTCCTCAACGTCAGAGCTGTTGAGGACCAGTTCATTCAGGTGTTCGGCTATGGATGTATCGGATTTTGCTGTTGACTCGCTGGCCACGGGTTTTGGTGCCATTCGTTCAGGTCAAAACGAGCCGGCAACACCCAACCGTCCCACCCGAGAGGCGGGGAGCCGGTGAAGGTCGCTGGATCGACGAACTTTCCAACGGCCTGCTGCTAAACCGATACCCAGAAGTATATACATCCCCGGGCGCGGAAAAGAGTCATATATGGCTTCCCGGCGGGCGGGCCGCTGGCGCCGGCCGGGGCTAACCGGCAGAATGAAGCAGGCGCCGGGCTGCCGGCGGCGGACCCGGAAACCAGCGGCTGTTGCGCCGCGGAGGACAGGAACATGACCAGACTGCTCATTATCGGTCCGCCCGGCTCGGGCAAGGGGACGCAGGCCGAGCACCTTGCCCGGCACTTCGGCGTGCCGGCCGTTTCCACCGGCGACATCTTCCGGAGCAACGTCAGCCAGCAGACAGAACTGGGCAGCCAGGCCGCGGAGTACCTCGACGGCGGCGACTTCGTCCCGGACCACCTCACCAATGCCCTGGTGAAGGACCGGCTCCTGGACAGTGACGTCCAGTCGGGTTTCCTGCTGGACGGCTACCCCCGTACCGCGCCCCAGGTGATGGAACTGGACAACATGCTCGCCTCCCAGGGAGTCGCCCTGGACGCCGTCATTGAACTGCGTGCCCCCGACGCCGAACTGGAGCGGCGGATGCGCCAGCGGGCGGAGGAACAGGGACGGTCGGATGACACGGTGGACGTGTTCCGGCGCCGGCTTGACCTCTACCACCGCGAAACCCATGAAGTTGTCTCGGTCTATGCCGGCCGGGGGATCCTCGTCTCCGTGAACGGCAGCGGCGATCCGGGCGAGATCACGGCATTGGCGATCGCCGCCGTCGAAAAGTTCCTGGCCACCCGTACCGGAGCCTGAGCCGGTGCGCCCCTCCAACAGAAGGACCTCCTGATGAGAATTGCCGTCACCGGCGGAAGTGGAAAACTGGGCCGGCACGTTGTCCGGCGTCTTATCGACGACGGCCACGAGGTCCTCAACCTGGACCGGGAAGGCACCCGGAGCCCGGGACTCCTGGTGGTGGACCTGCGCAATTACGGCCAGGTGCTCGATGCCCTGCTGGGCGTGGATGACAGGCACAGCGGTTTCGACGCCGTGGTGCACCTGGGTGCCATCCCGGCGCCCGGCATCCTTCCGGACGCCGCGACGTTCGAGAACAACATGCTGTCCACCTACAACGTCTTCCAGGCTGCCCGCCGGGCAGGCATCAAGAAGGTGGTGTACGCCTCCAGCGAGACGGTGCTGGGACTGCCGTTCGACGTCGACCCGCCCTACATCCCCGTGGACGAGGAATACCCTGCCCGGCCGGAAAGCACTTACTCCCTGGTCAAGCACCTGGAGGAGCAGATGGCAGCGGAACTCACACGCTGGGACCTGGAACTAAGCATTGTCGGCCTGCGGTTCTCGAACGTCATGGACGTGGAGGACTACACCAGGTTCCCGTCCTTCGATGCTGACCCGAGTCTTCGGAAATGGAACCTGTGGGGCTACATCGACGGCAGGGACGGCGCCCAGGCAGTGGTGCGGGCTTTGGAGAACGGCAGGCCGGGCTTTGAAGCCTTCATCATTGCCAATGCGGACACTGTGATGAGCCGGTCGAGCGCAAGCCTCGCGGCCGAGGTGTTTCCCGAGGTGAAGGTCACCCGGGAACTGGGCGAGCACGAGACCATGCTCTCCATCGACAAGGCCCGGCGCCTGCTGGGCTTCGAGCCGGAACACAGCTGGCGGAACCACCGGGAATAGTCCCGGCCGCAGGAATCCCCAAGGCTTCCCACAGGATCCTGCAAGGACCCGCCGGCGGCGCATCCCGGGCTCCTATCCTGTTGGTAGAGCGGTGGATTTCCCCGCCCCCCGCAGCTCCAACGCCACACCAAGGACCCCAAAATTCGCACTTCATCCTTTGTGCTGCC
This sequence comes from Arthrobacter sp. 210 2, assembly GCF_059093025.1. Taxonomy (NCBI): domain Bacteria; kingdom Bacillati; phylum Actinomycetota; class Actinomycetes; order Micrococcales; family Micrococcaceae; genus Arthrobacter; species Arthrobacter sp. 210 2. The sequence goes on from NZ_JBNHIE010000001.1 coordinate 139,629, forward strand.
CGCCGCCGCAGCGCTGGCCTCCGCCGTAGCCCTTTCCGTTTCCGCCGTGCCTGCCGCTGCCGCGCCAAAAGCCGATGCCGGAGCAACCGGCCGCTACATCGTGCAGTACGCCGCCAATGCCGATGTGGATGCTGAGGCTGCCCACCTGCGCGGGCAGGGCCTCGCCGTCGGCCGTACGTTCAAACACGCGCTGCGCGGCGCCGTGGTCACCGCCAATCCTGCCCAGGCAGAGGCTCTTGCCCGCTCCGGCCGTGTGCTGTCAGTGGAAGCGGACGCCCCCGTCAGCATTTCCGCAACGCAGCAGCCCGCGCCCTGGGGCCTGGACCGGGTGGACCAGCGGCCCCTGCCGCTCTCCGGCTCCTACTCCTGGACAGCGGCCGGGGCCGGAGTGACGGCCTACGTCGTGGACACCGGAGTCCTCGCATCGCACGCCGATTTCGGCGGCAGGGTGACGGCCGGCTGGACCGCCGTGGCCGATGGCAGGGGCTCCGGCGACTGCAACGGCCACGGCACCCACGTTGCCGGGACGGTGGCGGGTGCCACCTACGGGGTAGCCAAGGCAGCCACCGTGGTCCCGGTCCGGGTCCTCGACTGCAACGGCTCCGGCTACAACTCCGATGTGGTGGCAGGACTTGACTGGGTTGCCGCCAACCACCCCGCCGGCGTGCCGGCCGTGGCCAACCTCAGCCTGGGCGGCGGCGCGAGCACCGCGGTGGACGCAGCCATCCAGGCAGTGATGAACGACGGCGTCACGGCAGTGGTTGCCGCCGGCAACTCCGCGGTGGATGCCTGCGGCGGTTCCCCCGCCCGGGTTACCGGCGCTGTCACCGTCGCCGCCAGCGACTCCGCCGACCGCCAGGCCTCCTTCTCCAACTTCGGCACGTGCGTGGACCTCTACGCCCCGGGCGTAGCCATCACCTCCGCGCTCCACACCACCTCCACCGCAACGGCCTCCATGTCCGGGACCTCGATGGCCGCGCCCCACGCAGCCGGGGCCGCCGCCGTGCTGCTGTCGCAGAATCCGGCCCTCACGCCAGCCCAGGTTGCGGGAACCCTGGTGTCCGGTGCAACGTCCGGGGCCGTCACCGGCGCCACCGGCGGAACGCCCAACCGGCTGCTCTACGCCGGCGCCGTGAATGCTGCTCCCGCGCCTGCCCCTGCTCCCGCGCCGACCCCCGCTCCCGCGCCTGCCCCCACCGTCAGTGCCGTGAGTCCCGGGGCCAATGCCACGTCCGTGCCGTCCGGCGCCAACGTGACCGCCACCTTCAGCGAGGCAGTACAAGGACTGACGTCAGGAACGTTCGTGCTCAAGAACGCTGCCGGCACCACCGTCCCCGCCAGCGTCACCTACAACGCCACCACCCGGACGGCCACCCTGGACCCCTCCGCCAACCTGGCCGCGGATGCAACCTATACCGCAACGTTGGTGGGCGGAAGCTCGGCCATCCGCGGCACTACGGGAACCCCGCTGGCCTCGGTCAGCTGGACCTTCCTGACGGGCCCGGCCCCGGTGGTCACCGGCACCACCCCCGGCAGCAACGCGCTGCTGGTGCGCCGCGGCAACAACATCAGCGTGACCTTCAACGAGGCAGTCCAGGGCGTCAACGGCACCACGTTCACCGTGAGGAACGCAGCCACCGGCGCGGTGGTGCCGGCCGCCGTCTTCCGGAACGGCACCACGAACCAGTGGATCCTCGACCCGCAGCAGTCACTGGCCGCCAAGACCAAATACACCGTGACGGTGACAGGCGGCGGAACAGCCGTCCGCGACCTTGCGGGGAACCAGCTGGCCACCCGTACCTGGCAGTTCACCACCGGCTCGTTCTAGCCCGCCTCCAGCCGGAACTCCGTGCGGCCGTGCAGGGCACCGTTGACCTGCAGTTCCAAAGCATGCAGGCCGGGATGATGCACCCGGGTGGTCATCTGCCGGAACGCGTGGCGCTTGGAGAGGCTCCTGCTCTCGCCCGGCGCCAGAGTCAGGGTTGAGATTTTGAAGACCTTGGCGGACTGGGTGCCGTTGGCCTTTTGGTAGTGGACAACATAGTCAAGCGCAAGCCGCACATCCCGGGCACCGGTATTGGAGATTTCGAAGGCGAACGTCAGTTCCCCGGGAATCGTGAGGACGTCCCTGTCCAGGCGCGGTCCGGTAACCATCACGGACGCCGGCGTAAAGCCCAGCACCCCCAGGGCACCGGCATGCCCCTTCTTCACGAGCGTGCGGAGCCCGTGCCGGACCACCCACCCGGTGTTGTTGTCTGCTGCCCCGAGCCATTTCCGGGCGGTTGCGACCACCAGGTCCGGGGCGTGCCGGGCAACATCGTTGAGGTGGTTGGCCACCGAACGCCGAACGTACTCGGAGGGGTCGCGGTAGAGCGCATCGAGGATGGGGACGGTGGCCTCTGGCCGCTGGACGAGGGCAGGCACACGCACCGCCCACGGCAGGTATGGCCGGGTGCCCTCGCTGGCCAGGCGCCGGACATGCTCATCCGGATGGGACGTCCAGTCCAGTACCGCTGCCAGAGCCCGGTCCGGATCCCGGGCGATCAGCCGGCGGATGGCAAACTCGCCGGTGAGCCGGGGCGTCAGCTCGGTCAGCAGCGCGAGGGCATCGTCAAAGTCCTGCCTGGAACCGGACTCGAGGCACAGGGTGGCAGCTGCCTCGGAAACCGGCCACAGGGTCCAGCCGGTGAACTCCGGAACTGGCAGGGCCGCGCGGAAGCTGGCCGCCGCCGTCGGATACCCACGTCCGGGGCTGTTTCTGATGTCATCCACCAGGGCACCGGCAACAAGATCAGTACGGGCGCGAAGGTTGAGATCGCCCAGCAGCGAAGCGGCAGCGGCGGTGCGTTCCCATGTCACGTCGGGCGCAACCGCCGTGAGGATGCCGGCCAGCGTCTTCACCGCCTGCGCATCGATGAGTTCATTCATCACGCCCATGGAGTCAGGCTACCGCCCGCGCAGGCGCCAACCGGGATAATCTTCACCCTAAGCAAACTTCACGGCGCAGGGATGGTCACAGTGGGACAGCAGGAATCGTCGGGCTCTGGAAGAGCTTCCGGGACAACCGCCAAAAAGAACGGCCGGTGGCGCGCTTTCCACGACAAGTTCGTGGTGGAGGAGCGCTACCTGGAGCCGGGGGACCGGCGCGCGCTCTACCGTGCTTCGGTCATCCTGGTGGCTGCGGGCGTGGCGCTCTTTATCGCCACCCTCATCAGCGTGGTGCAGGCCGATGGGCTGTCCGCGGCCGATGGGCCTGTCCGTGACTGGCTCCTGGGCCTGCGGTCCGACACCATCACGGCGATCATGATCTTCCTTGCCGTGGTGTTTGGCCCCATTGCCCTGCCCATCATTGTGCTGGTGGTCATCCTGGTCTGGGGATTCGCCGCCAAGCACGCCTGGCGGCCCATCCTGCTGGCGTCGGCGATGCTCACCGGTGTCATCATTTCGCAGATCATCCTCCAGATTGTCCGGCGGTCACGCCCGCCGGTGGACCAGATGCTCTTCGGGATCGACCACACTTTCTCGTTCCCCTCCGGGCATGTCCTGGGGGCCTGTGACTTCCTCCTGGTGGGAGCCTTCCTGATCTTCTCGCGGCGCAGGAACCCGCGGGCCGCCGTGCTCGGCTTCGTCGGAGCGGGCGTGGGAATCGTGCTGGCGGCCCTGAGCCGGCTGTACCTGGGCTACCACTGGCTCAGCGACGCCCTCGCTTCGGTCTCGTTGTCCCTGATCATCCTGGGCGTCGTGATCGCCGTGGATACGTGGCGGACCGCCAGGGTGCCGGGGGAGAGGATCACGGGGGAGCTGTCCAAGGCTGACTCGCCGGGGGATTAGGGCCCGGAACGCGTGTATCAGGCGGACGGCCTGGATCTGGCGCGCTTCAGGGCACGGTGCAGCCTCATGTTGGCTGCCTCCAATTCCAGCACCTTGGCAACGCCCGCCAGGTTGAGTCCTTGGTCCAGGAGTTCCCCGATACGCAGCAGCACTGCGACGTCGTCATCGCTGTATTGACGCGTGCCGCCGGCCGTCCGTGACGGTGTTAACAGTCCTTTGCTCTCGTAGAGCCGGATGTTCTGCTGGCCTGTTCCTGCCAGTTTGGCTGCAACGGAGATGGCGTAGAGCGCATGTCCGCTGGCGGGCCGGCCGGCCCGTCCTGCTCCGGGGTCTGCCATAACGTCTCTCCAAAATCGTCGTTGCGCGGTCTTGCCTCAGTTTCCCACGGGTGCTATAAAAAATCTATATCCATCACCATAGATCGGTGGGCGGATATGGTACTGATCCAACATCCTAAAAGCTGAAGGAGTGGGACATGATGTTGATGCGCACGGACCCGTTCCGTGAGCTGGACCGGCTCACGCAGCAGGTTTTTGGCACTGCCGCCCGGCCGGCCGCCATGCCGATGGACGCCTGGCAGGAAGACGGCGAGTTCGTAGTGGCCTTTGACCTTCCGGGCGTCAAGACCGACTCGCTGGATCTGAATGTCGAACGTAACGTCCTCACCGTACGGGCGGAACGCTCCGACCCCACGCAGCCCAATGTTGAGCTGGTGGCTGCCGAGCGTCCCCGCGGTGTTTTCAGCCGGCAACTGATCCTGGGCGACACCCTGGACACGGACAACATCAAAGCAAGCTACGACCATGGCGTCCTGACCCTGCGGATTCCCGTGGCCGAACGCGCCAAGCCGCGCAAGATCGAGATCGAGACGCAGCAGGCCCAGAGGCAGCAGATCGGAACGTAGCGAGGCGGCATGGTGCGGGCGGTGCCCCGGCACGGCCCGCACCCGGCATTCTTCTGCGCCGGCGGAGTGGAAAGGGCTGAGATGACAGACACCCCTGATTACTACGCAATCCTGCGCGTCCGGGCGGACGCCGGCCAGCAGGAGATATCCCGGGCCTACCGCGCACTGATGCGCAGCCACCACCCGGATGTGGACGGCGGCACGGCACCCGAAGGCGAGCTGCTGCGCATTATGCAGGCGTTCAACATACTGCGGGATCCGGAGCGGCGGGCGGCCTACGACAAGCAGCGGGCGGCGTCGGCGCCGCAGGCGATTCCCGTCCGGAAGGTCCACACCCGCGGCGGGACTTCAGGGCACACCATCAGGATTACCCCCGTGCGCTGGGAAAGCGGGCCCTGGTCCTAGTTTTTTGCGCGGCGTGGCAACAATAACCGCGAGGAGGCGGAGAACTGCATGAGCGACTGGCGACGCTACGATTCACACCTGATTCCGGCATTCCACGAACGCTTTGAGGAGCGGTGGGGCACCGGAACCGCACCATTCCTTGACCCGGAAGCGCATGAGGAGCCGCTGCCGCGTGCCCAGTGGATCAACCCGGCCACCGGTGCCGCCCTGGCCGTGGTGCCGGTATGGACAACCGAGGATAAGCAGCAGCGGTCCTTCGGCGTGTTCTACCTCCCGCCGGCCGGAGACATCTGGGTCCTGCGCCCTGGCTACACCGGCTACCTGGAACCGGCGGACGGCGAAACCGAGCACCTGGCGACCCTCCGCAACGATGCCTTCCGCAAGGCTGTGGCACACGCCAAGGAGTTCCTGTTCGGCTCGCAGTAGCGCTAGCTGCCGCTGCCCAGGAGGCTGCGCGTCAGCGACTCTGCATCCGCCATCAGCTCCTCCACCGCCTTCGCGAGGTGTGCATCGCCAACGGGGCTGTTGGCCAGGGCAGCCGCCACCACGGCCCGCCGGACCAGTTCCCGGGCAAAGGAAGCGGTGGTGCCCGCAGTGCGTTCGGCGGCCGCCTCCAATGCCTCGGAGCTGAACGCCGCCTGGCGGGCGTAAAGCCGGAGAAGCTCAACGCGCTCGTGAAGTGCGGGGAAGGGAATCTCCACCGCCAGGTCCACCCGCCCCGGGCGCTGGGCGAGGGCGCGTTCCAGCAGGTCCGGCCGGTTCGTCGTCAAAACGAAGACGACGTCGGCATCGTTGTCCAGGCCATCCATGGCATCCAGAACCTCGAACAGGAGCGGCTGCGGCCCGTGGCCAAAGCTCCTGTCCTCGGCGATCAGGTCGCAGTCTTCCAGGACCACGATGGAAGGCTGCAGCGCCCTGGCCATCCGCGCCGCCTCGGAAATCCTGGCAAGCGAACCGCCCGAGAGGAGGACCGCCGTCGCGCCCGTACTCTGGCCCAGCAGGTACCGCACCGTGTGCGTCTTTCCAGTGCCCGGCGGGCCGTACAGCAGGACACCGCGCTTCAGGTGCTGCCCGTGGGCCCGCAACGATTCCCGGTGCCTGGCAATGCCCACTGTATGGTCCGCAACCTTCTGCAGAAGCCCTGCCGGCAGAATGACTTCCGTGGCTTCCAGGAGCGGCCGGTGGTGGAAGGTCACGCCGCCGCTGCTGGGACCGAACTCGCCCATCGCCAGCGAGATCACCTGGCCCTTCAGGACGCTTTGGCTGTCCATCCGCCGACGGTATTCGGCAAGGAACGCGGTCCCTGTTTCCGGGACGGCGGCCACAACCTCCAGGGATGCCGTCTGCCGCCCGGAGCGCGGGTCCGCGGCGCGCTGCAGGACCGCTATCCTGCCGCCGCCGAACGTCAAGAGCCGGAGCCCGAAGCCCACCGCCTGGCGCTGCGTGTCCGGACCGACCGCCAGATTGACGTAGTCCGGCTGGGACAACGGAAACTGCGGGAAAAGCTGGGACTGCTGCACCATGTCACTGAGGGAGGCGTGATGGCGCTGGCCGCCGCCGCCAATTCCCACCAGCCTGTTGTCCGGATCAAGGGCCGCGAGCTCTGCCAGGATAATGTCCGCGTCCACGAACCGGTGGAACGGAATCTGCTCCTCCACCATTGCCAGGTCCGCTGCGGCCACTCCCAAGTGCTCCGTGAGCGTGTCGAGCAGCTGTGTTCCGGCCTGTCGCTGATGGCGTCCTTCCTGTGCGAGCTGCACCAAGTCGGCAAAATTGTCGATGAACTTCCCCAGTTTTTCATCCATGCCCAGACCCTGGCAGTGGCGACTCGTCAGCATCCTTACGGTGTGCCATCCTGAGACGTACTTATCCATACGTGAACAAAAGGCCCGCCCCATGCACATCACCGCCAAGGACCTCGCAGCACTGATCCCGCCGGGATTCACGCTTGGAGTTGCCACCGCAGCCTTCCAGATTGAGGGGGCCCTGGATGAGGACGGCCGCGGGCCCGCCGGCTGGGATGTGTTCGCCGCAAAGCCCGGCGCCATCGTGGAGGACCACAGCCCCGTGGTTGCCTGCGACCACTACCACCGCATGCCCCAGGACGTTGCCCTCATGAAGCAGCTGGGCGTTGATTCCTACCGGTTCTCGTTTGCCTGGCCGCGGATCCAGCCAACGGGCAAGGGACCGGCCAACCGGGCAGGCCTGGCCTTCTACGACCGCCTTTTGGACGAGCTGCTGGCCAACGGAATTTCACCGATGGCCACCATCTACCACTGGGACACACCCCTGGCGCTGGATGAGGCGGACGGCTGGATGAACCGGGATACCGCCTACAGGCTGGGGGAGTATGCAGCCATCCTGGCTGAAGCCTTTGGCGACCGCGTGGCCCGCTGGGTCACCATCAACGAACCCGCAACCGTCAGCACCAACGGCTACTCCCTGGGCTTGCACTCACCGGGCAAGGAACTGGTCCTGGGCGCCTTCCCCACGGTCCACCACCAGCTCCTGGGACACGGCCTGGCCGTGCAGGCGCTGCGTGCGGCCGGCGTGCCGGGCGAGATCGGGATGACCAACGTGTACTCGCCCATGGTCCCGAACTCGATCAACCCCCTGGACCGGATCAGCGCCGGCCTCATGGACCTCGCCCAGAACCGGCTCTACGCCGATCCCGTGCTGACCGGCAAATACCCGGACCTGATCCGGGCGGCCAAGTTCTTCAGCTCCTTCGACCACCCGGAGGAGGACATGGCCCTGATCTCCCAGCCGCTGGATTTCTACGGGCTCAACTACTACATGCCCACCAAGGTGGCGGTGGGTCCCGGTGGCGGCGCGGTCCCTGCGAGCATGGCGGAAGCCATGGGCAGCGACCTCAGCGCAGCGGGCAGCGGCGGAACCCCGTTCCATGTGGAGACGTGGCCGGAAGCGGACATCACGTCCTACGGCTGGCCGGTGAAACCCGAGTACATGGCCGTGGCGCTGAAGGAGATGGCGGAGCGGTACCCCAACCTGCCTCCCGTGATCCTCACCGAGGGCGGTGCCAGCTTCGAGGACATCATTGTGCGGGACAAGTCCACCAACACCAGATTCATTCCTGATGAGCGCCGGCTGAAGTACCTTTCGGACCACCTGGAAACGGCGCTCCGGGCAACGGCTCCCGGCGGCGTGGCGGAGTCGGTGGACCTGCGCGGCTACTACGTGTGGTCCCTGCTGGACAACTTCGAGTGGTCCGCAGGCTATAACCAGCCCTTCGGGCTCCTGCACGTGGACTTCGAAACCCTCGAGCGGACACCCAAGGCCTCCTACTTCTGGCTGCAGGAGCTCATCGAGGAACGCGACCTCGCCGCCGCGGCCGGTGCCGCCATCGCCCAGGCGGCAGCCGCGGATGACCTCGCCACGGAAGCGCCCGACGACGGCGTGGCCCCGCTGGGTGCCACCGCGTAGGAAGGCTTAGAGCAGGTCGAGCGTGGCCAGCTGCTTGGCCATGCCGGCGCCGTCCGGGGAGTAGATCCACGGCACCCTGGAAGCAGTGTGGTCCCCGTCCTCGGAATGGCCGCCGGCGAATACCGACTCGCTGACGGACAGCTGGCGGATGGCGATGGCCGCAACCTTGTCCGGGTTTTCTGACGCGAAGCCGGAGTAGATGGCCTCATCATGCTGGCCGTTGTCCCCGATCAGGAGCCACTGCATGTCCGGGAACTCCTTGCTGAGCCGTTCCAGGTTGCGGTGCTTGTGGTCCTGGCCGCTGCGGAACCAGCGGTCCTGGGTCAGGCCCCAGTCCGTCAGCAGCAGCGCCCCGGAAGGGTACATGTTGCGGTTCAGGAACCGGGCCAGGGTGGGAGCCGCATTCCAGGGGCCGGTGGAGAGGTAGATGACCGGAGCGTCGGGGTGCTCGATGGTCAGCCGGTCCAGCAGCACGGCCATCCCGGGGGTGGCCATCCGCGCGCGCTCGCTCAGGACGAACGTGTTCCACAGTGCCAGGAACGGCCGGGGCAATGCAGTCACCATCACGGTGTCATCGATGTCGGACACGATGCCGAATTTCACGTCCGGTGCGATCACCCGGATCCGCGCCTCAACCGGTTCGGTCCCTTCCGCCTTAAGGACGGCCGTGTGCCAGCCCGGCGTGAGCTCGACGTCCACCTCTGTGTCGATCAGGCCGCCGCGGTCCGCCTGGACGTGGGTGACAACATCGCCAATGGTGATTTCGACGTCGGTGAACTGCAGCGGCACACCGGTGAAGGCACGCCAGCCGCGCACGTTCTGGTTGCCGTTCCGGGCTTCGTGTTCGGCTTTGCTGCCGGGCAGCGGCTTCTGGGTCATCAACACGCGGCCCAGCACCCTGACCTGGCTGGTGGATCCGTAGCCCTGGTAGGCGATGGTCTGCGGAACGAACTTCCAGCGCTTGGCCAGTTGGATCCGGACGCTGTTGAAAGTGTCGGAGACCCGGTGCGCGAGCCGGAAGACCTGGTTGCCGGACACTCCGTTCCCGCTGTCCAGGTCCTGCCGGGGAGGGTGCGCTGCGTTGTGGGGCGAATTCTGCGGAGCCTTGTCCATGGGTCCACTCTGCCACAGGGCGGCAGCCGGCGAGGAGACTCCTTGGCGTGGACGGTGCTCTATGACGTTAGCCCTGCCCAAGGATCCCGCGCAGGGTCTGGGCATTGCGCACTGCGTGGCCGCCGCCGTCGTTATTGAAATAGGCGTACACGTCCAGGCCGTCACCCTCCCACCCGCGGATGCGGTCCGCCCACCAGTGCATGTCCGCGTCTGAATAGGAGCCGGCGTAAAGGTGCTGGTGGTCAGGTCCATGCAGCCGGACATACGCGAACGGCGCCGTGGTGCGCAGGATGCAGGGAAGGTTTGCCCCGCTCATGATGCAGTAGGCCGCCTGGTGCCGCTCCAGGAGGGCGAACACCTCCGGGCAGTCCCACGTGGGGTGCCGGAATTCCACAGTCACCCGGATCCAGGAAGGGACTGCCGCCAGGAAGTAGTCCAGCCGGGCGTCGTCGCGCTCCATCTGCGGAGGCAGCTGGACCAGGAGGACGGCCCTCTTGTCGCCGAGTTCATGCCAGCACCGCTCAATGCGCTCCAGCCATACCTCCGGCGAGTACAGCTTCCTGGCATGGGTGAGCCCGCGCGGGGCCTTGACGGACATGGTGAAACCGGCGGGCAGGCGCTGGTTCCAGCCGGCGAAGGTGGTGTCGCGGGGCCAGCGGTAGAAGCTGGCGTTCAGTTCAACGGTGCTGAACCGGGAAACGTAATGCTGCAGGCGGTCCCTGGCAGGCAGCCTGGGCGGGTAGAGGACATTCTCCCAGTGGTCATAGCTCCAGCCTGAGGTGCCGATGTGGACTGCCATTCCTGCAGGCTACATCGGTTTGAGGCCTGTGCAGCGGAGCCGTCTGTGGCAATGTAAGGTCATGGCGCTCATTGAAGATTATGCGGTAGTTGGTGACCTTCAAACCGGTGCACTCGTGAGCAAGGAAGGCTCCATCGACTGGCTCTGCCTGCCACGCTTCGACTCCCCGGCATGCTTTAACGCGCTGCTGGACACGCCCGAGGCCGGCCGCTGGCTGCTGGCGCCGGAAAACGGCGGGCCGTGCACCCGGCGGAGCTACCGGGACGGGAGCCTGATCCTGGAGACGGAGTGGGAAACACCGGACGGGACGGTGCGCGTCATCGACTTCATGCCGCCCCGGGACGCCGTGGCGGACATCGTCCGCATCGTTGAGGGTGTCAGCGGCAGCGTGAAGATGCACAGCGAACTGACCCTGCGCTTCGACTACGGGCACATCATTCCCTGGGTGCGCAAGGACGCCCACGGACTGCATGCCATCGCCGGGCCCGACGCCGTCTACTTCGTCACGCCCGCGCCGCTGCACGGCGAGAACATGCACACCGTCAGCGACTTCACGGTCAGCGCCGGCGAGCGGGTCCCGTTCGTGCTGACATGGGCACCCAGCCACATGGGGCGCCCGCACACTGTGGACGCAGAGAAGGTTCTGGACACCACGTACGCTTTCTGGCGCGGCTGGGCTTCACAGTGCACGGTGACCGGGGAGTACCAGGACGCGGTGGTGCGTTCGCTCGTGACCCTGAAGGGCCTCACCTACGCACCTACCGGGGGCATCGTGGCTGCTGTCACCACGTCCCTGCCGGAGCAACTGGGCGGCCCCCGCAACTGGGACTACCGATACTGCTGGCTCCGCGACGCCACCATGACCCTGCAGGCACTCCTTGCGGCCGGGTACACGGCCGAAGCGGCAGCCTGGCGGGACTGGCTCCTGCGTGCAGTGGCCGGCGACCCGGCGGATCTGCAGATCATGTACGGCATCCACGGTGAACGGCGCCTGCCGGAGATGGAGCTCCCCTGGCTGAAAGGCTACGAGAACTCATCGCCGGTGCGTATCGGCAACGGCGCCGCTGAACAGCTGCAGCTGGACGTTTGGGGTGAGGTGCTGGACTGCCTTGCCTTGACCCGCAACTCGTTGCTGAAGCACACCGATGAGGCGTGGGACCTCCAGTGCACCCTGATGTCGCACCTCGAAACCATCTGGGACCAGCCGGACAACGGGCTGTGGGAAATGCGCGGGCCCCGCCGGCACTTCACGCACTCCAAGGTGATGGCCTGGGTTGCCGCAGACCGGATGGTGAAGGGTGTCCGGGAGTCCGGCCTGCCAGGGCCGGTTGAGCGCTGGGAAACGTTGCGGGACACCATCCACCGGGACGTTATGGCCAACGGGTTCGACGCCGCCCGCAATACCTTCGTACAGTCCTACGGCAGGCCGGAGCTGGACGCCAGCCTCCTCCTGATTCCTCGGGTGGGTTTCCTCCCGCCCGATGACCCGCGGGTGATCGGGACCATCGAGGCCATCCAGCGCGAGCTCACGGAGGACGGGTTCGTGCTCCGGTACCGTCCCGCCGAGAGCGACGACGGGCTGCCGGGCGATGAGGGTGTCTTCCTGGCGTGCTCCTTCTGGCTGGTGGAAGCCCTTCTCGGCGCGGGCCGGCACGAGGAGTCCCGGAAACTGTTCGAACGCCTGCTCGAACTGCGCAACGACGTGGGGCTGCTGAGCGAGGAATGGGCGGTCAAAGCAGGGCGCCAGCTGGGCAACACACCCCAGGCCTTCAGCCACTTCGCGCTTGTGACTAGCGCTTTGGAGCTTCATCAGGATACGGTTCGCCGGAGTGACACCCCCATTCCGCAGGAGTCTGCGGAAACGAGCTGAGGCGGCGCGGGCAGGGGCGGAACTTTCCCTTCGCAGAACAGATAAGTATACTTACTAACACCTCATGGAGTGCTCCAGGGCACAGCGCCGTGACTGACGGAGGAGTGATTTGTATGGCCGGGTATTTTGAGCTCGTGGATGCGCCTGACGGCGGCTATCGGGTCAGGATGATGGACGGGACCGGGAACCTGATGGCCATCTCGGTAACGTTTCCCACCAAGAGGGCGGCTGCCGCCGGCGTGGCGATGGCCCGCGAGATAGCCGGCACGGGCCTCATCCGGGACAAGAGCCACGACGGCGCCGGGACCGTGATCCGGGAACGCGTCCGGCCCGTCTCCACCCCCAAGGAGGAAGCGGCCCGGCGCAGGAAGGCTCCGGAAGCCCGGCGGGCTGCGGTCAGCTGATGGCCCCCACCCGCATGCCACCCCCTGGCGGACTGCGCCGGGGGGTTCTCTTTGACGTTGACGGGACGCTGATCGACTCGTCCTACATCCACACCATTTCCTGGTGGGGCGCCTTCCGCCAGTACGGCTACGACATCCCGATGGCATCGATCCACCACTTCGTGGGCATGGGCGGCGACCGGTTGGTGGACAGCCTGCTGCCATCGGACCGGGACCGTGACGCGGACCGGGACATCATGTCCAGCCACGGCGCCCTGTACGCCTCCCACTGGCCCGCCCTGCGCGCCTTCGACGGCGCCAAGGACCTGCTCGCCCAGTGCCACGCCGGTGGGCTTGCCGTTGCGCTCGCCTCCTCCGCGCGGAAGAAGGACCTTCAGGTCATGAAGGCCACGCTCGACGCCGACGCTTTTATTGACGGTGCCACCAGCGCCAATGACGCCAAGGAAAGCAAGCCCGCCCCGGACATCCTGGTGGCAGCACTGGAGGCCATCAGCGTGGAGGCCGGTAACGCTGTCTTCGTTGGGGATGCCGTGTGGGACATGAAGGCCGCTGCAGCCCTTGGCATCCCGTCGGTGGGAGTCACCTGCGGCGGGATCAGTGCCACAAAGCTGCGTGACGCCGGGGCTGTCGAAGTCTATGAGGGCCCGCGTGACCTCCTGGACAACCTGACCTCAAGCGCCATCGGCCGGCTGCTCGCGGACCAGCCCTAGCTTCCCCGGGCAGGCTCAGACGGTCTGCCCGCCGGTGACGGCGTCCTCGTCTCCTGCATTCGCCGGTTTGTCCCAGGACACCGCAACCCGCACCGATCCGTCGTCGTTCCGTTCGATGTCCGTCACGACGTCGGACGCGCTGGCACCCATCTCAACAATCCTGGTGCGGTAGGTGTTGACGAGTTCTTCGAGGCTGGCTTCCGTCCATTCGCCGGGCCGCATACGGGTGGAGATTTCGACCGGTTCGGGCTGGTAGAGCGACATAACGTTCCTCTTTCACTCAAGCGTGTGCGGATCTGGCCCTTCCTACGCTAGGAGCCGCGGACCGTGACGACAAGTATTTGATCAGCCTGCTTACTTTTTCTGGCCGAAGCCGATAGCGTCGAAGGACGGGCCTTCCGCCCTCCTGCATGAGCACCAGAGAAAGGGAAACTGTGAAAGCACTGACCTGGCAAGGAAAACGCTCGGTAAGCGTGGAAGAAGTACCGGATCCCGTCATCCAGGAGCCCACCGATGCCATCGTCCGGATCACGTCCACGGCGATCTGCGGCTCGGACCTGCACCTGTACGAGGTCCTGGGCCCCTACATGCACAAGGGCGACGTGATCGGCCACGAGCCCATGGGCATCGTGGAGGAAGTGGGAAGTGCGGTCACCAACCTTCGCCCGGGGGACCGGGTTGTCATTCCCTTCAACATCTCCTGCGGCCACTGCTACTTCTGCTCGCAAGGGCTGCAGTCCCAGTGCGAAACCACCCAGGTGAAGGACAAAGGCTCCGGAGCCGCCCTCTTTGGCTACTCGGAGTTATACGGCTCGGTCCCGGGCGGCCAGGCGGAGTACCTGCGCGTACCGCACGCCGACTACGGCCCCATAAAAGTGGGAACAGAGCTTCCCGACGAGCGCTACCTGTTCCTCTCCGACATCCTTCCCACAGCTTGGCAGGCCGTGGAGTACGCCAATGTCCCGCCCGGCGGAACCCTTGCCGTCTTCGGGCTGGGACCCGTGGGCCAGTTCGCTGGCCGGATCGGCGTCCAGCGCGGCTACCGCGTGGTGGGCGTGGACCCAGTTCCGGAACGCCGGGACATGGCAGCGCGGCACGGGGTGGAAACGTTCGACTACACGAAGACCATTGCGGACGAACTGCGGGACATGACGTCCGGAAGGGGCCCCGACGCCGTCGTTGACGCCGTCGGCATGGAAGCGCATGGTTCCCCTGTCGCCGGCTTCGCGCACCAGGCACTGGGGCTGCTGCCGGACAAGCTGGCGCAGAAGGCGATGGAAACCGCGGGCGTGGACCGGCTGGCAGCATTGCACACCTCCATTAATGCTGTGCGGCGCGGTGGGACCGTGTCACTGAGCGGCGTGTACGGCGGCCAGGCGAGCCCCATGCCGATGCTCACCATGTTCGACAAGCAGATCCAGCTGCGGATGGGCCAGTGCAACGTGAGGAACTGGACCGATCACCTGCTGCCGCTCGTGGAGGACGACGCCGATCCGCTGGGTGTGATGGACCTGGTCACCCACCGTTCAGGCCTGGAGGGCGCGCCGGCGCTGTATGAGAAGTTCCAGAAGAAGGAGGACGGCTGCATCAAGGTGGTTCTCAAACCCGGTACCTGAGTCTCAAGGGACGGGCGGCTGCTCCCTCAGCACAGGCTGTTCAACGCCGTCTGGGCGACGTCCTGCAGTTCAAGGATCAGCGGGTTAAGGTCCAGCGTGGGCGGTGCCGGCGGGTAGGCAACTGACACCGTCAGTTGCTTCCTGCCGTCCTCGCTGGTCATGGAGATGCTGCCATAGCCATCCACGTCCCCGGGAAGCCCATAGTAGAAACGGTTGTTGCAGGTGTCATTCCAGCGGCGCAGGGCAAAACCGTAATACTGCGTGTAGCTGCCCTTCATGGCCTCTACTGATTCCGGTGCCAGCAGCCTGCCCTCCAGCAGCGCGCCATAGAACCCGTTTACTTCCTCCACCGTCGAGACGGCGCCGCCGGAGGGGAGTTCCCCGAGCCACCCCGGCCGGGCCATGTCCACGCGCTTCCCTTCGACCGTGATGTAGCCGTGGACCATTGCGGGTGGTGGGGACCCGTTCCCCAGCCGGGTGGTCTCCAGGCCCAGCGGCCCGGCGACGTCGGCGGCCAGGACGCGCCCAATCGTTTGTCCGCGGAGGCGCTGGACGATGAGGGCGAGGGCCGCGTAGTTGGACCGCGAGTAGTCGAAAACGTTCGCCAGCCTGCCCTGCCAGGGCACGGTGGCGGCCAAAGCCAGCTGCTGTTCGAGGCTGAGCGGCCGGTGCATCGTCTCCTCCCACCTCCCTGACGCCAGCAAGGGAATGGAGAAATCGGGGATTCCTGATTCATGGGTCAGGAGCTGCCGCAGGGTGACGGGCCCGGGGGGACGCAGCACCGTTCCGAATTCAGAAAGGTAGGCGCTGACCTGGGCATCGAGGTTAAGCCTGCCCTCCTCGGCCAGCTTCACAACTGAGACAGCCACCATCGATTCGGTGATGCCGCCGATGTGGACGGGATCGCTGACCGTTGCCCCTTCCCGGGTCTCAAGGTTCCGGACGCCGGCTGCGTGGGCCCAGGTGCTGTCGCCGTTCCTGACGGCAATAAGTACCGCCGGGGCGCCCTCCTCAATCATCCGGGCGCTGAAGGCCTCGAGGTGCGTGAAGGCAGCGGGTTTGTCCTGGTCCGGTGGCGGCGGTGGATCTCCGGTGCAGCCCGCAGTGGATACCGCCAGCAGGGCTGCGCACAGGGCGGCGGTGATCCGCGTCCACCTGCAGGCCGGGTGTGTACCCATGGACCTATTCTTCCCCCAACCAGGTAGCAGTAACTGCCGTTTTGAGCCGCCATAACGGCAGTTACTGCTACCCAGTTGGGCCGGGACCCCGGGGTGGCGGCGGAGCGCTTAGGTGAGGCGGACCTGCCGGTTCATGTCCTTGTAGAGCAGGTAGCGGAACTCGCCCGGGCCGCCGGCGTAGCAGGCCTGCGGGCAGAAGGCGCGCAGCCACATGAAGTCGCCGGCCTCCACCTCAACCCAGTCGTTGTTCAGCAGGTACATGGCCTTGCCCTCCAGGACGTACAGGCCGTGCTCCATCACGTGGGTTTCGGGGAACGGGATGACGCCGCCGGGCTGGAACGTCACGATGTTCACCTGCATGTCGTGGGCCAGGTCGTTGGAGTCCGTGAAGCGGGTGGTCTTCCAGGCGCCGTTGGTGTCCGGCATCGCCGTCGGCTCCACGTCCTTTTCATTGGTCACGAAGGACTTGGCCTCGTAGCCCTCCAGCCGTTCGTAGGCCTTGCGGATCCAGTGGAAGGACACAACGTCGTCGGAAACGTTCTCCAGGCCCCACTCCGAACCGGCAGCCAGGTAGGCGTAGCCGCCTTCCTCCAGCTGGTGCAGTTCGCCGTCCAGGGTGAGGTTGACCCTGCCGTGGGTCACGAAGACGACGCCTTCCACACCGGCCTCGAATTCGGCCTTGGGGGCACCGCCGCCCGGGCCGATCTCCACGATCAGCTGCGAGAACGTGGTGGCGAAGCCCGAGATGGGGCGGGCGATGATCCAGGAGCGGGTGTGCGAAAAGCCCGGCAGGTTGGACGTGACGATGTCCGTCATAACGCCCTTCGGGATCACCGTGTACGCCTCGGTGACGATGGCCCGCTCCGTGGTCAGGTGGGTCTGCGGCGGCAGTCCGCCGGTGGGGGAGTAGTACTTGCCCATGGAAGAGATCCTTACTTAGGAGTTGGAAGTGGTGGTGAGCCGCGGGTGCGCCAGTCCGGTGAGCTGGGGGAGTCCGACGCCGGCCAGCGCCTGCACTTCGTCCGCACCGACGGCGCCGCACTGGACGCCGCGCAGCACGAACGCGGCCAGCGCCCGGGCCGTTGCGGGTTCGTCCATCACGCCGCCTGCGGTCTGCTCCACGTAGTTGCGGAGGCGTGCAGCGGCGGCCGGAAGGCCCTGCCGGTAAAAGGCGTAGGTGGCCGCGAACCTGCTGGGCAGCTGGGCGGGGTGCAGGTCCCAGCCTTGGTAATAGCCGCGTTCCAGCGACCGCCGGACCAAGCGGCCGTGCAGCTGCCAGGCGTTCTCGACGTTGTCGCCCACCGGGATGATGTTGGTGGAACCGTCCGACAGCCGGATGCCCGTGCCGGCAACTGCCAGCTGCATGACCTCCTTGGCAAAGTCGGCCACCGGGTGCTCCATGGACTGGTACTCCGCGGAAATCTGCAGCGACGCCGAGTAGTCGTAGGTGCCGTAGTGCAGGCCGCTGATCCGGCCCGGGACGGCGTGCGGCAGCCGGGCCACCGGGGAGGTGCCCTCCGGTCCGAGGATCAGCTGCGGCGTTTCCACCTGGACCTCGAAGCGCAGCCGGCCCGCGGGCAGTCCGTGCACTTCCTCCAGCCGGGAGACCGTGTAGTCCATGGCCTGGACCTGCGCCACGGTGGTGACCTTGGGCAGGGTCAGGACCAGCCCTTCCGGCAGTTCGCCGGCGGCGGCCAGGCCGGAGACGAAGAGGTCCAGGGTGCGCAGTCCGCGGGCCCGGGTGGGGGCTTCGAAGCATTTGAAGCGGATGCCGATGAATGGAGGCGCAGAGCCGGCCGCGGCTGCGGCGGCCACCGCGGAGGCCGCGGCAACCGCGGCGGCGTCCTCGGCGTCGTCGCCCCTGTCCCCGTAGCCGTCCTCGAAGTCCAGCCGGAGGTCCTCGATGGGTTCGCTGGCCAGCTTGGCTTCCACGCGGGACGCCACAGCTTCTGCGAGGCCGGGCTCCTGGCCCAGCAGGGCGCCGAGCTTCCCGTAACCACCGTGCGCGGCGACGGCGGCCTGAGCTTCCGCTCCCCAGTCGGACGCGAGCGACGGCGTGAAGCGGTCCGCGGGGACGTAGACGGTGTGGACGGGCTGGCGGGAGCCGTCGTCGCCCGGGTAGTTCCGTTCCAGCAGCCGGTCCGTCGCGGCCAGCTGACCGTCGATGTGTGCCAGGTCCCCGGGAGACAGTGAGGGCTTGGATGTTGCCGCCATGCCTCAGCCCACCAGTTCGTAGGCCGGGGTGGTGAGGAAGTCCGTGTAGTCGTCCGAGAGGCAGATGTCGGCGATCAGTCCGCTGGCCGGCTGGTAGTAGCGCTGGAACGCTTCGTCGCCCACCTCGGTGCGGAGCCGTTCGGTTTCCTCACCCAGGATCCGTTCCACTAGCTCCTTGGTCACGGTGTTGCCGCTGTCCGCCAGGACCGACTTGTTCCGGATCTGCTGCCATACCTGCGAGCGGGAAATTTCCGCGGTTGCCGCGTCCTCCATCAGATTGTGGATGGCCACGGCGCCGTTCCCGGACAGCCACACGGCCGTGTAGGCGACGGCCACGTAGAGGTTCAGCCGCAGTCCGGCCTCGGTGACCTGGCCCTCGGCGGAGGTGACGTCCAGCAGCTGCTCAGCCGTGACGTTGACCTCCGGGCGCTGCCTGTCCAGCTGGTTGGGCTTGTCGCCGAGGACGGCGTCGAACACCTCGCGGCAGGTGGGGACCAGGTCCGGGTGGGCCACCCAGGATCCGTCGAACCCGTCGTTGGCTTCGCGAGTCTTGTCTGCGCGGACCTTGGCGAAGGCGGCCTCGGTGACCTCGGGGTGGCGGCGGTTGGGGATCACGGCCGCCATGCCGCCCATGGCGAAGGCGCCGCGCTTGTGGCAGGTCTTGACCAGCAGTTCGGTGTAGGCACGCATGAACGGTGCCGTCATGGCCACCGACGCGCGGTCCGGCAGGACGAACTCCTCGCCGGCGTCCCGGAAGTACTTGATGATGCTGAAGAGGTAGTCCCAGCGGCCGGCGTTAAGGCCTGAGGCGTGGTCCCGGAGTTCGTAGAGGATCTCGTCCATTTCGAACGCGGCCGGGATGGTCTCGATCAGTACGGTGGCGCGGATGGTGCCCTGGTTCAGGCCAAGGTAGTCCTGCGCGAACACAAAGACGTCGTTCCACAGCCGTGCCTCAAGGTGGCTTTCCATCTTGGGCAGGTAGTAGTACGGTCCCTGCCCGTTGAGGACCAGCTGCTTGGCCACGTGGAAGAAGTGCAGGCCGAAGTCCACCAGGGCACCCACGGCAGGTGCGCCGTCGATGATCATGTGCTTTTCCTGCATGTGCCAGCCGCGGGGGCGGGCCACCACGACGGCGAGCGGGGCGTCCGTGCGGAGCCGGTACTCCTTGCCTTCCTCCGAGGTGTAGCTCAGTGTTCCCTGTGCGGCATCACGGAGGTTCAGGATGGCGTCGATGACGTTGCCCCAGGTAGGCGTGCTGGCGTCCTCGAGGTCCGCCAGCCACACCTTGGCACCCGAATTGAGGGCGTTGATGGCCATCTTTGCCGGGGAAGCAGGGCCGGTCATTTCAACGCGGCGGTCCTGCAGGGCCGCGGGCGCCGGTGCGACCTTCCAGTCGCCGTCGCGCACGTCCTGCGTTTCCGGCAGGAAGTCCAGCTTCCCGGTCTCGGCCACGCGCTGGCGCTTGACGGAGCGGGCGGCCAGGAGCTCGTTGCGGGTACCGGCAAAGCGCGTGTGAAGCTCCTCCACGAACGCCAGCGCCTTGGGGGTGAGGATCTCCTCTGCGCGGTCGATCGGCCGGGGATCTGTGACTGTGATGGCCATTTCTGGTCCTTTCCTTTGGCTGGAAGCGGGGCGGTGAATCAGGCGCTGGCCAGGGCGGCAACGGGAACCGCGGCGGCATCCCCGGCCGGTTCGGCCGTGGCTGCCACGTTGGCGGAACGTGCGGCCGCGGCTACAGCTGCAGCAACGTCGGCCGCCACGTGGGGATCGAAGACGCTGGGGATAATGTAACTGGCATTGAGCTCGTCGTCAGCCACCCGGTTGGCAATCGCCTCGGCGGCCGCCACCAGCATGTCCGGCGTGATGTCCGAGGCTCCTGCGTCCAGCAGGCCGCGGAAGAAGCCGGGGAACGCCAGCACGTTGTTGATCTGGTTGGGGAAGTCGCTGCGGCCGGTGGCCACCACGGCGGCGTGCCGGGATGCGATGACAGGATCGATCTCCGGGGTGGGGTTGGCCATGGCAAACACGATGGCGTCCTTTGCCATCGAGGCCACCTGCTCCTCGCCGATGACGTGCGGGGCGCTGACGCCGATGAACACGTCCGCGCCCTTGAGTGCATCGTGCAGGGTGCCGGAGAAGCCTTCTTCGTTGGTGTTCGCGGCAATCCAGCTGCGGTGCTCGTCGTCGTACTTCTCGCCGGCGTGGATGGCTCCGGAGCGGCCGGCGGCGATGATGTGCTGCGCGCCCTGGGCCTTCAGGAGCTGGATGATGGCGGAGCCGGCGGCGCCCACGCCGGAGACAACGATCCTGACCTCGGAGAGCTTCTTGCCCACCACGCGCAGGGCGTTGACCAGGGCGGCCTGGGTGACGATCGCGGTGCCGTGCTGGTCGTCGTGGAACACCGGGATGTCCAGTTCCTCGCGGAGCCGGTTCTCGATCTCGAAGCAGCGGGGTGCGGCGATGTCCTCGAGGTTGATGCCGCCGTAGACGGGGGCCATGGCCTTGGCGATCATGATGATCTCCTCGGTGTCCTGCGTGTCGAGGCACACCGGCCAGGCATCAACGTTGGCGAACTGCTTGAACAGTGCAGCCTTGCCCTCCATGACCGGCAGGGCGGCAGCCGGGCCGATGTTGCCCAGGCCCAGGACGGCGGAGCCGTCGGTGAGGACGGCGATGGTGTTGCGCTTGACGGTGAGGTTACGGGCGGCTGCCGGGTCCTCGGCGATCGCGAGGCACACGCGGGCGACGCCGGGAGTGTAGGCGCGGGACAGGTCGTCGCGGTTGCGCAGGGCTACCTTGGGGACGACTTCAAGCTTGCCGCCGAGGTGCATCAGGAAGGTGCGGTCAGAAACATGCTGGACGGTGACGCCGTCGAGCGCGTTCAGGGCGTCCTTGACCCTTTCGGCGTGGGCATCGTCCGTGGTGTTGCAGGTGACGTCGACCACGAGCGTCTCGTGGTGGGACTCGCTGACGTCCAGGGCAGTGATCGCGGCGCCGGCAGCGCCGACCGCCGCGGCCAGTTCGCTGGTGGCGCTGAAGCTCGAGGGTGCTTCCACGCGCAGGGTAATCGAATTTCCGGGGCTGGGGTTCGCCATTGAATGTCCTCCTGTTGGGCCTTGTTCGGGCGGCTTGCTCGTCCGAATGTTTTCGTATTATGGATATTATTATCTACTTTGTGGAATTACAAGCCCTCACGATTTCATCGCGCCGGGCGGGGCGGTGCTGTATCTTGGGACCACTAGGGCATTTCTTTTCACCATGCGGATAAGACTTGTCGGAATCCGAGTCACAGGAGACTTGTACATGGCTGAAAAAGCCGCTGGAGGCGTGCAGTCCGTTGAGCGCGTCTTCGAACTTCTGGAACTGATCACTGATGCGGGCGGCGACGTCACCCTCAGCGAGCTGTCCTCGTCCACGGACCTGCCACTGCCCACCATCCACCGGCTCCTGCGCACCCTGGTGGCACTTGGCTATATCCGCCAGCTGCCCAACCGCCGCTACGCCCTGGGCCCACGGCTGATCCGGCTGGGCGAAGGCGCCAACAAGCAGTTGGGCGCGCTGGCCCGTCCGCAGCTGAAAACCCTGGTGGACCGGCTGGGCGAAACCTCCAACATGGCGGTGCTGGACTCGGACATGGTGATTTACGTGGCCCAGGTGCCCTCCCTGCACTCCATGCGGATGTTCACCGAGGTGGGCCGCCGCGCCCACACCCACGCCACCGGCGTCGGGAAGGCCATCCTCGCCCAGCTTGATGACGATGTGGTCCGCGGCATCGTTACCCGGGCCGGGATGCCGACTCCCACCATCAAGAGCATCGGCGAGATCGACGAACTGCTGGCCGACCTCAAGCTCATCCGCGAACGCGGGTACTCCATCGACGAGGAGGAGCAGGAGCTGGGCGTCCGGTGCTTCGCCATGGCGGTGCCCAACGCTCCCACGCCCACCGCAATCTCTGTCTCCGGCCCGGTCTCCCGGGTTGACGAACACTTTGCGGACAAAGCGGTCCCGGTCCTCCGCGAGGCGGCCCAGGCAATCTCGGACGAACTGAACCGCACCTGACCTCCCTGGCCGTAACGGCCCTGCCAACACGCTGACGACGGCGGCCCCTCCTTCCGGGAGCGGGCCGCCGTCGTCGTTTGGCTGCCTGGTTAGTGCTCTGCCGCCTTTTCCGCGGCCTCGACCCGGACTTCCTTGCCGTCGCAGTCGATGAGCTTGCCGCCTTCGAAGCGGTCGCCGTCGGCCAGGCACTTCAGGTCCTCTTCCCGGACCACGCGCTCGGTGCCGGCCACAAAGACGGACTGGTTGTCCGAGTTGCCGGCCTTGAGGTGGTTGAACAGCAGGTTCAGGAGGATGGCCATCACGGCGGCGGAGCTGATGCCGGAGTGGAAGATGGTGCCGAACCAGGACGGGAACTGGTCGTAGAAGGCCGGTGCGGCGATGGGGATCATGCCGAACCCGATGGACGCCGCCACGATGATCAGGTTCATGTTGTTCTTGTACTCAACCTTGGACAGCGTGCGGATGCCGCTGGCGGCCACGGTTCCGAAGAGGACGACGCCGGCGCCGCCCAGGACGGGGGTGGGCACCGCTGCGACCACCCGGCCAAGCACGGGCAGCAGGCCGAGGATCACCAGGATCAGGCCGCCGGCGCTGACCACGAAGCGGCTTTTCACGCCGGTGATGGCCACGAGGCCCACGTTCTGGGCGAAGGCGCTTTGGGTGAAGGAGTTGAACAGCGGGGAGATGGCGCTGGAGAGCATGTCCGCACGCAGGCCGTCGCCGATCCGCTTGGAGTCCACCTTTGTGCCAACGATCTCGCCCACGGCGATGATGTCCGCGGAGGTTTCCGTCAGCGTCACCAGGATGACGATCAGCATGGAGATGATGGCTGCGATCTCGAACACCGGCGGTCCGAAGGCGAACGGCGTGGGGAAGGCGACGATCTCGCCCTGGCCCACCTTGGAGAAGTCCGCCATGCCGAAGGCGAAGGCGATCGCGGTGCCCAGGACCATCGCGAGCAGGATGGACAGCCGGGAGATCGCGGCGCTTCCCACCTTGCTCAGGAGCAGGACGATGGCCATGGTGGCCGCGGCCAGGCCGATGTTAGCCATGCTGCCGTAGTTTTCGGCCTTGTTGTTGCCGCCCATGGCCCAGTTGGCGGCCACCGGCATCAGCGTCAGGCCGATGGTGGTGATGACCGTTCCGGTGACCACCGGCGGGAAGAACCGGATGATCTTCGAGAAGAGCGGGGTGATCAGCAGGCCTATCAGGGACGCCGCAATGACCGACCCGAACACTGCCTGGATTCCCCCGCCGCCGTGCACGATGGCGACCATGGTGGAGACGCCGGCGAAGGAGACACCCTGGACCAGGGGGAGTTGGGAACCGAAGAAGCGGACGCCGACGGTCTGGAGGATGGTGGCGAGGCCGCCGACGAACAGGCAGGCGGCAATCAGCAAACCGATGTCCTGTGAGCTCATGCCCGCGGCGGCGCCGATGATCAGCGGCGGGGCGATGATGCCGCCGTACATGGTGAGGACGTGCTGGAAGCCGTAGGCGAAGGTGCTGGCGATGGGGAGCCGCTGGTCCTCCGGGCGTGCCTGCTGGTGCTTTTTGCCGGCGGCCGCAGCGGCCAGCTTCTTCTTGGTGTTCATGGCAGACTTTCTTGGTTCATGGCAGACGTCATCGTCTGGCTAACGTTGTCTGGCTAACAGGTGTGGCAAAAACTTTGGGGAAGGCCCGGTGGTTGAGCCCGTCGAGGGTTTCGACGGCTCAACCACCGGTGGCGGTGCGGTTTAGCAGAAGCCGGCGATGCCGGACCAGGCGGCGGGGGCCGGGGCGGCGTCGTCACGCTGGACGGTGGCCTCGATCAGGCCGTAGGGGCGGTCGGCGGCGAAGAAGACCTCGTTCGGGTTGTCCAGGCCGAAGGGTGAGAGGTCCACTAGGAAGTGGTGCTTGTTGGGCATGGAGAACTTGATCTCGTCGATCTCGCTGTGGGCCTCAAGGACCTTGGTGCCCATGTCGAACAGGGTCTGCTGCAGGGCGTGGGAGTACTTCTCCGTGAAGCCTTCCAGCAGGAGTGCCTTGACGTCCTCGTAGCTCTTGTTGAAGTCCAGGGTGCTGAAGTCGGTTCCGGTCTTGAAGCGCCAGCGGGCGGAGACGTCCGTGGCAAGGATGCGGTCCGTGGTTTCCGGCAGGGTGGTGTAGCGGTCCTTCGGGTAACCGACGAAGCCGGACTGGGTGGACTTCAGGACCGTCAGGTCCTTGAGCCCGGAGACCAGGTGGCTGGTGGCGCCGTCGCGGACCAGGACTGCGGTGCGGACTTCCTGGCCGTTGCGGACGAAGGAGTGGTCGTGTTCGCTGCCGTGCGCCTGGATCCGGTCCCAGCTGTAGGACTCCGCTTCCCAGCGGCCGCCGGTGACCCAGTCGAAGCTGGACGTGAAGTGCTCGCCGAGGCGCAGCAGGAACGCTTCGGGGGAGCCGACGCCGTCGCGGGCGAAGGCGTAGATGGTGTTCTTCTGGGTGTCCGTTGCCACCACGTGGGCGTTGTCGCCCTCCAGGTGGGCCGCGGCGAAGTCGCCCCGCAGCTGCGAGGTCACGTTGAGGTCCTCGATCTCGTGGCGGTTCGTGTCCCGGGTGATCTTGACGACCCGGACCTCCGCCTTGCCGTACTGGTTTTCGCCGAGGATGATCTTGCTGCTCATGGTCTGTTCCCAACTTCCGGTATGTGGAACATAGGTTCCATCACTGAAATTAAGCGCGTGTTACAAGCGCGTTTCCGGTGGAGCCGACCCAACAAAAAAGAGCCGGCATCCATTGATGCCAGCTCATTACGACCCTGCCTGCTGCTCCCAGGTTACGTGACGTGCGCCACGAGTTGCCTATCAGCGTACCCCCGCAACCCGGTGGTGTACATCACAAGTCCAAAAATCAATTTGTGACCGGACCCGTTGACGGTAAGCGCGACGTCGCCCTAAGCTTTTCGTATAGCAAAACTTAATTTCCACTTTATGGAATCCCAGAAACCAAGCAGCGACCTCTGGAGGAGGATCAGATGTACCAGCAGGACACGAAGCCGGTTGCACCGGCGAACGCGGCGGCACCCTCGGTCCCGGAGTTCTACCTTCCCCTCGGGGGCGGCACGGACCCGGACTTCTACCTGCCGGCAGACCGGGTGCATGAGCCCAGCCGCTTCTCGCGCTGGATTCACGCCCTCCCGGGCTTCGGCCGCCGGCCGTAACAGGCTGGCGGCAGCTACCCCGGCCATTCCTTCCCGGCCCAGGGGTCATAGTCGGCAATAAGCTCCTCCTGTGGAGGACGCTCAGCCTCGGGAACGTGCTGCAGGTTCACCCGCACCCGGTACCAGAGCGAGCTCGAGCCCCGCATCCCGTCAATGAGTACGTCCGCCGGGTGGAGGGCGGGAACCACGTCCGCATGCCGGGCCTTCCACTCCTCGAGCGCCGCCTGGGCCTCCGGCTTGGTCCTGGTGCGCGCCACTTCGATCAGCGGCATCGTGGACTGCCGGCGGCCCGAGCCGTCACCCGGGCGCGGAGCTTTCTCTGCGGGACCAAGCTCGGCTGCCAGGGCGAGGAGTCCTTCGAGTGACCCCACCGCCGCGTCGATGCCGGCGTGGGGATCACCGACCTCGGCGAACCGCTCCAGCACGGTGGGCACCGTGAATTGTTCCGGCCGAATGGAGCGGACTTCGTCCCAGGCGAGCGGCGTGGACACCCGGGCGTCCGGCAGGGACCGGACCGAGTACGCTGACGCCACGGTCCGGTCCTTTGCGTTCTGGTTGAAGTCGACGAACACGCTCTCGCCCCGTTCCTCCTTCCACCATCGTGCCGTGGCAAGGCCGGGAGCCCGGTTCTCAACCTCCCGCGCAAGGGTTTCCGCCGCCAGCCGGACCTCACGGTACGACCACTCCGGGGCGATGCGCACCAGGATATGCAGTCCCCGCGACCCGCTGGTTTTCGGCCAGCCCACCAGTCCCACGTCCTCGAGCACTTCCTGTGCCACATACGCGACGTCCACGATCTGTGACCAGTCCACCCCCGGCATGGGATCGAGGTCCACCCGGAGCTCGTCGGGGTGCTCAAGGTCCTCCGCCCGCACCGGGTGCGGGTTGAGGTCGAGGCAGCCGAGGTTGATGACCCACGCCAGCCCCGCCGCATCCCGGATGACCGCCTCCTCGGCCGATGTCCCCGACGCATAACGAAGGGTGGTGGTGTCGATGTATGGGGGATGGTTTTCCGGTACGCGCTTCTGGAAGAACGGTTCCTCGCCGATGCCCTTCGGGAAGCGCTTGAGCACCATCGGCCGGCCGCCCGCGCCGCGCAGTGCCCCCTCCGCGACGGCCAGGTAGTAGCGCACCAGGTCCAGCTTGGTCAGCCCGGGCCCGGGAAACACCAGCTTGTCCGGGCTGGAGATGCGAACCTCTTCACCATCGATGTCCAGGATCTCGGCCGGCGTCTTTGACGGAGTCATGCCGCCACGCTAGCAGCGGCTGACCAGCCATAACAGTGGCTGGCGTCAGCCGTTCACCAACCGGCGCGCCGCGGACGAGTGCTCGGCGATGAGGCCCGGGATATCCAGGCCCGGAATCTGCCCGTCCACCACGCGCCACTGCCCGCCGACCATCACCCGGTCCGCCCGGTCCGCTGCGCAGAGCAGCAGCGCCGCGATGGGATCATGGCTGCCGGAGAAACGCAGGTCATCCAGCCGGAACAGAGCCAGGTCAGCCTGCATCCCCGGCGCCAACTGGCCCAGTTCCGGACGGCCCAGCACGGCGGCCGAGCCCCGGGTGGCCCAGCCCAGCGCGCGCTCCACCGGAACGTCCGCCCCGTAGCGCAGCCGCTGGAGATACAGTGCCTGCCTGGCCTCGAGGACCATGTTGGAGGCATCGTTCGACGCCGAGCCGTCCACTCCCAGCCCCACCGGAACTCCCGCGTCCTCCAGTTCCAGGACGCGGGCCGTCCCGGACGCCAGCCGCATGTTGGAGGTAGGGCAATGCGCGACGGCGGTCCCCGCCGCCCCGAGGCGGGCGATCTCCGCGTCGCTGAAGTGGATGCCGTGGCCCAGCCAGGTGCGGTCCGTCAGCCAGCCGACGCTGTCCAGGTAGTCAACGGTCCGCAGTCCGAACATCTCACGGCAGAAGTCTTCCTCATCCAGGGTTTCGGCGAGGTGGGTGTGGAGGCGGACATCCAGCCGCTCCGCCAGGGCAGCGCTTTCGGCCATGATTTCCTTCGTCACCGAAAACGGCGAGCAGGGGGCCAGGGCAATCTGGATCACCGCATCTCCGCCGCGCTCGTGGTACCGGCCCACCAGCCGTTCGCTGTCGGCCAGCACCACCTCAGGAGCCTGCACCGTCGACTGCGGCGGCAGGCCGCCGTCGTCCGTTCCCAAGGTCATGGACCCGCGGGTCAGAGTGGCACGCATACCCAGCCGCTGCACCGCCTCCACTTCGATGTCGATGGCGTTTTCGAGGCCGTTCGGAAAGAGGTAGTGATGGTCGGCGGCCGTGGTGCAGCCGGAGAGCAGCAGTTCGGCCAGGGCGACCGTGGCTGCGAGCTCCAGGTCGCGTGGCGTGAGCCGGGCCCACACGGGATACAGGTTCTGCAGCCATGGGAACAGCGGGGCGTTTGCCACCGGACCCCAGGCGCGGGTGAGGGTCTGGTAGAAGTGGTGGTGGGTGTTGATCAGGCCCGGCAGCAGTACGTGGTTGCCGGCCTCGAACGTCTGCTGGCAGGGGGCCGAGGGCTGTTGCCCCGCGGCAAGCACCTCGACGATGACGCCGCCGCTGACCACCAGTCCGCCCGAAGCGTCCAAGGAGTTTGCGGTGAAGGCCGCCTGTGGATTCCGGATCCAGAGGCGGAGAGCGGCGGCAGGAGCGGGAAGGTTGGTCATGAAGTGTCCTTGTCTGAGCGCAGGTGCGGTAATTCCAGCTCAGTGAGGCCCTGTCTGCTGATCCAGGTACCGGCGGCTGCGGGCAGCGTCGGGTGCCATCAGAGTAGGGAACAAGCTTGACCTGCGTCAACGTCCCGGAATTGTGACGGCCTCCGGCCTGCCCAGTGAAGAACGCGAAACATGAATTTCACATCGCGAAATTAAGTTTTCAAAAAACTATGGCGCGGACCACAATCCGGTGCTAATCTCGATTCTGCCAAAGGCGGGCACCCGGACCCCGGGAAGCTATCTACCAGGCGCAACTTAACCTTCACAGCACATGCTGAAGCCTGGTAACCGTCGCACCTGGTTCTACTGGTCCTGCAAGCGGCAACAGGCTTCCCGGCAATAAGGAAGTCGCATCATGAGTACCACCGTCACGGCCGAGGAATTTTTGGCCAGATCCATCCGGCTGGCAACGGCCAACGTCCTGAACAGCGGCGGCCCCTTCGGCGCCATGATCGTCACCGCGGACGGCAAATCGTTCGACGGCGTCAACCGCGTCACTGCGGACAACGATCCGACGGCCCACGCCGAAGTCACCGCAATCCGCACCGCCTGCCGCGAACTCGGCACCTTCGACCTCAGCGGCGCCGTCCTCTACACCAGCTGCGAGCCATGCCCCATGTGCCTGGCCTCCGCGCTCTGGGCCCGCGTTGAACGGGTGGTCTTCGCGGCCGACCGCCACGACGCCGCCTCCGTCGGCTTCGATGACGCCGTCTTCTACGAATACTTCAACAACCAGGACAGGGACTCCCTGATGCCGGTATCCAAGCTGGAGCTGGGCGATCCCCAGGCGCCGGCACCGCTGGAGCCGTTCAACACCTGGAACACGCTCGAATCCAGGATCGACTACTAGGCCCGGCGGCTCACCATGACCATCCTGGATTCCTCCCACGACGAGCATTCGGCTCCATCCCCCCGCACCCCCCAGCCGGCATCAGGCACCCCCAGGCCGCCGGCGTCGAACTCCATCCTTGACCGCTTCTTCCACATCACCCAGCGCGGCTCCACGCTGGCCCGTGAATTCCGCGGCGGCCTGGTCACCTTCTTCACCATGGCGTACATCGTCATCCTCAACCCCCTGATCCTCGGCGGATTCAGCGCGGACAACGCCCCCACCGACGTTGCCGGGGGCTGGCTCTCCGCCGCCCAGGTTGGCGCCGTCACGGGCCTCACCGCCGGCGTCATGACCATCCTCTTCGGCCTCGTGGCCAACCTGCCGTTCGGCCTCGCAGCCGGCCTCGGCATCAACTCCTTCCTGGCCGTCTCGGTGATCCAGGAAGTCACCTGGGCCGAGGCAATGGGCCTGGTGGTGATCAACGGCATCCTGATCGTGCTGTTCGGCGTCACCGGTGCCCGGACCGCCATCTTCCGGGCCGTGCCCAAGGAACTGAAGGCGGCCATCACCGTGGGCATCGGCCTGTTCATCGCCTTCATCGGCTTCGTGGACTCCGGCTTCGTCCGGGCCACGGCGGGCGGGCCCCCCGTCCAGCTGGGCGACGGCGGCTCCATCACCTCCGTGCCCACCCTGGTGTTCGTCGTCGGCCTCCTGGCCATGGGCATCCTGGTGGCACGCAAGGTCCAGGGCGGCCTGCTGATCGGCATCGTGGGCACCACCGTGCTCGCCGCCGTCGTGGAAGCCATCTTCAAGATCGGCCCGGCCAGCGCCACCAACCCCGGCGGCTGGCACCTGAACACCCCGGTCCTTTCCGGACAGCTGGTGTCGGCGCCGGACCTGGCACTCGTTGGCCAGTTCGACCTCTTCGGTTCGTTCGCCAGGATCGGCGGACTGGCCGCCACCATGCTGGTCTTCACGCTCGTGTTCACCAACTTCTTCGACGCCATGGGTACCATGACCGGCCTCGCCAAGAGCGCCGGCGTGGCCCACAAGGACGGCACGTTCCCGCGGCTCAAGTCGGCCTTCATCGTGGAAGGCATCGGCGCCGTGGCCGGCGGAGCCACCTCCGGCTCCTCCAACACCGTGTACATCGACTCCGCGGCCGGGATCGGCGAAGGCGCCCGCACCGGCCTGGCCTCCGTGGTCACCGGCGTGCTGTTCCTGGGCTCGATGTTCCTCACCCCGCTCACCAGCGTGGTTCCGCTCGAGGTCGCCGCCGCGGCGCTGGTGGTGGTGGGCGCCATGATGATGGCCCAGATCCGCGAGATCAAGTTCAGCAAGTTCAGCGTGGCCCTGCCGGCGTTCCTCACCATCGTGACCATGCCGCTGAGCTACTCGATCGCCAACGGCATCGGTGTGGGCTTCGTCAGCTGGGCCATCATCGGGGCCGCATCCGGTAAAGCCAAGAAGATCCATCCGCTGATGTGGGTGGTCAGCGCCGGCTTCCTGGTGTACTTCGCCCGCGGACCCATCAACCTGTTGCTCGGGGCCTGACACACCATCCCCAAGCTGTTCGCGCCCGGACATCCGCCCCACCCGGGGCGGGTGTCCGGAGCGGCAGTGCTTCCCGGGCAACACGCGTATCCACGCCCTGCTTTCCGAACCTCCCGATAGGAACGACAATGGACACCACCGCCGCGCGGAAGAAGGAGTGCCGCCATGCTTGACCTGATCCCTTCGCTCCACTCCTGGGCGCAGCGAGATGCGGCCGGACAGTTCGCGGTTGCCACCATCGTGGGCGCCACCGGTTCGGTGCCGCGGCCGGTGGGCACGTCCATGATCATCACCGCATCAGGCTCCGTGCTCGGCAGCCTCTCCGGCGGCTGCGTGGAAGGCGCCGTGGTGGCGCTCGCGCTGGAGGCAATGGACGACGGCGGAACCCGCCGGAAGACCTTCGGCTTCAGTTCCGCAGACGCTTTCGCCGCCGGGCTCACCTGCGGGGGAGAGCTGGACATCCATGTCGAGCCGGTGCCCGCGGCTGTGGCCGGTGAAACCGCGCCGCACGCGCTCCGGATCGCGCTGCGGCAACTCGCGGACGCGGGCTCTGGCCAGCCCGTGGCGCTGGTACGCCGCATGGGCACCCGGGGAGGCGCCGCCGTCGTACTCCATGACCCAGCAAACTTCCGTGCGGCAGCGTCGCCGGAACTGGCCGGACTTCTTGAGGGAGAGTCCCTCCTTCAGGTGGACGCCCTGGTCCGCAGCGGCGGCGCCGGGGTGGTCCGGCTGGCCGGAGCCGGCGGCTGCCTGCCGGACCGCCTGCAAGGTTACCGGGACCAGGATTCCGGCGGGGACGCCATCCTGGTGGAATCCCGGCTCGCCCCGCCGCGGATGCTGGTGTTCGGCGCCAACGATTTCGGCGCCGCCCTGGTCCCTGCGGCGAAACTGCTGGGCTACCACGTGACCCTTGTGGACGCGCGGCCAGCGTTCGCGTCGCAGCCGCGCTTCGCCGCCGCTGACCAGGTGGTGACGGACTGGCCGCACCGCTACCTGGCAGCCGAATCAGACGCCGGACGCCTGGACAGCCGCACTGTGGCGGCTGTCCTCAGCCACGACCCCAAATTCGACCTTCCGCTGCTGGAAACCGCACTCGCCCTGGACCTCGCCTACGTCGGCGCGATGGGGTCCCGGCGCAGCCACCTCCAGCGGGTGGATGACCTTTTGGCAGCCGGCGTCGCGCCCGGCCGGATCGCCCAGCTGCATTCACCCATCGGCCTGGACCTGGGCGCCGTCACTCCTGCCGAAGTGGCTGTCTCCATCACGGCGGAGCTCATCGCGTCGCGAAACCGCGCCGCGAGCTGCACTCCGCTCCGCGAGGCGTCCGGCCCCATCCATCAACACCCCGCGCTGCAGCCGCCGCATCAGGCACCCCGGCAGCCCGCGCAAACCAAACTTCCCCAGGAGATCGCATGGACATGAACACCATCGAGGCGGTGGTCCCCACCACCGACCCCGCACAATGGCGCGACGGCGACGCCTGGCTGGCCGGCGGAACGGTCCTCTTCTCCTACGGCAGCTACGCCTTTGGCCCGCAACCGCTCAAACGCCTCCTGGACCTCGGCGCCGCAGGCTGGGAGCCGGTCACCGTCACCGATGACGGCATCGAGCTCGCGGCCACCTGCACCATCGCCCAGCTGTACAGCCTCCCCGCTTCCTCGGATG
This sequence comes from Arthrobacter sp. 210 2, assembly GCF_059093025.1. NCBI lineage: Bacteria > Bacillati > Actinomycetota > Actinomycetes > Micrococcales > Micrococcaceae > Arthrobacter > Arthrobacter sp. 210 2. The sequence goes on from NZ_JBNHIE010000001.1 coordinate 172,122, forward strand.
TGTCCGGCCGGGGCTGGCCGGGCCTGGACCTGGTCCGCCCGTGCTGCGATTCCTTCGTGGCGTCCTTCAAGGTCTGGAACATGTCCACCGTCGGCGGCAATCTCTGCACCTCGCTGCCCGCCGGGCCGGTCATCTCACTCTGTGCCGGCCTCGACGGCGTCGCGACCATCCTGGGCCCGGGCGGCACCAGCCGCACGGTTCCGGTGGCCGACTTCATCACCGGTGACGCCGCCAACTCCCTGGCACCCGGCGAGCTGCTCCGCAGCGTCCACCTCCCGGCGTCGGTCCTTGCTTCCCGGGCGGCGTTCCGCCGCCTCTCGCTGAGCAACCTCGGCAGGTCCGGGGTGCTGCTGATCGGAAGGCTCGACGGCGGCACTTCGTTGGTCCTCACCGTCACCGCCGCCACCAAACGGCCCGTCCAGCTGCGCTTCAGCGTGCTTCCGGACGCTGACGAACTTGTGGCGGCGCTTGACGACAGCATCCCGGACGACCTGTACCACGACGACATCCACGGCCTGCCCGCCTGGCGGCGGGACATGACCTACCGGCTCGCGGAGGAGATCCGCGCGGAGCTTGCCGCCCCGGAGGGGGCGCCCGGGCTCCCAGTATCCGGTGACTTCTGGCCGCCCCGGGCCGCGGCACCAAGCCAGCCGCCGGGGCACACCACACGTTCGAAAGGGGCCTGAGCATGGCCATCGAGATCAACGGAAATCCTGCTGACGCCGCGCCCCGGCCAGGCCAGTGCCTGCGGACTTTCCTCCGCGAGCAGGGCAACCTTGGCGTGAAAAAGGGCTGCGACGGCGGCGACTGCGGCGCCTGCACGGTCCACGTGGACGGCACGCCGGTACACAGCTGCATCTACCCCGCCGTGCGGGCCGAGGGGCACGCGGTCACCACCATCGAGGGCCTGGCGGCCACCTCGGGCAGCGGTGACCAGCTTCACCCCGTGCAGCAGCAGTTCATGGAACGGCAGGGCTTCCAGTGCGGCTTCTGCACCGCGGGCATGCTCATGACGGCCGCCACGTTTGACGACGAACAAAAAGACAACCTGCCGCGGAACCTCAAGGGCAACCTCTGCCGCTGCACGGGATACCGTGCCATCGCCGATGCCGTCTGCGGGCACGCCGGCCACCCGGACCCGCAGGGACGGGGCTCGGGCATCGCCGGGGAAAGCCAGCCGGATCCCGAACCCGGGCAGCTGGGCGACGACGTCCCGGCCCCCGCCAGCCGGGCCGTGGTCACCGGCACCGCCCGCTACACCCTCGACATTCCGCGGGACCAGCAGCAGGGCCTGCTGCACCTGAAGCTCCTGCGCTCGCCGCACGCTTCCGCCCGCATCCTCTCCATCAGCACCGAGGCCGCTCTGAAGGTGCCCGGCGTGGTGGCCGTCTTCACCCACGAGGACGCCCCTGCGCAGCTGTTCTCTACCGCCCAGCATGAGCTTTTCACCGATGATCCGGACGATACCCGCGTACTGGATGACGTGGTGAGGTTCATCGGGCAGCGGGTTGCCGCCGTCGTGGCCGAATCGGTGGGCGCCGCCGAAGCCGGCGTCCGTGCACTGGAGGTGGAGTACCAGGAGCTGCCCGCCGTTTTCACGCCGCAGGACGCCCTGCGTGCCGGCGCCGCCCTGGTGCACGGCGACAAGGACGGCACTGCCTCCCGGATCGCCCGGCCGGACCGGAACGTGGTGGCCGAGCTCCATTCGGAACTGGGCAGCGTGGCCGAAGGCTTCGCTGCTGCCGACTTCATCCACGAACAGACGTACCGCACCCAGCGCGTCCAGCATGTCGCCCTGGAAACGCACGCGGCCATCGCGTCGGTGGATGGCGATGGCCGGCTCCAAGTCCGCACGTCCAGCCAGGTCCCCTTCCTGGTCCGCCGCACGCTGTGCCGGGTGTTCGGGCTGGAGGAAGACCAGGTGCATGTGGTTGCCGGCCGGGTGGGCGGGGGATTCGGCGGCAAGCAGGAGGTCCTCACCGAGGACCTGGTGGCGCTCGCGGCCCTGAAGCTGCAGCGTCCGGTCCAGCTGGAGCTCACCCGGACCGAACAGTTCACCGCCACCACCACCCGCCATCCCTTCACCATCAAGCTTCGCGCCGGTGCCAGCGCCGACGGGCGCCTCACCGCGCTGGAGCTGGACGTCCTGACCAACACCGGTGCCTATGGCAATCATGGCCCGGGCGTGATGTTCCACGGCTGCGGCGAATCGTTGGCCGTGTACAAGTGTGCGAACAAAAAGGTGGACGCCCATGCGATGTACACCAACACCGTTCCGGCGGGGGCGTTCCGAGGGTACGGGCTGAGCCAGATGATCTTCGCCATCGAATCGGCCATGGACGAGCTCGCCGTGGGGATCGGCATGGACCCGCTGGAGTTCCGGCGCCGGAACATGGTCCGCGAAGGGGACAGCATGCTGTCCACGCAGCCGCAGCCCGAGGAGGACGTCCACTACGGCAGCTATGGGCTGGACCAGTGCCTGGACCTCGTCCGGGATGCACTGGACCGGGGACGGGAACGCTACCGGGATGCCGGGCTGGACGAACTGGGCCCGGACTGGCTGACCGGTGAAGGCGCGGCGCTGTCCATGATCGATACCGTTCCGCCGCGCGGCCACTTCGCCCATTCGAAGCTCCGGCTCCTGCCGGACGGAACGTACCAGGCCGACGTCGGGACCGCCGAATTCGGAAACGGCACCACCACGGTCCATGCCCAACTCGCGGCCACTGCCCTGTCCACGGACGCCTCGCGGGTTGTGGTGCGGCAGTCGGACACGGACCTGATCGAGCACGATACCGGGGCGTTCGGTTCGGCCGGCACCGTGGTGGCTGGAAAGGCCACCCTGGCGGCGGCCGAGGAGCTGGCCGTCCGCATCCGGGCCTTCGCAGCAGGTATCCGGCAGACCCAGGCTGCGGCCTGCGTCCTCGACGGCGACGCCCTGGTTGTGGACGGAACGCCCGTGCCGCTTGCGGAACTGGCGCAGGCGGCCGCGGATGCCGGCGTCGAACTCGCTGCCGAAGGACGCTGGGGCGGCACGCCCCGCTCCGTGGCGTTCAACGTCCATGGCTTCCGGGTGGCCGTGAACCGCGGCACGGGGGAGCTGAAAATCCTGCAGAGCGTGCAGGCGGCCGACGCCGGCGTGGTGGTCAACCCGCGCCAGTGCCGGGGCCAGATCGAAGGCGGCATCGCCCAGGCGATCGGTGCCGCGCTGTACGAGGAAGTGGTGGTGAACGACGCCGGGAAGGTGACCACGGACATCCTCCGGCAGTACCACATCCCCACCTTCGCGGACGTCCCGCGCAGCGAGGTGTACTTCGCGGACACCAACGATGCAATGGGTCCGCTGGGCGCCAAATCGATGAGTGAAAGCCCCTTCAATCCCGTGGCGCCGGCCCTGGCGAACGCCATCCGAAATGCCACCGGGGTGCGTTTTTCTTCGCTGCCGATCGCCCGCGACAAGATCTACCTGGGACTCAAGGAGGCCGGGCTGGCGCCGAAGCTGGAGCATCTCCTGTCCTAGGACAACGCGGGGTCACAAAATTCCCCATTAGGCGCGTTTAGCGGGCCTAAGCTGACCCCGCGTTGCATCGTTGCATATAGTCGGGGGATGGAACAGCGGATTTTAGGCAAGACCGGACGGAATGTGTCCGTCGTTGGGCTGGGAACCTGGCAGCTCGGCGCTGACTGGGGCCACGTGGACCCTGCCCAGGCGCAGGCAATCCTGGCGGCCTCCGTGGAAGCGGGTGTCACCTTCTTTGATACCGCCGACGTCTACGGGGACGGCAAGAGCGAGCAGGCCATCGGGAAGTTCCTCGCGGACAACCCGGGGCTGGACATCACCGTGGCCACCAAGATGGGCCGCCGAATGGACCAGCTGCCGGAAAACTACACGCTGGCCAACTTCCGCCAGTGGGTGGACCGCTCGCGGAAGAACCTGGGAACGGACACCCTGGACCTGGTCCAGCTGCACTGCCCGCCCACTCCCGTGTACAGCAACGCAGAGGTTTACGACGCCCTGGACACCCTGGTGGCCGAAGGTGCCATCCGTAACTACGGCGTCAGCGTGGAACGCACGGACGAAGCCCTCGAAGCGATCAGCCATCAAGGCACGGCCTCGGTCCAGATCATCCTGAACGCCTTCCGGCTCAAGCCGCTGGACGAAGTGCTTCCTGCGGCCAAGGCAGCTGGCGTGGGCATCATCGCGCGGGTACCGCTCGCCTCTGGCCTGCTGACCGGGAAGTATTCCAAGGAGACGTCCTTCGCCGAGAACGACCACCGGAACTACAACCGCAACGGCGAGTCCTTCGACGTGGGTGAGACGTTCTCCGGTGTGGACTACGAGCTGGGCCTGAAGGCCGTAGCGGAGTTCGAGCAGCTGGTCCCCTCCGGCGCAACCACCGCGCAGGCCGCCATCGCATGGATTGCCGCGCAGGACGGCGTCACCACCGTGATTCCGGGCGCCCGCAACGTGGAGCAGGCTGCGGCGAACGCTGCCGCCGCGGCCGTCACCGTTAATGAGGAATTCGACGGCGGCGTCCGCTGGATCTACGACCACTACTTCCGCGAAGTTATCCACCCCCGCTGGTAGCGTTCGCCGCCTGCCCCATGCCTCGCTCCGCTCGCCACGGGGACCCCGGGCGGCTCTCTTACGCACTCAGCTTGGGAGGACGTCGGTGACTGCCTCCGTCCACGACTTTGTGGAGCGGCTCGCGGCTGAGGAAACCGGGCCTGCTTGCACCAACTTCTTCGACGACAGCGTCCCCGCAAATGCCCGGCGCCGGGACAACCTGGGGATCTACCTCGAAGAGATGCTGGGCCGCGCGCCGAAGGTGCTGCTGGTGGGGGAGGCGCCCGGTTTCCGGGGAATGCGCATCACCGGGGTGCCATTCACCAACCGCAGCATCCTTGAGGGGCCCGCCAACAGCTTCGGTCTGTTCGGGCCGGGGAAGGGCTACGTTCTGCCGCCCGACGCCGCGGGTGTGCCTGCCGAACCGACCGCAACGGTGATGTGGAAGGTCCTGGCCGAGCTGGAGTTCCTGCCCCTCCTGTGGAGTGCCTTCCCCTGGCATCCGCATCTGCCCGGGCGGCCCCTGTCCAATCGGACTCCGACCCCGGCGGAAACAGCCCTTGGGACGCCTTTCCGGCAGGAACTGGTGGACTTGTTCGAGATCCAAAGCGTGGTGGCGGTGGGCAATGTGGCCCACCGCAGCCTGCAGCGGAGCGGACTCGAGGTGCCCAAGGTGAGGCATCCTTCCCATGGCGGACGCTCGGGTTTCAAGCGGGGTCTGGAACAGTTTCTGAGCGCCGGGATGCAGGCCTGAAGCGAGTGAACCAGTCGTAGTGGGCCACCATGGTGAGTGTGGATGCAGAACAGCTTTTTCCCGGCGCCCTTAGGGAGATGTATGATGCTCTTTCCGCCCGGGTGCTCGGGCTGGGTGACGACATCGTAGAACAGTTCTCGAGAACCCAGGTGAGTTACGGTGCGGCCCGGAAGTTCGTGTGGCTCACCCCGGTCACGAAGACCAAAGCGCTTCTGACCATGGACATGTGGGATGAGCACCACGGTTCGTTCCTCCGCAGTGTTATCCGATTTCGTCACGACAAGTACACACACCAGATCGACGTGCGCACGGCAGCCGACATCGAGACTGTGGCCGCACTCGGCTGGTTCGAGGAATCAGCCGCTTGGGGCCGGAAGCACCGGTGATCGAACAACTGGCAGTGGACTCCCACGGCTGGTGACGACGAACCCTGGCGCAGAGGGAATTTGAACTAAAGTCAGCTCGCATTGTCAGCCCCCCCTGTCATAGTTTTCCTATGGCGAGCAGGGCGGCATTGGAAGCGTTGGAGGTCCTTGAGGCGTCCCTTGCTGAGCTGGGTGCTGTGCTTCGTGGGATCGGTGAGGGTTTTGATCCGTTGCGGGAGCAGGCTGATCGGAGCTTGGACGGGCTCGCCGGGGTCGCCCGGCTTGAGGCCGGGACAGCTGCGTTGAAGGTGCATTTGGCCGCGGGGTATGCAGAGGCTGCCAAGGCTGTGGCGTCACGGGCCATGGTGCCGTGCGGGGCGATGGCGCAGGAAGCGTCGATGGTCGCCGAGGTTGCGGGTGTGTTGACTATTGGTGCGAGGGCTGCCGGTGTGCTGCTGAACGAGTCGCAGGTGCTGGCCAATGTTTTGCCGTTGACCCTGGCGGGGTTGCAGGACGGGAACTTGTCGTGGGCGCACGCGAAGGTGGTGGTTGAGGAAACCGTCACCCTGGATCGGGCCGGGGTCGCGGCGTTGGAGGAGCATTTCCTGGGCCCGGACGCACCGAACCCGGCCCGAGGGTGTGCGGGGCCGGGGGAGTTGGTGCCGCACCGGTTCCGGCACAAGGCCCGGATCTGGCGCGAACGCCACCACCCCGAATCCCTTGAAAAACGCCATGCCAGGAGTGTCGCGGAGCGGCGGGTGGAGCACCGTCCGGACATGGACGGGATGGCTTGGTTCCACGCCTACCTGCCGGCGGACACCGCGTCGGCGATGTGGAACCGTACCACTGCCCTGGCCCGGGGATTGCAGGGCCCGGACGAGTTCCGGACCCTGCCCCAGCTCTGCGCCGACATCTTCGCCGGCGCCGTCCTCAGCAACCGGCAGGACGGGCAGAGTCCTGGGGGTACGGTGGCGGAGGTCCGCACTCCGCACGCGGAGGTCCTGGTTACGGTGCCCGTGTTCTCGCTCATGGGGCTGACGGATGAACCGGCCATGCTCGACGGCCACGGCCCCATCCCGGCATCGATGGCCCGGAAGCTCGTCGCGGACGGTGCTGGCTCGTTTTACCGGGTGCTGGTGGATCCGCGGGACGGGGCGCCCCTGGAAATCGGGCGCACCAGTTACCGGGTTACGAAGGCGATCCGCCGCTGGCTGCGGATGCGAGACGGGAAGTGCCCCTTCCCGGGCTGCAGCAACAACTCCCTGGACAACGAAGCAGACCATTTGCTCGCCTGGCATCACGGCGGAACGACCGGGATCAGCAACCTGGGCCAGCCCTGCCGCAAACACCACCGCCTGAAACACACCAGCGGCTGGACACCCACCCCGGCCACCAAAAACGAACCACCCGGCTGGATCTCACCATCCGGCAGAAGATACAAAAGCGAACACCAGGACTGGGAACCACCCCAATGGCCGGAAACCCTTCAGGATGCCGTTGGCGGCCACGTTGACGTGTTCCACTTTGGACCGTCCCCGGGAGAAGTCGTCCTGGACCGGTTCCTGCATTCCCGCGGCTGACCACCCCTTCACGTGCCGTGGGGATCCTGGCCCTTATGAAGCGGTCTCCTAACCGAGAAGCCCCAACTGGTCCGGAGTGTCGATGTCCTCGCCGGTGGACTGGTCGCTGCAATCCACCTCATCCACCAGGTCCGGGTGCGCCCGCAGAAAGCCGCGTGCCCCGGCGTCGCCCGTCACGGTCGCGATGACCGATTGCCGCAGGGAAGCGTCGATGAGCAGCGGATGGCCGCGGAGCAGCCTGTTCTGTTGCTCGCTTTCCGGCCCCGCCCGATGCCCAGCCGGCATGCCGCCGTCGGACATATCACCGCGGCGGTAGGCGGCAGCGGTGATCCGGCCGGGACGGTGGCGTGCCAGCAGGCGCCCGACTGTTGCCCGGGTCAGCCCTGGCTGGTCCACAAGGGCTATCAGCAAGTGGTCTGCCGGGTCCGCCGTCTGCTCGCCCAGCAGGAAAGAGCTGCCCATTCCCGAACGCCACGCAGGGTTGATGGCCACCCGGTAACGGTCCAGGTCGGCGATCGTGGCGACCTCGGGCGCCCCCGCACCGAGCACCACCACTACCTCGCGGCAGCCGCCGTCGAGCAGGCTCCCGGCGATCACTTCCACCAGCGGCCGCCCGCGGTATGGCAGCAACGCTTTGGGGCCCATTCCCAAGCGGGTACCGGCCCCGGCCGCCAGGACTATGCCCGTCGCCCTGCGGTCAGCCGTGCTGTCCGCGCCCTGATTGCCCATAGCTGCACCCTAAATGAAAATGGCAGCCGGGGCGGTCTCCCCCCGGAAACCGTCCCGACTGCCTGTCTGTCGGGCAGGGAATCAGGCGTCGCCGCCCGCCCCGCCTGTGATTCCGGCGTTGACGTCCAGGAGCTTGTAGCGGTCCATGGCGTACTGCGGTGCGCCCTCCTGCACATCGCCCCTCGCGGCGAGCAACTGCAGGGTCTTCACCACGATGGAGTGGGTGTCGTTCTTGAAGAACCGTCGGGCCGCTGCGCGGGTGTCGGAGAAGCCGAAGCCGTCCGCGCCGAGCGAGGCGAACTGGTGCGGGAGGAACTGGCGGATCTGGTCCGGGACAGCCTTCATATAGTCCGAGACCGCCACTACCGGGCCCTGTGCGTCTGCCAACTGCTGGGTCACGAAGGGTACGCGTGCGGGGTCGCCGGGGTTCAGGAACGCTTCCTCTTCGGCGGCGAGCCCGTCGCGGCGCAGTTCGTTCCAGGAGGTGACGGACCAGACGTCGGCGGAGACGGACCAGTCTTCGGCCAGGATCCGCTGGGCTTCCAGCGCCCACGGTACCGAGACGCCGGACGCCAGGATCTGGCTTTTTGGTCCTGCAACGTCCGACGCCGACACCCGGTAAATGCCCTTGATGACGCCCTCGACGTCCAGTTCCTCCGGTTCGGCGGGCTGGGTGATGGGCTCGTTGTAGACCGTGAGGTAGTACATGAGGTTCCGGTCTTCCGAGTCCGGCCCGTACATGCGTTCCAGGCCGTCGCGGATGATGTGGCCCATTTCGTAACCGTAGGCGGGGTCGTAGGTGACCACTGCCGGGTTGGTGGAGGCGAGCAGGGGGGAGTGGCCGTCGGCGTGTTGGAGGCCTTCGCCTGTGAGGGTGGTCCGGCCGGCGGTGGCGCCGATGATGAAGCCGCGGGCCATCTGGTCTGCTGCTGCCCAGAAGGCGTCGCCGGTGCGCTGGAATCCGAACATGGAGTAGAACACGTAGACCGGGACCAGGGGCACGCCGTGGGTGGCGTAGGCGGTGCCGGCGGCGGTGAAGGCTGCCACGGCGCCGGCTTCGTTGATGCCGGGGTGGATCAGCTGGCCCTGGGCGGATTCCTTGTAGGCCAGGACCAGGTCCCGGTCCACGGACAGGTAGTTCTGGCCGCCGGGGTTGTAGATCTTTGCGGTGGGGAAGAAGGCGTCCATGCCGAAGGTGCGGGATTCATCGGGCACGATGGGCACAATCCGGTGCCCGAACTTCTTGTCCCGGAGCAAATCCTTGAGCAGGCGGACGAACGCCATGGTGGTGGCTGCCTGCTGCTTTCCGGAGCCGCGCTTGGCGACCTCAAAAGTCTTGGCCTCAGGCAACTCGACCGCCTGATGGTTTGGCCGGCGTTCCGGGACCGCGCCGCCCAGCGCCCTTCGCCGCTCCAGGAGATAGGCGATCTCGGGGGCATCCGCGCCAGGGTGGTAGTACGGCGGGCTGTAGGGGTCCTCTTCCAGCCGGGCATCGGAAATGGGGATCCGCAAATAATCCCGGAACTCCTTCAAATCCTGGAGCGTGAGCTTTTTCATTTGGTGGGTGGCGTTGCGGCCTTCGAAGTGGGGTCCGAGTCCGTAGCCCTTGACGGTTTTGGCGAGGATGACGGTGGGTTTGCCCTTGAATTCGGTGGCTGCCTTGTAGGCGGCGTAGACCTTGCGGTAGTCGTGGCCGCCGCGTTTGAGGTTCCAGATCTGGTCATCGGTGAGGTCCGCGACGAGGTCTTTGGTGCGGGGGTCCTTGCCGAAGAAGTGTTCGCGGACGAACCCGCCGGATTCGGCCTTGTAGGTCTGGTAGTCCCCGTCGGGGGTTTCGTTCATGATCTTCACCAGCGACCCGTCGGTGTCGCGGGTGAGCAGGTCATCCCATTCCCGGCCCCAGACGACCTTGATGACGTTCCAGCCGGCGCCGCGGAAGAACGCTTCGAGTTCCTGCATGATCTTGCCGTTGCCGCGCACCGGCCCGTCCAGGCGCTGGAGGTTGCAGTTGATGACGAAGTTCAGGTTGTCCAGGTTCTCGTTCGCGGCGAGCTGGAGCAGGCCGCGGGATTCGGGCTCGTCCATTTCGCCGTCGCCCAGGAACGCCCAGACCTGCTGGTCGGAGGTGTCTTTCAGGCCCCGGTTGTGCAGGTACCGGTTGGACTGGGCCTGGTAGATCGCGTTCATCGGACCGATGCCCATGGACACGGTGGGGAATTCCCAGAACGCGGGCATCAGCCTCGGGTGCGGGTAGGAGGACAGGGCGTGGCCCTCACGGGATTTTTCCTGCCGGAACCCGTCCAGGTCCTCCTCGGAGAGCCGGCCTTCCATGAACGCCCGGGCGTACATGCCCGGGGACGCGTGGCCCTGGAAGAACACCTGGTCCCCGCCGCCGGGGTGGTCCTTGCCGCGGAAGAAGTGGTTGAAGCCCACCTCGTACAGGGTCGCAGCTCCCGCGTAGGTGGAAATGTGCCCGCCGACGCCGATGTTGGGCCGCTGCGCCCGGTGCACCATGACCGCGGCGTTCCACCGCATGTACGCCCGGTAGCGGCGTTCGTATTCCTCGTTGCCCGGAAACGGTGCTTCCTGGTCCACCGGGATCGTGTTCACATAATCGGTGGTGGTCACCATCGGCACCCCGACGCTCTGCGCGCCGGCGCGCTGCAGCAGGCTCCGCATGATGTATTGGGCACGCTCGGTGCCCTGTTCCCTGATCAGCGCGTCCAGGGACTCAACCCACTCGGCAGTCTCTTCCGGATCACGATCAGGCAGCTGGTTAGTCAACCCGCTGAGGATATGGGAGGTATCTTCTCCTGCAGCCACGGGAGCCTCATTTCATCGTCGAATGGCTCATGTTTTCGTATTGTGAGAAAACATTCTTGCCATATGAGATTAGCGAGACGATGGCAGGAGGGTCAACATCGACGGCGGGGTCCACGCCCTCCTGCGCGGCAAGGACTGCTGCAAACCGATTGTGACTGCAGTCCGTGACAGTCCGTCCTTGACCGCGGGTGACGCAGGTCATACTCTTATTTCACTATTCAATATCTTGATTCCGTATTGTGGAATAACAGAAACGGCCACCAGCGCCGGTCTCACCACCGCGGATCCTCCCAGAATTGAGACCCTTATGCAGACCCCTCCACCGGTGGGTGTTGACGCGGCCCCAGACCTGACAGCGCCGTCAGTCGCCGCCGCACACCCCTCCATTACAGTTGAAGCCCTGTGCGAATCTGCCAGCACGGCATCCGGCCAGAGCATCAGCCCCACCCTTTATAACGTGGATCTCGCCCCCACCAAGCGCGCCGGCCGCAGCTGGTCCGGCTACAGCATCTTCACCCTCTGGGCCAATGACGTTCACAGCCTCGGCAACTACGCCTTCGCCATCGGGCTGTTCGCGTTGGGCCTCGGCGGATGGCAGATCCTCCTGGCACTCGGCATCGGGGCGGCCCTGCTGTTCGGCCTCCTCAACCTCTCCGGCTTCATGGGCGTCAAGACCGGTGTTCCCTTCCCGGTGATGAGCCGCATCAGCTTCGGAATCAGGGGCGCACAAATCGCCAGCCTGCTGCGCGGCGCCGTGGCCGTGGCCTGGTTCGGCATCCAGACCTACCTCGCGTCCGTCGTCTTCCGCGTGATGCTCGTGGCCATGTTCCCCGCCCTCGCGGAGATGGACAAGGACTCCATCCTGGGGCTCTCCACCCTGGGCTGGATCGCCTTCATCATCCTCTGGGTTGTCCAGCTGGTAATCGTCAGCTTCGGCATGGAAATGATCCGCAAGTACGAAGCATTTGCCGGCCCGGTCATCCTGGCCACGATGGCCGCCATCGCCATCTGGATCTTCATCGAGGCCGGCGGCGCCATCGCCTGGTCCTCGGACAACGCACTTGAGGGCCCGGAAATGTGGCTCACCATCTTCGCCGGCGGCGCCCTTTGGGTCTCCATCTACGGCACCTTCGTCCTGAACTTCTGCGACTTCACCCGCTCCGCCGTCTCAAAGAAGGCCGTTGTCCGCGGCAACTTCTGGGGCATCCCCATCAACATGCTGGTCTTCGGGGCCATCGTCGTGGTGATGGCCGGCGGGCAGTTCAAGATCAACGGCACCATCATCGAGAGCCCCTCGGACATCGTCCAAACCATCCCCAACACCCTCTTCCTGGTGCTGGCCTGCCTGGCACTGCTGATCCTGACCATCGCCGTCAACCTGATGGCCAACTTCGTGGCTCCCGTCTACGCCCTGACCAACCTGTTCCCCAAGCGGCTGAACTTCCGCCGCGCGGCCATCGTCAGCGCCGTCATCGGCCTGGTCATCCTGCCGTGGAACCTCTACAACAACCCGCTGGTCATCGTGTACTTCCTCGGCGGCCTCGGCGCCCTGCTCGGCCCGCTGTTCGGCGTCGTGATGGCCGACTACTGGCTGATCCGCCGCGGCAAGGTCAACGTCCCGGAGCTGTACACCGCCTCGCCGGAGGGTGCCTACTTCTACAAGAACGGCGTCAACCCCCGGGCGATCATCGCCATGCTCCCGGCGGCCGTCCTTGCCCTCCTCATCGCATTCGTGCCCGCCCTGGCATCCGCAGCTCCGTTCGCCTGGTTCTTCGCGGCGGGCATTGCCGCAGTGGTGTACTTCTTCATCGCCGACCGCACCCAGAAGCTGGAAGACCACGACGGCGAGTCCATCGCCATCGCCAGCACCCACTGACGGCCCATCCGCGCCCGCCACGAATGCACCAGCAAACCCCAAAGGACTTCCATGCGCATCCTTGTAGCAAACGTCAACACCACCGCCTCCATGACGGATTCCATCGCCGCCTCAGCCCGCAGTCTTGCGGCCCCCGGCACCGAGATCATCGGGGTGACACCCCGCTTCGGCGCCGACTCCTGCGAGGGGAACTTCGAAAGCTACCTCGCAGCGATAGCCGTCATGGACGCCATCACCTCCTACCCCGAACCGTACGACGCCGTCATCCAGGCCGGCTACGGAGAGCACGGCCGTGAAGGCCTCCAGGAACTCCTGGACGTCCCGGTGGTGGACATCACCGAGGCGGCAGCCAGCACGGCCATGTTCCTGGGCCACAAGTACTCCGTGGTCACCACCCTGGACCGCACCGTCCCCCTGATCGAGGACCGGCTCAAGCTCGCCGGGCTGGATGCACGGTGCGCCTCGGTTCGGGCCAGCGGCATGGCTGTCCTGGAGCTCGAGGAGGAACCGGAGCGGGCCGTGGAGGCCATCATCAACCAGGCACTGCTGGCGGTCACGCAGGACAAGGCCGAGGTCATCGTGCTGGGCTGCGGAGGCATGGCAGGCCTGGACGAACAGATCCGGCAGCGGGCCGGCGTCCCCGTGGTGGACGGCGTGGCATCGGCGGTGACGATCGCAGAATCCCTGGTCCGCATGCGCCTCTCCACCTCCAAAGTCCGGACCTACGCTGCGCCGCGGCCCAAGACCGTCATAGGCTGGCCGCTGAACAGCACCGCAGTGCCCGCCCCGCTCTAGCACCACATTCCAGGAGAACAGCTTTGAACAATCCCCAACCCGCCGGACGCGTCGCAGTGGTCACCGGTGCGGGCTCCGGCATCGGGCGGGAAGTGGCACGGCAGATGCTGGCCGGGGGGTACCGCGTTGCGCTGGCCGGACGCCGCGCAGCGCAGCTGCAGGAGACAGCGGACGGCCACCCGGACGCACTGGTGGTCCCGTGCGACGTCACCCGGCCCGACGACGTTGCGCGGCTTTTCGAAGCCGCTCGGCAGCAGTGGGGCCGGGTGGACGTGCTCTTCAACAACGCAGGCGTGTTCGGCCCGGCAGCCAGCGTGGACGAGATCAGCGTGGACGACTGGAACGCCACCGTTGCGGTCAACCTCACGGGCTCCATGCTGTGCGCCGCGGCCGCCGTCAGGATCATGAAGGAACAGGAACCCCGGGGCGGGCGGATCATCAACAACGGCTCCATTTCCGCACATTCGCCCCGCCCGCGGACCGTGGCCTACACGGTGACCAAGCACGCGATGACGGGCCTCACCAAAAGCATCGAGCTGGACGGGCGCGGTTTCGGAATCACCTGCGGCCAGATCGATATCGGCAACACGGCCACTGACATCATGGACACCATCGGCGTCGGCTCCGGGGCCCTGCAGGCTGACGGCAGCCGCCGTGTGGAGCCGATGTTCCCGGTGGCCGACGCTGCCCGCGCGGTGCTGATGATGGCGGACATGCCTGCCACGGCCAGTGTGGGCTCGGTGGTGGTGACCGCCGCGGGCATGCCGTTCGTCGGCCGCGGCTAAAAGCGCAAGCGCAAGCCGGCGGGGCGGCCAGCCGGCGGGCAGTCAGCTACCGGCAGCCAGCTACAGCGGTAGCAGCTCCGAGAGGTCCGCGCGCAGTCCCGAAGCAGCCACCCTGCCGGCCGCGACAGCGTCCGCCCAGCCCAGCTGGCCGGTCACCATCGCCAGCCAGGTGGCGGCGTCGCACTCAATAACGTTCGGCGGGGTGCCGCGGGTGTGGCGTGGCCCCTCCACGCACTGGGTAACGCCGAACGGCGGCACCCGCACCTCCACCGAGTTCCCCGGTGCCCGCGCGGTGACTTCCTCCAGGGAATAGCGCACGGCAGTGGCCAGGACGGCCCGCGGCAGGGGCGCGTCCGACGGCGGTTCGGCAGCTTTCCGCCATGCGGCCAGCGCCGCTGCGCCTTCCTCCACGTCAATACGACGGCGGGCTACAGCCATGTTTCGGGCTTCTTTCCGGTAAATATTCTCAGTATGGCCCCTCCGAATTACGAGTAGGGGCTGGCTGCAAAGACGGGTAGTGGCAAAGGCAATTAGAGTATCGCGCACGCTGGCGGAAGAAGAATTTGCCAAGCATGCTTCTTACAAGGCTCATCGCAGAGTCGGCAGCAGTGAGAAGCCCGGCCCCTCAGCAGGGGCATCAGGGCCCCGCTACCGGCTCCGGTGGCGGGAAGGACCACGCCGCCGGCCGTGCGCCGGCAGTTCCCTCACTGAAATCCACCCCAGCGAAGGACTGCCCATGACTGCCCTATTCCTTGATGTCGACGACGTCTTCGGGGCCTTCACCGCCCGAAGCCTCAACGAGTTCTACACCGAATTTTCCCCCTACTTCCCACTCGCCGTGGCAGGCGTCATTGTCTGGGGCCTCTGGCTGTACCGGTTCATCCTTTCCCACCGGGCGCGGCCCATCGTGACCGGTTTCCGGGCGTCCACCTCGGTGGTGGTCCCGTCCTTCCACGAGGACCCGGACATCCTGATGAGCGCCCTGGAGTCGTGGCGGCAGCAGAAGCCGGACGAGATCATCATCGTCCTGGACGTCGAGGACCTCGACGCCTACCAGCGGATCAATGCCCTGGGCGATGACACCATCCGGCCCGTCCTGTTCCACCACATGGGCAAGAGATCCGCGCTGGGCGTCGGGATGCGGATGGCGCGGCACGAGATCCTGGTGCTCACCGACTCGGACACCTGGTGGCAGCCCGGGCTCCTTGCCAACGTCCAGATGCCCTTCGAAGACCCGATGGTGGGGGCCGTCGGCACCCACCAGAACGTGTACCAGCGGGATACCAGCATCTGGCGCCGCATCGCGGACTGGCTGGTCAACGTCAGGTACCTGGACTACGTGCCGGCCATGGGCCGGGCGGGAGCCGTCCCCTGCATCTCGGGCCGGACCGCCGTCTACCGCCGAAGCGCCGTGATGGACGTGATCGAACACCTGGAAAACGAGTACTTCATGGGCCGCCGCTGCATTTCCGGCGACGACGGCAGGCTCACCTGGCTGGTGCTGGCCTCCGGCTACAAAACGGTCCACCAGTCGTCCGCGCGGGCCCTGTCAATGTTCCCTTCCAGCTTCCGGGCCTTCATGAAGCAGCGGGTCCGCTGGAGCCGGAACTCGTACCGCTGCTACCTCACCGCCATTGCCAAGGGCTGGCTGTGGAAGGTTCCGTTCGTCACCAAGGTGACGGTGCTCCAGATCCTCCTGACCCCCGTCACCATGGGGCTCACGCTGGTGTACCTGGTCTTCCACCGCCTTGATCCCACCCCCTTCGGAATCGGGGCCGCAGTCTGCTGGCTGCTGCTGGGCCGGGGCATCCGCGGCGTCTCGCACCTCCGGCGGCACCCCAAGGATTTCCTGATTCTCCCGGTCCTGGCCGTCACCGTGATCCTGGTGGCGCTGCCCATCAAGATGTACGCCTTCGCCACCATGAACAAACAGGGCTGGCTCACCCGCCATGCCCACCAGACGGGCGGGGACGGCCAGGACGCCCGTACCCTCAGCGCAGGGGACAACCTCAGCACCGGGGACAACCTCTCCACAGGGGAGGTGGCGGCATGAGGGCCGCCCGCCCCATCGCGGCCGCCGTCCTCACCGCCGTGCTGGGGACCGTCGGCTTCCTCTACGCCGGCAGCATCCAGGACGGTTCCGGGGCCGAAGCCCTGGGCCGGAACGAGATCGCAGCCAACGGCAACGTGCAGGGCCGGCTCTACCCAGGGAATCCGGCCAGCGAGGCAAGGCTGGTGGAGCAGGAGGACGAGCGCCTGGTCTACGTGCGCACCATCGCCTCCGCCGCCCGCTGGCGCGTGGAAGGACTGGAGGGCCCGTACCGGATCAGGACCGGATCCAGCTACACGCTGGTCCTGCCCGCGCGGGCCGAAGCCTACACCGTGGCGGACCTGCTGGCCCTGGCCCCCAACGCTTTCCGTCCCCTGGACAGCCAGCAAAACAACGGGAACTACCTGCTGTCCGAGTCCATCGCGGTTTTGGCCGGCGCCACGCTGTCCCTGGCCTCGCCGGACCCTGCACGGCCGCTGAACCTGAGGCTGGAAAGCGGTGCCCGGTCATTCGTCTCCCTGGTGGCCCTGGGCGGGTCGCTCACGCTGGGCGGCACGGACGCAGCGCGCGTCAGTGTCACCAGCTGGGACAGCACCAAGGGCGGCCCGGACCGGACCACGGTGGACGGCCGCGCCTACATCCGGGTGGTGGGCGGCCACGCCTCCTTCAGCCACTCGGACATCTCCGAGCTGGGTTTCTGGAGCGGCAACACGGGCGGCCTGTCCCTGACCGGAACCGAGGCGGTGGGCACCTTCAGTGATGAACAGCCGACGCCGGGGGAGACGGAGGCGGCAAGCGGCGGCGCCCGCCTCCTTCCGGAAGCGGAACTGGCAGCCCTGACGCAGGAATCCGCGCAGGACTACAGCCTGGTCACGGCAGGCATCGAGAACGTCCGCCTGCGCAACAACGCCTTCGGGCTCTTCGTCACCAACGCCCGGGACATCGCCGTGCGGGACACCACCATCACGGGCAGCCTTGTGGACGGGCTGGTGCTCCATCGGTTCGTCTCCAACGCCACCATCACGCGGACCGATTCCTCCGGGAACGCAGTGGACGGCTTCAGCGTGGGCCGGTCAACGCAGGGGGTCACGCTGGACGGCATCAAAGCCGTGGCCAACGGGCGCAATGGAATATCCATGGACGGCCGCCCGCTCGCGGACGGGCCAAACGCCGTCGGGACCGCCGTGAACGCCTATGGCGGAAACACGGTGGCCGGGGGCACTGTCGAAGACAACGAGCGCTACGGCATCGAGGTCATCGGCGGCACGTCGCTGGCCCTCAGGGACAACCGCGTCAAGGCCAACGAGGTGGGGATCGTGGCCGCCGACGGCGCCAAGGGCGTCACCATCACCGGCAACACCCTGCTGGACAACGCCCGCCAGTCCATCGCGGTGCGCGGCGGCGGCTCCACGGCCCGGGTCAGCGGCAACTCCATCACCGGCGGTGACACCGGCATCTACGTCAGGGACGCCACGGCGGACGTCAGCGCGAACACCCTGGACCGGATCTCCAACCACGGCATCACCCTGCTGGGCACAGTCGATAAAACGTCCGTGGCCGGCAACACCGTGGGCGGCAACGGGTCCAGCGCCATCTGGACCGAGGCATCAACCGGTGCCATCCTTGGCGAGAACGACGAGCTCTCCTGGGTCCCCGCCTACACAGTGGAAAGGGTGGTCAAGTCCGTGTTCCAGCCCCTCACGTTTATCTGGTTCGTGCTCGCCGCGCTGCTGCTCATCACCGCCGTCGCGCGGGGAAGGAACGCCCAGGGCGTCATCCGCAGCCCCTACGCCGACCACGTCCCGCTCACCTCCCTGGGCAGGGGAGTGGTGGCGTACGACGACGAGAGGCAGCTGCGGTGACCGGCCGCCGGATCCGGCTGGGCGCCTGGGCCGTGCTCGCCGTCGTGATCGTTGCAGTACTGATGGGAGTTTTTGCCATGATGGGCTTCCAGGAGGAGACGCCCCAAGGGGGCACCCCGCCATCATCAAGGCCGGCCCCAACGGAACCCGGAGCTGCGCCACCTCCTGCCCCGGGGGCGGCACCAGCGGAGTGCCCGGCCGGCACCGCCGTCTCGACGGCGGCCGAACTGACCGCAGCGCTGGCAGCAGCCGGTCCGGGTGCCGTGATCCGGCTCGCGGACGGCGTCTACGTCGGCAACTTCCGGGCAACCGGGGCCGGGACGGCAAGCCAGCCGATCACGCTCTGCGGCGGCCCGGGAGCGGTCCTGGACGGCGGCAGCACCGAGGACGGCTACGTGCTCCATCTGGACCAGGCGTCCTACTGGACCGTGCAGGGCTTCACCGTCCGGAACGGGCAAAAAGGGATCATGGCTGACGAAACCACGTTCTCCCTGTTCCAGGGCCTCACCGTCGAGAACACCGGCGACGAAGCCATCCACCTGCGCAGGTTCAGCTCGGATAACAAGGTCACCGGCAACACCATCCGCGGCGCCGGGCTCCGGAAACCCAAGTTCGGTGAGGGAATCTACATCGGAACGGCGGAGAGCAACTGGTGCGACGTCAGCGCCTGCGAACCGGACAAAAGCGACCGCAATGAAATCCGCGGCAACACCGTCTCGGACACCACCGCGGAAAGCATCGACATCAAGGAAGGAACCTCGGCCGGGCTCCTGCTGGAGAACATCTTCGACGGCTCGGGCATCACCGAGGCCGACTCGTGGGTGGACGTCAAGGGCAGGGGCTGGCGGATCGAAGGAAACACCGGCAGGAACTCACCCCAGGACGGGTTCCAGACGCACGAGATTATTGATGGCTGGGGCACGGAGAACGTCTTCCGCCGGAACGTCGCGGAAGTCAACGGGCCCGGACTCGGCTATTCACTGAAACCCGCGCGCGACAACGTGGTCGACTGCAGCAACACAGCCTCGCAGGCGGAACAGGGCCTCTCCAACATCCCCTGTACCAGCTAGAGGACAACGCCGGCCATCCGGCGGACTGCTCACTCCTCCACTAGAGACGGAATCGAGAAACCAATGAACAACCTTCCTTCCTTCAACGCGCCCAAAATCACGGTGGTCGGGACCGGTTACCTCGGCGCAACGCACGCCATTTGCATGGCGGTCATGGGCTTCGACGTCCTGGGGTTCGACGTTGACGAGCGGAAAATTGCCCGGCTCTTGGCCGGCGAGGTGCCGTTCTACGAACCGGGGCTCCCGGAGAAACTCCACGAGGCGCTCGCCTCGGGACGGCTGAGGTTCACCACGGACCTGGATGAGGTGGCGCAGTTTGGCGACGTGCATTTCATCTGCGTCGGAACACCCCAGGCGCCCAACTCCACAGCTGCCAACCTGACCTTCGTGGACGCGGCCTTTGCCGGGCTGGCCGCACGGATCACCCGGAAAGCACTGCTGGTGGGCAAATCCACGGTGCCCATCGGCACCGCGGCACGGCTGGCCGGCATGGTGGCGGACATCTCGCCGCTCGGGGCGGACCTCGAAGTGGCATGGAATCCGGAATTCCTGCGCGAAGGGTATGCCGTGCAGGACACGCTGCACCCGGACCGGCTGGTGTTCGGTGTGGCGTCAGCCTGGTCCGAGTCCATGCTGCGGCGGGCGTTTGAGCCGCTGCTGGCGGACGGCACGCCGTTGATCGTGGCGGACATGCCGACGGCGGAACTCGTCAAGGTGGCGGCCAACTCCTTCCTGGCCACCAAGATTTCCTTCATCAACGCCATGGCCGAAGTCTGCGAGGCCACCGCCGCCGACGTCAGCACGCTGGCCAAGGCGTTGAGCCTGGATGACAGGATTGGCGGCAGGTTCCTCAAGCCTGGCCTGGGATTCGGCGGCGGCTGCCTGCCCAAGGACATCCGGGCCTTCAAGCACCGTGCTGAGCAGCTGGGCGTGGGCCAGGCCGTCAGCTTCCTGGGCGAGGTGGACTCCATCAACAACCGCCGGCGCGTCCGCACAGTGGACCTGGTGCGGGAACTGGCCGGCGGAAGCCTTGCCGGGGTCAGGGTGGCGGCACTGGGCGCGGCGTTCAAACCCAACTCCGACGATGTGCGGGACGCCCCTGCCCTGGACGTGGCCCGCATGCTCTACCTGGAAGGGGCGGTGGTGACGGTGTACGACCCCGAAGCGAACGCCAACGCCCACCGGCTGTACCCGGACCTGAACTACGTCGACTCCCTGGCCGCGGCCGTGGAAGGCGCGGACGTGGTGGCACTCCTGACCGAGTGGGATGAATTCCGCTCCGCCGGCCCGGATTACTTGGGCGGACTGGTGCGGCACCGCCGGATCGTTGACGGCAGGCATGCCCTGGATTCCGGACTGTACGTCTCGTCCGGCTGGGAGTACCGGGCCTTGGGCCGGCCCTACCAGGCTGCGCCCTACGGCACGCCGCCCTACGGGACTGCTCCCTATGGGACTGCGCCTGCGGGGCAGGCTGCCGTTGCGGACGCGGAGCTGAAGCGGCCGGCTTAGCCAGGCGCAGCCTGCGCGTCAGTCAAGGCGCCTCAATCAAGGAGCGCGGAAACGGCCGGGCCCAGGCGGATCTTGCCCACCGGCCGTCCGCCGCCCGTCACCGGTTCCACCACTTTTTCCAGGACGCTGGCAACACCGGGGATTTCCACCGCGCCGGCAGCGGCAAGGAGCGTCAGGGCCACCAGCGAGGTGGCCCTGACGTTGCCGTCCAGGATCTTGATGGCCACGGAGACACCCTGAGGGGTGGCCATGGCCAGGACGCCTTCCGCCCCGATTTTGGCAATAATCTCCAGCTCATCCATCACCAGCGTGTTGGCCTCGCCGCGGCCCTGCACAGCCCACGGATAATCCAGCATCGATGTGGCGATCGTGGCGGCGCGGGCACTGAAACTCTGGTCGCCCGGAGCCTTCGCCAGGTGGGAGAAACCCCTGGCCAGGCCCTTCAGCGAAACCGCAGCCACCGGCGCCCCGCACCCGTCGATGCCCAGATGGGCGATCTTCTCACCCGTGTACTCCTCGATGACCGTGCGGACCCGCTGCTGCAGGGGATGGTTGGGCTCCAGGTAGCTGTGGGTATCCCAGCCGTTCTCGGTGCAGGCCCAGAGGAAGGCCGCATGCTTGCCTGAACAGTTGAACGCCAGCCGCGACTTGCCTTTTTCCGAGCGCACCAGCCAGTTCCTGGCCGTCTCGTCCTGCGGCCACGCCTCGGGGCACTGCAGCTGGTCCTCGCGGACCCCGGCTGCCTTGAGCATCCCGGCCACTACGTCCATGTGGTCCAGCGAGCCGGTGTGGCTGCCGCACGCGATGGCCACCTGGGCTCCGCGCAGCGGGACACCTGACTGCATGGCGGCGAGGGCCTGGAACGGCTTCAGGGCCGACCTGCCGTAGATGGGCGTATTGATGTCGCCCAGTTCGGTCACCACGGAACCGTCGGCGGACAGGAGGACGGCTGAACCGATGTGCCGTGACTCGACAAAACCGCTGCGCTCGATCACGGCCAGTTCGACGGCGGAGTCCACGGTGAAGGTGGCATGCGGGTTGTGCGGCATGCTGCCCAGTCTAGGGGCCGCCCCTCGGAATCCGGCGCTACTCCACCGTGACCATCACGGACTGCCAGCCGGACGCGCCGTCGGGAACAGGATCAGCACGCTGGTCCGTCTGCACCTCGCCGGTCCCGTCAGTGGCCCGGACCTTGATGTAGTGGGCGCCGGGGGTGGCATCCCACTGGTAGGACCACTGGCGCCAAGTGACCAGGGACGCCTCGGTGGAAAGCTCGGCCTCTACCCAGTCTGCGTTGTCGATCTGGATTTCCACCTTCGTGATGCCGCGGGTCTGGGCCCAGGCTGTGCCTCCGACGGCAACTTGTCCGGCCGGTACCTTGGCGAAGGACTTGGGGACGTCCACCCGTGCCATCGTCTTGATGGGGCCGCGTTCGGCCCAGCCCCGCTCGGTCCAGTAGGCCTTGCTGTCGGCGAACCGGGTGACTTCCAGGTCAACCACCCATTTGGTGGCGGAGACAAAGCCGTACAGCCCCGGAACCACCATCCGTACGGGGTAGCCGTGCTCCAGCGGCAGCGGCTCGTCATTCATGCCGATGGCCAGCATGGCGTCGCGGTCATCCTGGAGCACTTCCAGGGGCGTGGAGGCGCTAAAGCCGTCAATGGACGTGGAAAGCACCATGTCCGCACCGTCGGTGGGCCGGGCCCGTTTGAGGACTTCGCGGAGGGGCAGGCCCAGCCATTTGGCGTTGCCGGCCAGGTTGCCGCCCACGGGGTTGGAGACACAGGTGAGGGTTACGTGCGATTCGATCAGGTCGGCGTCGAGCAGGTCCTGGAAGGTGAGCCGCACTTCCTCCTCCACCAGCCCGTGGACCCGCAGTTCCCAGTCGTCAGCGTTGATTTCCGGAACGCTCAGTGCGGTATCGATGCGGTAGAAGTCGCCGTTGGGCGTTACCCATGACGGAACGCCCGGCACTGCTGCCTGGACGCCGGCGGGTACGGCAGGTGCGGCGCTGACCGGAGACGGCAGCTTGAGGGCCTCCCGCGCCTGGGCAATATTGCTCCGTGCGGCACCGAGGAGCCGTCCACCCGTTGCCGCGATCCCGGCGGCCGCCGCGGTGATGCCGGCCGCGGCAAAAAAACGGCGCCGGCTGGTTCCCGGACGTCTGTCTTCTACTGCTGTGTCCGCGGGCGCCTCCGGCCACGCCTTCATGGTCCGCAAAGGCCCCGTCAAACGCCGCAGGGCTACGAGGCCGGCGAACGTTCCGAGCACGCTGGGGAGCGCATCCACCGGATTCACTCCGGCACGGGTCACCACGCTCGCCACGATAACCGTGCCCATAAAGAGGACGCCCAGGACGCCCAAGGCCCACCTGCGGTAGGCCACGACGCCCAGGACACACGCGAGCACGGCGATGGTGAGCCCCATGCCCGCAAACAGTGCGGCCTTGTCATTCGTGCCGAACGTGGCGATGGCGAAATCCTTCAGCCAGGACGGGGTGAAGTCGATGAAGGTTGATCCCAAGGCGAACAGCGGGGTGGCCCGCGCGGTGAAGAACGCACCGATCAGCTCCGCAACGGCGAGGACGACGGCGGCCGCCACCACGCCGGCCAGTGCGGCCAAAGCGGTGGGACCCTGGAGCCAGTTTCGGAGCTTTTTCATGGTTGTTGTTCGGAGCGGGAAGGGCTGCGGATTGTCACTGCAGGTTGGAAGGGACACAGCTTAGGAGGGGGCAGGGTGCACAAAGTACCCTTGGAGACTGTGAAGGTACTCGTCATTGGCCCCGGAGGCCGCGAACACGCCATTGTCCGCTCCCTGCTCGCCGACCCCAACGTGTCCGAAGTCCATGCGGCGCCCGGCAACGCCGGCATCAGCAAGCTGGTCCCCACGCATAACATCAACGGCAACGATCCCGACGCCGTGGCTGCGCTCGCCACCAAGCTCACTGTTGACCTGGTGGTGGTGGGCCCGGAAGCTCCGCTCGCCGCAGGCGTGTCCGACGCTGTCCGTGATGCCGGAATTCCCGTGTTCGGGCCCAGCAAGGCCGCCGCCCAGCTGGAAGCCTCCAAAGCGTTTGCCAAGGAGATCATGGCAGAGGCCGGAGTTCCCACGGCGATGGCCATGGTGGCCACCAACGCCGACGAAGCAGCCTCCGCCCTGGACACCTTCGGCGCCCCCTATGTGGTGAAGGACGACGGCCTCGCTGCCGGCAAGGGCGTGGTGGTCACCAGGAACCGCGGGGAAGCGCTCGCCCACGCGCAGTCCTGCTTTGACGCCGGCGGCTCGGTGGTCATCGAGGAGTTCCTGGACGGGCCGGAAGTCTCCCTGTTTGTGCTTTGCGACGGGCACAACACGGTTGCCCTGTCTCCGGCGCAGGACTTCAAGCGCATCTTCGACAACGACGAAGGCCCCAACACCGGCGGCATGGGCGCCTACACACCCCTTGAATGGGCCCCCGAAGGCCTGGTCCAGGAGGTCATCGACCGCGTGGCCCAGCCCACCGTCAACGAGATGGCCCGCCGCGGCACCCCCTTCGTGGGAGTCCTGTTCGTAGGACTCGCCCTGACCTCCCGCGGCACCCGCGTCATCGAATTCAACGTCCGCTTCGGCGACCCCGAAACGCAGGCCGTCCTCGCCAGGCTCAAAACGCCCCTCGGTGCCCTGCTGCTCTCAGCCGCCAAGGGCGAACTGGACAAGGCAGAGGAGCTGCGCTGGGCGAAGGAATCTGCCGTCGCCGTCGTCGTCGCGTCCGAAAACTACCCGGACACTCCCCGCACCGGCGACCGGATCCGCGGGCTGAAGAAGGTGGAAGCGCTCGAAGGTGTACATGTAATCCACGCCGGAACGGCCTTTGACGAGGAAGGCAAAGTGGTCTCCGCCGGAGGCCGTGTGCTCGCCGTCGTTGCCCTCGGCAGCGACCTGGTGGAAGCGCGCGAAAGGGCGTACGACGGCGTGGAGCTGGTGCAGCTGGAGGGCTCACAGTTCCGCAGCGACATCGGCGGCAAGGCGGCGCGCGGGGAGATCAAGGTTCCTTCCGCGGCCACTGCTTCCCTGCCCGTAACGAAAGCGAAGGCCTAGCATGACGGAAACACCAGCCCCCCGCGGCTTCAACACCACAGCACTCGACCTGCCGGGCTGGAAGCACGTCTACTCGGGCAAAGTGAGGGACCTCTACGAACCGAACGACGAGTCAATCCAGCAGCGGATTGGCCAGGAATGCGTCCTGGTGGTCGCCAGCGACCGCATCAGCGCCTACGACCATGTGCTGGCCAGCGAGATTCCGGACAAGGGACGCATCCTCACGCAGCTGAGCCTCTGGTGGTTCGACCAGTTGGACGTGGAACACCATGTGCTGGCCTCCACGGTGGAGGACGGGGTCCCGGCCGAGGTTGAGGGCCGTGCCATGATCTGCAAGAAGCTGGACATGTTCCCGGTGGAATGCATCGCACGGGGCTACCTCACCGGTTCCGGCCTGCAGGAATACAAGGCGTCCGGAACGGTGTGCAGCATCCCGTTGCCCGAGGGCCTGGTTGACGGTTCGCGGCTGGAGCAGGCCATCTTCACGCCGTCGGCAAAAGCCGAAGTGGGCGAACACGACGAGAACATCACCTACGATGCCGTGGCGGCGATCGTGGGGGACGATATCGCCGGCCGGCTCAAGGAGCTGACGCTGAAGATCTACACGACGGCCGAAGACATTGCGCGGCAGCGCGGCATCATCCTCGCCGACACGAAGGTGGAGTTCGGCTACGACGCCGTCTCCGGCTCAATTACCCTTGGCGACGAGGTGCTGACGCCGGATTCCTCACGGTTCTGGGATGCCGCCACCTACCAGCCGGGCCAGGCGCAGCCGTCCTACGACAAGCAGTACGTTCGGGACTGGCTGACATCGGCGGAATCGGGCTGGGACAAGTCCTCTGATACGCCGCCGCCGTCGCTGCCTGCTGAGGTTGTTGAGCGTACCCGCAGCCGCTACGTCGAGGCCTACGAGAAAATCACCGGGAAAACCTTCGCCTGACGGAGCCCCAGCTCCTCCCGGCGAACGGCGTTGTAGCTAGCTGGCCTTCGCGGCGGCTGCCGCGCGCTTTTGGGCCAGTTTTATTTCCAGGACCGCGTCCAGTGCCTGCTGGACGCGGTCCCCGGCGCCGGCTGCGCTGAAGGCTTTCTGCGCTTCCTGCAGGTGGACCAGGGCTTCGTCCGGCTCGCCTGCTGCCTTGAGGGACTTGCCCAGGAGGAGTGAAACTTCACCGGCGGTGTGCTTGGCGAGGGCGTTGCGTTCGGCGTGGATCTCGCGCAGCTTCTCGACGGCGGCGACGATGTCCCCGGTCAGGTACAGCCACCGGGCGCGGATGAAGGCGACTTCCAGTGCGTCGCCCTTAGTGCCGCTGACGATGGAAAAAGCGAGTTCAGCACGCTCGATGGCAGAGAGCGTTTCCGGTTCCACGATGCCTGCCGTCAGCCTAACAGTGGCCGAAGCCTTGTTGAACCGGGCCCACAATTCAATGTCGTTCGCCGGCGACAGCAGCTTGGCCGCACGCTCGTGGTGCTTGACGCCTTCCGCATAGTCGTGCCGGATAAAGGCGACATTTCCGATGACCCAGGCTACTTCACCGGCGAGCTGGGACATGGACGCTTCATCAACCTTGTCACTCATGATCTCGCAGTAGCGCCAGGCGTCATCCAGCCGTCCGCTTTCCGCCAGGGCTGCTATGAGGGCACGGAGGGCACCAACGATGATTGTGGAATTTCCGGGAAGCTGTTCCGAAAGTTGCACTGCTTCCAGGGCCTGGTCCACTGCGAGTGACAGCTTGCCTTGGCGTTGGAAAACCGTGGCCAGCATTTGGCGGGCCCGGACACCCAGTCCTGCGGACTCCCTTGCCATGGGATGTTCCAGCAGGCGTTCCACGATCTGCTGGCATTCCTGCAAGTCATCGTGTTTCAGCAGGCATTCTGCCTGCATGTACGTCATGTTCCACCAGGCGCTGGTGTTGCGGCCTTCGAGGGCGATCTGTGCAGCCGTAGCAGCATGGCTTGCAGCCAGCGGATAGTCACGAAGGTCCCAAGCCTGGCGGGCGTAGAGACCTGCCAGGACATATTCCGCATCGCTGACTGAGATGGGCTGGCTCCAAGCTTCCAGCGCTTTGGGTGCCAGGTCCAGGCGACGGGCGAGTTCCTCGATGACCTCGGCTGTCGGCTCCCGACGTCCGGTTTCGAGAAGCGAGATGTAGCTGGGGGAATACAGGTCCTTGCCCAACTCGGCCTGAGTCAGTCCACGCTCGAGTCGTTCCGCACGGAGCTTTTCCCCGAATCCATTGCCCACGGCACTCCTCCTCTTCTGGTCCTGATGGGGACAGTTCCTTTCGCAAGGCTTGACAAGCCCTGTGGAAAACATTTTACAATGTATGTCAACAAGGGCTGTGCTGGCTTTGTAACGAATCCGACTCGCATTAAGGAACTCACATGTTCAAAAAGATTGCCGCCGCGGCTGTCTTGGCTGGGGCTTTGGCGTTCTCCGCGGTGGCTCCGGCCACCCTCTCCGCAGGTTCCGTTTCCGACACCTCGGATATCTCGTCAGCAACAGGTATTTGGCCCGATCCCATGTCCTCCAAGCAGGGCAAGGACAAGAAGAGCAGCGAC
Organism: Arthrobacter sp. 210 2; assembly: GCF_059093025.1. Taxonomy (NCBI): domain Bacteria; kingdom Bacillati; phylum Actinomycetota; class Actinomycetes; order Micrococcales; family Micrococcaceae; genus Arthrobacter; species Arthrobacter sp. 210 2. Next base: position 199,523 of record NZ_JBNHIE010000001.1, read on the forward strand.
ACCACCTACACCACGTACACGGGTATCTGGCCTGACCCGATGTAACAGCACCCCTTAAACAGGAGGCATGAAAATAACCCCGGAGCTTCTGCTCCGGGGTTATTTTTTGTCAAAGGGCCAGTCACGGTGCGTGACCGAGACCAAAGCGAGACACAAAAAGAGGGACTCCGCAAGGAGACCCTCTTTTCGTTATGGTCGGGATGACAGGATTTGAACCTGCGACCTCTTCGTCCCGAACGAAGCGCGCTACCAAGCTGCGCTACATCCCGATCCGCTGCGAAAGCAACTTTACAAGGATAGCCGATCCCGGGTCCCGATGTGAAATCCTGGCCGCAGCCATTCCCATCAGCGGCGCCGGCGGCGCGGCACCGGCTCCTTCGGCAGCCGTTCGGCGAGGCCGGGGAGGGACGCGGAGCGGCCGCGCTCGACGTGGGCGGTGGCCAGTGCGGAAGCGAGCGCCACCTGGCCGGAGGTGATGGCGAGGACCAGTTCCTCGTGTTCCCGCCACATGGCCTGGGTGTCCCGCTCGGGTGTCAGCCGGAACAGCCAGCGGACCCGTCCGTTCATCAGGCTGGTCATGCGCCGGAGCAGGTGGTGGTCCGCCAGCAGGACGATCTGCTCATGGAGGTCCGAGTTGCGGCCGGACGATTCCTCGCCGGGTGTCCCGCTGCGCGCATACTCCAGGGCCTCAAGCAGTGGGGAAGCATCGGCTCCGGCAGCCACCTTCCTGGCGGCGCAGGCAGCGGCCAACGGCTCCAGCTGCATGCGCAGGTCGAACACTTCCTCGGCGTCCCGCAGGGTGAACGTATGGACCACTGCCCCGCGCCGGGGAGCGGTGGTGATGAAGCCTTCAGCCTCGAGCAGGGGCAGGGCCTCGCGCAGCGGGATCCGGGATACCTCGAATTCCGCGGCGAGCTCGCGTTCATTCAGCCGCCCGCCCGGCGGGAGTTCGCCCGAGATGATCCGCTCGCGCAGGACTTCGGCCACCTTTTCGGACAGCGGGCCGCGCGGCAGCAGCGGGCTGGGTGACTCCATGGGTGCTCCTTGGACAGGCAGGTTTCTCATAGCCTAACCGCGGCCTGCATGTCTGCCTGCCGTGACCGGCGGCCTTAGACCAGCGAATCCTTCCAGGCGCCGTGCAGGTCGGCGAAGCGCCCGCCGCCGCCGATGAGGTCCGCGGGGCTGCCGTCCTCCACGATACGGCCGTCGTGGACCACCAGGACCCGGTCCGTGGTCTCCACGGTGGACAGCCGGTGGGCGATGATCAGCGCAGTCCTGCCGGCGGTATCGGTGCCGGCGAGCAGGCGGGCCAGCCCACTCTGCACCAGCCGCTCGGAGGGTATGTCCAGGGAGGAGGTGGCCTCGTCCAGTATCAGCACGGCCGGGCGTGCCAGGAAGGCCCGGGCAAAGCTGATGAGCTGGCGCTGGCCTGAGGACACCCGGCCACCGCGCTTGTTCACGTCCGTGTCATAGCCCTCGGGAAGTTCCAGGATGAAGTCGTGGGCACCCACCGCCTTGGCGGCTTCCTCGATTTCGGCGCGGGACGCCTCAGGGCGTCCAAGGGCGATGTTGTCTGCCACTGAACCGCTGAACAGGAAAGCTTCCTGGGTGACCATCACGATGTTCCGCCGGAGGTCCGTGGTGCTGAGGTTCCGGAGGTCCACGCCGTCAAGGGTGAGCGAACCGGATGTCACATCGTAGAAGCGGGCAATGAGCTTGGCCAGCGTGGACTTTCCGGCACCCGTCTGGCCCACCAGTGCCACGGTCTGGCCGGCCGGAATGTGCAGGTTCAGGGTGGGGACGACGACGGGCCCGTCGCCGTAGCGGAACTCTACGCCACCGAAGTCGATTTCCCCCCGGGCGCTCTTCAACGCAACAGGGTTCTTCGGCGGGCGCACCGTGGGAACCTCCTCGAGGAGGCCGGAGACTTTTTCGAGGGCGGCCTGGGCGCTCTGGAAGGAGTTGTAGAACATGGCCATCTGGTCCACCGGCTGGAAGAAGCGCTTGGTGGAAAGCATCAGTGCCAGCAGCACTCCCACCGCCAGGTCGCCGGTGAGTACCCGGAAGCCGCCGAACAGCAGCACCACGGCCACGCATACGTTGCCGATCAGGACCAGCCCGGGCTGGAAGATGCCGTTGAGGTTGATGGACCGGACGGTCACCTGCCGGTATTCCTCGGCCACCTGCCCGTAGGTTTCCGCGTTTTCCTTCTCCTTGCGGAACGCCTTGACGGCGCGGATGCCGGTCATGGTTTCCACAAAATGCACGATCAGCCGGGCGGACACCACCCGGGATTCCCGGAAGACAATCTGGGAGTGCTTCTGGTACCAGCGGGCCAGGAAGAACATGGGAACGCCGGCGGCCAGGACCAGCAGCCCGCTGCGCCAGTCCAGGGCGAAAACGGTGACGGCCGTGAAGATCATGAACAGCAGGCCCGATGCCAGCGAACTCACGCCCGAGTCAAGGAGCTCGCGGAGGGCTTCAAGGTCGGAGGTCTGCCGGGCGATGATCCGCCCGGACGTGTATTTTTCGTGGAATTCCAGGCTGAGCCGCTGCGTATGGCGGAATACCCTGACCCGGAGGTCCAGCAGCATGGACTGGCTGAGCCTGGCGGTGGACGTGACGTACAGGGCCGTGAGCCCCGCCGTCGCGATGGCTGCCAGGAGGTAGGCGACGCCGGTGAAGACCAGCGGAAGGTTGTCCCCGGCCTGCAGCGCCGGCAGGGCGTGGTCGATGCCGAACGCGATGAGCGCCGGGCCGGCAACCCGCGCGGCCTGGGAGAGGACCACCATGGCGATGGTCAGCCAGAACCGCACCCGTACGGGACGGATGAGGGAGCGCAGCAAGGCGAGCGACCGTCGTCGTACTGCCCTGCTGTCGCTTTTGCTGAGGTGGGCGTTGTCTTCATTGGCCGTGCCGAACGTTGCCGTGCTCATCGGGTGACTTCCTCTGCCTGGTCCTCAAGCGCCGACAGTTCGGAGTCCAGGTCCCGGGGTTCCCGGTCCAGGCTGGCGATGACGTAGCGGTAATGGTGGTTGCTTGCCAGCAGTTCCGTATGGGTTCCGACGGCGGTGATCCGGCCTTCCTCAAGCAGCGCCACCCTGTCGGCGAGGGCCACGGTGGACGGCCGGTGGGCCACGATGAGGGTGGTGGTGTCCTTCAGCACTTCCCGCAGGCGGGTCTCCACGAGTTCCTCGGTGTGGACGTCCAGGGCGGACAGGGGATCGTCCAGGACCAGGACTCTGGGGCGGGCCGCGATGGCACGTGCCAGGGCGATCCGCTGCCGCTGCCCGCCGGAAAGGCTGAGCCCTTCCTCGCCGATCAGGGTGTCCACGCCCTCTGGCAGCGAGTAGGCGAAGTGCGCCTGTGCCACGTCGAGTGCTTCTTCCAGCACGTCGTCAGTCCGTTCTCGGGCGCCCAGCAGGATGTTATCGCGGACCGAATTGGAGAACAGCGTGGTGTCCTCGAAGGCCACGCCCACGATCTGCCGGAGTTCCTCCACGTCGAAGTCCCGCAGGTCCACGCCGTCGATGGTGATGGCTCCTTCGGTCACGTCATAGAGCCGGGGGACCAACTGGATCAGTGCGCTCTTGCCGCTGCCCGTGATCCCCACCAGGGCCATGGTTTCGCCGGGCCGGACGTCAAGGGTGATGCCCTTGAGGATGGGCTTGTCCGGTGCATCGTCGAACGCGAAGGAGGCGTTGATGAACTTCAGGGAGCCGGCCAGCCGGGCGGGACGCCGCGGTTCCGGGGGGCTTGTGATGGTGTTTTCCGAGTCCATCACCTCGTAGTGGCGGTCGACGGCGGTCTTGGCGGTGAGTGCCATGGCCAGCAGCATTCCGGAGAATTCCACGGGGGAGGCCATCACGGCCGCGGTGGCGAAGAACGCCACCAGGGCGCCGATGTCCAGCTGGCCGCTGGCGCAGAGCATAACGCCGACCACCAGGCCGGCGCCGAGGGCGAGCTCGGGCAGGAGCGTGACCACCATGGTGAACATGGCCTGGTGGCGGGCCTTTTCGATCTCGGTCTGCCGGAGTTCCTCAGCCTGTTCGTTGAAGTTCTCCAGCGCCTCCCTGCTGCGGCCGAAGGCCTTAAGGACGCGGATGCCGTGAACGGATTCCTCCACCGTGGTGGCAAGGTCGCCGGCCTGGTCCTGGCTGCGGCGGGCAACCTTGCTGAATCGGGTCCGGAAGCGGAAGCTGTACGCCATGATGGGCACGGCGGCGGCCAGGAAGATGAGGGCCAGCTGCCAGCTCATGGCAAACATGACCGAGATGCCGATGATGACGGTGAGGGTGGTGACCACCAGCATGATGGCGCCGAAGGCCATCCAGCGGCGCAGGAAGTTCAGGTCCGTCATGGCGCGGGAGAGCAGCTGGCCGGAGCCCCAGCGGTCGTGGAAGGAGACCGTGAGGTCCTGCAAATGGCCGTAAAGTGACACCCGCATCCGGGTTTCCACGGTTGTGGCGGGATTGATCACGAACTGCCGGCGCAGGGCCACCAGTCCGGCCTCGGCCACGCCCAGGACCAGGATGATGCCCGCGGACATCCAGACCGCCTCGGTGGCGCCGCCGGACTTCAGTGATTCATTGACCAGGACGCGCAACACCTGGGGGATGGCGAGGGCAACAACGCTGGCCAGGAGCGCGCAGAGAAGCCCCAGCAGGAGCCGGGGAATGATGGGGCGGACATGGGGGTAGAGACGGCTGATGGATCTGAAGAATGGAGTTTGCTTGGCCATGCCCGCTTCTCAAGCTCTAAATCGAATGTAGTTTCCCGTAGCAACTACCCTATGCCATGGGGTGAGACGATTCACAGGGATCGAACCGGGTTTGGGCGCTTGGCCACTTATTGCAGTCCGTAATGGCCCTGCGGCCCGGCGCTAGCTTGGGGAGGTGAGGGTCAGCAGGACCGCTTCGGGTTTGCAGGCGATCCTTACCGGGGCGAAGCGCGAGGTGCCGATGCCGCCCGAGACGTTCACCGGCGTCGTGCGTCCGTTGTTCTGCCAATCATTCAGGCCCTTGGCGCGCCATGTGGGGAGGTCGCAGTTGGATACGAGGGCACCGTAACCCGGGATGCACAACTGGCCGCCGTGCGTATGCCCCGCGAGCAGGAGGTCCGCCCCGTTCTCGGTGAAGTGGTCCAGCACCCGCTGATAGGGCGCGTGGATGACGGCCACCTTGAGATGGTCGTTGGAGTCCTGGTTGATGGTTCCGCGGGGCCACCCTGCATAACGCTCACGGTTCAGGTGCGGATCATCCACCCCGGAAAAATCGAAACGCATGCCGTTCAGGACCAGCGACTGGTGGCGGTTGGTCAGGTCAACCCAGCCGCCCATCCCGAATCCCGAACGCAGCCGCGGCCAGTCCAGCGGGACGGGCTTTGGCTTCACCTTCGACGGGCCAAGCAGGTAGGTGGCAGGGTTTTTCAGGCTCGGCGCGAAGTAATCGTTGGAGCCGGGGACAAAGACGCCCGGAAACTCCAGCAGCGGGCGGAGAGCGGCCAGGAGCGGATCCACCGCCTGGGCGTGGCTGAGGTTGTCTCCGGTGTTCACCACCAGGTCCGGTTCCAGGCCGGCCAAGGATTCCAGCCAGGCCGCCTTTTTCTTCTGGCCGGGTACGAAGTGGATGTCGCTCAGGTGAAGGATCCTAAACGGATTCCGGCCGGGAGGCAGGATGTCCAGGGTCTCTTCGCGGAGGACAAACTGGTTCTTTTCCCAGAGCCCGTAGCCGAACGCGGCCATTCCTGCGGCTGCCCCGGCTCCTGCGGTGACGGCAAAGCCGCGTCCGACGGTGCGGACGCGGCTGGCCAAGGTGGTCATGGTCATCGGCGGCTAGCCGTTCCCGTTTCCGTTGCCGTTCCCGTTGCTGCTGGGCTCAGGGGCGGGCTGCGTGGCGGCCGGCGAGGAGGGTGCCGGCGCCTGGGTGGCCTGGGGAGCCGTGGTGGCGGGTGTGGTGTTCCGCGTGGTTCCGCCGCCGCCCAGCAGGTTGCTCGGCGGCGCGGGGAACGGCTCGGTGCCGTACGCCGGGGCAATCCGGGTCATGAAGTTCGAGAACATGGGCCCGGCGATCATGTAACCATCGATCCCCTGGTAGAACTTGCCGTTGACGGTGACGTTCTGGCCTGGCCGCTGTTGGGACCCCAAGGCGTCACCGAACCAGGCAGCGGTTGCCAGGCCGGTGGTGTGGCCAACAACCCAGGTGGAGCCGTTGTTGTTGGACGTACCGGTCTTGGCGCCGATGGGGAAGCTGGTGCGGGTGGAGATCCTGGGCTGGATCAGCGAGCCGGAGCCGCGGTTCAGCGTCTCCTGCAGCGCATAGTTCACGCCGCGTGCCACCTCGGGCTTGATCGCGTCCCGGCAGTTGGTGGACTGGGCGGGCAGGGTTGCCCCGGTCTGGTCCTTGACTGAGGTGATGGCAATGGGCTCGCAGTACTTTCCGTCATTGGCGAACGTGGCGAAGGCGCTGGCCATGGTCAGCGGGGCGGTCTGCGTGGAGCCCAGCAGGTTTGCCAGCGTGGACATGTTGATCTTCGGGTTCGGGTCGCCGTCAGCGGGGAGGCCGCCATGCAGGCCCACAGCGTCCACGATCTTCTGGATGCCGCAGAAGTCCAGCTGGGCCGCGGACGCAAAGGTCACGGTGTTGATGGAGTTGTAGAGGCCTTCAAGGACGGACAGGGGCCGGTACCACTGCGGCTCTGCGTTCTGCAGGTCGTCAGCGGCGCCGAGGCCCTTCTCGGCCGTGTTGTACGCGCCGGTGACCACGCCGCAGGAGTTGCGCCAGCGGAAGTTCAGCGGGTACTTGCGCTGCGCGGCGTTGACTACGGTGTTCATGGACTTGCCCTCGTTGAGCCATTGGGCGAACGTGAACGGCTTCATGGTGGAGCCCGGCTGTGCGCCGCCCAGTCCGTTGAGGTCGTTGCCGTCCTTGTCCAGCTTGTCCACGTTGAAGTTCACCTGCGAGTCGAAGGAGCCTTCGGCCGGCAGGAAGGTGGTGTTCTGGGCCATCGAGACGATCTTGCCCGAGTTGGGCTGCACGGAAACCATGGCGGCGCCCCACTTGTCCGGGTTAGCGCCGGCGGAGGCGTTGACCTGTTCCTGGGCGGCAGCCTGGGCGTTCGGGTCGAGGGTGGTGGTGATGGTCAGGCCGCCGCCGTAGATGAGGCGCTTCCGCTCATCCAGTTCCGCGCCGTAGGCGGGGTTGTTCTCCAGCAGGTGGAGCACGTAGTCACAGAAGTACGGGGCGGTGGAAGCGTACGCGCAGCCCTGCTTGGGCTGCGTCACCTTGGTTTCCACGGGAGTGGCAACGGCGGCGTCGTAGTCCGCCTGGGTGATCTTGCCCTGGTCCCGCATGAGTCCCAGCACCAGGTCGCGGCGCTGCTTGGAGCTCTCCGGATTGCTGATGGGGTCGAACGCGGACGGGCTGTTGACCAGCCCGGCGAGCAGCGCAGCCTGGGGGAGTGTCAGGTCCTTGGAGGAGGTGCTGAAGAAGAACCTGGAGGCGGCTTCGATGCCATAGGCGTCACGATTGAAGAACACGATGTTCAGGTAGCCCTCAAGGATCTGCTCCTTGCTGAACTCCTTCTCCAGAGCGATGGCCAGCTTCATCTCGCGGAGCTTGTCGCCCACGCCCTTGTTGACGCCGTTGAGCTTGATCTGGTCCTCGTTGCCCTCGGCGGCGAGGTTGGCGTTGAGGACGTTGTTCACGTACTGCTGCGTGATGGTGGAGGCGCCCTGCCGGTTGCCACGCGCGGTGCTCACCAGTGCGCGGAGAATACCGGTGGTGTCCACACCGCCGTGGTCATAAAAACGGCTGTCCTCGACGGCGATGACAGCCTGTTTCACGAACGGCGAAATCTGGTCCAAAGCAACCTTGGTGCGGTTCTCTGTGTAGACGCTGGCGATCTCGCTTCCGTCAGCCGCCAGGATCCTGGTGGTCTGGTTGGGCGGATCAACCTTCAGCTCCGCCGGAAGTGTGTCGAAGAACTCGATGGAACCACTTGCTGCGCTGCCCGAAACGGCGGCCGCCGGGACCAGCAGGCCAGCTACCAGGACACCACAAATCGCACTCACGCCAAGGAAAACGAGGATCTTTCCGAGGGTGGTGGCAGTATCGAATAAGGGGTTCTTACGAGTCGCCATGTTTTCCACTTTACCGGCAAGGACTAGTCTTTCTCTCATGACCAAATGGGAGTACGCGACGATTCCGCTCATTATTCACGCCACAAAGCAGATCCTGGACCAGTGGGGAGAGGACGGCTGGGAGCTCGTCCAGGTTGTCCCCGGACCTGACGGAAACGGCCTGGTTGCCTACCTTAAGAGGGAGAAGCAGTAGTAATGAGCACCCCCGCAGAAGCCCCGTCCGGCACGGCAGCAGCCCCTGTTTCCGCTGTTGAGCAGCGCCTTGCCGAACTGGGAATCACCCTTCCCGAGGTGGCCGCCCCGGTGGCCTCTTACGTGCCGGCAGTGATCTCCGGCAGCCACGTCTACACCTCCGGCCAGCTCCCCTTTATTAACGGCAAACTCGAAGCTACCGGCAAGGTTTCGGCGGGCAGTGAGGCCTTCGCCGACGAGCCCACTGTTTCCCCGGAAGACGCCCAGCGCTACGCCGCTGTGTGCGCCGTCAACGCACTGGCCGCCGTCAAGAGCGTGATCGGGGACCTGGACCGCATCACCCGCATCGTCAAGGTGGTGGGCTTCGTTTCCTCGGAGGCGTCCTTCACCGGACAGCCCGCCGTCATCAACGGCGCCTCCGAACTGCTGGGACGCGTCCTTGGCGACGCAGGCCAGCACGCCCGTTCCGCCGTCGGCGTTGCCGTCCTTCCGCTCGACTCTCCTGTGGAAGTCGAACTGATCGCCGAATTCAGCTAAGGCCGGTCGCTTCCCTTGCCTCACCTCGCCCGACGCCTTTTTGCACTTCCCCAGGATCTCGAAGGGGCAGCGCACAGCTGGCTTGAACACGGCGAACGGACTCCACGGGCTGCGCGCCTGGCGTCGTCCGTGGTCCTTTTGCGGGATTCCCCCACCGGCCTGGAAACCTGGCTGGCTTACCGGCCAGGTTCCTCGCCGCTGGGGGTTCTTGCGTTCCCCGGTGGCTCGCTTGATGCCGCCGACGACGACCCCGTCGGCTGGCTGGGTCCGTCACCGCAGCATTGGGCTGAGCAGATGGGAACGGATGACGTCGGGCTGGCGCGCCGCCACGTGGTGGGCGCCATCAGGGAACTTTTCGAAGAGACGGGCGTGCTGCTGGCGGGGCCGGACATGTCCAGTACCGTCGAAGCCACGTCCACCGCCGACTGGATGCGTGCCCGCATTGCCGTCGCCGAACAGGAGAAGACGTTCACGCAGGTCCTGGAAAAGCGGGGCCTCCTGCTCCGGACCGACCTGCTGAAGTCCCTGGTCAACTGGCGCAGCCCGGACTTCGCGCACCGCAGGTTCGACACCCGCTACTTCGCGGCCACCGTGCCGCTGAGCCAGGAGCCCACTCTCCTGGAAGGCAAGGGCGTCTGGGGCAGGTGGGTGAACGCCGCAAGGATTATCGAAGACCGTGATACCACCGCGCTCGGCGACGAAGTGGGCCAGGAGAACACCGTGGGGCGGACCCTCGGCGAGCTCCTGGTCCCTGGCTCCGAGATCATGCTTGAAAAGATGGCCTCGGCCAACGGCTGCATCGCCTACCTGAGTTACAAGCGCAAAGCCCACGTGTACCAGCCCAGCCTTGTCCAGGAGGACGGAAGGCTCCTCCTCGAGGTGGAGGCGGCGAAGACCACACCCGGCGATCCCCAGCGCGAACGCTAAAGGCTAGATTTTAGGGAGCGTGGAGTAGGGGCGGCTGGGAAGCACCCCCGCAGTCCAGGGCCGGATAGAAGGCTCCAGCGGAATCTGGCCGCGGCCGTCGCGGATCACCAGGGCCACCGTCCCGGCAATGGCAGCCAGGGACGCCAGGCCGAGCAGGATCAGGAAGACCGCCAGGGCCACAGACATCGCCATGCACCTCTAGGCTCAATTTTACCGCCGCTTCGGTGGCTGAGCAGTCGAAACTGAAGCACGTTCCGGTGGTTGAGCTTGTCGAAACCGAAGCACGTTCCGGTGGTTGAGCTTGTCGAAACCCTATTCACGACGCGGCCTGCTGTGATTCGCCGACAGCCCGGGCAACGTGCCATACGTTCCGGCAATCAGCGCTTCCCGTTTGGCGCGGCTCCAACCCTGGACCTGTTTCTCCCTGGCGAACGCTTGGTCGATACGGCTAAATTCTTCGAACCATATGAGTTCGACAGGGCGTCGACGCCGGGTATAAACGGCTCCTGCACCTGTCTGGTGTTGTGCGAGGCGAACTTCGATGTTTGTTGTGCTGCCTACGTAATAGGACCCGTCAGAGCATCGGAGCATGTAGGTGAATGGCATGGGCCGATTCTCCTGCGCCTGGACTGTCTAGAGGAGGGACAGAGGCGGCTATGTGGAAAGGCACTTGGGTTTCGACAGGCTCAACCACCGAACGGCATGCAGAAGGCCGCCCCGAGGGGCGGCCTTCTTGCGGTGCTTAGCGGGAGCGCTGGCGGAGGCGCTGCATGTCCAGGATGACTACGGCCCGGGCCTCCAGGCGGAGCCAGCCGCGCTGGACGAACTCGGCGAGGGCCTTATTCACGGTTTCGCGGGAGGCGCCCACCAGCTGCGCCAGCTCTTCCTGCGTAAGCTCGTGGGCCACCAGGACACCGTCGGTGGCGGGGCGGCCAAAGCGGTCGGCCAGGTCCAGCAGTGCTTTGGCGACGCGGCCGGGAACGTCGGAGAACACCAGGTCCGAGAGGGAGTCGTTGGTGCGGCGCAGACGGCGGGCCAAAGCCTGCAGGAGCTGGGCCGAAACCTCGGGGCGCGTGCGGAGCAGGTTGTTCAGGCTCTCGTTCTTCAATCCGGCCAGGCGGGTCTCGGAGACCGCGGTTGCCGTGGCGGTGCGAGGGCTGGGATCGAACAGCGCCATTTCGCCGAACAGTTCACCCGGGCCGAGGATGGCCAGGAGTGATTCGCGGCCGTCCGGGGAGGTGCGTCCCAGCTTCACCTTGCCGGAAACGATGAAGTAAAGCTGGTCACCCTGGTCGCCCTCGCGGAAAACAGATGCGCCGCGGGAAAGGTCCACCTCGGTGAGCTCGTCCGTCAGCAGACGGAATGCGTCGTCGTCGAGCGTGGCGAAAAGGGGTGCTCGGCGCAGTACCTCGATGTCCATAAAATCTCCTGAGTAAAAGTATCGGCTGTGGCGCTTGTGCCATTGTTTCAGAATTTTCAAGGTTCTGTGACGAACTTGGCAGCCGAAACGCCCCTATGGCGGGCCCAAACGGTGCGATCGGACGCATTTCACCGGCCCGTTACGGCCCGTCCGGGAGCGCCATGCGGGTGCCCGGCAGCAGAAGCAAACCCACAGATGATTGTCAGCCACCGCCATTAGAATGAGGTTTCAACTGTTTATAAGGAGCCTTCGTGGTCGGCTTGACTGTCCTGGACCTGATCTTGATCCTGGCCCTGCTGTCCTACCTGGTCTACGGCCTCCGCAACGGCTTCCTCGTGACGGCGGGCGGCATCGCCGGTTTTGCTGCCGGCGCCGTGGCGGCCTTTTTCGCTGTTCCCCTGGTCAGCGGCTTCGTTGAGGACTCCGGATGGAGGCTGACCGCCATCGTGGCGACCGCCGTCGTCCTGGTGGTCCTGGGGCATGGCCTGGGCACCATGGTGGGCCGGCAAATACGCGGCGCTATGCGGATCCGGCCCCTGCGGGCAGCGGACCGGCTGGTGGGCGGCGCCGCCAATGTTGTGGTTTCCGCGCTGGTCATGTCCATGCTCGCGTTCAGCATCAGTTCACTGGGTGTGCCGCTCGTTTCCCAGCAGCTGGCGGAATCCAAGGTCATCCGGTTCATCGACGGGCTGACCCCCACCCCGGTCAAGGCCACCATGGCGCAGCTGCGCTCGGCAGTTATTGGCAACGGAATTCCCACCCTCATTGAGGGGCTGGAACAGGGCCCTGTAGTTCCCGTGCCCAATGCCAGCACTGACACCCCTGCCTTGAACAGGGCGGCCGAGTCCGTCCTGAGAATTGCGGGCACGGCCTACGAATGCGGCCAAAACCAGACCGGCACCGGCTTTGTGGTTTCCGAGGATCGCGTGGTGACGAACGCGCACGTTGTGGCGGGCGTGTCGCAGCCGGTGGTGGAATTGCCCGACGGCGGCGCGATGCCGGGCCGCGTGGTCTACTTCGACACCAAGCATGACCTCGCGGTACTGGCCGTGGAGGACCTGCCGTCGCAGCCGCTGCCACTGAGCACAGACCTGCCCGGGGGCAGCCCGGCGGCTTTCGCCGGCTACCCGCACGGCGGTCCCTTCCAATCGAAGCCGGCCACCGTGCAGGACATCACCACCGTGCTGGTCCCCGACATCTACGGCAGCAACCCGACCCCGGAGGAGATCTACCGGCTGGCCGGCGACGTGCAGCCGGGTAATTCCGGCGGGCCGCTGCTCACAACGGACGGCCAGGTGGCGGGCGTCATCTTCGCCAAGGCCACCTCGGACACGGACATGGGCTTCGCCATCACCATGGATGACCTGAATCCGGTCGCCGCGCAGGCCCCGGCGCTGACGTCGCCTGTTTCCTCCGGGCAGTGCATCCAGAAATAGCCAGCCCGCGCAGGTGGCGGGTCAGCCTGGCAGGTTTACTGATGCCTGCGGCAAGGCTTCGGCGGCGCCATCAGCGACCGTGACAATGCCAAGGCCGCTGTCCCTGACGGCTTTCATGTCGGCATCGAGTACGGCGGTGTCCGTGGTGTAGACGCCGCCGCCGATGTTTTCGCCCACTTCGTGGTAGCCCAGGATCAGCCAGGCGTTGTAGAACTTGGCGGAATTGATCCACCCCTGCACGGTTGCCGTGGTGGTGGTGGCGTCAACGAACTTCACCCTCAAGTTATAGGGGTCATAGTTGAGGCGGGTGTTGAAGCCGGAGTCGTCCGTCCCGTCGTCGTCATAGGCCCGCTGGTTGGAGTAGACCTGCCTGATGGCCGCCAGGGTTGCGTCGTTGTATTCGGCATAGGGCGAGGCGAAGCTGGTGGCCGCCGCCGGTCCGAACAACTGCCGCAGCGTAGCCTGGCTTTCCCTCAGCTCCGCATCGAGCTGGCCGGCCGGGACCTCGCGAAGGTGCGCGTGCGTCACAGAGTGGGACGCGATCTCATGGCCGCGGTCCGCAAAGTCCTGGATCTGCTCCTGCGTCATGTACGTGGGCTGTTCGTCAATGGCTCCGGAGTGGATGTACATGGTGGCCGGAATTCCATACTTGTCCAGGATGGGCAGCGCATTCCGGTGCTGGCTGGCCCAGCCGTCGTCGAACGTGACGCTGACCATGCCGCGGCTGAAGCCGGCATCCCCGGTGAAGCCGCCGAGGGTAAGCACCAAAAACACGGACGTCAGCAGAACAAAAAGTTTTCGCATTGGGCACCCCGAAGGCCTGGCATGTGCACCGGCGGATCGGTCGTGGATCCGCTTATTTTATGTATCGGGACGAGGTCCCTTACTGCAGCCCTAACAGCCGCATTGTCCGCCCTGGCCGGGCTCCCCGGCGTAAACGAATAGTATTCTGCACGTGCTTTTGGGGTCGAGGGCCTGGGCTACCCAATCCCAAAGAAGGGGGGTTCCCGCCGGCCTGCCCCACATCCGGCCCGGGATGCAGGTATGGCAAGGGAAAACTTCGAGTACTTCCTACAGATGCCCGCGTCCGCTGGTGCTTCTACTGTTGTGCGGAAGCAAGGCGGCAACCCGGGAGGAAGGAAGCCATGTCAACTGGTATCCAGGCACCACCCGGGCGGGACCGGTACCTGGATACCCTGCGTGCAGTGGCACTGGCCCGGGTGGTTGCCTTCCACAGCTTCTCGGGTGCCGTCTGGATGAGCCTCGTGTTTCCCTCAATGGGCGTGATGTTCGCCCTGGCAGGGGCCCTGATGGCCCGTTCGCTGGACCGGCCCGCTGCGGGGGTCCTGAAAAGCCGGGCCCGGCGGCTGCTGCTTCCGCTCTGGCTCTACGCCGTCACCGTGCTGGGCCTGCTGTTCCTCACGGGATGGCGGCCATGGCAGGAGGAGGAAGGCTACTGGCTGGACCTTGCATTGTGGTTCGTTCCGGTGGGCACCCCGCCGTTCCCGGAAAGCGCGGGAACAAATGATGTCCTGACCGACTCCTCATGGGGTTTCCAGGCCGAGGAGATCCTCTGGTACATCCGGGCCTACTTCTGGTTCATGCTGCTCTCGCCGCTGCTGCTCAAGGCGTTCCGCCGGTTTCCCTGGGTTACCTTGCTGGCCCCGCTTGGACTTCTGGCTGTCCTGACCCTTGAAAACGCGGCATTGCCGGAATGGGCGAACAATCCCGTCACCGACTTCATCACCTTCGGTTCGTGCTGGGTCCTCGGCTTCGCCCACCACGATGGCCTGCTGCGCAAACTGCGGTTCCCTGTCGTGGCGGTCCTTGCCCTGGCCCTCATGGTGCTCGGACTCGCGTGGACGGCCACCCACCCTAGCGACGAAGGCTGGAACCTGAACGAGATCCCGCTCGCCCAGGCCCTGTGGTCCTTGGGGTACTGCGCCGTGCTTCTGCGGCTTTCCCCGGTCTGGCCGGCGTTGCCCGGGCGGATGAAGATCCTCGACGGCGTTGTAACGCTCGTCAACAACCGGGCCATCACCATCTACCTGTGGCATAACCTGCTGCTCGTCGCCGCGGTCCCGCTCATTGACCTCGGCTGGGAAAACCCGGTCCTCAGCGAGGCCTTTCCCTGGCTGCTGGAAAGCGACTGGCTGCTGTTCCTCATGGTCTGGCCGCTCCTGGGAGTGGCCATCCTGTGCGTGGGCTGGGTGGAAGACCTGGCCGCCGGCAGGACACCACGGCTGTGGCCCGCAGGGGCCGGAACACGCAGCTAGAGGACTTCGCCCAGGTAGTCGATGGCCAGCCGGTACCCGGTGACGCCTGCGCCCACGATGACCGCCGCGCACACGGGCGAGAGGTACGAATGGTGCCGGAATTCCTCGCGCTGGTGGACGTTGGTGATGTGCACCTCGACGGCGGGAAGCTGCACGGCGGCGAGGGCGTCACGGAGTGCCACGGACGTGTGGGTAAAAGCGCCGGCGTTGATCACGATACCCGCGGCCGTGCCCCGGGCCGCGTGGATGACATCCAGCAGGACGCCTTCATGGTTGGACTGGACACATTCCACGTCGAAGCCATGGGCCTTCGCTGCGGCGGCGGCCAGCTGCTCCACGTCTGCGAGGGTTGAGGTGCCGTACTTTTCCGGCTCGCGGGTGCCCAGGAGATTCAGGTTGGGGCCATTGATCACAAGGATGGTGCCGCGGCCGGCGTCGACGGCGGAGGAGGCTTCAGTCATGCAGGCAAATCTATCGTCGGAGCTACAGCCAAAAGAAACGCGGGGTCACTTGGTGCCCGTTCCGGCGTTCGGAATGGGCGATAAATGACCCCGCGTTGCTTGGAAACGCCGGGACAGAGCACTCGCCTGCTAGAGGGCGGTGACCTTCAACAGCAGCGCGTGCTCGGGGTTGAGGATGGGCATGGGAAGCCCCACCTCGGCAAGGAACCTGCCGCTTGCCGCCGCACCGTCGGACAGCCACGCCGGCGGCTGGACCTGGGTGAAGGTGTGCACGTAGTCGGCGTCGCCCGGCGCGGGGAAGATTGCCTCCACCCGGTAGCTGCGTTCCGCATCCAGGCCGGGGAGTCCAATCCGCCCGGGTTCCTCGGCCGCGGAGGTGCGGATGCTGACCAAAGCGAACAGGGCCGCCGTCGTACCTTTTACAACTGGCGTGCCGGCAGCAGCAACGCCGTGCAGCAGGAGCGCGTCGGAAGGGACGTCGGCGTGGACCCGGCGGCCGCTGTGGATCAGGTCCCGGTGCTCCTTGTACAGGCCCACGAGGCGCCGCAGTTCCTCACGCTCCTCGCCCTGCACGCCGCGGACGTCCCACTCCATGCCGAAGTGCCCGAACAGGGCGGTAATGGCGCGGAAGGACAAATCGTGGGTCCGGGCCGTGGTGTGGGACGTGGTGGGGCCGATGTGGCTGCCCACCAGCTCCGGCGGGACCACGGCGCCGGTCCAGCGCTGGATGGTCTGCCGCTCCAGCGCATCGTTGCAGTCCGACCCCCAGATCCGGTCGGTCCGTTCCAGGATGCCCAGGTCCACCCGGGCGCCGCCGGAGGAGCAGCTTTCAATCTCGACGCCGGGGTGCGCCTTGCGGAGCTCGTCGAACAGGCGGTACGCGGCGAGGGTCTGTTCGTGGACCGAGGAGCGGCCGGCGTGGCCGTGCTCCAGCAGGTCCCTGTTCTGGTCCCATTTGAGGTAGCTGATGTTGTTGCCGGCCAGGAGCGCGTCGATGCGGTCGTAGATGTACTGCCAGGCCTCAGGGTTGACCAGGTCGATGATGTGCTGGTTGCGCCATTCCAGGGGCAGCCGGCCGCCGTCCTTGTGCTGGATGGCTGAGGGGCCAACGATCCAGTCCGGATGCGCCCGGGCAATGTCCGAGTCCAGGTTGACCATTTCCGGTTCCACCCACAGCCCGAACTCCATCCCGCGGGAGGTCACCGCCTCGATCAGCGGCGTCAGGCCGTTCGGCCACAGGGTCTCATCGACGTACCAGTCACCGAGGCCGGCCTGGTCGTTGCGGCGGCCGCGGAACCAGCCGTCGTCGAGCACGAAGCGCTCCACGCCGAGATCGGCTGCCGATTCGGCGAGTTCGATCAGCGTGTCCAGGTTGTGGTCAAAGTAGACGGCTTCCCAGGTGTTGAGCACCACGGGGCGGGGCTTGCCGGCGGGCAGGCCGGTGGACGCGGCGGGGAGCACGTGGTGCGGGCGGGACCGGAACCAGCTGTAGAAGGCGCCGGTGATCCCGTCCAGTCCGGCGTCCGAGTAGGCGGCGAACAGTGCCGGGGTGGTGTAGCTGCCGCCCGGTGCAAGGACCACCTCGGCGGGGCCCAGGAGCTCCGAGCCGCCGATCATGGTCCGGCCGTCGCCGATGGTGTCCGCGAACTGCTCATGGTTGCCGCTCCAGGCCAGGTGGGTGGCCCAGACCTTGCCGTGGCGGTTGCCGAAACCCGGGGTGCCGGCGGCGAACAGCAGGGAGGAATCGTGGCCGGTGCGGCCGTGCCGGCCGGTGCGGACCCAGGTGCCCTGCTGGATGGCCCGCCGCTGCGGATGGCGCTCGCGGCACCAGCGGCCGGTCAGGTCCAGGAGTTCGACGGCGTCCGGCGCCACCGGGAGGACGGTGGCCAGTTCGTCCACCTGGAAGGGGGTGGTGCCCTCGTTGGTGACGGTGTGGCGCAGTTCCAGCAGGCCGCCGTCGTGCAGCGTCAGGTTGGACGAGACGCTGATGCCGGTATCGGCGTCGGCCTGGACAATCTGTGCACTGGAGCCCTCTGAGGTGACCGAGGTAGTACGGAGGCGGGAGGAGAAGTCCAGGCCGGAGCCGCCGTCGGTGATCCGGGAGCCACGCAGGGCGGGACGGCCGCGCCAGGAGGAGGAAGCCTGGGGGAGCAGGCCGGCGGGGACGCGGGCGTCGATGGCGGAGTGGGGGACCGGGCTGGTGAGGATGGCCAGGTCCGGCAGGGTGGCACCGAGGTCGGCGCCCCAATGGATGACCTCAGCCTCCCCGCTGTCGAAGATGATCACCAGGCTGGTGCCGGCGGAACGGAGGTGCAGGGGATCCATAGGAAAGTCTCTTTCATCGTTTGTGCTGGGCGCCGGAAGACGCGGGTACGGGGTGTTTCGGTAGCCGGGAAGGGGTAGCCGGATGCCGCCGCCGCGAGGATGGGACGGCGGCATCCAGCCCGGTGGCTGCGACCACAAACGCAGCCACGGATTGGGATGGCGAAGCAGTGCCTACTTGAAGAAGCAGTGCCTACTTGAAGAGGGCGTTGACCTGCTCATTGGCCTGGGAGAGGGAGCTGGCGGGCGCCTTGCCGGAGACCACGGCGTCCATGGCGGGCTCCATAATGCCCTTGACCTTGGCGGTGTTGTCCGTGATGGGGTACAGGAATGTGGTCTTGTCCTTGACGTGCTCCGTGAACGCGGTGACATCCACACCCTTGGCCTTGAAGGCTTCAGCTGCCTTGTCCGAGGACGCCTTGAGTGCGGGGAAGACCACGGCGTTGGAGGCGACGACATCCTGGCAGTCGGCGGACGCGAGGTATTCCACCCACTTGATGGCTGCGTCCTTCTTTTCGGTCCCGGCCCAGATGGAATCTGCCAGGCCGTTGAACATCGACGCGCGCTCGCCCTCGGGGCCAACGGGGGTGGGAGCGATGCCCACCTCAATGCCCTTGTAACCGGTGTACTGGCCGATCATCCAGGATCCATGCGCGTTGATGGCGGACTTGCCGGCTGCGAAGGTGTCCGCCATGGCCGCGCCCACGGTGGTCTCAAGCTTGGGCATGTAGCCCTTCCCGGCCAGCCCTGCGAACCAGTCCATGCTCTCCTGGAACTTGGGGTCGTCGTAGTTGTACTTGGTGCCCCACGGGTTCTTGTCGGTGTGGGACCAGCCGGTGGTGTTCGTCAGGTAGCTCCACTCCGTCTGGCCGGAGGAGTCGCCGCCGCCGTTCAGGCCCAGCCCGTAGACGTCGACGTTGTTCTTGTCGAAGCCTGGCTCATCGCCGCGTTTTCCGTTCTTGTCCACGGTGAGGTGGGCGATGACCTTCTCGTAGGTGCCGCCGTCTTCGGGGTTCCACGTGAGGTCCTTCATCTGGTCCTCGGTGATCCCGGCGCCGGCCAGCATGGCCTTGTTGTAGAACAGGCCGATGGTGTCCCAGTCCTTGGGCAGGCCGTAACGCTTGCCGTCCTGGCCCACCCAGAGGTCTGCAAGGCCCTCGTTGTAGGCGGAGAGGTCCACATTGTCCTTTTCGACGGCGTCGTCGATGGCCAGCAGCTGGTTGTTCTCTGCCAGTTCGCCGTAGCGGCCCAGGTGGTTGGTGAAGACGTCCGGTGCGGTGCCGCCCACGAAGCCGTTGGTCAGTGTGGACCAGTAGTCGTCCCAGCCGCGCTGGGTGATCTTGACCGTGATGTCAGGGTTGGCCTTCGTGAAGTCGTCAGCACACTGCTGATAGGCGGGGAGCTGGTTGGCATCCCAGAGCCAGTAGCTGATCTCGCCCTTGGCGGCTTCTTCTGACGAGGATCCGCTGCAGGCAGACAGGGAGAGTGCCACAGCTGCGGCGACGGCAACGGCGCCGAGGGATTTCTTCATGGTTCTACTTTCCGTTCGGGGGTATTGGCGGGAGGTGGGATTGCTTATTTGATGCCGGAGAAGCCGATGGAGTTGACGATCTTCTTGCCGAAGGCCGCGAACAGGATCAGCACCGGCAGGGCCGAGATGAGGGTTGCCGCCATGAGGCCGGACCAATCCGGTGCGCCCTGCGGCGACTGGGACTTGAAGACGCCGAGCCCCACCTGGAGGACCCGGACGTCGTCCTGGGAGCCGACCAGCAGGGGCCAGAAGTATTCGTTCCACTGGCCGATGAAGGTGAGCAGCGCCAGGGTGGCGATGGGGGCTGCGGCGTTGGGAAGCACAATCTGGAAGAAGATCCGGAGGTGCTTGGCGCCGTCGAGCATGGCCGCTTCCTCCACCTCACGGGACATGTTCAGGAAGAACTGGCGGAGGAAGAAGATGGCGAACGGCGTCATGAAGACGTACGGCAGGACCATGCCGAGCATCGTGTTGAGCAGGTCCAGGTTCTTGATCAGCAGGAAGTTGGGGAGCGCCGTGAAGATCGGCGGGACCAGCATGGTGCCGAGGAAGAGGCTGAAGACTGCATTGCGGCCCTTCCAGCGCAGCCGGGCGAAAGCGTAGGCGGCCATCGCGCTGAAGAACACGGCGCCGGCGGTGGTGATGGAGGAAAAGATGATCGAGTTCCGCAGGTAGAGCCAGAAGTCGATGGCGGCACCCGAGCCGCCTTCGGCCACGGCTTCCGCCGGTGACTGCAGCCCGAAGACCCGTTTGAAGGCGCCGAAGGTGAACTCCGCCGGCAGCAGGCTGGCGGCGCTGGAAGCCAGGGCATTGTTGGTGGACAGTGCGGTCCTCAGCACCCAGAGGAAGGGCAGGACGGAGACGGCGATGGCGAGGACCAGGAGGGCCCAGGTGCCCGCACGGCGGGCGTTGAACGGACGACGGCGGCGGGTTCCGGCCGGCAGCGTTGCGCGGCTTGCGGTGGTGGTCATGCGGGACTCCTAGTCCAGGTCCGATTCGTTGCCCTTGAGGAACTTCATCTGGATGAAGGCCACCAGGGCGAGGATGAGGAAGAGAATGACGGCGATGGCGGATCCGTAGCCGAAGTCCGACTCGGTGAAGGCGCGCTGGTAGATGTAGTACTGGATCACGCGGGTGGCGTTGACCGGGCCGCCTGCTGTGGTCACGGCTACGGTGTCGAAGACCTGGAACGAACCGATCACCGTGACCACGAGGACCAGGACCAGGACCGGGCGCAACAACGGGATGGTGATTTTCCGGAAGGTCTGGAATGCTGAGGCGCCGTCCAGTTTGGCCACCTCATAAACGTGGCCCGGGATGGCCTGCAGCCCGGCAAAGATCAGCAGTGCCGTGTAGCCCATATGGCGCCAGGTATTGATCAGGGCCTGGGTGGGAATGGCCCACTCCTCGCTGCCGAAAAAGGCGACCCGGGGCAGCCCGCTCCACTCGATGAACTGGTTCACTACGCCGATCTGGTAGTCCAGCATCCAGAACCACAACAGTGCGGCGATGACGTTGGACATCAGGTACGGCAGCAGCAGTGCCCCGCGGATGATCGTGGACTTTGCCACCTGGTGCATCAGGAGGGCCAGGCCCAGGGCCAAGGCCGTCTGGAGGAGGATGTTCAGGAAGACGTACTGTCCTGTAACGGCGAGGGAATTCCAGAACAGCGGATCCTTGGCGATGGCCGTGTAGTTGTCCAGGCCGATCCATTCCGGATCACCGAGGATGTTGTATTCCGTGAAGCTCAGGTAGATGCCGCGGATGGTTGGCACGACGTAGAAAAAGACGAACCCGATGAGCGCCGGGGCGATGAAGAGCAGTGCGATCCTGAGGTCCCCGAACCGGCGGTAGCTTCCTAGCGGCTTGGGCGAAGCCGCTGCCGGCGACGCCGCTCTGGGGTGTTTGGCAAGGGTGGTCATCTTCGACCCTTTCCTGACTGTGATGTGAGTAACAACTGGGATGTAATCTACACGAGTAGATTTGCGGGGGCAAGCTTTTGTCTTTCCTTGCGGCAAGGAGTGATTTTTGCATTCGATGGGTTGTTGACTCGAGTAGATACGGGTGAAACACTGGCCTTCCTGAAGGACAGCGCTTGCCCGGCGCTGCCAAAACTTCCCGGAAGGAAGACAATGACGTTCTCAATCGGCGTAGTAGGAGCCGGCCAGTTTGGCAGCCAGTTCGCCCACCTGTTCAACCTCCACCCCGGCGTCAGTGCCGTTCACGTGGTTGACGAGCTTCCGGAGCGGGCTGCGGAAGCGGTGGACCGCTATGGGCTGGCCGGTTCACAGGCAAGCTTTGAAGAGCTCCTGGCCTCCGAGGTCGACGCCGTTGCCATCTTTACGCAGCGCTGGACGCACGGTCCCCTGGTGGAGCAGGCCCTCCGTGCCGGCAAGCACGTGTACTCGGCTGTCCCGATGGCTGTTTCCGAGGACGAAATTGCCCGCATCATCGAGGCTGTCCGTGACACCGGGCTGGTCTACATGATGGGGGAGACCAGCTACTACAACCCCGCCACTGTCTATGCGCGCAAGCAGCTCGCTGAGGGAAAGTTCGGCCGGATTTTCTATGCCGAAGGCGACTACGTCCACGACATGGACCTGGGCTTCTACGAGGCCTACCAGTACAGCGGCGGGGACCGCTGGAAGGAAACGGCCAGCTACCCGCCCATGCTCTATCCGACCCACGCCGTGGGTGGAGTACTCGGTGCCGTTCCCGCCCATGCGGTCAGCGTCAGCTGCGTCGGAGTCAGGGATGACCGCAACGACGGCGTCTTTGACAAGGACGTCAGCATGTTCGGCAACGACTTCTCCAATGCCACGGCCCTCTTTGAGCTCAACGACGGCGGGGTCATGCGCACCAATGAGATGCGCCGGGTGGGCTACCCCTCACACATCCGGGAGTCCCGGTTCCGGTTCTTCGGCACCGAGGCCAGCTTCGAACAGCTCGCGAAAGTCACCGTGTGGCAGGACAAGCGCAACGTCCACGACATCTCCGAGCAACTCGAGACCCGGCCCAGCATTTCCCTGGACGATCCCTCGCTCGCCAATGTGGCGCCCGAGCTGAGGGATGCCTTCGTCTCCGGCCTGGCACCTGTCCACGACCCGGAACGGCTTCCGCAGGAGTTCCGCGGCGCGCCGAACGGGCACGAGGGAAGCCACCACTTCCTGGTGGATGACTTCGTCACGGCCGTCAACAACCGCACCCTGCCGCCGGTGAACGCCTGGGTGGCAGCCCGCTTCACCCTGCCCGGAATCGTGGCGCACCAGTCAGCTTTGCAAAGCGGCGCACGGCTTCCCATCCGTGACTTCGGCGATGCCCCGGGTACTTGTACCTAACATGGACAGCATGACTTCTCCGGCAGCGCAGGCCACACGGGGCCCCGTGACCCGCAAGGACGTGGCGCGATACGCCGGCGTGAGCACCGCCGTCGTCAGTTACGTTGTCAACGGCGGGCCCAAGAAGGTGGCGCCTGCCACCGAAGCCAAGGTCCAGGACGCCATCCGCGTCCTGGGCTACCGTCCCAACGCGGCGGCCCGTGCGCTCAAGCTGGGCTCCAGCGAGACGCTGGGGCTTGTGGTTCCGGATATCTCCAACCCGTTCTTCTCGCTTTTCTCCCATGCCGTGGAGGATGCCGCGGCAGAACTGGGATACGCCCTGGTGTTGAGCAACTCCGACGGGAACCTGGCCAAGGAGCGGCGGAATATCCGCAACCTTGCCGCCCGGCAGGTGGACGGCGTGCTCCTGGCCAGCGTCCTCTTCGAACCGGACCTGGAGGTCCTGGAAACGGCGGACATCCCCTCGGTCCTGCTCAACCAGGAGCGGGATGCGCCGGGGTTCAACAGCATCGGCGTGGATCTCGCGGCGGGCGCCCGGATGGCCGTGGAACACCTGATCGGCCACGGCCACACCAACATAGGCCTGGCGATGGGCACCAACGTTTCCGGGTCCACCGACGGCCGTGAAGTGGGATGGCGGGAAGCCCTGCAGGAGGCCGGCCTGCCGGAGGGGCCGATTGTCTACAGCGCCTTTACGCGGCCCGGCGGTTACCTTGCCGGCCAGCGGCTGCTGGCTTCCGTCAACCGGCCGACGGCGATTTTCGCCACCTCCGACATGCAGGCGATCGGCCTGTTGCGGGCAGTGCACGAAGCAGGGCTGTCCATCCCCGGCGGGATGGCGGTAGCTTCCTTTGACGGTTCCGCCGAATCCGAATACTCCTGGCCTCCACTGACCACGGTGGAGCAGCCGGTGGCCGTGATGGCGGAAGCCGCGGTGGCGGCACTGGTGGGAGCCAGCCGCGGGGAAAAACCGCAGCACCGGATCTTCCCCACGAAACTGCACATCCGCCAATCCTGCGGCTGCCCCTGAAGGTTTTAGTCAGAGGCCGGCGAGCCTCAGCCGGCCTACCCGTTCCTGCAGGATGCGCTGAGCCTCCGGACTGAGGCCTTCGTCGCTGATGACTTCGTCGACTTCCTCCAGGGAAGCGATGGAGCTGATGCCCAGCAGGCCCCACTTGGTGTGGTCAGCCAGGACCACAGTCTTGCGCGCAGCCGCCACGAAGGCGCGGTCCGTTTCCGCCTCCAGCAGGTTGGGGGTGGTGAACCCGGCGTCGGCGTCCATCCCATGGACGCCGAGGAACAAAACATCCAGGTGCAGCTGCTTCAGCGCGCCCGTGGCGATGGGGCCCACCAGCGCATCCGACGGGGTCCGCTCGCCGCCGATCAGGATGACCGTGGACGCATAGCGGGCGGAGCCGGCGGACGCGGCGTGGTGGAACAGGTCCGCGATGCGTACCGAGTTGGTGACAACAGTGATCCGTGGCCCGCCGGTGAGTTCCTTGGCCAGCGCCCAGGTGGTGGTTCCGGCGCTCAGGCCCACCGCCATGCCCTCCTGCACCAGGCTGGCCGCCTCAACCGCGATGGCCTTTTTCTCGTCGGTCAGCTGGGTGGACTTCAGGTCGAATCCCGGCTCATGGGTGCTGGTGTCACCCGGGACCTTGGCGCCGCCGTGGATCCGCTCCAGGCGCCCGCCTTCTTCCAGCACCTCAATGTCCCGCCGCACCGTCATCAGGGACACCCCCAGCTGCTGGGCCAGGTCCGAGACCCTCACCACCCGTTCGCGCTGGAGGGCGTCCAAAATGGCCTGGTGGCGTGCGACGGCGAGCATTCGGGCGGTTCCTTCGGGGCAGGCGACGGGGCTGCTCCCAGCATACGGCGACGGCGCCGCCCACCGAGTGGGCAGCGCCGTCGTCGCGGGGACTTCTATTTCCTGAGCGACTGGGCGATCTGTTGCATGATCGTCGGATCGGAGAGGGTGGTGGCGTCGCCCGGGTCGCGGCCTTCTGCGACGTCCTTGAGGAGGCGGCGCATGATCTTGCCGGACCGGGTCTTGGGCAGCTCCGGGACCACCAGGATGTTCTTCGGTTTGGCGATGGGTCCGATTTCCTTGCCCACGTGGTTCCGGAGTTCCTGGACGGTGTCGTCGCCGCCATTGACCGCGTCACCGCGGAGGATGACGAACGCGACGACGGCCTGGCCGGTGGTTTCGTCCGCGGCTCCGACGACGGCGGCTTCGGCCACGGCGGGGTGGGAGACCAGGGCGGATTCGATTTCGGTGGTGGAGAGCCGGTGCCCGGAGACGTTCATGACGTCATCCACCCGGCCCAGGAGCCAGACGTCGCCGTCTTCGTCCTTCTTGGCGCCGTCGCCGGCGAAGTACATAGTTTCGAACCGGGACCAGTAGGTGTCCTTGAACCTCTCCGGGTCGCCCCAGATGCCCCGGAGCATCGCGGGCCAGGGTTCGCGGATCACCAGGAATCCGCCGTGGCCGTTGGGCACCGATTCGCCCATCTCGTCCACGACGTCCACGGCGATGCCGGGCAGCGGGACCTGGGCGGAGCCGGGTTTGGCGGCGGTGACCCCGGGCAGCGGGGCGATCATCTGGGCGCCGGTCTCGGTCTGCCACCAGGTGTCCACGATGGGGGCCTTGTCCCCGCCGATGACGTTCCGGTACCACATCCAGGCTTCGGGGTTGATGGGTTCGCCCACGGAGCCGAGGACACGGAGGGAGGTGAGGTCGTACTTGTCCGGGATTTCCCGGCCCCACTTCATGAACGTCCTGATGGCGGTGGGCGCGGTGTAGAGGATGGAGACCTTGTATTTTTCGATGATCTCCCACCAGCGGCCCTGGTGCGGGGAATCCGGGGTTCCTTCGTACATGACCTGGGTGGCGCCGTTGATGAGCGGGGCGTAGGTGACGTAGGAGTGGCCGGTGACCCAGCCGACGTCGGCCGTGCACCAGTACACGTCCGTGTCCGGGTGCAGGTCGAACACTGCCTTGTGGGTGTAGGCAGTCTGGGTGAGGTATCCGCCGGTGGTGTGCAGGATGCCCTTGGGCTTGCCGGTGGTCCCGGAGGTGTAGAGGATGAACAAAGGGTGCTCGGAGTCATGCCCGACGGCGGTGTGCTCGGCGGAGGCTGCCTCGACGGTGTCGGCCCACCAGTGGTCCCGGCCCTCGGTCCAGTCCACGTCCTGGCCGTTGCGTTTGACCACCACCACGTTCTGCACCGTGTGGCCGGCCTTGGCGAGGGCTTCGTCCACCGCGGGTTTGAGGGCGCTGGGCTTGCCGCGGCGGTAGGTGCCGTCGGCGGTGACCACGAGTTTGGCTTCGGCGTCATCGATGCGGGACCGCAGCGCGTCGGCGGAGAACCCGCCGAACACCACCGAGTGCACGGCGCCGATCCGGGCGCAGGCCAGCAGCGTGATGACCGCTTCGGGGATCATCGGCAGGTAGACGGCCACCCGGTCGCCCTTGGCCACGCCCAGGGATTCGAAGGCGTTGGCTGCCTTCTTCACTTCCTCGGTCAGCTGCGCGTAGGTGTAGGAGCGGGTATCGCCCGGTTCGCCCTCGAAGTGGATGGCCACCCGATCGCCCCGGCCGTTCTCCACGTGCCGGTCCAGCGCGTTGTAGGCCGCGTTGACCTCGCCGCCCACGAACCATTTGGCGAACGGCGGGTTGGACCAGTCCAGCGCCTCATCGAAGTCCTTGCTCCAGGTGAGCAGCTCCCGCGCCTGCTTCGCCCAGAAAGCCGGCCGGTCGGCGTCGGCCTCCTGGTACTCCTCAGCGGTGACAACCGCGTTGGCCGCGAACTCCGGCGAAGGCGGGAAGGTCCGGGTCTCATGGAGCAGGTTTTCAAAGGCATCGCCCTGCTGTGCCGAGCCTGCGGGAACGGTGGCCGTGGAGCTTGGAGTGTCCTGGGACATGTGAACCTCATCATTCATCGATCTTTGCTGCGCGGCATGGTGGCTGCCGGCCGGGCTCCGCCGCACGCACGACGTTGGGCACCGGCCGATCACGGACATACCGCAAAGAGCTGTTCCGGAATCAAGACTAATGCTTGCCCGGACATACATGTGTGCCCTGTCACAGACGTACCCGCGAGCGGCGTCCATTAAGCGGTGAATGGTTGGGCCCGCCGTCGGGAGGACGCCCCCGGCGGCGCCGTTCAGCTAGTGATCAGCCCGGCTGTTGACTAGGCTGAAATGGAATTGTGACTTCACTTCGGACCGCTGTGGACAGGCGCAACTGCGCGTGGCCGCGGCGGAACCGGTGTTACGACGGCACGATATCGGGGCCATGCCGGCCCCGGTGCCGCCACGCTAAGGAGAACAGAATGAACCAGCAAAGCTTTGGCCAGAAGACCGGCCCCGATACCGCGGCAGGTTCCGGCGCCGCCGGACCCGCCACCGGGGCAGGCCAGCAGGCCACGTCCGAAGGGAAGCCGGCAGGCCTTGCCAAGGACGCCAACCAGGCAGTGCTCGGTCCGTTCACCGTGCGGGACCTGGCCGTGTTTGCCGCCACCCTCATCCTGTTCATCGCTTCGCTGCTGCCCATCTTCGGCGGCCGCTACAACCTGTGGAACCTGAACAACCTCTTCTTCCTGGGATTGGGCATCATCCTTCCCCTCATCGTCAGCGCCCTTTTTGCCGCGCGCAGGCTGGCACCCGCCACCAAAATCCGCATCGGCTCCCTCTCCATCGACCAGTTCGCGTCGGTGGTGGCCTGCTTCGCCGTCGCCTTCTTCTTTTTGTCCGTGGCAGGCGCGTACGTGCCCAGCCTGCTGGTGGGCCTGATCGGCTCCCTGATCCTGTTCGCTGCAACGGTCCTGGGCCGCTTCCTGCCGTATCTTTCGGGCGACTTCAAGGACCGCGCTGAAGTGCCGGCGCATGTGGTGGCCCGTGAGGCGGCCGCCCCGGTCCAGAAGCCCCGTGCACCCAAGCAGCCCAAGCCCGAGTCCGCGTCCAAGCCCGGCGGCGGGAAGCTGCTGGGCGCTGCCGGTGGAAAGCTGTTCGGCGGTGCCGGCGCCGGATCCTCGGCCGTCCAGCCCGGACCCACCCATCATGCACCGGCCACTGCCGCCGTTCCCACGGCAGCCGCGCCGCATTCACCTGCTACCGCCGCCGTCCCATCCGCCGGCGTCGCTGCCGCGGGCGGACCCGCCGCCGGTGGTCCTGTATCCACCGCCCCCGAAGTGTCCGACCGGGCGCCCGAAGTTGACGCCGGCCCGCCAACCCAGGCAGCCGACGTCGTCCGTCCCGCCTCCGCGCCTGCCGCAGAAGAGACGCAGTTCGGGGATGTGCACGTAGGTGCCGGGGCAGGCGGTTCATCCGCGACGTCCCATCACGACGGCGGCGCGCAGCCGGCTGCCTCCGCGGCGAGGAGCACGTGGGAACCGCCGGCGGCAACTGCCGTCCATCAGCAGGTCCGCTCCGAGGAACCCATTGGGGCCACCGTGGACCCTGCCAGCCGGCACGACGAATCGGACGAACTGCCCATCCATGAGGCGTTCTGGTTCGCTGTGGCCCAGCATCGTACCGCCTATGACCCCCGCACCGGGGCCCCGGCCTTCGTTATTGAGCCGGGCGGGTGGGTCCTTGCCCTTGAGGACCGCGGCCACGAGTTCCTGGTCCAGCACACCGACGGGCGGCTGGGCGTCCTGCGGGACCTCAGCAACATCGAGCGCGGCTAACACCAATGGCCGCGCCCCGGGCCAAAGCCGGCGGAGGGAAGGCTGCTGCCGGCCAGGCCGCCGGCATGCCGGTGGTTTCCTCCGAGTCGGTGCTCGCCCTGAAGCGGCGGGCGCGGCGCATCAACAGGGCGTTGGCCGAAAAGTACCCGTACGCACACGCGGAGCTGGATTTCACCAACCCTTTCGAGCTGCTGGTGGCTACCGTGCTCTCGGCCCAGACCACGGATGTGACGGTCAACCAGATCACGCCGCTGCTCTTCCAGAACTACCCGGATGCGCGGGCCATGGCCGAGGCCGACCCCTCCCGGCTCGAAGAGATCATCAAGCCCACCGGCTTCTTCCGGGCCAAGTCCCGAAACCTCATCGCACTGGCCACCCGGCTGGTGGACGAGTTCAATGGCGTGGTGCCCGGCCGGCTCGAGGACCTTGTCACCCTTCCGGGGGTTGGGCGCAAGACCGCCAACGTGGTGCTCGGGAACGCGTTCGGCATCCCCGGCATCACGGTGGACACCCACTTCGGACGGCTGGCCCGCAGGTTCGGCTGGACGCAATCGGAAGACCCCGTGCAGATCGAGTCTGACGTGGCCGAACTCTTCGAGCCGAAGGACTGGACCATGCTTTCGCACCGCGTGGTGTTCCACGGCCGGCGCGTCTGCCACTCCCGGAAACCGGCGTGCGGGGCGTGCCCGGTGGCCAACTGGTGCCCCAGTTACGGCATGGGCGAAACGGATCCGGTGAAGGCGGCCAAACTCCTCAAGTACGAGCTCGCACCCGGCAGCGAGGCGCTGTTGGCGGAGCTGCTCGCTGAAACCCACCGTGCCGCCGAAATCAGGATGGCCTCCCGGAAGCGGACCCTGTGAGCGCCCGCGAAGACCTTCTGGAACTGGCGCGCCGGGCCGAATCCGGGTCAGCCGCCGCCCCTGACCCCCGGTGGGCTGCCCTGACGGTGGACGAGGAGCGGGCGCGCAAGGCCGCCGTCCTGATGCTCTTCGGCGCGCTGGACGATGTTCCCGCGGCCTCCGGCAAGCCGCTGGCGCCCGCCGACCTCGATGTGCTGCTCCTGGAACGGGCCCACACCCTGGGATCGCACCCAGGGCAGGTGGCATTTCCCGGCGGCAGCATCGATGCCAACGAAACTGCCGTTCAGGCAGCGCTCCGGGAGGCAGTAGAGGAAACCGGCCTTGACTCAAGCGGGGTCGAAGTCCTGGGCACACTCCAGCAACTCGGCCTGGCGCACAGCAACTTCCTGGTGACACCGGTGCTGGGCTGGTGGCGGTCCCCGTCACCCGTGCGGGTGGTGGACTACGCGGAATCCGCGCAGGTTTTCAGGATCCCCGTCCGGGACCTGCTGGACCCGGACAACCGTGTGATGGCCACCGTCCACCGGGCCGGCCGGACCTTCGACAGCCCCGCCTTCACCGTCAACGGCGTGGTGGTATGGGGGTTTACCGGGATTGTCCTGAGCGGGCTCTTCGACCAGCTTGGCTGGTCCGTTCCGTGGGACCGGAACCGCCTGCATCCGATGGGGGTGTAAAGAGTAAGGGAGCCACGCGCGCCTTTGAGCGCGGCTGCCCGGTCTGGTGCGGGCGCCCGTTATGGTGCCGGGCGCCCGTAAAACTCCAGGCTTAGGCTTGCTGCTGCCGCAGGTCTACCACTACGCCTGTTGCTGCGTTCTCCCGCATCGCCTTGATGCCGTCAACCAGCGTGTTCAGCGACTTGAAGTTGGGTGAAACGGCAACAATGTTGCCTTCAGCGTCCGTGAGCCGCAGCCGGTACGACTCGTCTCCAACTCGATGAATTTCAAACCTGCCCGCCATATGCCGGACCTCCCCTGGGTATGCGTCTTTGCATCATCTTTGGCGCCGATCTGCCTCAGTCACCGGTATGAACTGTAACCTCCGTCACGCTGCCCGTCGAGCTACTGCCGGGTAGGTTACTTTCCCTTAACTGAGGACCGCGCGGCCAGTTACTTTGCGTGGTCGTAGGAATCAACCACGGCCACGCTGACCGGAAACTCAACCGGGATGGGGCCGAACAGCAACTCCTTGGCTGCGCTGGCCGCGTCTTCGATAGCCTTGATGCAGGCGTCCACTTTCTCCGCCGGTGCGTGGACCATCACCTCGTCGTGGAGGAAGAAGACCAGTTCGGCACCCACGGTGCCTTCCGTGCGGAGGCTGCGCAACCGTCGTCGTAATTCGGCAAGCCAGCACGCCGCCCAGTCTGCCGCCGAGCCCTGGACCACGAAGTTCCGCGTGAAGCGGCCCCGGGACCGGGCAATGGACTCCGCACGGCGCTGCTCCTCCGCCGTGGTGGAGCGCTGGCTCTGCAACCATCGCTCCGACGGCGGCGGACTGCTGCGCCCCAGACGCGTGGTCACGGTGCCGCCTGACTCGCCGGCGCGCGCCGCGCGTTCCACGAAGTCCACCGCACGCGGATAGGTCCTTGCCAACTGGGGCATCAGGCGGCCGGATTCGCCCGAGGTGGCGCCGTACATGGCACCCAGCAGGGCAACCTTCGCCTTCGCCCGGTCACCGCCGAACCCCTTGGCGGCGATGCCTGCATACAGGTCCTGGTCCCGGGCAGCCTCAGCCATGATGGAGTCCCTGGCCAATGCAACCAGCACGCGCGGCTCCAGCTGGGAGGCATCAGCGACGATCAGCTTGTGGCCCGGATCGGCGTGCACGGCACCGCGGACCTGGCGGGGGATCTGCAGTGCACCGCCGCCGCGGGAGGCCCAGCGGCCGGACACCACCCCGCCCACCACGTATTCGGGCCGGAACCTGCCGCCGGCAACCCAGGCATCAAGCCACGCCCAGCCGTTGGCGGTGTGCAGCCGGGACAGCTTCTTGTACTCCAGCAGCGGCCCGATGGCCGGGTGGTTCGACTCTTTCAGCTCCCACTTCCGGGTGCTGTTCACCTCGATTCCGTTGCGGTGCAGGGCGCGCATCAGGTCCTGCGGGGAATCGGGGTTCAGCGTGGGCGAGTTCAGCAACTCCCGGAGCTCCGAGTTCAGCGCCTCCAGCCGGGCCGGCCGCTGGCCCGCGGGCGGGCGTGGCCCCAGGTACTCAACGAGGATCTTCTCGTGCAGATCCTCCCTCCATGGGACGCCGGTATGCTGCATTTCCGCGGCGATCATGGCGCCGGCGGATTCAGCGGCCAGCAGCAGCTGCAGCCGGCTGCGCCGGTTCTCCCCGGTGTCCACCGCCGCCAGGGCATCCTGCTGGGCGGCGTATTCGGACCGGAGTTCGTCCGGGGTGTACCGCGGTGCGGGACCGGTCTCGGGTTCGTCGAACAGGGCGCCCTGCTCAGCCGGCGGACGGGGCGGCAGGAGCGCCTTTGGAGGGAGCAGCGGATCATCCACTGGCATCGTGACGGCGTTGCGCGCGTATTCGGTATGGGCGGTGAACTGCGAAAAGGCCAGGATGTTCCCACAGAGGCTGATGTCGTAGCACCGCTCCAGCTCCACGCCGGCCGCGAGCAGGTCCGGATACCAGTCCCGGGTGCGGTGCCAGATCCAGCGGGGCGGCTGCCCGCCGGGCCGCCTCGTTTCCAGATCGCGGACGACGGCGGCCAGGCCGCTTCGGTCCACAAGGCGCGGTTCGGGGTTGGCTGGCTGGGGGAGTCCGGCCTGCGTCAGCTCCTGCAGGGCCACGCCGTCGGGGTGGGCGGCGAGCAGCAGGTACATGGTCCAATTGTGCCCTGTTTTCCGGGGGCCCCGCTGACGGTGTGGCCTCGGCCTGGCTGCCCCGTTGGGCTTTTCCACATAGCGGCCGTGATCCCTTACGTGGCTTCGGCCGGCAGTGAAGAGTGGCCCCATGAGCAGGCACCAGTTGACCCCTTCCCACACCGAGCAGGGCAGTTCCGGCGGCGGAAAGCTGCGGCCTTCCGGGGCGGGACAGCAGGGAATATTCAGTCCCGGTGAGGCAAGTCCAGGGGACAGGGCCGATTCCTGGCTGCCGGAGGGTTCCGATGACGTGCTCCTGGTGACGTCGTCGGCGTTTCTCCGGGCCGAGGTGGAGCGGATTGTTGCCGCCGCCGGAGCGCATCTTCGGGTCGCGGCTGACGCTGCCGGGGCCAGCAGGTACTGGGACGGGGCCGGCGCAGTTCTGGTGGGGAGCGACATCCGCGAGCTGCCCCCGCGGCGCCGGGCACCCGCGGTCCTGGTGGGCCTCGACGGTGAAGGCGACAGCCTGTGGCACCTCGCCGCAGCCTTGGGGGCAGAACGGGTTGCCGTCCTGCCGGACGCGGCGGCGTGGTTGGCTGACCACCTCAGCCGGTCCAAATCGCCCGGCCCGGGAGGGTTGGTCCTCGGCGTGACCGGCGGGTGCGGCGGTGCCGGCGCAACCACTACTGCCGTTTGGATAGCGCAGGCAGCGGCAGGCCTGGGCGTCCGCGTGCTGCTCGTTGACGGCGATCCCTGGGGCGGCGGCCTGGAACTCGCCATCGCGGCAGAGGAAAACCCGGGGCTGCGCTGGCCCGATCTCGCCGAGGCGAGGGGCAGCATCGACCCGGCACAGCTGTCCGACTCCCTGCCCGTAGCCGGGGGTTTCTCGTTCCTGTCATGGCCCGCCAGCAGGGACCAGCCGGCTCCGGTGGCCACTGCTACCACCGTGGGAGTTCTCGACGCTGCCCGGCGGGGCTATGAACTGGTGGTGGTGGACATCGGGCGCAGGACAGAGCCGCTGCAGGCCTTTGCCTGGGACTGCGACCGGATTTTGCTCGTGGTTCCCGCGCAGCTCAAGGCAGCCGTGGCGGCCGTGCGGCTGCTGCAGGAGTTTCCGCCGGTTGAGGCTGCCCTCCTGGTCCGGGGGAAACCCGGCGCAGCGCTGGACGGCTCGCTGCTCTCCGACGCGATTGGCCTGCCTGTCCAGGGCCGGGTGCCCGAACTGCGCGGTGTGGCCGCAGCCACGGAATCCGGGCGGCTCCTGGACCTCGGCAAGCGGCGGGGCGTCCGCCACTTTGCCGCGTCGGTCCTTGACCTGCTCGGTGACGATATGCCGGTGGGCGGGCCGGCATGAGGCAACAGCCCGGACTGGAAACAGGTTTGGGCGGCCGCAGGCGGGACGGCCGCGAGCAGGATTTCCGCAGCAGGCGCAGCGTGGACGCCGGCCTTCTGGAATCAGTCCGCGAGTCCATGATGGCGGAGGCCGGGGCGGTGACGCCATCGCGGGTGGCCGCCGCTGTGCAGGCCACCGGCAAGCTTTTGGGCACCGCCGGTTCCCTCGCTGCAGCGGAACGGATCAGCGCGGAACTCAACGGGCTGGGGCCGCTGCAGGAACTCACTCGGGATCCTGCCGCCACGGACATTTTCGTCAACGCTCCTGATTCCGTCTGGGTGGACAGGGGCCGCGGCATCGAGCGGACGCCGGTGGTTTTCGACAGTGAAACCCAGCTGCGGGCACTGGCCTGCAGGCTGGTCGCGGCGGGCGGGCGCAGGCTGGACGACGGCTCGCCCTGCGTGGATGTGCGGCTGGCAGGCGGCTACCGCGTCCACGCCGTGCTCCCGCCGGTCTCCACGGCGGGGACCCTGCTCAGCGTCAGGATCCGGCGGGAACGGGTGTTCACCATGGACGAACTCGGCACGGCCGGAATGTTCGGCCCGCAGATGCAGGCTGTCCTGGAGAGGGTCGTCGAGCACAGGCTGAGTTTCCTGATCAGCGGCGCCACCGGATCCGGGAAGACCACCTTGCTCTCCACCCTGCTGGGCTTGTGCTCCCCGGAGGAGCGGCTGGTCCTGATCGAGGACGCGTCCGAGCTGAACCCCGTCCATCCGCATGTGGTGTCCCTGGAATCCCGCCACGGGAACCTTGAAGGCGGCGGCGAGGTGGACCTCGGCGAACTGGTCAGGCAGGCCCTGCGCATGCGCCCTGACCGGCTGGTGGTGGGTGAATGCCGCGGCGCGGAGGTCCGGGAGCTTCTGACTGCCATGAACACCGGACACAGTGGCGGGGGCGGAACAATCCATGCCAACACTGCCACCGCTGTTCCGGCCCGGCTGACAGCCCTGGGCGCCCTGGCCGGGCTGGGTCCCGATGCCGTGCGGCTCCAGGCATCCAGTGCTCTCGACGTGGTCATCCACGTAGAACGGACACGCCGGGGCCGGGAGGTAACGTGCCTGGGCCTGATCGGTGATGGTCCAGACGGGCTTTCTGTGGTCCCGGCGCTGGGAACGGCTGCGGGCGTTCCCGGGCCGGGGGTTGCCGCGCCCGGTGTTGGTCCGGCGTGGCCCGCACTGGCAGCCCGGCTGGGACTGGACCCGGAGAGTCTCGCGTGATTTTCCTCCTGGCCGCGGCCCTGTGCCTTGCTGCGGTGCTGTTGCTCAAGCCGCCGTACGGGGCTCCGGGCCGGCTGCGCCGTGCCGCAGGTCAGGGTTCGGCTCCCGCATCCGCTTCCATGGGAATGCGGATCTTTTCGCGGGCCAGGCCTGCAGCCAGGAAAGGGAGAACGATGCGGGGGTCGCCCATGACCCTCGTGGTCCAGCAACTCGCGGCGCTGCTCAAAGGCGGGCGGACCCCTGCCCGGCTGTGGGACGAACTGTGGGTGGTGTACGGGGCTCCCGGCCACGAACAGCCACCGCACCTGCCCGCATCCGCGGCGCCCCGCTTCCCACCATCCCCGCGGCAGCACCCCTCCGGCGCGTTGTCCGCCGGGTCGATCGCCGTGCTCGGCTCTGCCCGCGCGGCGGCGGCCGGGGGCACCCCGGTATCGGACGCAATCCGGCGGACGCTGCCGGCCGCGCCTGCCGGCGGGGACCGGGAGACCCGGATCTGGTCGGAGCTGGCCGCCTGCCTGGACATCGCCGAAGCAAGCGGATGTCCCCTTGCGGACGTGCTCACCCGGTTCGCCGCCCAGCTGGAAGTGGAGGACGACGCCGACGCAGCACGGCAGACCGCACTCGCTGGTCCCAAGGCCACGGTGAGCCTCCTGACCTGGCTTCCACTCATGGGGCTGGGGCTCGGAGTGGCGCTGGGGGTGGATCCGCTCGCCATCCTGCTCGGCACACCCCTCGGGCTGGCAGCACTGGCAGCCGGCGTCGCGCTCACCGTGGCCGGAAGGGTCTGGTCGGCGCGTCTCGTGGCGGCGGCAGCCGGCGCTGGGGTGCCATGACCGGGAACTACGCCCTGGCCTTGGCCGTCTTCCTGGTGCTCGCCGCAGCTGCCTGCCTCGTTTGTGCCGGACCCGGGGCGGCAAGGAAGCGCCTGCGCAGCCTGCCTCTGGCCGGGGACGGGGCTGGGCGTGTGGAACAGACGGCGGGTGCCACGCGGAACCGGGGAGGGCCCGGTCTCAAGGACACGGCCATGATGCTCGAACTGGTCGCCGCGATGCTTGACGCAGGGTCCAGCATTGGGCGCAGCCTTGAACTGGTGGCAGCCTCGGCTTCGGCCCGGTACAGCGATTCGCTCCGGCCTGTTGTCTCAGCCCTGGCCATCGGCGCCGACTGGGACACCGCCTGGCGCAGCTCGGCCGTTCGCCTTCCCGAGATCCTCGAACTGCGCGATGCCCTGGGATTTGCTGCACTGACCGGTGCACCGTCGTCGGCCATCCTGTACGCCCAGGCCGCCCGGCTCCGCCGCGAACGGTTCCGGGCCGTTGAGAAGCGCGCAGCCTCACTGGGGGTGAAGCTGGTGGTTCCGCTGGGCCTGTGTTCGCTTCCGGCGTTCATCTGCCTGGGCGTGGTTCCCGTGCTGCTGGCCCTGGTTCCTTCCGGTTCCTAAATCCTTGCGGTTCCTGAGCTTCCTTCCGGTTCCTAAACGCGGGCCCCGGCCCATCCCGGCCCGCTGTCCGGTCTTGTCCTCCACACCAGCTTGTCCTCCACACCAGCGCAGCGGCCGGGCTTATCCACTTAGCGCAGCAGGAGCCTTACCGCGCCAGTGGGGGACCGGAAGAGTCGGTACAGCCGGCAACACCACCGGCCCCAGGAAAGGAAACACCACATGTCCATGAACCACCACCGCCGCTACTTTGCCGGATCTGCCGTTCCCGCCGCTTCCAGGCCTGCTCCCGGGGGACACAGCGGCAGCCGTAGCCGCAGCACGGGGCCCCGCCGGACGGAGGGTACCCTGCCGGCCAACGTCGTGGAGCTCTACCCGGGCGCAAGCCTGGCACCGAGCAGCGGCCGCGCCGTGCGCCTGATGGTCTCCGAAGCAGGCATGGCTACAGCGGAATACGCAATCGCCACGCTCGCGGCCGTGGGCCTCGCCGGGCTCCTGGTCTTCATCCTCCGAAGCGACGAGGTCCGCGGCTTCCTGCTGACACTCATCCGTACAGCCCTGGCGCTGCCGTGACCATTGCGCCCGTGCCACTGCGGGGCCGGAAGCTCCTCATGGGCCGCGGAAGCCGGGGAATCCCCACAGCTGTGATGTCCGGCGGAAGGAACGCTGATGATTCCCGTGGCGCGGTAACCGCCGAGTTTGCTGTCGTTCTACCCGCTGTCGTTGCTCTGCTGGCCATGCTCCTGGCAGGTGCCGCTGCAGGCGTCACCCAGCTGCGGATTGAGGAGGGGGCACGGGCCGGCGCCCGCGCCCTCGCCAGGGGTGAGGATCCTGCCGCTGTCGAAAGGACAGTCCGGACCTTGGCCGGCGGCACGGCATCGGCCTCGATCGCGGCCGAGGGCGGCTGGTTCAGCATCACGGTCACCGACCGGGTGGGTGGGCCCTTGGGTTCCTCGATTCCATGGACCCTGACCGCCCGCGCTTCCACCCGGAGCGAGACCGCCACCGCGCTCCAGGCCGCCGCGCTTAAGGTCGACGTGCTCCAGGTCGGCGTGGCCGCTGATCGCGAGGATGGGACGTGACCGGTGGATGCCTGGCCTATGTTCCGTTGCCTGATTGGAGAACGAGCCGGAGCAGGAGGGCTGCCGTGCGGAGCGGGGTGCACGAGCCGTGGGCCGGGTTGGAGGAGGATTCCGGTGAGAGGGGTTCCGGAACTGTCCTGGCCGCGGGCCTGGCACTGGTGGTCATGCTGGTGATGGCCATGATGCTGCTCCTGGCCCAGTCTGCAGTGCTGGCCAGTCGGGCAGCTTCGGCCGCTGACCTCGCCGCCCTTGCCGGAGCTGATGCGCTGCGGGGCATCACCGACGGTGAACCCTGCACGGTGGCAGCTGAGGTGGCTGCCCGGCACGCGGCCGCCGTCCTCAGCTGCGCGGAAGGCGCAGGACAGATCCTCGAGGTCAGGACAGAGCTGAGGGAGCGGTCCATGCTGGGCCCGGCAAGCGGCCATGCCCGGGCCGGACCGCCGCCCTAGCATCCGCCCGTCCTAGCCATGAACCTCTCTTGGCCGGACACTCCACCTTGGCGGGCTCCCCACCTTGGCGGGCACCCAACCCTGGCCTGACGGGTCGCCACCGGCCAAACACTCTGTCCCTAGGCGGGCCGGATGCCGGCGCTTGGTTCGGCGGCTGGGGTCTTTTCGGTCGCGTCCTTCAACAGGACGTCCAGGAGGGTCACGGCAGCGTCCTTGTCCAGCGGGTTGTTCTTGTTCCCGCATTTGGGGGACTGCACGCAGGACGGGCAGCCGGATTCGCACTCACAGGCTTTGATGGCATCCCGGGTGGCAGCCAGCCACACCTTCGCCTTGTCGAAACCCCGTTCAGCAAACCCCGCGCCGCCGGGGTGCCCGTCGTACACAAAGATGGTGGGCACTCCGGTGTCGGCGTGCAGGGCCGTCGAGACACCGCCGATGTCCCACCGGTCGCTGGATGCCACCAGGGGGAGGAGCCCGATTGCCGCATGTTCGGCCGCGTGCAGGGCACCGGGAAACTGGGCTTCGATAAGGCCGGCTGCTGTCAGGGACCGGTTGTCCACCACAAACCACACCGCCTTGGTGAACAGTTCCCGGGCACCGAGCTCCAATGGTTCCTCGCCCAGGATTTCGTTGGAGATCAGTGCCTTGCGCTGGAACGAGATCACCTGGGTGGTTACCTTCACGTCCCCGAAGTGGACTGTGATGTCGCCCCACTGCATGGTGCGCTGGGTTTCCAGGACCTCGATCTGGGTAACGTCCCGCGCGGTGGTGTAGTAGTCGGGGTTGGCCCGGCGCACCACCACGCAGTGGTCGTCCTCGTTCAGGTCCTCCACCACATAGCTGTCGCCCTGGTGGATGTACACCGCGCCGTTGTGCGCCTGGTAGTGGGTCTGCGGCGAATCCATGGTGCCGAGGAGGGAACCCGTGTCCGCGTCGACAATGCTGACGGGACCGCCGCCGTCGGCCCGCAGGTTGACCATGGCAGCGGCGCTCTGGGAATGCGTCCAGAACCACCCGGCAGGCCGCCGTCGAAG
The DNA here is from genome assembly GCF_059093025.1 of Arthrobacter sp. 210 2. NCBI lineage: Bacteria > Bacillati > Actinomycetota > Actinomycetes > Micrococcales > Micrococcaceae > Arthrobacter > Arthrobacter sp. 210 2. The sequence goes on from NZ_JBNHIE010000001.1 coordinate 238,070, forward strand.
GTAGCCCTGTGCCACCAGCTTGTCCAGGAGCCCTTCCGCCGTTTTGCCGAACAGGTCCAGCTCGCCCGGGCCCAGCGGTAGTTCCGCGGCGGCGGCGCACAGGTGCGGACCCAGCACGTAGGGGTTGGAGGGGTCGAAAACGGTAGCTTCAACGGACACGTCGAAGATCGCCTCCGGATGGTTCACCAGGAACGTGTCCAGGGGGTCGTCGCTGGCAACGAATGCGGCGATGGCCTCCTGCCCGGCCCTGCCGGCCCGCCCGATCTGCTGGAAAAGGGAAGCCCGGGTTCCGGGCCACCCTGCCACCAGGACGGCATCCAGTCCCGAAATGTCGATTCCCAGCTCCAGCGCGGAGGTGCTGGAGACTCCCAGGAGCCGGCCGGACCGCAGGGCTTTCTCCACCGCACGGCGCTCCTCCGGGAGGTAACCGGACCGGTAGGCGGCCACCCGCTGCGGCAGGCTCGGGTCCACCTCGTCCAGCAGGCGCTTGGTGATGGAGGAGATGGTTTCGGCCCCGCGGCGCGATTTGATGAAGGCAATCGTGCGGACCTGGGCGGACACCAGGTTGGCCAGCAGGTCGGCTGTTTCGGCCACCGCCGTGCGCCGTTCCTTGGCACCGTTTTCGCCCCGGACCTCGGTGAGGGCAGGTTCCCAGAATGCCACCGTGGTGGCACCGTGCGGCGAACAGTCCCGGGAGACCGCCCTGACCGGTGCGCCGATCAGCCTGGAGAACGAGGCATCGGGATCGGAGGCGGTGGCTGACGCGGCAATAAACACGGGTTCGGGGAAGGACGAGCCGGCTCCGTAGTAGGCACAGATGCGCCGCAGCCGCCGCATCAGGTTGGCCACGTGGGAGCCGAACACACCGCGATAGCTGTGGGCTTCGTCCACGATCACATAGCGGAGGCGGCGGAAGAACCCGGCCCACCAGGCGTGGTTGGGGAGGATGCCGAAGTGCAGCATGTCGGGGTTGGCCAAGATGAAGTTGGCGTGGTCCCGGATCCAGCGCCGGGAGGCAGGGTCCGTGTCGCCGTCGTACGTTTCCGCCCTCACCGTGGGCAGTTTCAGAGCCCGGATCGCGTTCAGCTGGTCGGCGGCCAGCGCCTTGGTGGGGGAGAGATAGAGGGTGACTGCACCGTCGTCGTGAATCTTGCCGGGCTCGGCGAGGACGCGCAGTTCCGAGCGGTGGATGGCATCCAGCGCAGGCAGCTGGTAGGCCAGCGACTTTCCGGACGCCGTTCCCGTGGCCACCACCACATGTTCGCCGCCGTGGGCGATGTTCGCCGCTTCCACCTGGTGCCGGTACGGCTCCTGGATGCCCAGCGAGCCGTATGCCGCGGCCACATCAGGGTGCAGCCAGTCCGGCCACGGCTCGTACAGGGCGGCGCGGGCCGGGATGGTGCGGACATGACGGAGCTGTTCCGGATCCGGGCCGCGGCCCAGCAGGGGAATCAGGGAGTCATGGGGGTTCACCCCAACATTGTTTCACCCGTCACGGAGCCAGCCGGGCCGGTTCGCCCAAGGGGTAACCCGACCGGCTGGATCTGCCGAAGAAGGAGGGTCAGCTCAGGGAAAGGTCGGAACCGTCATGGGATGCCGACAGCATCAGGACCCGCGAGACAGTGCTCCAGCCCAGATGGGAATACAGCTTTTGGCCGTCAATGGACGCCAGCAGCAACCCGGTCTCCACGTCGTGTTCGAAGGCCTGCGCAGCGAGGGCCCGCATGATGAAACTGCCCAGTCCGCGGCGCTGGAACCCCGGTTCGGTGATGATCTTGTCGAACACCGCGGTATCGCCCACCACGAACACCCGGCCGCTGGCGGCCACAGTGTCGCCGGAGCGCACTTCCGCATAGTGGACGTGGTTGTGCTCGGACAGGTACAGCTTCAGGTCGTCGTCCGAAAGCCACGGGTCCTCGGCGTCCTGCGTTTCCATGTCCACGATCATCATGGTTTGCGAGTCGGAGGTGACGTTCAGCCCGTGCTGGCGGGCCAGCGCGGCGTAGCGGTCGACGTCGTTGGTGAGGATGGTCAGCACCCGGGCGGGGACCTCGGCAGTCTTGGCCGCCAAGGCCGCGAACTCTTCCGGGGTTGGATCGGAGGCGAAGAATTCCCATTCCCCGCTGGTGTCGGCCCGGAGCGCAGCGGGGAAGCGGCCCTCGGTGGACGTCTGGTATCCGCGGCAGCCGGCCCAGCCGGCCACCCACACTTCAAGAAGGCCTGTGATGTCTTCAATCATGGTTTCCGGGCTCATGACTGAACACTAATCCAGCCCGATCGCCAGCAACAGTGGGCGGCGGAGTGCTTATGCAATCGTGATGCAGGAGGCGCCGATCCGGTCCAGGAACCCCAGCCGGTACCCTTAAATACGTGGCTTTGAACCGAATTGTCCTTTTTTACGGCTTTACCCCCATCGCGGACCCGGACGCAGTGCGTCTCTGGCAGCGTGCCCTCTGCGAAAAGCTGGGCCTCACCGGCCGCATCATCATCTCCAAGGACGGCATCAACGCCACCGTAGGCGGTGAAATCGGTGCCGTGAAGCAGTACGTCAAGACCACCCGGGAGTACAAGGGCTTCCGCGGCATCGACGTTAAATGGTCCGACGGCGGCGCGGACGACTTCCCCAGGCTCAGCGTCAAGGTGCGCGACGAGATCGTCTCCTTCGGAGCTCCCGGCGAGCTCACGGTGGACGCCAACGGTGTTGTGGGCGGCGGCAAGCACCTGAAGCCGGAAGAGCTGCACGAGCTGGTGGACGCGAAGAAACAGAGCGGGGAAGAGGTGGTGTTCTTCGACGGGCGGAACGCGTTTGAAGCCCAGATCGGCCGGTTCAAGGACGCGGTGGTCCCGGATGTCGCCACCACCCACGACTTCATCAAGGAGCTGGAGTCCGGCAAGTACGACGAACTCAAGGACAAACCCGTGGTCACGTACTGCACGGGCGGGATCCGCTGCGAGGTGCTCTCAAGCCTCATGGTGAACCGCGGCTTTAAAGAGGTCTACCAGCTGGACGGCGGCATTGCCCGGTACGGCGAGACCTTCAAGGACCAGGGCCTCTGGGAAGGCTCCCTCTACGTCTTCGACAAACGCATGCACCTGGAGTTCAGCGAGGACGCCAAGACCATCGGCGAATGCACCCGCTGCTCTGCACCCACCAGCAAGTTCGAAAACTGCTCCAACCCCAGCTGCCGCACCCTCACGCTTTACTGCGCCGGGTGCGCCGCCAGTCCGGAAACGCTGCGGTGTCCGGAGGGCTGCGCCGCCTGAACACCCCTGGAGCTGCCTCCCGCGCGCGATCACAGGCGCCGCACGCGGTAGGCAAAGTTGGCTCCGGTTCGAGCCTCAACGGTGATGGTCAGGGCCGTCTCCGTGGAGAGGTAAATGACGTTTTCGCGGTTGACGCCGCACCTGAGCCCAAGTTCCACCAGCGTGAGCGCATCACTGCGGACCGTAAACGTCACCCGCCGCTGGCTCCGGCAGGCAAGGGCCAGCGCATAGGTGCCGGTTTCGAGGACCGGCGTGGCTTCGGTCCGCACCTCCCCGGCGCCGAGCAGCCCGGCCCCCGCGTGGACCACCGCCTGCGGGGTGTCGGGGAGGGTCTCGGAGATCCACCCCTCCAGCTCGGCTTCGGTCACAGGGTCCCGCCGCAGCGGGTCACGAGTGAACACCGGGCCCGGGAGCGGTGTCGCTTCCGCCGGGGCGGACCAGTCCCGGCCGTCGTCGTACGTATATTCGCAGCCGCTTAGCGTTCCCGCTGCCAGCACGATGCCCAGGACGACGGCGGCCGCCGGCTTCCGTGCCAGCGGCGCCCGTGCTGTCCGTACGGGACGGGGCGCGGAGGCTTTCCGCACGCTGGGCATAATCCGACTTTATGCCTGCCCGCGCCGGCGGGCCATAGTCCCACCGCTCCCTATTCGGCAGGCACCAGGTGGTAGGCGAAGATCAGCGGAGCGTCCACGCTGGAGGTGCTGATGTTCAGGGTGCCTGCCTCAGGCAGTGTGATCCGGGTTGTTTCCTTGCTGCCGTTGCAGGCCGCGCCGTGGTCCACCAGCTGGGCGCCGTTCAGCGATACCGCAAAAAAGGCCTTGCCGCCGCCTTCGCAGGTGGCTGTCAGCGTGTAGCGGCCTGCGGGAACGTTGGCCGCTTCCTCGATGATGCGGTCCCGGTTAAGGATCTTGCCGGCGTCCGCCAGGACCGTCCCCGAAGCCGTGGGCAGCGCGGTGGCCCGCCACTGCGGAACGTCCACGTTCTCGATGGACACCAGGGGTGCGCAGGCGGCCAATGCAAGGGCCGCGGCCACCGGGGCGCTGAATGTCAGCACAGCGGTTCCGCGGCGGGCGCGCGGAAGGAAGGAAAGTCGGGAAGGCATGCTTCCACGCTACCGCCTGGGCGGGACCAGGCTGCACTGCCGGCTGGCGCAGCCCCGGGCGGCGCATCCCGCCGGACTAAACTTGTCCGGTGCCTAGATCCCATTACGAGTTCACCGCCGGCAACACCCCCGACGCCCCGCGCAGCGACCTTCCCGAACTGCTCACGGCGCTCGCCGCTGACCTGCGCCGGCTCGGCTACACGCTCGACGGCGTCGCCCGGCTGCTCGGGCCCTCCGCGTCGGCCGCGTTGAACCGGGACCAGACCATCCCTGCCCTGCTCGCTGCCGAGCGCGCCGTCCGGGAGGACGAGGGCGCAGCGGCGCTTGCCGCCGTCGTCCGTCTGTGGCTCCTGGCCGAACCCCAGGAACGGGAAACGCTCGACGCCGCCCTGCCGGGCATCCGCGTCGAGGGCCTGCTGGAGCTGGGGCTGCTGCAGCCCGTTCCCGGCTCGGGACGGCTGGCCGCCAAGGCGGACCTGCGGCCCTACGGCTGGGATGCGAACGATGACGGCAGCGGCGGGGCCGAACTGTGGGTGGCCAGTGACCTCGCTGCTCACCAGCAGCCGGGCGTGCTGCGGCATGACCACGTCCTGGGCATCGGCCAGGCTTCCACAACACTGGTGCAGACCACCATCAGGCGGCACACGGAGCGGGCGCTGGACCTCGGTACGGGCTGCGGGATCCAGTCGTTCCACCTCCTCCACCACTGCGAGCACGTGACGGCAACCGACATTTCCGAACGGGCCCTGGCCTTCACGCGCTTCAATATCCTGCTCAACGCCGAGGCCCTCTCTGTTGACCCGGCGCGGCTGGAGGACCGGGTGAGCCTCCGGCTCGGGTCGCTCCTGGATCCGGTGGCGGGTGAGGAATTCGGCCTGGTGGTGTCCAACCCGCCCTTTGTCATCACCCCGCGGCGTCCGGGGGAGGAGGCCGCGGAGCAGTTCACCTACCGGGACGGCGGGATGCCGGGCGACGAGATCGTCGCCTCGCTGGTCAGGGCGCTGCCGTCGGTCCTCGCCCCTGCCGGAACAGCCCAGCTTCTGGGCAACTGGGAAGTGCCGGCCGGCGCCGAGTGGCAGGAACGTCCGCAAAGCTGGGCCGGTCCGGACGTGGACGCCTGGTTCATCCAGCGGGAACAGGTCAGCCCGGAACAGTACGCCGAGACCTGGCTGCAGGACGCGTCGGAAGGCCGGGACCGGCAGCACTACCGCGATGCCTATGAGGCCTACCTCGCCGACTTTGAATCCCGGCAGGTGGAGGGGATCGGCTTCGGGATGGTCTGGCTGCGGCGTCCCGTTACTGGCGGACACGTCGCGGTCAGCCGCTTCGAGGAAATCACCTACCCCATCGAGCAGCCCATCGGCCCCCACCTGGGCGCCGCCGTCGAACGCAGCGACTGGCTGGCGGCCAACGACATTGAGGACGCGCACCTGCTGGTGGCGGATGACGTCACGGAGGAGCGGCACCAGCGGCCGGGCGCCGAGCACCCGGGCGTTATCCTGCTGCGCCAAGGGGCAGGGCTGCGCCGCACCAACCTGCTGAGTACGGAACTGGCCGGCTTTGTGTCGGCGTGCGACGGCGACCTGTCCGCCGGGCAGATCGCCGGTGCGCTGGAGGCCCTGCTGGGCGGCAGTATGGGTGCCGTCGAAGATGGCCCGGACGGCGGTTTTGACGCCGGTACCTTCCGGGGCGCGCTGCTTGCCGATGTGGAAAACCTGGTCCGCGACGGCTTCCTTATTCCTGCTGCCGATTAGGCGTCCGCGGCGTCTGCCTGCAGCCCCCGGTTTTCCACAGGAATGCGCACAATTCTCCAAAATATGGTGAACTAGGCCAATATGGGCTCATCTGCCCCAGCAACCTTTTTCTGTAGGAGCACCGTGCCAAGCAAGGCCAAAACCGGCAAGAAACTCGTGATTGTGGAGTCTCCGGCCAAGAGCAAGACCATCGCCAAGTACCTCGGCGAGGGCTTCATCGTTGAGGCCTCCATTGGTCACATCCGCGACCTGCCGCAGCCGTCCGAGCTCCCCGCAGAGCTGAAGAAAACCTCGGTGGGCAAGTTCGCCGTGGACATCGAGCACGACTTCAAGCCGTACTACGTGGTGTCCGCGGACAAGAAGAAAAAGGTGACCGAGCTCAAGGCGGCGCTCAAAGACGCGGACGAACTTTACCTCGCAACCGATGGGGACCGCGAGGGCGAAGCCATCGCGTGGCACCTGCTGGAAGTGCTCAAGCCCAAGGTCCCGGTGTACCGGATGACGTTCGGCGAAATCACCAAGGAAGCCATCCAGCGCGCCATGGGCAACCTGCGCGACGTCGATTCGGCGCTGGTGGACGCCCAGGAAACCCGCCGCGTCCTGGACCGCCTGTACGGCTACGAAATCTCCCCGGTCCTGTGGCGCAAGGTGGCGCGCGGCCTGTCCGCCGGCCGTGTGCAGTCCGTTGTCACCCGCATGGTGGTGGACCGGGAACGCGAACGCATGGCGTTCAAGGCGGCGTCCTACTGGGACCTCACCGGCCAGTTCGGCGCGGATTCCGGCTCCTTCAAAGCCAAGCTCGCGGCTGTTGACGGCGCCAAGGTGGCCACCGGCCGCGACTTCAACGACGACGGCGTCCTCACCTCCAAGAACGTGGCGCACCTCAACGAGGAGCTGGCTACGTCGCTGGCAGCAGGGCTGCAGGATGCCTCGTTCACTGTCCGTTCCGTGGACACCAAGCCGTACACCCGCCGCCCGGCCGCGCCGTTCACCACCTCCACACTGCAGCAGGAAGCAGGCCGCAAGCTGCGGTTCTCCTCCAAGAGCACCATGCAGGTTGCCCAGCGGCTGTACGAAAACGGCTACATCACCTATATGCGTACCGACTCGTCCGCGCTGAGCGACGAAGCCGTGACCGCTGCCCGCCGGCAGGCTGCCGAGCTGTACGGCCCCGAGTACGTTCCGCAGTCCCCGCGCGTGTACGCCAACAAGTCCGCCAACGCGCAGGAAGCCCACGAGGCCATCCGTCCCGCCGGTGACTCCTTCCGCACGCCTGCCCAGGTGGCAAAACAGCTCTCGGGCGACGAGTTCCGGCTGTACGAACTGATCTGGAAGCGGACCGTTGCATCCCAGATGGGCGATGCCAAGGGCTCGACGGCGACCATCCGCCTGGGTGCGGTGGCTGCGGACGGGCGGGATGCCGAGTTCTCCGCGTCCGGCACCGTGATCACGTTCCCCGGCTTCCTTGCGGCCTATGAGGAAGGCAAGGACGAGACCCGCGGCGACGACGACTCCGACGAAGCCCGCCGTCTTCCCAACGTTGCCAAGGGCGATGCCCTCAAGGCCTCGGACATCATCGCCGTGGGCCACGAAACCTCGCCGCCGCCGCGGTACACCGAAGCGTCGCTGACGGCGGAGCTGGAGAAGAAGGGCATCGGACGCCCGTCCACCTACGCCTCCACCATCTCCACCATCCAGGACCGCGGTTACGTCCGGAAGCAGGGCTCAGCCCTGGTTCCCAGCTGGATCGCCTTCTCGGTCATCCGCCTGCTGGAGCAGCACTTCAGCGACTACGTGGACTATGAGTTCACCGCGGACATGGAAGGCGACCTGGACAAGATCGCCAACGGCCAGGCCGTTGGCGCCTCCTGGCTTCGGCACTTCTACTTTGGGGAAGACTCCGATCCGGGCCTGCTCAGCATCGTGAACAACCTGGGCGAGATCGACGCCCGGGAAATCAACTCCATCCCCATCACCGACGAGATCACGCTGCGGGTTGGCAAGTTTGGTCCATACCTGGAAAGTTCCGCCGCCACCGTCGACCCCAAGACCGGGGAAATCGTGGAGTCGGTGCGCGCCAATGTGCCGGAGGACCTGGCACCGGATGAACTGACGGCGGCCAAGGCCATCGAGCTGATGGAGACGGCGGCCCCAGAGGAGAGGGTGCTGGGCACCGACCCGCACACGGGCCACACCGTAGTTGCCAAGAACGGCCGCTACGGGGCCTATGTCACCGAGGTCATCCCCGAGATGACCGAGGAACAGATCGCCAACCAGCCGGTGGAGTACTACAAGAACGGCAAGCCCAAGCCGCCTAAGAAGCCGGTCAAGGCCAAGCCGCGCACCGGCTCGCTCTTCAAGTCCATGACCGTCGAGTCCGTAACCCTCGACGAGGCGCTGCAGCTCATGAGCCTGCCGCGCGTCCTGGGCGAGGACGCCGAAGGGAACCTCATCACCGTGCAGAACGGCCGGTTTGGCCCCTACCTGAAGAAGGGGACGGACTCCCGGTCCATCGGCTCGGAGGAGGAAATCTTCACCATCACGCTGGAGCAGGCCCTCGAGATCTACTCCCAGCCGAAGCAGCGCGGTGCCCGTGCTGCGGTGCCGCCGCTGGCGGAGTTCGGCCCCGACCCCGTGTCCGAGAAGAACATCGTGGTGAAGGAAGGCCGGTTCGGCCCGTACATCACCGACGGGATCACCAACATCACCGTTCCGCGCGCCACCTCGCTGGAGGAACTCACCCGCGAACAGGCCGTGGAGCTCCTCGCCGAGAAGCGCGCCAAGGGCCCGGTCAAGCGCACCACCACCCGCAAGGCGCCGGCCAAAAAGAAGGCAACGGCCAAGAAGTAATCTCTTCCGGTGGCTGAGCTGTTCGAAACCCATGTTTCGAACAGCTCAGCCACCGGCGTTTGCGCGGGGCACCGGAACGTGATCGGGTAGAGGCATGACTGAACAGCCCGGAATTGCCGACCCGACTCCGCTGAACGACCTTGAGGAGAAGCTCGCCAAGGGCGGAGAGCCTGACGCGAGTCCCGTGGACGTCATCCTGTCCTTCCTCAACAGCGAGGTGTACATCGTCAGCTCGGACGGCATCGAGGGGGAGGACTCCCAGGTGGAGCCCCTGGTCCTGGCCAACTCCGACGGCGACCCCGTCCTTGCCGTCTTCTCGCACCCCAGCCGTGTTGACGAGCAGTATCTTGCAGCAGCCCCTAACGTGCTCGGCACCCAGGGCGCAGCGATCATCGCCAACATCGGCGAGGAGCTGGGCATGGTCATCAACCCCGGGGCGGCCTACGGCTTCGAAATCAACCCCGAGGGCGTCGCCAACATCAAGCGCGATTTCAAGCGCGCGGACGAACTTCCCGGCGATGCCCCGACGGACCCGTCCACCAACTGACGCCGCAACAATTGACCTGCTGCACCCGTTGACCGGGTGGCGGTTGGAATACACCTGCCGCGCCAGTGAATAATGGCAGGATGCGACTAGGCGTCCTCGATATCGGGTCCAACACTGTCCATCTTCTGCTGGTGGATGCCCACCCTGGTGCGCGCCCGGTTCCTTTTGCCTCGCACAAGCGGCCCCTGTCCCTGGTCCAGTACTTGGAGCCTGACGGCAGCATCAGCGACGCCGGGCAGCACGAACTCACCGAGTTCGTACTGGAAGCGTGGGAGTTCGCGGCCCGGCACAAGGCCGAGGACCTCCTGGCGTTTTGTACGTCGGCCATCCGCGAGGCCACCAACGGTCCAGAGGTCCTGGCCCGCGTCAAGCATGAAACCACCGTGACGCTGCAGGAGCTGACCGGCAGTGAGGAAGCGTCCATGACCTTCTTCGCCGTTCGCCGCTGGCACGGCTGGGGTGCCGGCCCCATCCTGAACCTGGACATTGGCGGCGGTTCCTTCGAGATGGCCTTTGGCCAGGACGAGCTCCCGGAGGTGGCCACGTCAGTGCCCTTGGGCGCTAGCCGGCTCACCCGGGACTGGCTGGCGGAGGACCCTCCCAGCGCAAAGAGCGTGAAGGAACTGCGGCGGTACATCCAGGCCACCCTGAAGCCCGCGGTCCGGGAGTTCGACGGCCTGGGCAGGGCCAACCTGGTGGCCGGAACCTCCAAGACCTTCCGGTCCCTGGCCCGGATCGCCGGGGCGGCACCGAGCGCGGGCGGTCCCTACGTCAAGCGGGAACTGCACGCCTCCGATCTTGGGATCTGGGCGCAGCGCATTTCGGCGATGAAAGCCGAAGACCGGCTGCACCTGCCCGGTGTCTCCGAGGCGCGCGCACACCAGCTCCTGGCCGGCGCGCTGGTGGCTGAGGCTGCACTGGAGCTGTTCAAATTCAAGAAGCTCCGGATCTGCCCCTGGGCCCTGCGCGAAGGCCTCATCCTGCGCCGCCTTGACCAGCTGGTCTTCTCCGGGCCTCTTGAACCCGCGCCGCATATCGCCGCCCCGCAGGCCGTGGAGGCACCTGTCTAGGATTGGCCGTTAAAAGCGGAAGCACCGGGGCCGGCAACAGGAAAATGGGGGAAAACCTGTTGCCAGCCGCCGGTGCCCTGGCAGACATCCCCATGCCTGCCGCATCACTCGCACCCTCAATGAGGTAATAACCACAGTAGGGGTGCAACTTGTGAGGGACCTGCGCTGAACATGGGAGCCAGCTGTGAATCCAACCAACGCGGGGTCAGTACGGCTCAAAATCGGGCAGGAATTGGGCTTTATCCGACCCCGCGTTGCTGTAAGAAGTCGGCACCCGCCGTGGCTAACTGCAATGATGGAGCCATGAGCAACCGAATCGCATTCCTTGGCTGTGGATCCATGAACGAGGCCATTCTCGGCGGCCTGCTGGAAGCTGGCACGGATCCGGCGGACGTCGTGGCTACGGTCCGGCGCGCCGAGCGTGCCGCCGAACTGGCCGAGCGGTACCACGGCATCACCGCCATCGCAGGCGAGGAGGAACCGGACAACAACAGGCAGGCCACCAAGGGGTCCGCCGTCGTCATTCTTGGCGTCAAGCCGGTGGGCATCGCGGACCTCGCCCGGGAAATCAGCGAGGCTCTCTCGCCGAACACCGTAGTGGTCAGCGTGGCCGCCGCGGTGTCGATCGCCCAGCTCGAAGCCGCGCTTCCCGCCGGGCAGCCGGTCATCCGGACCATGCCCAACACACCGGCCAAACTGGGCCGCGGCGTGGTGTCCGTTTCGCCCGGCACCAACTGCACCCCTGAACAGCTCCAGCAGGTCAAGGACATCCTGCGCGGCGCGGGAACGGTCGTCGAAGTACCTGAGGAACAGGTGGACGCGCTCTCGGCCATCAGCGGCTCGGGACCCGCCTACGCGTTCTACCTCGCTGAAGCAATGGCCGCCGCGGGGGTGGAACTGGGCCTGGACCATGAACTGTCCCTGCTCCTGGCCCGCGAAACCGTAGCCGGCGCCGGGCTGATGCTCGCCGAACCCGGTGCCGACCCGTCAACGTTGCGGAAGGCGGTCACCAGCCCGAACGGCACCACGGAACGCGCCATCGCCACCTTTGATGAGCAGGGCATCCCGTCCATCATCGCCGCCGGCGCAAAGGCCGCAGCGGACAGGGCAGCAGAGATCACCAAACAGCTCGGCTAACGCCCGCCGAAACCCCTACGGCCTGGCGGCGAAGCGCTCCAGAAGGTCCACGTGGCCGGACACGATCAGCATGTCCCGCGAGGACACCTTGGTTTCCGGCCGCGCGTAGGTGAAGTCCTCACCCGGTGACTTCACGCCCACGATCGTCACGCCGTACTTGGAGCGGACCTTGGATTCATCGAGCGTGAAACCCACTGTTTCACGCGGCGGGTACATCTTGACGATGGCGAAGTCGTCGTCGAATTCGATGAAGTCGAGCATGCGCCCGGACACCAGGTGGGCAGCCCGTACGCCGGCGTCTGCCTCCGGATAGATCACGTGATTGGCGCCGATCCGGGTGAGGATCTTGCCGTGCGATGGCGTGATCGCCTTCACCCACAGATGTTCAATGCCCAGGTCCACCAGGTTGACGGTAATCAGCACGGAAGACTCAATGGACGTGCCCACGCCCACGACGGCCGAGCTGAACTCCTGGGCTCCAAGCTGCCGGAGTGCGTCAATGTTGGTGGCGTCGGCCTCCACCACATGGGTCAGCAGGGGAGCCCACTTCTGCACCAGGGTCCGGTCCCGTTCGATCGCGAGCACTTCACGGCCCTGCTTCACCAGCTGCTCGGCGGTGGATGAACCGAAGCGGCCCAGCCCGATCACCAGCACCGGAGCATTATGGGCGGGGCGCCTGGGGGCGTCTGGGGAACTAGCCAATGATGGGCCTCTCTTCGGGATAGTGGTAGAGCTGGCTGCGCTGGCGCAGGGCCAGGGCGGCGGCGAGGGTTACGGTGCCTACACGGCCCGCAAACATGAGCGCTGTCAGGACGTACACGCCCTCGGGCGGAACCTCCGCGCTGAGGTTGGTGCTCAGCCCCACCGTGGCGAACGCGGAAATGGTCTCGAACAGGACGCGGTCCAGGGACGCGCCGCTGATGTGAAGCAGGAGGAACGCAGAGACGGACACCAGGGTGGCGCCGGCAACGATGACCGAAATGGCCACCCGCATGCTGCCCTCCGGGATGGTCCTGCCGTACACCTTGACGTCGGCGTCGCCCCGAGCTTCAGCAACGATGGCCAGGAACATCACGGCGATGGTGGTCACTTTGATGCCGCCCGCCGTCGACGCTGAGCCGCCGCCGGCGAACATCAGGGCATCCGTCAGGAGCATGGTGGTGGATTCCATCTGGTTCTGGTCCACCAGGTTGAACCCGCCGGACCGGGTCATGACGGAGGCGAACAGCGAGTGTGTCACCTTGTCTCCGAAACCCATCGTGCCGATGGTCCGCGCGTTGTCCCACTCCATCAGGCCCCACAGGAACGTACCCGCCACCAGGAGGATGAAGGAAACCTGGATGGTCAGCTTGGTGTGCAGGTTCCACCGCTTCCAGTTCAAGCCGTTCTGCTGCAGGACCATCACCACGGGAAATCCAAGGCTGCCCAGGAAGACGCCCAGCATCAGCGGAACCAGGATCCACAGGTCAGTCTCGTACGGGACGATGCCGTCCGAGTGCGGGGTGAAGCCGGCGTTGTTGAAGGATGAGATGGCGTAGAAGATTCCGTGCCACACGGATTGCCAGAACGGCTCGCCCAGGGTGAGGAACCGTGGGATCAACGCCAGCGCCAGGATCCCTTCGATGACTACGGAGGTGGTGATGACGATCCGCAGCAGTGTACCTACTTCACCGAGGCGGCCTGCGTTGTTCATGGATTCCGCCGCAATGATCTTGCCGCGGACGCCGAGCCGTTTGCTCACCATCAGGGCCAGCAGCGACGCCAGGGTCAGCGTGCCCAGGCCGCCGATGAACACGCCGATCAGGATCACCAGCTGGCCGAAGAAGGACCAGTGGACCGCCGTCGACACTACCGTGAGGCCTGTAACGCACACGGCGGAAACTGCGGTGAACATGGCCTGGTGCAGTGGGGTTGCGGTGCCGGCGGCAGAGGAAACGGGCAAGGACAGCAGGAAGGTGAACACCAGGCAGACGGCGGCGAACGCGCTCAGGGCAAGCCGGGCGGGGGAGGTGTTGGCAATGTCGTCGATGAAGTCGCGGAGCTGCGTTAGGATCCAGAGGCCCTCCCGCTCCTGCGCGGGGTGCCAGCTGGCCGAATTCCGGGGCCTCGACTGGCTTTGCGTCATGTGTGGCTTTTCCTCGGTTGAATCTGCTTCCCTCAGTAGTAAACCACTAATGCCCGCGTAATGGCCGGGCGGACAAGGGCCCGGCCTCCGGTAGCCTGTGATTGATGACATACCTGCCCGGTCTCAGCAAGCCCGCGCCGCCAACGACGGTGGCGTGGAGCCCTGACATGACCGCCTACAACTTCGGACCGGGCCACCCCATGGCACCGGAGCGGATGGACCTTACGGCACGCCTGGTCAGGAGCCTGGGACTGTTCGATCTTGAGCATGTTTCGGTGGAAGCCCCTGGGGTGGCCGGCGACGCCGACCTGGAGTCCGTGCATTCGGCCGAGTTCGTTGCGGCGGTGCGGCGGGTGAGCGAGGACCCGTCCGAATCGGACGAATCCCGCGGCCTGGGCACCGAGGACGACCCCGCCTTTGCCGGCATGCATGAAGCCGCCGCGCGGCTGGCGGGCGGATCCCTGCTGGCCGCGTCCCGGATCCTGGACGGGTCAGCCCTGCACGCCGTGAACTTCGGCGGCGGCATGCACCACGCGGCCCGGGACCGTGCCAGCGGCTTCTGCATTTACAACGACGCCGCACTTGCCGTGCAGAAGCTGCTCGACGGCGGCATCCGCAAGGTGGCGTACATCGACGTTGACGCCCACCACGGCGACGGCACGGAAAGCATCTTCTGGGACGATCCCCGGGTCCTCACCCTTTCCCTGCACGAAACCGGCCTCACACTGTTCCCCGGAACCGGGTTCGCCAACGAGATCGGCGGGCCGCAGGCGGAGGGGACGGCCGTTAACATCGCCTTGCCGGCCGGAACAGGCGACGCGGGCTGGCTTCGGGCGTTTTACGCCGTGGTGCCGCAGCTCGTGGCCGCCTTCGAACCCGAAGTGATCGTAAGCCAGCACGGCTGTGACTCCCACCGGACGGACCCGCTCACGCACCTCAATCTCAGTGTTGACGGCCAGCGGGAGGCAGCGTCCGCCGTCGGACATCTCGCTGAGCGCCACTGCGACGGCCGCTGGATCGCCACCGGTGGCGGCGGGTACAACGTCCTGCATGTGGTGCCGCGGTCCTGGAGTCACCTGGTGGCCATCGCCGCGGGGCGGCCGGTGCCGCTGCGCACCCCGGTGCCGCAGGACTGGCGCGATTATGTGGAGGAGAAATTCGGCACATCCACGCCCGGCCTGATGGGCGACGACGTGGAGCTGTGGTGGCGGTCATGGGAGGTCGGTTTCGATCCCAACGACGCCGTGGACCGTACCGTCATGGCCACCCGCAAGGCCGTGTTCCCGCTGCATGGACTCGATCCCTGGTTCGACTAGTGTCCCGTCGAACCCCCGGCCCGCATCAGGATGCAGCCTTTTCGGTCTGGAACACCACGCCTGCCGCGCCAATCAGCCAGCCCAGCAGCGACAGGGCGAACGCTCCGATCAGGTCCGTGGACGCAGTGCCCTTGGCCAGCCAGAGGAGCAGGACCAGCAGCCCCACCGCCATGTAGACCACAATGGCCGCGACGATCCGTCCGGACAGCCTGGCGGTGACGTCGCCGGGGCTGAAGGGGGTTTCGGTGCGGCCAGACCCCTCAGCGTGCCGCACCTCGGCGATGGTGAATCCGAGGGCGGACGCGGTCAGTGAACTCAGCGACGTGGCCAGGACGCCCGCCGCCGTGACCAATGCGCCGTTCAGGGCGGGAGCGGCAGTCCTTCCGTCCGGCACCCAGAACCCGACGCGGAGCAGCACGCTGCCCCACACGGCGACGAAAAGGCCCAGGAACACAAAAGCGATGATGTTGAACAGTTGCCGGCGCAGGGCATCCATGATGGCCCACCCCCTTGTCTCAGGTGGCGGCGGCCGGGCCGGCCGGGGCACAGTTCAACCGTTGTAACACCTGCGCCGCATGGGCAGCAATAGCCAGTTGGCTGACGAAATAGTTGATGCCTTTCGGCGTATATGTCGTTAGGGTGGGAGGCATGGTGACAGACGACGTATTTGCCGTCATTGCGGAATCAACCCGGCGGGACATCCTGGTCTCCCTCCGCTCCGGAGACAAGGCCGTGGGGGAACTCGTGGAAGAACTGGCAGCAAGCCAGCCCACCATTTCCAAGCACCTCAAGGTCCTGCGCGAGGCGCAGCTGGTCAGCATGCGGGCGCAGGGACAGAAGCGCTACTACGCGCTGAACCGCAAGCCGCTGGAAGGGATCGCCAGCTGGCTGGAAACGTTCGACGTCGGCTCGTCGGCTCCCGCTGCTGCTCCGGTCCGTCCCGCAGGCCGCGCCGCCGGGGACTCCGCCCCGTCCCGGGGCGCTGACGCCGCTTATGCCGGCGAGACGCCCGAGGCGGTGGCTGCCGAGGCCGTCTCGGAAGGCGTCCTGGCACCGGACGGTGCCGAACTGAGCCCCGCCGTCGTTATTCCCGGCGGCACCACGCAGCCGCTGAGCGATGACAGCGTTCCGCAGCAAATCGGCCGCACGGTGGGCCGTGCGGCCACCCGTGCGGCCGACCTGCTGGCCAACTTGCCGAAGTTCGGCCGCAAAAAGTAGCCCCTTAGCCCAAGTAAGTAGCGTCAAGTGTCGTTTTGACCCCTCAAAACGACACTTGACGCTACTCAGTTGGGGCAGGACCTACCTGTTCAGCAGGCGGACGTGGTCTGGGGTGAGCTCCGAGATGTTGCTGACGCCCAGGAGCGCCATGGTGCGGGCCATGTCCTTCTCGAGGATCTGGAGGGTGCGGTCCACACCGGCGCGGCCGCCGGCCATCAGTCCGTACAGGTAGGCGCGGCCGATCAGGGTGAAGTCCGCACCGAGGGCCAAGGCTGCCACGATGTCAGCGCCGCTCATGATGCCGGTGTCCAGCATGAGCGCGGCGTCGGTGTTGTCCACCGTGAAAGCCTGCTTGACCTCGGGGAGCAGGTGGAACGGAATGGGAGCCCGGTCCAGCTGGCGTCCGCCGTGGTTGGACAGCACCACACCGTCGGCGCCGTGGTCAACCACCCGGCGGGCGTCCTCGACGGTCTGGATGCCCTTGACCACCAGCTTGCCCTTCCATGTTTCGCGCAGCCAGTCGAGGTCTTCGAAGGTGAGGGTGGGGTCGAACATCGAGTTGATGAGGTCCGCCACGGTGCCGGTGTAGCGGGACAGCGAGGCGAATGTCAGCGGCTCGTGCGTGAGGAAGTTGAACCACCAGGCCGGGCGGTAGGAAGCATCCAGCACGGTCTTGACTGTCAGTGCCGGCGGGATGGTCATGCCATTGCGGACGTCGCGGAGGCGGGCGCCGGCGACGGCGGTGTCCACGGTGACCATCAATGTGTCGTTTCCGGCCTTGGCAGCGCGCTCGATCAGTTCCAGCGAACGGTCCCGGTCCGTCCAGAGGTACAGCTGGAACCAGTTGCGGCCGTTCGGGGCAGCGGCGGCGACGTCCTCGATGGAAGCGGTGCCCATGGTGGAGAGGGTGTAGGGAATACCCGCCGCTTCGGCTGCCTGGGAGCCTGCATACTCGCCCTCGGACTGCATCATCCGGGTGAACCCGGTGGGGGCGATGCCCAGGGGAAGGCGGGAGGGCTTGCCCAGGATTTCGGTGCTGAGGTCGATGGTGGAGACGTTCCGGAGGATTCCGGGGCGGAATTCGATGTCCAGGAAGGCCTGGCGCGCGCGGCGGAGGGTGATTTCCTCTTCGGCTGCACCGTCCGTGTAGTCGAACGGGGCCTGGGGGGTGCGGCGCTTGGCGATGTCCCGGAGTTCCCAAATGGTGCTGGCGCGCCTGAGCCGGGCCTCCTTGCTGAACTCAGGCTTCTTGAACTGCATCAGGGGAGCCAGGTCCGAGTACTTGGGGATGCGCCGCTTCAGTGCCGCCGGAACAGCGGACGACGCCGGTGCTTTGGCGGGTGCCGGCGCGGCGGGAATGTCGGTGGCATCCGGCGCGGGGGTCGTCTCCGGGTTGCTGGGCTGGATGGTGTGGGTCATGGCGTCCTCCATTGGGCAGGCGGGTCCGTGTCCGGAACCTTCTGTGGTCTAACCACACTCTAAGGCATGTGGTCCAACCACATCAACTACTATTTACGTATGCGTACCCACCAGCTTGTCCTGTCCTGGATCGAGAACGAGCTTTCCGGCGGCCGGCTTACCGTGGGCGGCCGGCTTCCGGCCGAGCGCACCCTGGCGGAACAGCTGAAGGTGTCGCGGACCTCGGTCCGGGAGGCGATCCGCATCCTCGAGGCCATGGGTGTGGTCCGGGCCGGCGTAGGGTCCGGCCCGGAAGCGGGAACCGTTGTCATTTCGGATCCGACGGCCGCGCTTGGCTCCGCCCTCCGGCTGCACGTGGCCACCCAGCACCTGCCGGTGGCGGACATCGTGGAAACCCGCGTGCTGTTGGAGTCGTGGGCCGTGGCGAAAGCTGGTCCGGATGCGCCGGAACTGGAGGAAGCCTCGGCGCTTCTTGAAGCCATGGCTGCCGAGGACCTCGCGGTCAGCGACTTCCTGGCACTGGACGTCCGTTTCCACCTGGCGCTGGCCGACGCCGCGGGCAACGCCGTTGTGAGCGCGATGATGGGATCGCTCCGCGAGTCCATTCAGGGATATGCGGCGGAGCTGACGTCCGGACTGCCTGACTGGGAGGCCACGGCATCGCGGCTGCGGGCCGAGCACCAGGACATCCTGGCGGCCATCAGGAACGACGACGGCGGGCAGGCGGCCAGGCTGGTGGCCGCCCACATTGAGGGGTACTACAAAGAGGCCGGGCTGGCTTCCGCCGAAACGGAACCGGCCCGGCCGTAGCGCGGGCTTGCGTCCGCCGGCCCGTCAGCCGTGGACTGCCGTGCGGGGGGCCTTGGCCGGGCCGGTGCTTGAACGCACTTCGAGCCTGGGCTGGTACCGGCTCCCCGGAGCCTCGTTCTCCTCCTTGCGGATGAGCGCCCGCAGCTGCTGCCATGCCTGCTCGCCCAGTTCCGTGATGGGCACCGCTGCCGTGGTGAGGGCCGGCGTCGTGTATTTGGCGAACGGAATATCGTCGAAGCCGGTGACGGAGATGTCTCCCGGCACGTCCAGGCCGCGTTCATGCAACCCGCTCATCAGGCCCATGGCCACCAGGTCGTTGAAGGCCAGGATTCCCGTGGCGCCGCTCTCAAGTACCGCGTCCACTGCCTCGTGTCCGGTGTCGAAGTCGGATCCGCCTTCAAGCATGGTCACCTCCACCTGGGGATGGGCTGCCTTGAAGGACTCCAGTCCCTGGAGCCGGAGTCCGTTCGAGGCGCTGCGGGGCGGACCGGCAAGGAATGCCAGGCGGGTGTGTCCGAGGTCCACCAGGTGCTCCGCGATGTCCTGCACGCCCTGGCCGTAGTCCACCACCAGGCTGGGTACGCCGGCAGCTGCGGTGGTCCTGTTGATCAGCACCAGGGGGTGCAGCGAGGGTGCGATCTCTTCCAGTTCGGCGTCGCTCATGCGGGGAGCGCAGAGGACGAGGCCGTCACAGCGGCGGCGGGCCTCGCCGGCGAGGATGGCCTCCTCGCTGGAAACCTCGAAGGAATCGGCGATCAGGACCCGGTAGCTGTCCTGCGCCGCGGCGCGGCTCAGGCCGCGAAGAATCGCCTGGAAGGTGGGGTTGGCCAGGTCCGGCACAACTATCCCGATGGTGTCGGTCTTACCCAGGGCCAGGCTGCGCCCGACAGGATTGGGCTGGTACTTCAGTTCCGCCGCAGCTGCCCGGACGCGGGCTGCGATGTCCGGGTCCACTGTGAAGTTGCCGTTCATTACGCGGGAAACCGTGGCGTGCGAAACCCCTGCCTTGATGGCGACATCCGCGATGCCAATCCGGCCGGTTGCCGATTTCCTGACCATGCTGGTCCCTTCCTTGGCGCAGCGGACGGTGTCCGTGCGCGTACTGCTGCCCGATGGCAGGCTCCTGCCGCCTTTGCCCGACGGCGTTTCCAACACAGCATATACCGCTGCGGGAAAGCGATTTCTCTCATTTTCCCAAGTTTTCCAGCAACTTTTTGTCCATTCGGCGGAGCCAAGGCCGCAGCCGGACTGGAAACCGTTTTCTCCCAACGCTGATAATGGTTGACGGATGCACATTCCCCTTGGTACAAATCTTATAGCGACCTGAGAAAACGCTTTCTTGGGCAAGGTGCAGCACTGCACCGATTGTCGAACGTCAGAGGCCGCCGGGCGGCCGGGTATCAGCTTTCGAAAGGGACCCCTCATGGTCAACACAGCCGAATCCAGTTCTGCTGCAGGGGCGGCAACAGCTGCTCCGGACACCGCCGCAACTGTGGGCGCTGCTGCCGCAGCCGGCGGTAAAGCCCGCATTGCCTTGATCGGCACCGGCGGCCGCTCGGAAATGTACATCCGCGCAATCTTCGGCAACTATGCCCACACCGCAGAGCTGGTGGCCTTCTCCGACGTGAATCCCGGGCGCGTGGAGTTCTACCAGAAGCTCATCCAGGAACTGGGTGCGCCGGGGCCTGTTGCTTCGTTCGATCCCGCAGATCTCACCGCTTTCATCCAGGCCAACAACATCGACCGCGTAGTGGTGACCACGCCGGACTACACCCACGCCGACTACATTGTTGAAGCGCTCCGTGCAGGGGCCGACGTTGTGGTGGAAAAGCCGCTCACCATCGACGCCGAGGGCTGCCGGCGCATCACCCAGGCCGTGCACGAGACGGGCCGCAACGTGGTGGTCACGTTCAACTACCGCTACTCGCCGCGGAACAGCGCCCTCAAGGAAATCATCCAGAGCGGTGTGATCGGCAAGGTTACCTCCATCGACTTCAGCTGGGTCCTGGATACCGTCCATGGGGCTGACTACTTCCGCCGCTGGCACCGCGAAAAGAAGAACTCCGGCGGCTTGCTGATCCACAAGGCCTCCCACCACTTCGACCTGGTCAACTGGTGGATCGATGACGTCCCCGAACGCGTCTTCGCCTCCGGCGGACTGAAGTTCTACGGCGACAAGAACGCCGTCGAACGCGGCCTGGGCCCCCGTCCCGAACGCGGCACTCCCAGCGCCGACGCCCCGGCCACCGCAGAAAAGGACCCGTTCACGCTGGACCTCCGCGAGGACGAGCGGCTCAAGGCCCTCTTCCTGGACAACGAGCACTACGACGGATACCGCCGCGACCAGGACGTCTTCACCGGCGGCATCACCATCGAGGACAACCTCGCGCTGGTTGTGGAATACCAGGGCGGGCCGCGCCTGAGCTACTCACTGAACGCACACAGCCCCTGGGAGGGCTACCGCGTGGCGGTCAACGGCACCGAAGGCCGCGCCGAACTCGAGGTAGTGGAACGCGCCGCCGTCACCAGCAGTACGGACAAAAAGACCGTGGTGGACCCGAGTGCTACCCCCGTCGAGGAAGACGACGCCATCCGCCGCAACGGTGAACGCCTCGTGGTCCAGCGCCACTGGGAAGCTGCCTACGAGGTGCCGATCGTCAACGGCGAAGGAGGCCACGGCGGCGGGGACGAGCTCCTCCTCTCGGACCTCTTCAACGGACCCGGTGAAGACCCCCTGGGCCGACCGTCCGGTTACCTGGACGGACTGCGCTCCGTCTCGGTGGGCATCGCCGGGAACCGCTCGCTTGAATCGTCCCTACCCGTCCGCATCGAGGACCTGGACCTCGGCGTCGACCTTCGACGCGGCGCCTAGCCCACCGCCTGAAAACCTAAAGGAACCAATATGAGCAGGATTTTCGTCACCGGCGGCTCCGGCCGGCTGGGACGCAGTGTGGTGGCGGGGCTTGCAGAAGCCGGCCACCACGTCATCTCGGTGGACCGGGACGCCGTGCCGGCCGATCAGCTGCCGGCCGGCGTCGTGCAGGAAACTGCCGACCTCCTGGCCCCGGGGGAGGCACTGCGGCTCCTTCGCGAGACCAGGCCCGACGCCGTCATCCACCTTGCGGCGATCGCGGTTCCGTTCAGCGCGCCCGAGGACGTCATCTTCGCCACCAACACCCGGCTCGCCTTCGCAGTGGTCAGCGCCGCGACGGAACTGGGAGTGCCGAAGATCGTGACGGCCAGCAGCCCCACGGTCCTCGGCTACGGTTCGCCCGCCGGGTGGCTGCCGGCCGCGTTCCCGCTTGACGAGCGGACCACGCCGCGGCCGTGGAATGCCTACGCCCTGTCCAAGCTCATCGCCGAGCAGACCGTGCAGATGTTCGCTGCCGCGCAGGGGGAGAAGATCCGTTATGCCGCCTTCCGTCCGTGCTTCGTGATCTCCCCGGAGGAGTGGGACGGCGCACCGACGCAGCAGGGCCACACCCTCGCCGAGCGGCTGGCCGATCCGGCGCTGTCCGCCCCGGCCTTGTTCAACTACGTGGATGCCCGGGATGTGGCGGATTTCCTGGACCTGCTGCTGCAGAAGATGGACTCCATTCCCAACGGGGAAACCTTTTTCGTGGGCGCGGCCGACGCCCTGGCCACGGCACCCCTCGCCGAACTGATGCCCAGGTTCCTGCCCGGAAGTGAAGCCCTCAGTGCCGGGCTGACCGGCACCAGCCCCGCCTTCTCCATCGCCAAAGCCCAGGAACTCCTGGGCTGGCAGCCCACGCGCAGCTGGCGCACGGAACTCAAGTCCCATCCCACCCTCAACGACGAGACCTCCGCGCTGGTCAGTGCCGGCAGCGGAACCAAGGAGACATCATGAAATTCGACGGCGTACTGTTCTTTCCCGTCACTCCGTTCACAGCCGACGGTGCCGTTGACGTAGAGCTGCTGAAGGAACACATCAGCTCCCGGCTCCCGTTCGGGCCCGGCGGTGTGTTCCCCGCCTGCGGAACCGGCGAATTCCACGCCCTCAGCATCGAGGAGGTCGGCACTGTGGTGACGGCCGCCGTCGAGGTTGTGGCAGGAAAAGTCCCGGTAGTAGCCGGCGCCGGTGGTCCGCTTGGCCACGCCCTTGCAGCCGCCCGCGCCGCGGAAGAAGCCGGCGCGGACGCCCTCCTGGTCCTGCCGCCGTACTTGGTCACCGGACCCCCGGACGGACTGGTGGCCTACATCGAAGCAGTCGCTGCCGCCAGCAGCCTGCCGGTGATCGTCTACCACCGCGGCAACGCCAAATTCACGGCCGCTTCCATGGCCCGCCTGGCGGCCAACCCGAAGGTGGTCGGCTTCAAGGACGGGCTGGGGGACGTGGGCCTGGCCCAGGAAATTGTGTCCGCCGTCAAGGCCACCGGCCGGAAGGACTTTGCCTTTTTCAATGGCCTGCTCACCGCGGAACTGACGCAGGGCGCCTACCGCGGCCTCGGCATCCCGCTCTATTCATCGGCCGCCTTCGCGATGGCCCCGGAGATCGCGAAGGCCTACTACGACGCCTACATGGCAGGCGACGAGGAGCGCCGCAACGCCCTGCTGGAAGGCTTCTACGCGCCCCTGGTCCGACTCCGCGACCAGACCCCGGGCTTCGGCGTTTCACTGATCAAGGCCGGCCTGCGCCTGGGCGGGCTGCCGGTAGGCTCCGTGCGCGCGCCGCTGGTGGACCCCACCGAGGAGCAGCTGGTGCAGCTGAAGTCCATCCTCGCCAAGGGCTACGAGCTGGCCGGCCGCTGATGAGCGCCCCGGCGGCCGAAGCCGTCCGCACCGTTCCCCGCATCACCCGCCTGACCTCCCGGCTCATCACCGTCCCGCTGCGCAGAAGCTGGGGCGTCGAGGCACCCGAGAACCACGTGATCGTCACCGAGATCCAGACGGACGACGGCGGCGCGGGGCACGGTTTTTCATGGACGCCCACCATCGGCCCGCAGGCCGTCAAGGCGCTGCTGGACTACGACATCGCCCCGTTTGTCACGGGGCTGCCGGCCAATCCGGAGACCGTCTGGGACGCGCTGTGGAAGCGCCTGCACGAGGCCGGCGGCGGGGGACTGACCACCATCGCCATGGCCGGCGTCGACCTTGCCCTGTGGGACCTGCAGGCCCGCCGCTCCCAGACATCCGTGGCCGGGCTCCTGGGCCAGCGGCAGGAATCGGCGGAGGTGTACGGGTCCGGGGTGAACCTGCACTACACCCTTGAAGAGCTCGTTGCCCAGGTTGAGCGGTGGGTTGCGGCCGGGCACCAGGCGGTAAAGATCAAGGTAGGCAAGCCCGATATCCGGGAAGACGCTGAACGGGTGGCCGCGGTCCGCTCCGTTCTGGGGCCCGACCGGAAGCTGATGATCGACGCCAACCAGCGCTGGGACCTCCCTACCACCCTCCGCGCCCTGGATGTCCTGTCCGGCTTCGGGCTGGAGTGGCTGGAGGAACCCATCCGCGCCGACGACCTGTGGGCATACCGCAGGCTCCGGAAGCATTCACCTGTGCCCATCGCGCTCGGCGAAAATCTGCACACCATCTACCGCTTCCGCGATTTCATCGACGCCGAGGCGGTGGACATCATCCAGCCCAACATCATCCGGGTGGGCGGGATTACCCCGTTCCGGCGGATCGTCGAGCTGGCCCGGACCAACAGCATCCGGGTGATGCCCCACCTGCTGCCGGAACTTTCCGGGCAGCTGGCGCTCACCCTGGCGGAGCCCACGCTCGTGGAGGACGTGGAAGAAGCATCCTTCGAACAGCTGGGCATCCTGGACGGGCCATCTCCCGTGCGCTTCAGCGACAGCCGGGTAAGCCTGGCCGGCCAGCCGGGCCTCGGCTTCCGGTTCCGGGACGAACTTTAAACTACAGACGAAGAACAGGTACCTGAGTGACAACTGCAACGCTTTCCCTGTCCGAACTCACCGCCGCCGCCACCCAGGCAGCCACGATTTCCGCCGCCGCACCGGATGCCGAACGCGCTGTCTGGCTCACGGCAGTAGCTGACGCGCTGGATGCCAACGCTGCCGAACTGGTGGACATTGCGGATTCGGAGACCAGCCTTGGCGCCCCGCGGCTGACCGGCGAGGTGGCCCGGACCTCCGGCCAGCTGCGTCTCTTCGCCCGCGTGATCACCGAAGGCTCCTACCTCGAGGCCATCATCGACCACGCGGACCCGGCCTCCACCCCTCCCAAGCCCGACCTTCGCCGCATCCTGCGGCCTATCGGCCCGGTGGCAGTCTTTTCCGCCTCCAACTTCCCGTTCGCCTTCTCGGTGGCCGGAGGTGACACCGCCTCGGCCCTCGCCGTGGGCTGCTCGGTCATCGTCAAGGCCCACTCCGGCCACCTGCGCCTGTCCGAGCGGACAGCGGAAATCGTGGCTGATGCCCTCGGCGCCGCAGGAGCGCCGGAAGGCCTGTTCGCGCTGGTCAGCGGCCGTGAGGTGGGCACCGCGCTGGTCCAGGATCCGGCCATCAAGGCAGTGGGGTTCACTGGATCCATCCCCGGCGGCCGTGCCTTGTTCGACCTCGCAACCTCCCGCCCCGATCCCATCCCGTTCTACGGGGAACTGGGCAGCCTCAATCCAGTGGTTATCACTGCTGCAGCACTGGCAGAACGCAGCGGCCAGCTCGCGGCGGGGCTGGCAGGCTCGTTCACGCTTGGTGCGGGGCAGTTCTGCACCAAGCCGGGTTTGGTCTTCATTCCGGCAGGAACCTCCTTTGCCGCGGAAGTGGCGGAGGCCAGCAAGGACAAGCCCGCCGTCGGTATGCTCACCAGCAGGATCGCCGAGGCGTACCCGGATGGGCTCCGCAGCTTTGCGTCGGTGCCCGGGGTGGACGTGGTCAGCGGCAGCGTGGACCAGGATGCCGCAGCCAACGGTGCAGCGCCGGTGGTCTTCTCCACCTCCGCCGCGAAGGTGCTGGAGAACCCGGAGCAACTGCTCGAAGAGTGCTTCGGACCCACCACCATGCTGATCGAATACGCGGACCAGGCCGAACTGTCGGCGGTGCTGGCCAAGGTGCCGGGCAGCCTGACAGCCACACTCCACGCCCAGTCCGGCGAGGACATCACAGCGCTCGTGGAGCAGCTGTCCGGGCTGGCCGGCCGGGTCCTGTTCGACGGCTGGCCAACCGGCGTCGCCGTCAACTGGGCCCAGCAGCACGGCGGCCCGTACCCGGCCACCACGTCCCTCTTTACCTCGGTGGGCGCGACGGCGGTCCGCAGGTTCCAGCGGCCGGTCGCCTACCAGGACGCGCCGGAAATGGTGCTGCACCCGGCGCTGCACGAGGCCAACCCGCTGCGAATCCCGCGCCGGGTGAACGGTGAACTCGTGCTGCCGTAGCTGTAACGCTCTCGCACTTAATGCCGCTTAAACTGAGATGCTCTATCACTTTCTTTAGGAGAGTGATAGAGCGTTTCAGTTTAAGCGGCAGGACGTCCGGAGTGCTGCTCGGCCGGCGGGCGTCACGCAGCGCCGGCTTTTGGCAAGCGCACAACCACGGCGGCCCGGTTTGGCGGGGGAGCGGCGACTGCGGTGGGCCAAAAGGCTGCCAGACGTGACGCCGTCGTACGCCCAGCCCGACGCCCCCTCACGTGCCGCCCCGGCTGTAGCGACACGTGGGGGATCGGGGAGAAACCGGCATCACGTGAGAGAGGGTTACAGCTGCAGCGTGACGGGGCGCTGCAGCCCGTTCACGATGGCCACCGGCCAGCGGGGGTCCACCGTGAGGACCTGCAGGCCGGACTCCGTAACCTGCACGGTGTCCTCGATCTTGACTCCGGGACCGGAGGGGTTCCAGGTGAAGGTCTGGCCCAGGACCACCGTGTCCGCCACGGCCGAGGTGACCCGCGGGTCCCGGCCCGCATACCCGGCGGGACCGCCCTGGTGGTGCTGTTCCCACTGGTCCGCGCCGAAGCCGTGACGGACATACGATGCCTGAATTTCGGCAAAAATACGGTCCAGCCGCGCGCCCGGGACGGTGGCGTCGAAGATGTCCGCCTCCACTGCGGCGATCCGGGCCTCCGCGTCCCGCTCCTCCAGGGTGCCGGCGTCGAACCGCACCCAGCGGGTGATGTTGGCAACCAGGCCGTCCCGGCGCGCGCAGACCACGGCCATCGCGCGGCGGCCAAGGGGGGAATGGGTGGCCAGCGGGTGGCGGAACGTGCTGCGGGAACTGCCGTTGCACAGCAGGACAAGCGGTTCCGCTCCTGCCGCCACCACGCGTGCGGCCAGGGCGGACACCAGCTCAAATTCCGTGGTGTCCGGCCGTGCGGTGGACAGCACATCGGTCATGATGGCTGCCAGCTCGGCGCTGAGGAGGGCGTAGCGGGCGCTTTCGGCGGGAAGCAGCTGCTGGCGGGCGGCGCGCAGCTCGGACGCGACGTCCGCTTCCACCAGCGGAGCCTGGGCTCCGGCAGGGGAAGACCCGACGGCGGCGGCAGCCTCGTGCAGGTTTCCGTACCAGGGAACGGTGTGCAAGGAGACCCCGGCCGGGAGCTCCTCGGCGGCGATACGGCCGGCTTCGTTGTTGAAGGTCACCAGGTGGTCGCCGCCGCGGTCCACCAGCACCGCGGCGATGGGATCGCCGGCGAGGCTGATGTGGACCCGGCTGCCGTCCAGGTACCAGGTCAGTGCCGTGTGCGTTGTCAGGAGAAGCGAGTCCCGGCCGGCGGCGTCAAGGATGTCCAGGACCCGGCGGCGCTTGACCTCCCGGTCCGCAGCTGATGCCGGTGATACGCGGAGGGCTGGCGGAGCGGCGGCTGTTGTCTGGGTCATGAAAGGTCCCCCTGTTGGTTGATCAAAGCTTCGATGTCGGTGGTGTTCAGAATGCCGTCGGCAATAAAGACGGAAATTTTGCGCCGGACCGGGTTGCCGGGTTCGGCGATGACTGGAGTGTCCCAGGCGAGTGACTGGCCCACGCCGGGATACCCTTCCAGGCGGACGAACCAGGGGTCCGTGGAGCCGTCGGAAGCAACGAAAACCAGGGTGGCCTCGCCGTCGGCCGTTCCCGGGCCGAACTTTCCAGACCAGGCGAGCCAGCGCGCCACGCTGCCGTGCACCCCCGATTCGCCGGTGCCCGCGGGGGTCCACACAGCAGTGCTGCGGCACTCCGGCAGCCGCCAGAAAAAGCCGCCGTAGCCACCCTCATGGCGGCCGTTGGAGCCGGGGCTGCCCAGGCTGACCGGGTGGTTGCCGGCGGGGGAGATGGCGAACTCGAGGGACAGGGCCCACACCCTTGGGCCGATGCCCTGCCAGCGCCAGGACCGGTCTTCCGCGAGGACGGGCTTGCCGTCGGGTCCGTTCCAGCTGAGCGCCTCCTGCAGCCTGCCGGCAGCGCCGCCGGACACGGCGGCGGTCTGCTCCAGGACGGTTTCGGTGACGGAGATGCTGCCGTGATCGGGCCGCCAGACGTACTGCCCGGCGTCGCGCGTATAAGTCCTGCCGCCCCAGAAGTTGATGCCGTCCACGTCCTGCAGCGCCACGCCCGCGCCCAGGTGCCACACATGGTCAAACGGCTGGTGGTCGGTCACCACGGTGCCGGCCAGCGTGCGGACGGGGTGCAGGTAGGGCCGCGGCGAGGAAACGGCACGGATGCGGCTGCCGTCCTGGTAATCCGCCACCGCACGCCCGTCTACGGTCAGCGAGCGGACCGGCGGAAGGGCGCGTGCCCAGGGGACGCCAAGTTCGGCGAAGGTTGCCTGCGCCTTGGCAGCGCGGTCAATCAGGTTTGCGATGCCGGGGACCACGGGATGGGCGTCGTCACCGTCGCCCTCCCAGCTGATGTGGTCCTGACCGATGGCCTGCGGGGCCGGGGCGGTGCGGATGGCTTCCAGCACCGTGGTGAAGGCGCCGGTGTCCGGCAGCGAGCACAGAAGTGGCGCACCCGTGGCGCGGGCCTCCAGGAGGTTTTCGAGCAGGTCCGTCCGGCCGAAGCTTTCCCGGCGCTCGCCGTCCGGGGTGGTGATGACCACCTCGTCCTTTGTGTAGAACAGGGTGATCTCGCCCCGGGTGCCGTGCACGGTGACCGAGGGATCCAGCTGTTTGGGAGCACAGAGGGTCAGGCCGCAGAGAAGGGTGGTGCCGTGGGCGGTGCGGACCCGGATCACCGAGGTGTCATCACTCTCGGTTTCGTGGGCGCGGTAAAGGTCCGTGTCCACCGATGCGACGTCCGCAAGCGTGTGTGCCCCGGCCATGTGCAGGGCCGTCGCGACTGCGTGCGCCAGCGCGTTGGTGGCCACGCCGTCCACAACGTCGATGCCGTCCAGGTTGCGCTTCCCGGCCCAGCGCGAGCGTTTGAAGTATGCCTTGTTCCGCACCCACTGGCCCTTGGCGCTTAGGCCCAGGACATCCCCGATGCCGCCTGACTCAACGAGGTCCCGGATGGCGGGCAGGGCGTGGGACCCCAGGCTTTGGAAGCCTACCTGGACCAGTTTGCCTGTTGCCTCGGCGGCTGCCAGGACCTCTTTGAACTGGGCCAGCGACGCTACCGGGGGCTTTTCAACGTAGACGTCCATGCCCGCCCGGAGGGCTGCGACGGCAAGCGGCGCGTGCGTCTGGATAGGGGTGGCGAGGATGACGACGTCGGCTCCCGGCTGGGCTGCGAGCAGCAGGTCCAGGTCGGGGAAGACCGCAACGGATTCCGCGAGTTTGCCCGGCTCCGGAGGGTTGGGGTCAGCGACGGCGACCAGTTCGACGGCGCCGGCCTCCTCCAGCCGCGCGAGGTTGGCCAGGTGCCGTTCGCCGAAGCCGTGGACGCCCACCAGGGCGATGCGCGGCACGGCGGCCGGTAAAGGCGCGGCGTGGCGGGGGCTGCTGCCGTGTTCCGCAGTGGCGGATTGCTGAGTCATCAAAGGGTCCTTGAGGCTAAAGGGCTGTAGTGGATGGAGTCTTGAGGTGCAGGGCGCCGGCCAGGAAATCGATGGCTTCTTCCTGCATTGCGGCGGTGAAGACGTGGCCGCCGGGCCAGAAGGCTCCGGTGTACTTCCCGTCGCGGTGCAGCGTTTCCAGCACCCGGTGGGCCTGCCGCATCCCGTCCTCCGGGAACAGCTCATCGGCCAGCGCGTATTGCACCAGGAAGTCGGCATCTGACCGGGCAGTCAGTTCAGGCCAATCGCCCAATTTCCACAGCCCGGGCGTTTGGAGCAGCCATGAGTGGGCGTCCAAGT
Source organism: Arthrobacter sp. 210 2 (assembly GCF_059093025.1). NCBI lineage: Bacteria > Bacillati > Actinomycetota > Actinomycetes > Micrococcales > Micrococcaceae > Arthrobacter > Arthrobacter sp. 210 2. The sequence goes on from NZ_JBNHIE010000001.1 coordinate 267,857, forward strand.
ACGCGGGCAGGAGCGACTGGAACGTGGTCATCATGCACGTCACCACCGACGCCCGGATCCGTGGGCTGAGTACCGCCAGGGCAAGCGACCGCCCCCCGCCGCCGGAGAAGCCAATGCAGCCCAGGCGCTCTGCGTCCACTCCCGGCAGTCCGGCCAGGATGTCCAGTGCGGCGAGGTCGTCGTGGGCCACCATACCGGCCAGGCTGGTGCCCACAAGCCCGGCTGTTTTGGCAACGGTGTCTTCGTGGAACGCGGCCGCGGCGTTGTAGTCGTCCGCCTCGGAAGGCACGACGCCGTCCTGCCGCCACTGCGCCCGCCGCCCCTCCAGCGCGGAGGCGGTCCGCCACGGGGGACTGGAGAGGTCGAAGCGGCGGCTGCCCCAGGCGAAGCTGTCATGGGCCAGGACGGCAAAGCCCCTGCGGGCAGTCTCGGTGGCGAGGGCGTGTCCGTCATAATGGCCGGCGCGGGCGGTCTCGGCAGAGGGATGGTTCGTTGGAAGCTCCACCAGCCGGTCCGCACCGCCAAACTTGTTCCCGCCGTGGCAGTGCAGCGCGAGGACTCCGGGCAGCGGGCCTGCGGAGTCCGCAGGCCTGACCAGCCAGCCGGTGGTTGCCGGCCCGAAGCCCAACTGCCAGCTGAGCTGGGAGGTGGTGACGCCGTCGTACGTTTCTTCCCACTGGATTGTCACCTCCGGAAGGCGGGACACGGCGGGCACGCCCAGCGCGTCCGAGAGTTCCTGGGCCCCGGGGGTGGCGGCACGGTAGCGCGGATGTTGGCGGACGTAGGCAGGCCAGTCCTCGTAACCGGCAATGGCACTGGGGCGTGCAGGGCACATATCGGCACTCACTGGCCTGCCTCCTCTGGTTGTGTTTGGTTGAAGCTGCTTGTTGGGCGTCCGGCTGTTGCCTGCCTGCTCTGATCTGCCGTACGGGGATCAGCCCAGGTTCGAGTTGACCTCTTGGATGAAGCTCTTGGCGGCGTCGCGCGGTGATGTCTTTCCAAACAGGACGTCCGTGGTGAGCCGGTTGATGACCTCCATGGTGGCCGACGACCCGGCGGGGAAGGGCAGCGGCGGTTCGATCTTCATCTCAGCGACGCGGTCCAGGTATTCCGCTTCCTTCTGCTGGGATTCCTTTAGCAGGGGTGTGATGGCGGCCTTGAGATCGGTGTTGGCAGGCATGCCGCGGTCGCTCTTGATCTTGGTGGCCGCGTCCACGTTGTTCACCAGGTAGTTGATGAACATGGCTGCTTCCTTGGGGTGTGCCGACTTGGAGGAGATGGCGTATTCCATGGACGACCGCAGCCACGTGCCGGGCTCTTTGCTTTCGTTCGGCAGCTTCATCATGACCAGGGGTGAACCCGAGTAGGAGTTCATTTGGTTGCTCCAGGAGATCTTCATGCCCTGCTTGCCCTGGCCCATCAGCGTCAGCTCCGGCTGGGCCGAGTTGTCCTCAACAGTCTGGGAGGCCGAGGGGGCTGCGCCGGTTTCCATCAGTTTCTTGTTCATCTCGAACCACTTTGTGGCGGTGTCCTCGCTGATGCCAAGGTTCTTGCCGTCATCCGTGTAGAGGTCCTCGCCGTGCTGGCGGGCCCACACCGCGAGGAACGAGTCGTTGGTCATCGGGGTGGTTCCGAACGTTCCCGCAGGAGACTTCCGGGTAATCTCGGCGGCGATGTCCGCGTAGTCGTCCCAGGTCCAGGTCTCGTCGTCGGGCAGCTCCACTCCGGCAGCCTCGAAGACTTTCGGGTCAATCACCATGGACATGGCGTTAACGCCGGCCGTGATGGTGTACTGCTTGCCGTCGATTTTGCCGAGGTCCACGGTCCCTTCGGCAAACTTGGAGGTGTCGATCTGGTCCTTGACCTCGTCCAGGTCCAGCAGGACGCCGCGGGTGGCATATTCGCTGGGGTAGGCGCCGCTCATGGCGAAGACATCCGGTGTAGTGCCGCCGGCGATCTGGGTGGCCATCTTGTCCCAGTAGGAGCTGAACTCGGTGTTTTCGCCCTGGACCTTGATGGTGGGGTTCGCAGCCTCGAAGTCCTTGATGACCTCCAGGGTGGTTTTGGCGCGGGAATCGTTGCCCCACCAGGCAAACCGGATGGTGACAGGATCTTCGACAGTCCCCACCTTTCCGGTCTCCGGGCTGCTGCCGCATCCGGTGAGAACCAGGGCCATCGCCGCTGTTGCGCCGGCCACCCCCATTACTGACTTTTTGAGACGAAACCGCATTGTCCTGCCCCTCAGGTTGTGTGATCTAGTGTTGGGTGATGCGCGTAACAAGAAAGCGTTTTCTCAAAAACTAACAAAGGGCTATACAGGAGTCAAGAAACCGTTTACTTTGGTACGGAGCCGCTTTTTCACCAGCACCACCGGTGGCATCCGGACCACGCACTCCTGACGCTGTTGCGGCGGGACCCCGGAGCCGCAAGGTGCTCGAACACATCGCCCCGGCGATAACCAAGAACGTGGAGGCCACGATGACCAAAGGAGACAACATGGCCGCAAAACACATACCCAGGACACCGCGCCCGGCGCATGCGCCGGCAGCAGCGGGCCTGAACGGGACGGGGCAACTGCGGTGAGCGCCATCAGCGAGCTCAGCTCGATTTCCCGCCGCAAGGGCAAACTCTCCGCCGAGGAAAAGAAGGCGAACGGCCGGGATAACAAGGCCGCCTATATCTTCCTTCTGCCGTGGCTGGTGGGCCTTGTGGCCATCACCATCGGGCCCATGATCATGTCCCTGTACCTATCCTTCACGGACTACAACCTGCTCCAGCCCCCGGAATGGGTGGGCCTGGACAACTTCACCCGGATGCTGACCGATGCCCGGCTGCACAACTCGCTCGGCGTAACGTTCACCTACGTCCTGGTCGGCGTTCCGCTGCAGCTGGCCGTGGCACTGCTGATCGCCCTGGTCCTGGATAAAGGCCTGCGCGGACTGCCGTTCTACCGCTCCGTGTTTTACTTGCCGTCCCTGCTGGGCGGTTCGGTGGCCGTTGCCATCCTGTGGAAGCAGATCTTCGGCACCACCGGCCTGGTCAACCAGGTCCTGGCGATGTTCGGCATCCAGGGCCCGGGCTGGATCTCCGATCCCAGCACCGCGCTCGGATCGATCATCCTGCTTCACGTGTGGACCTTCGGCGCCCCCATGATCATCTTCCTGGCCGGCCTGCGGCAGATTCCGGTGATGTACTACGAGGCCGCAAAGGTTGACGGCGCCACCACGCTGCAGCAGTTCTGGCGGATCACCATGCCGATGCTGAGCCCCATCCTCTTCTTCAACCTGGTGCTGCAGATCATCGGTTCGTTCCAGTCGTTCACCCAGGCGTTCATCGTCTCCGGCGGCAACGGCGGCCCGTCCGACTCCACGATGTTCTTCACCCTGTACCTCTACCAAAAGGGGTTCGGCCAGTTCGACATGGGCTACGCCTCCGCCATGGCGTGGTTCCTGCTGGTCATCATCGGTGTCTTCACCGCCATCAACTTCATCGCTTCTAAGTATTGGGTTTTCTATGACGACTAAGCTGGAGACGCTGCCCACCCCGGACAAGAAGTCAGGGCCGGGCAAGCCTACGAACCACCGCAAGCCCAAGGTCCGCGAGTCCCGCGGCACCCTCGCCTTCAGCAGGGCCCAGCGCGGTAAAGCACTGATGAAGCACGCCATCCTGATCCTTGCCGGCGGCCTGATGATCTACCCGCTGCTGTGGATGATCGTCTCCTCGCTGCGGGCAAACGAACTGATCTTCCGCGAACCCGGGCTCTGGCTCGACAGCCTGGAGATGAGCAACTACACGGACGGCTGGTCCGCCCTGACCCACCCGTTCGGGCACTACATGATCAACTCCGCCATCGTGGTGATCGGCTCGATCCTGGGCAACCTGATCTCCTGCTCCATGGCCGCCTACGCCTTCGCCCGGCTGCAGTTCACCGGCAAGAAGCTGTTCTTCGGCATCATGCTGCTGACCATCATGCTGCCGTTCCACGTGGTCATCGTTCCGCAGTACATCCTGTTCTCGCAGATCGGCTGGGTGAACACCTTCTGGCCGCTGATCGTGCCCAAGCTGCTGGCCACCGAAGCGTTCTTCGTCTTCCTGATGGTCCAGTTCATCCGCGGCATCCCGCGCGAACTGGATGAAGCGGCCCGGATCGACGGCGCCGGCCACCCGCGCATCTTCCTGCGGGTCATCCTGCCGCTGATGGTCCCCGCGCTGGCCACCACCACCATCTTCACCTTCATCTGGACCTGGAACGACTTCTTCGGAGCCCTGATCTACCTGACGGACCCGGATATGTTCACCGTCCCCGTGGCACTGCGCGCCTTCGTGGACTCGCAGTCCGCCACCAGCTGGGGATCGCTGTTCGCGATGTCCATCGTGTCCCTGCTGCCGGTCTTCCTCGTCTTCCTCTTCGGCCAGCGGTTCCTCATCAAGGGCATCGCCACCACCGGCATCAAGTAACCTGCACTTTGCAGGACCTGACGGGCGCCGCGATCAGGCGACTTTCCAGGGCACCTGCAGCGCAGTCCGACGGCCCGTCCCCGCGGCGGGCCGTTGGGCTGCCGGAACGAAACCGCCCGTAAAATTGCCCTCGCCAACTTCTTGTAATACAAGTTCTTCACTTGTAGCATTAGGTGCAGAAAGCGTTTTCCCGCTAACTGCCCCAGCATCAAGAAATACTGAAACCCTGCAACACCAGCATCCGAAGCAAACCATCCCCAGCACCTAGATCAAAGAAGATCGGAGTACCCAGTGCCGCTTTTCCACCGTTCTGCGTCTGCTGCAAAGCAATCGGCAGAGACTCCATCCCGTGGCGCAGCCCGCCGCATCCGTAAGACAGGCGTGGTTGCCGCTGCAGCCGCCGTCGTTATGGCCCTTAGTGCCTGCGGCGGGGGAGCCGCCCCGCAAAACGCCGACGGCACTGTGGAACTGCGGTTCTCCTGGTGGGGCGGCGACAAGCGCGCCCAGCTGACCCAGGAGGCCATCAAGCAGTTCGAGGCCGAGAACCCCAACATCAAGATCAAGCCGGAGTTCGGCGACTGGAGCGGTTACTGGGATAAGCTCGCCACCCAGGTTGCCGCCAACGACGCCCCGGACATCATCCAGATGGACGAAAAGTACATCACCGAATACTCAAGCCGCGGCGCCCTGTTGGATCTCTCCAAATACGAGATCGACACGTCCAAGCTCGATGAAGCCGCGCTGAATGCAGGCAAGAGCGAGGACGGGCTGACCGGCATCGCCGCAGGCATCAACGCCGCCACCATCCTGGCCAACCCGGCCGTCTTCGAGGCAGCCGGCGTCCCGCTGCCGGATGACTCCAAGTGGACCTGGGATGACTTCGAGCGGATCGCCTCCGAAATCACGGAAAAATCCCCCAAGGGCACTTACGGCGCCGCCGCCTACGGAACCGATGAGGCTTCACTCGGCGTTTGGCTCCGCCAGAACGGCAAGTCCCTGTACACGTCTGACGGCAAGCTGGGTTTCGAGCCCAGTGACATCGCCGAATGGTGGGCGTTCCTGAAGCAGCTCAGCGAGAACAAGGCAGTTCCCACGGCATCCGAGGTTGTTGAAGCCGAGGCTGCCCCGCTGGACCAGAGTGGCCTCGCCACCGGCAAGAACGGCATGGCGTTCTGGTGGTCCAACCAGGCTCCTGCCCTGGAAAAGGCTTCCGGCAGCGACCTGAAGATCCTGCGGTTCCCCACCAAGACAGGGTCTGCCGCTGACGCCGGCCTTTGGTACAAGGCCTCGCAGTTCTGGTCAGCCTCCTCGCGCACCAAGCATCCTGAGGAAACTGCCAAGTTCATCAACTTCCTGGCCAACAACGTCAAGGCCGGCGAAACACTCCTTGCTGACCGTGGCGTCTACCCGAACTCCGAGGTCCGGGCAGCCATCGAATCCAAGCTGACCCCGGCAGACGTCAAGGTGGTCAAGTTCATCGACCAGATCAAGGACGAGCTTGGCGAGGCTCCGGCTCCGCCGCCGAAGGGCGCCGGTTCCATCCAGGAGATCATCAAGCGGTACACCTCCGAGGTCCTCTTCGAACGGCTGTCCACGGAGGAAGCCGGCAAGAAGGCGCACGACGAGATGAAGTCAGCCATCAGCAGCTAGTTTTCACACCGCCAACACGGCTCCGGACAGATCGGGTGGAAGCCTCCTCCGCCCCCTAACGTCCGACGGCGGGTGGCAGCACCGTCCCGGCGGGAACCCTTCGGTTCCTTCCGGGGCGGAGCTGTTTAAGCCGGAGCTATATACGTGGAGCTGTTCAAGGGGAGCTTCTTGGACGCACCTTTTCACGCGAAACCTGGGGATGGTGTTGCATGACGCGGCCCAACACAATGACGCCTGGTTTCTGCTGGCTGGCGTGCTCCGCACATTCCCTCGCTGCTGGATCGACTCCACGTCCCCCAGTGGTTAGCGGTATTGGAGTTGGAGCCTTGACGGGCGCGCCAATAAGCGGCGTCCCGGGAAGTGGGGGCGCGGTGGAGTGGTAAGTGTGGCCCGTTGGGGTCCGGGTTTCGACGGTGTGGCGACCCCCGGCGATGCGTGTGGCGGTCCAGCCGGGGTTTTCCTTGGTGTGGTTGCAGGCTTCGCAGAGCCCTTGGCCGTTGCCGGCGGTGGTTGGGCCATCGTTGTGCCAGGGGATGATGTGGTCGTCATGCCGGATCGGAGCGTCGCAGTACGGGGTCCGGCAGGTGTCGTCGCGTATTTGGAGGAAGCGGCGGAGCCCGGGCGGGAAGAACCTGGCTTTTGAGTCCATCGCGACCAGCTCGCCGCTGCCGGGGGCTGTGTAGAGCCGGCGGAGCCAAACGGACAATTCATGCTGGTCAGGAGAACCAGAACCAGAACCAGAACCAGCGTCCGGGGCGGCCATCCCCGCTGCAGTGGTGCCGGTTGTCCTGTTCAGGATGGTTTCGCGTGCCCATTGTGCGGGGACTATGCCGTAGCCGTTGAGTCGGGCGGGTTCGCTGTCACCTTGAAAGAGGGTGCGGTCGGTCATGACGAGCTGGATGTCGATCCCGGTGATCCCGCCCGGGGTGCCAGTGACGCGTTCGACCAGGGAATCGGCCATGATCTGTCCGCGGGAGCGTTCATCCCCGGAGGCCCGCAAGGTATCGGCATGCCGGGTAAGCGACGCGTACGCGGCCACACCCTCGGCGACGGGCAGCAGCGCGGTCAGGTACGTCATGGTGTCCGGCGCCGGACGCAACGACACGGTCCGTTCGGTCACGGCGTGGCTGGCCCGCCGCGCCACAGACTGGGGATCCTTCCGATAGGCGGCGGCCCGGACAGCGGCAACAATGGCTTTGTCTCCGGCGCCGGTGAACGTGCCGGTGTCCGCGGCGAGCTCCTCGTCCACCGCCTGCCGGTCCTCGGCCGACAGGCAGGCTGTTTCCCGCACGACCAGCGTGGTGCGCCATTCATTCAGCTGCCCGTTCCGCAGCGCGGCGAACGTTCGCGGCATTTCGGTGACCAGGGCTTTGCCCAGGCCCAGCAGCCTCCCTCCGCGCGACGGCGACTCGCGCCGCGCCAGCGCAATTTGGGCACCCACGCCGGCACTGAGTTCATCGGCAGGAACCCCGGCGGCGGCCTGGACCCGGCGCTGGAACAGGTCAAAGGCAACAGCGATATCGGCCTGTTTAGCAGCCGCAGCAGATTTCAGGTCCTCAAGCTCCCGCAGCTGATCAATCATGCCGGCACCATCAGCGCAGACCCGCACCGCATCCAAGGCCTCCCGGACAGCGGCAACCGACGGGACAGCCGCCAGGGCGTCCCGGATCGCGCCGACACCGGGGATAGCACCATGGGCCTCCCGGACATCAGCCACCGACGGCATAGCAACGTGGGCCTCCCGGACAGCGGCGCCGAGCGGGACGCCAGGCATTGCATTCCGGACAGTGTCAACCGACGAGGCAGTGGCAGCCGGCAATTCAGCCGGAACAGGCGGCACACCAAGATTGCCCGCCCCGCTTACCTCTGCCAACGCCCCAACCGCTTCCATAAACAAAGTCTTCCAGCAGGGTCCGACAAAACCTGCTGCTTAAAATTGCTATGTGGAAAACGCGGGGGGGCGGCAGCGCACAAAGCCGGAACAGCGAAACCGGCCTGGGGTGCGGCAAGGTGCCGCGCCCCCCCAAGTCCCGAGGCGGCGCCCAAGGAGGCGCCGCCGTCGTATGCCAAATGAGCGGGAGCGAGGCCCCTTGCCGTCCGCCACGAGGCGCCGCGCTGAAGCGGCGCCCAAGGGAGGCGCCGCCGTCGTACATATATTCTCGCGGGAGCATCCAGGGGAGCGGGACCCTCTTGTCGCCCGGCACCAGGGGCGCCGCGCTGAAGCGGCACCCCAAGAAGGGAGGTCAGTCCTCGGCGATCACCGCCACGCTCCCGGCCGCAATAATCCCACCGAATGCCCCGCCGGTCAGCAGGTCCGTTCCCGCAGCCTCCACCGAAGCGTCAGAGCGGGTGTGGTTGATGGCGAACAGGAAGCTGCGCCCGTCAGCCGAACGCCGGCGAACCACCTCCACGCCGGAATCCGCAACCGCCGCAGGAGCAACGCGGGATTCCGCCAGGAGCCGATCCACCAGGGCCTCAATGCCGTCGGTGTCCGGGAACGTGGCGAGATACCACGCGGCTCCACTGCCCACGGCGCGGCGGGTCAGGGACGGCACGCCCTCCAGCGGGTACCCGGTAAATGTTTGGACCGCTTCCGCACCGGCAAGGTGGACGTGTTCGCTCCAGACGGCGGAAACGGTGCCGTCACTCAGCTTCAGCTGCGAGCCGGCCAGCAGGGGGTGGAATTCCTCCACCCGCACGCCCAGCAGTTCGCGGAACGCTCCCGGGTAGCCGCCCAGTCGGACGTGGTCCTTCTCGTCCACGATCCCGCTGAAGTAGCTCACCAGGACGGTGGCCCCGGCGGAAGCGGCAGCCGCGATATTGGCCGCCGCGCCATCGGCCACGGAGTACAGCGTGCAGACAAGGACCAGGTCGTACCCCTCCAGCGATGCCGACGGGTGCACCACGTCAACGGAAACACCCCGCAGGTACAGCGAGCGGTGGAAGGCCCGCAGCAGGTCCAGGTACCGGACGTCGATGCTGGGCTTCGAATCGATCTCGCTGGCCCACCATGCCTCGTAGTCAAAGACGATGGCCGCCCGGGATTCCACCCGTGAACCGCGGACCGGCTCAAGCCGCTTGAGGGCAGCCCCGAGGTCCACCACTTCGCGCCACACGCGCGTTTCGCGCCCGCCGTGCGGGACCATGGCGGAGTGGAACTTTTCGGAGCCCGCAAAGCTCTGGCGCCACTGGAAGAACATCACTGCATCGGCGCCTCGCGCCACATGCGCCAGGGAGTTGCGGAGCATCTCGCCAGGCATCTTTGGCTGGTTGCGGGGCTGCCAGTTAACGGCCGACGTCGAATGTTCCATCAGGATCCACGGGTCACCGCCCGCAATTCCCCGCGTGAGATCCGCGCTGAACGCGAGTTCCACGTGCCGTTCGGGGTCGGCGGCGACGAGGTAGTGGTCGTTCGCGATGACGTCCAGGTCCTTGGCCCAGTCGAAATAGTCCATGGACTTGGTGGCACTGGACGCCATCAGATTGGTGGTGCAGGGGACTCCGGGGGTTACTTCGCGGAGTACGGAGACGAGGTCGCGGTAGTAGTCCATCAGGGCCCAGGAGTTGAACCGCTGGAAGTCCAGCTGCTGGCCCGGGTTCAGTGTGCTGGGAGCAACTCCGGGAGGCAGGATTTCCTCGAATGAACCATAGTTCTGGCTCCAGAAGGCTGTTCCCCAGGCCGCATTGAGCGCATCGATGGTGCCGTAGCGCCGCTCCAGCCAGGCCCGGAACGCGACGGTGTCCTCCTCACCGTAGAACTCCGAGACGTGGCAGCCCAATTCGTTGTCAACGTGCCAGAGTGCCAGTGCGGGGTGGTCCTTGTAGCGCTCCGCGAGGACCCGCGTGATGCCCTTCGCGTACCGGCGGTAGACGGCCGACAACGGCGTGTAGTGCCGCCGCGAGCCCGGTCCCAGCACCGTTCCGTCAGCCGTGACGGGGAGGATTTCCGGGTGCTTGCGTACCAGCCAGGCCGGCGGGGCGGCGGTGGCGGTGGCCAGGGCCACCTTGACGCCGATGCCGGCAAGGTTGTCCAGTACTTCGTCCAGCCAGCCGAAGTGGTACTGCCCTTCCGCCGGTTCCAGCAGCGCCCAGGAGAAGATTCCGACGCTGAGGAAGTTCACGCCGGCTTCCTTCATCAGCTCCAGATCCTCAAGCCGGACGCTGACGGGCCACTGCTCGGGGTTGTAGTCTCCGCCGAAGGCGATGCCTTTGACGTTGTTCCAAACGCTCGCCGGGCCGGTGGTTTCCTGCGTGGTCATGGGACTCCTTTGTCTGCTGGAAGGGTGAAACCTGGATAAGAAATCGGAACTTTGGAAAACGCTTGCCCAAATCGGGGAATGCGGATATTGTATCGTTTCAGAAGCCGTGTAAGCCAGCTCACTACTCACGTTGTAGATGAGATCAGGGATTGCACACATCGAGCAAGGAGGCTCCCGTGATCAATAGAAGGCATTTCCTCACTACCGTTGCCGTCGGTACCGCATCTGCCGCCGCACTGGCCGCTTGTGGCACCGGATCCAGCACCGCAGGACAGACCGGTTCCGCGGAGAACCCCGTCACCATCAACTACACCTGGTGGGGCAACGACGACCGCGCCGAGCGCACCCGCAAGGCCATTGCCCTGTTCGAGTCCAAGAACCCGGATATCAAGGTCAACGGCAACTTCACCGACTTCGCGGGCTACTGGCAGAAGCGTGCCACCGAAGCCGCCGGCGGCGGCCTGCCGGACGTCATGCAGTGGGACCTGTCCTACCTGCGCGACTACGGCCAGCGCAACCAGCTCCTGGACCTCAGCACCGTCAACATCAACACGGACGCCTTCGAAAAGTCCCTCCTGCCGTCGGGCCAGATCAAGGGCAAGACCTACGGCATTCCCACCAGCACCAACGCGTTCGCCGTCTACTACGACCCCGCCAAACTGGCCGGACTCGGCATCGCGGAGCCCACCGGCAAGTGGACCTACAAGGAGTTCAACGAGTTCCTCACGGAGGTGGGCACCAAGAGCTCCGGCGCCCTGTTCGGCTCCACCGACTACACCGGTGTCTGGTGGATGTTCAACATCTGGCTCCGCCAGAACAACATCGAAGCCTTCACCGAGGACGGCAAGCTCGGCTTCACCAAGGACGACCTGAAGAAGTGGTGGAACCTCCCCGCCGGCCTTCGCGGCACCCCGGCCATCGTTTCCGAAGAGCGCGTCACGCAGCTGGCACCCAAGTCTCCGTTCGGTTCCAACGTCACCGCCACCGAGGTCACCTGGGACAACTTCATGGCCGGCTACCTGGCGGACAGCGGCGCCAAGGAGCTCAAGCTGGTTCCGGTACCCTCCGACGACCCGGACAACCTGGGCCTGTTCCTCAAGCCGTCCATGCTGATGGTGGCCAGTGCCAAGACCAAGTTCAAGGACGCTGCAGCCCGGTTCATCGACTTCATGGTCAACGACCCCGAGGTAGGCCAGATCTTCAAGACCTCCCGCGGCGTTCCGGCGTCCAAGACCCAGCGCGACGGCACCACCTTCGAAGGTACCGACAAGCTCGTGGTGGACTACGAAAAGTCCATCGAGCAGTACCTCAAGGACGCCCCCGAGCCGCCCATCGTCGGCTTCGGCACGCTGGAAACTTCCTTCAAGCGCGTCGCCTCGGACCTGAACTTCGGCAAGCTCACCGTCGACGGTGCTGCGGATGCATGGTTCAAGGAAGCCGAAGACCTCATCAAGCAGAATGCCTGATCAGGCACATTGTCTGATTCAGGCTTCACAACTGACGGAATGAACTCGTGACTCAAAGCCCAACTCTGAGCAGGCGTTCGACGCAGTCCACCGCCCCGCTGCCGCGCAAGTCGCGGCAGCAGGGGGTGGATGCCCGCGCCGGCTACACCTTCCTGCTGCCCTGGCTGCTGGGATTCATCGCCCTCACCGTTGGGCCGATGATCTCCTCGCTGTACCTGTCCTTCACCAACTACAACCTGTTCGATCCGCCCAAGTGGATCGGCCTGGACAACTACACCTCCCTCTTCCAGGACGAACGGTTCCTGCAGTCCGTGGGCGTCACCGTCAGCTACGTTGTGTTCGGTACCCCGCTCAAGCTCGCCGCCGCACTGGCAGTGGCCATGCTGCTGAACAGCAAGCGCCGCGGCCAGGGCTTCTACCGCTCCGCCTTCTACGCCCCGTCCCTGATCGGCGCGTCCGTGTCCATCGCCATCGTCTGGAAAGCCATGTTCGGCGATTCCGGCCCCGTGGACCAGGGCCTCTCCTTCTTCGGCATCAATCTGGGCGGCTGGGTAGGCAACCCCGGCATGACCATGCCGATGTTCATCCTCCTGACGGTGTGGCAGTTCGGCGCCCCGATGGTGATCTTCCTGGCCGGCCTGAAGCAGATCCCGGCGGATCTTTACGAGGCTGCGTCCATGGACGGTGCCGGCCCGGTGCGGAAGTTCTTCAACATCACCTGGCCCATGCTCTCCCCGGTGATCTTCTTCAACCTGCTGATGGAAACCATCCACGCGTTCCAGATCTTCAACTCGGCGTACATCATTTCCAACGGTGAAGGCGGCCCGGCCGGCTCAACCCTCTTCTACACCCTCTACCTGTACCTGCGCGGCTTCAGCGACTTCCGGATGGGCTACGCCTCGGCAATGGCCTGGCTGCTCCTGATCGTTGTGGGCATCCTGACCCTGATCATCTTCCGCACGTCCAAGTCCTGGGTCCACTACAGCGGTGATGCAAAATGACAACCATGGCAACCCCCACGCAGTCCTCCCCGGACGCACAGGTGCTGAACTACAACCCCAAGTCCGAGTCGGCAGGGGCCAAGCGTGCCAAGAGCACTATCTTCCACGTCGTGGCCCTCGCGCTGACGGCAGTGGTCCTGTATCCGGGCCTGTGGATGATCGCCTCGGCGTTCAAACCGAACGCGGAGATCGGCGGCGCCAACACGTCGCTGTGGTCCAACAACTTCAGCTTCGACAACTTCGTCACGGCGATGGAGGGCATCGGCGGCGTGTCCACGCTGCAGTTCTTCACCAACTCGCTGGTCCTGGCGCTGGGTGCTGTGGTGGGAACCATCCTCTCGGCCAGCGTCTCGGCGTACGCCTTCGCACGGATCAAGTTCCCGGGCCGAAGCATCTTCTTCGGCATGATGATCGCAACGCTGCTCCTGCCGTTCCACGTGGTGATCATCCCGCAGTACATCGTGTTCCAGCAGCTTGGCCTGGTGGACACCTACGTACCGCTGCTGATCGGCAAGTTCCTCGCCGCCGACGCGTTCTTCGTCTTCCTGATGGTCCAGTTCATGCGCAACCTTCCCGGTGAGCTGGACGAGGCCGCCAGGATCGACGGCGCCGGCCACGTCCGGATCTTCACGTCCATCATGCTGCCGCTCATGAAGCCGGCCCTGATCTCCACCTCGATCTTCTCCTTCATCTGGAGCTGGAACGACTTCCTGGGCCCGCTGCTGTACCTGAACACCCCGGAAAAGTACCCGCTGCCGCTGGCGCTGCGGCTCTTCGTGGACCAGACGCAGAGCTCGGACTACGGCGCCATGATCGCGATGTCCGTCCTGGCCCTGCTGCCGGTGCTGATCTTCTTCCTGGTATTCCAGCGGTACATTGTTGAAGGCGTTTCCACCCAGGGCCTCAAGGGCTGACGGCCCGGAAGGCCAGACAGAAAATGAGCATCATGGACCGCACCACTCCCGCCCCCAACCATCCCGAGCCCGTCCCGGTGAACCGTTTCGCACTGTTCTCCGAAACCCTCCTGGCAGGGGTCCTGGTGCTGGTGCTGTCCATCCCCCTCGTGACGATCCCCGCCGCCTACGCGGCGGGGATCGCCCATCTGGAACGGCACCTTACTGGCCGCGACGATTCAGTCCGCGGCCTGTGGGGCACGTTCAAGGCTGCCCTGCCGGGCAGCTGGAAGCTGGGAATCACGACGGCGGCAGCCGCCGTCGTGATTGTCCTCAACCTTCTGCTCGCTTGGGTGGGGCAGCTTCCCGGCCGGGAAGTGGTGCTGCCGGCCACCCTGATCCTTGCCGCCGCAGGCGCCGTCCTGCTGCTGCGCACCACGGCTGCCTGGTCCGACTTCAGCGGCCCCCACACTGACGGCCGCAGTGCCTGGCGATCCGCACTGGAAACCGGGCAAACCCTGTCCCTGAAGGACTGGACAGGGTCCCTCCTCCTCGCCGCGGCGCTCTTCGGCGCCGTCGTGTTCGTCTGGATGCTCGCGGCACTCTTCGTGGTGGTCCCCGGCACCCTGATCCTCGCCGCGGCAGCGGTCAAACTGCGCTCCACCCGCTAAAACCTCCTCCTGGTTTCCGCCCGCTATTGAGTTGAGTCCGACGTGTCTTCCGACCGCCAGCGTTCCGAACAGTCCCTCCGTTCTTCGAAGAGCCAGACCCCCTGGTACCAGCCGCTGAAGCAGCGCAACTACAGGCTCTTCCTTGCCCTCGTATTCACCGGCAGCGTGGGTGTGTGGATGCAGCGCCTGGCCCAGGACTGGCTGGTGCTGCAGCTGACCGGAAGCCCGGCCGCCGTGGGCGTGGCCGTCGCACTGCAGTTCCTGCCGATGCTGGTTGTGGGGCCCCTCAGCGGCCTGCTGGTGGACATGTTTCCGAAACGGCGCATCATGCTGGTCTGCCAGGCAGTGATTGCCTTCCTGGCCCTCGGCCTGGCGGCCTGGGCCGCGAGCGGGACCATCACGGTCTGGGCGGTTTATGCCAGCTGCGTGGCGCTCGGCGTCACCTCGGCCATCAACCAGCCCGCCAGCCAGGTGTTCGTCAATGAAGTAGTGGGCGACGCCGCCCTCCGGCCCGCCATCGGCATCAACAATGCCATCGGGCAGTTGGGCGCCATGGCGGGACCCGCGCTGGGTGGGGCAGTCATCGCCCAGGCCGGGTCAGCCGCAGCGTTCGCAGCCAACTCGCTGTTGTGCCTGCTGGTGCTTTGCCTGATCGCCGCCATCCGCCCGGCCGAGCTGCATCCGAGCATCCCTGCGGAACGCGGGCGGGGCCAGCTCCTTGCCGGGTTCCGCTACGTCCGTGAGCGCCCTTCCCTGCTGCTGATTATTGCCTTGGCCGGGCTTTTGGGGATGTTCGGCATGAACGGGCCGGTGGTCCTGGCGGCCTTTGCCGAACGCGTGTGGCACAACGGTGTTGAAGGGTTCGGCCTGTTCAATACCGTCAGCGCCATCGGTGCCCTGGCCGGCGCCCTGCTGGCGGCCCGCCTCCGGAGCCTGGGCCGGAAGGGCATCGTGGCGGCGGCAGGCCTCTTCGGACTGTCCCAGCTGGTAGCCGCACTGATGCCCAACCTCATCCTCTTCATTGTCATGCTGGTGGTGGTGGGCCTCATGACGCTCCTGTTCCTGACCAGTGCCGCCACCGCCGTCCAGCTTGAAGCCGGCCCTGCCATCCGCGGGCGGGTCATGGCGCTGTACCTGCCCCTGCTGCTGGGCGGACACGCCTTGGGCGGACTCCTGGCCGGGTGGCTGACGGAACAGTTCGGAGTGCGCACCGGCCTGGTGGTCACCGGCGGCCTGGGTATGCTCTCCGCCGCCGTCATCGGGCTGCTTCTCTGGTGGCATGGCAGGCGGTCCCGCCCCCTGCTCTGACTCGCGAGATGGCAGTTCGCAGCAGTGTCCGCCGGCAACACTGCCCCGAAGTGCCATCTCGCGGCTCGACTGTCTAGGCCAAGGCCGCCTTGGGCGTGAAAGTCCAGGTCCGGGGATGAATCCGGAACTCGCGCGTCGCTGCGTTGCCGGCCGGGCCGCCGTCGGCATCCACTCTGCCCCCCGCGGCAGCAGCCCCGCCTTCCGCAGGGAACGTACGACGGCGGCATCCGCCGTCGGGCCCTTGACTTCGTACGTACCGAATGGCAGCCGGATAACCGCGGCGACCCCAGCGGGGACCGTGCACTCGAGGTGCACAATGCCGGGCGCGGGCTTCCTGTCGGGCGTCGGAACCATCAGGAAATCGGAACCATCAGGAGATTCGAACCATTAGGAGACCGGGACCTCGAACGCGGTGGGGGCCGAGACGGCCCAGGGCACCCCGAGCTCGCTGAAGGTGGCGTGCTGCCGGCCTGCCCGTTCCAGGGCCTCCTCGATGTCAACCACGACGGCGTGGGCTGCTTCGCCGTCGCCCTCCCACCTCACGTAGGCGTCATCAATGGCTGCGGGCAGCGGTGCGGTGCGGATGGCCTCGAGGACGAGCATAAAAGCGCCGCTGTCCACGAGGGAGCTGATCAGCGGGGCGCCGCTGTTCCGGTGTGCCAGGAGGTTCTCCGTCAGGTCGTCCCGGCCGAATGTCTCCTCGGCCCGGCCGGACGGCGTCTCGATGGTGAGACGGTCCTCGGTGTAGTGGAACACCGCCGTCCCGGCCGATCCCTGAAGGGTGACGTAGGGTTCCACGGACTCGGCGGCGCAGATTGTGAGTGCGCACGTGATGGGCAGGCCGGCCGCAGTGCGGATGCGGATGACGGAGGTATCGTCCGATTCGATGTCGTTGGCGCGGTACAGTTCGGCCTCCACGGAGGCGACGTCGGCCAGGGTGCGCGCACCGGCAATCCTTAACGCCGTCGCCACTGCGTGGGCCAGGGGGTTGGTGGCGACGCCGTCCACCACGTCAACGCCGTTGATGCTGCGTTTTCCGGCCCACCGTGAGCGCTTGTAATAGGCCTTGTCGCGCACCCAGCGGCCCGTGGCCGAGATGCCCTGCAGGGTGCCGATGGTGCCGGCTTCCAGCAGGTCCTCGATGGCCTGAAGGGCATGCGAGCCGAGGCTTTGGAAGCCGATCTGGACGCCTCTGCCGGCGAGGGCCGCGGCATCACGCAGCCTGTTGAAGTCGGCCAGGGATGCCACGGGAGGCTTTTCCAGGTACAGGTCGGCGTCCGTGGCCAAGGCGGCCAGCGCCAGCGGGGCATGCGTCTGGATGGGGGTGGCCACGATGATTATGTCGAGGGCGGGTGTTTCCGCGAGCATCTCAGTGAGTCCCGGAAAGACGGCAGCCTGCGCCGGAACCGATCCGGGTGCCGGCGGCTGCGGATCCGCAACGGCAACGAGTTCGACGGCGCCCGTTGCCTGAAGACGCTCCAGGTTCCGTAGGTGGTGGGTGCCGAAGCCGTGCACACCTACCAGGGCAACGCGGGCAGTCCCGCCGTTGGCCCTGGCGGAAGCGGCGGCCGGTCCTCCTGCCGGCGCCGGAGTTTCTGCCGGTGCATCCGGCACGTCGGTGCCAGCTGGCGTTCCCATGGTTCTCCATTCTGCCCGGTGGGGGCACCAAAAGTCTGGCGCATGCGAGGTCCAGCAAGCGCTTTCCATCCATCAGTGTGCGCCACGCAGTGGTCCCCCGTCCAGCTAATGTAACGATTCAAAATCTCGCAGAGCTTGCCCGGAGGAATTTCTGGACGGCATCCGGAGCAGTTGGGATTTCCTGCCGCAGATGGCTTCGCGCCGGAACCTGGTGGTGGAGAAGACTTAGCCGCTTCACTACGGTGGAGGGGTGACGGGCGGGCATTCGAAGACAGAAAGCGGCTGGGTGGACGTGCCCAATGCCAGAATTTATTGGGAAGCTACCGGCGCACCCACGGGCATCCCCGTCCTTTACCTTCACGGCGGCCCCGGGGGTTCCCTTGGCCAAGGGGGCTACCGTAAACGCCACGACCACAACCGGTTCCGGATTATTGGCCTGGACCAGCGCGGTTGTGGCAAAAGCACGCCACTCGTCCAGGACGATCTCGGCCGCCTTCCGGAGAACACCACCCACGCCCTGATCGAAGACATCGAGGCCGTGAGGGAGCACCTGGGTGTGAGCCAATGGATCGTCACCGGCGCTTCCTGGGGCAGCACGCTTGCCCTCGCTTATGCCCTGAAACATCCCTCCCGGGTCCTCGGCATCGCTTTGGTTGCGGTGACAGCAAGCAGCCGGGAAGAGGTTGAATGGATCACGGAAGGAGTGGGACGCATCTTTCCTGAGGCATGGGCTGAATTTTCAGGCGCTGCCCGGGCTGCCCCGGGCGAACGCGTGGTGGAGGCTTACGCCCGCCGGCTTGCCGGCCAGGACCGCGAAGATGCCCGGCTTGCTGCACTGGCTTGGGAGCGTTGGGAATCCACGCACATCTCGCTTGATCCGAACTGGCAGCCAGGACCGCTGTTTGACGACGAACGGGAGCGCATGACCTTCGCGCTCCTCGTGACGCACTACTGGGCCAACGACGGATTCCTGGCCGGCGACCAGGAAATCATCCCTCGGATTCACGAGCTCAACGGCATCCCCGGTTACCTTATCCACGGCAGGCGGGACATCAGCGGCCCAGCCATCACGCCGTGGCGTTTGCACCAAAGCTGGAAGTCGAGCCGGCTCGTCGTTATCGAGGACGAAGGGCACGGCGGTCCTGCCTCCATGGCGGCATTGTCCACAGCAGTGGACCACATTGCTGCAATGATCTGAGCCTCAGCACGGTACTGCCGCTGTTATGACAATTCCGTGCTCAGCCGATCGGATGGCCCTCCCTGCACGTGCTTTCGCCCGGCAGGATGTCATGGCCTTGGAGGCACGTCACTGAAGGCGGGACAGGGGTGTCATGGGCGATGAAGAAGAGGCTGCTCTTGCCGTGGCTGATTCCGGCGTCTTCCCGCTGAAGCCAGGAATGGTGGTGTCCATCCGGCTTTTTCCCCCCAGAGCCGGTGCTTGGGGTGTGATGGAACGGATTCTTGACCACGGCGACCGCAACCTTCCCGGAATACGGCGCCCCCGGACGGGGTAGGCCGACGCAACAATTTTAGGCCTGAAGCACCACCCGTAGCCATGCCGAAAAGTTAGTCTCCACGATTCACCGCCGCAGGATCAGCTGAGGCCCGGGCATTCGTTGACAGCACCAATGCCCGCTCTTTAGGCTCCTGCCATCGTGAGCCGAAGAGTGCGGGAAGAAGGACCATGAACCAGGGCAAATGGCAGTTGCGGGACCAGCTTGGCCGTCTTGGCTTTGGGGGTACCGGGGTGGGGAACCTGTACCGCGCTATTTCCGATGAGCAGGCTGCCGCGACCTTGGAGGCCGCCTGGGATGCCAGCATCCGCTACTTCGATACAGCTCCCCACTATGGGCTGGGCCTGTCCGAGCGGCGGATGGGTCAGGTTTTGGCGGGCAAGCCAAGGGAAGAATTCGTTGTCTCAACAAAGGTGGGCAGGGTCCTCGTGCCGTCGCCCGCAACAAAGGACACCAGGGATCCGGAGGGCTTTGACGTCCCCGCCGAGTTCCGGCGTGAATGGGATCCTTCGGAAGCCGGGGCAAGGCGCAGCATCGAGCAGTCGTTGGAGCGGCTGGGCCTCGAGTACATCGATATCGCCTATCTGCACGATCCTGATGTGTACAGCATGGAAGATGCGGTGAGGACGGCGCTGCCGGCCCTGGAGAAGCTCCGGGCCGAAGGCCTGGTGCGGGCCATCGGCGTCGGGACCAATACTGCGGGCGCCGCCATGGAGTGCGTGGAAGCGGCGGACCTGGATTTCCTGATGCTGGCCGGCAGGTTCACCATGCTGGAGCAGCCGGGATCCGATGGCCGCCCGGGCGCAGGGCTGCTGGACCGATGCCTGGAGCTGGGAACCGGAGTGGTGAGCGTGGGCGTCTACAACTCTGGCATCCTGGCCAAGCCCGACCTGCCTTCGGATGCCCACTACAACTACTCCCAAGCCAGCGAGGAGATCCTGGAACGCGCCCGGCTGCTGGCACGCGTCTGCAGCGAACACGGCGTTGAGCTTCCCACCGCAGCCATCCAGTTTCCCTTCCGCCACCCCGCCGTCGTCAACGTCACGGTAGGCGCCAGCAGGCCGGAGCAAATCAGTAACAGCGCGGAGCGCATGTCCGCAGAGGTTCCCCGCGAGCTGTGGCAGGACCTTCAGGAGCGGGGACTGATTCCGGCCTGACCGGCCTGGGGAAGCTCAGCTATCCGTTGACGCCCCGGCGGCAGCGGTGCTCTGGCGGACCACGAGCTCGGGCGTGAACACCACTGAACGGTGCGTCGGATTCTGCGACTCAACTTCTTCCGTGAGCAGCTCGATGGCCGTCCGTCCGAGCGCCTCGGTGGGCTGCCGGATGGAGGACAGCGGAACCACCGCCGAGACGGCAAAGTCGATGTCGTCGTAGCCGATCAGCGCAACGTCCTCCGGGATGCGGAAGGTGTGCGTCATGGTGAGGGACTGCATGACGCCCAGGGCCAGCAGGTCGTTGGCGCAGAAAATTCCATCGGGCAAAGCCTCCCGGCCGCGTTCCACCAGCATGTTTCCCACGCTGCGGCCGGCCAGGACGCTCTGCCCGTCGGAGTTCAGGACCTCCAGCGTGGCGTCCGGTTCCTCCTTCACGGCGCGCTGCGCCCCCTGCAGGCGGTCTGCCACCTGCCGGATGGAGGTAGGCCCGCCCACAAAAGCCAGCCGACGGCGGCCGGTGTCCAGCAGGTGCCGGGCAGCGAGGTACCCGCCGGCGTCGTCGTCCACCGCCACGGAACTGAACTTGGACTCATCGGCCAGCCGGTCCACCAGGACCGTGGGCACGCCGCGCTCCCGCAGCAGGTCGAGCCGCTCGGTGACATCGCCCACGGGGGAAATCAGCAGGCCCTGGACCCGCTGCTCCTGGAAGAGGTCGATGTAGTTGGCTTCGCGCGCGGCGTCGTGGCCGCTGTCGCCCAGCAGGACGGCGCTGCCGTTCAGTGCCGCGGCATCCTCCGCGGCACGCACCACCGACGTGAAGAAGGGGTTGCCCACGTCCAGGACAATCAGCCCCACGGTGCGGCTGTGGCCGGCGCGCAGCTGGCGGGCAGCATCGTTGCGGACAAACCCCAGTTCATCAATGGCCTTCAGCACCCGCTCCTTGGTGCGCTGCGATACCCGGTCCGGGTAGTTCAGCACATTCGAGACGGTGCCTACGGCCACGCTGGCATGGGTGGCGACGTCCTTGATGCTGGCTGAGCGGTTCATGATTCTCCGTGCTGGTGGCCTGCGTGCCGTGCTCCCGGCAGCTCGCGAAACTGCGCGCCGGAATGCTTGACACCTACTCACGTTCAAGAGTACTTTGAATCGTAACAATGAAACGATTCAAAGATTCGCGAGTTCAGGAGAGTTCCAGATGAGGGTGTGCTTCCGCTCCTCCGTCCAGCCGGCGCTGCTGGAGGAATACAAGCGCCGCCACGCTGCCGTCTGGCCGGAGATGCTCCGCGCCCTCAAGGACGCCGGCTGGAACAACTACTCCCTGTTCCTGGGGGAGGACGGACTCCTGGTGGGCTACCTGGAGTGCGACGACTTCGAAGCGGCCAGGGCACGCATGGCCCTCACGGACGTGAACGCCCGGTGGCAGGCGGAAATGGCAACACTTTTCGAAGACTCCGGCCAGGCGCCCGACGAAGGGTTCCAGGTCATGGAAGAAGTCTTCAACCTCGACAGCCAGCTCGCGGCCGCAGGAACCTCTTCCTCCTGAAGCACACGGGCTGACCCAAACAGGCTCCAGCAGCGGGGCAACCAACAACAGACCCATCACAGACACCGGAAAGAACCATCATGAATGACGTAGCAACGGCGCTGGGCAGGCTCGAGGAGCTTGCCATCGAGGTCCCCTCGTGGGCCTATGGAAATTCAGGCACGCGGTTCAAGGTGTTCGGTACCCCCGGCACTCCGCGCACCGTGCAGGAGAAGCTGGCGGACGCCGCCAAGGTCCACGAACTGACCGGCCTGGCCCCCACCGTGGCCCTGCACATTCCGTGGGACAAGGTGGATGACTACGCCGCACTGAAGGAGTACGCGGCAGGCCTGGGCGTTGGCCTGGGGACCATCAACTCCAACACGTTCCAGGACGATGAGTACAAGTTCGGCTCCCTGACCTCGTCCAACGAGACAGTGCGCCGCCGCGCCATCGATCACCACCTGGACTGCATCGAGATCATGCATGCCACCGGTTCAAAGGACCTGAAGATCTGGCTGGCTGACGGCACCAACTACCCGGGCCAGGACGACATGCGCGGCCGCCAGGACCGCCTGGCCGAGTCACTGCAGGAAATTTACGCGGCCCTGGGCGACGAGCAGCGCCTGGTGCTGGAGTACAAGTTCTTCGAGCCGGCTTTCTACCACACCGATGTTCCGGACTGGGGCACGTCCTACGCCCAGACCCTGGCCCTGGGTGAGAAGGCGTTTGTCTGCCTGGACACCGGCCACCACGCGCCGGGCACCAACATCGAGTTCATCGTGATGCAGCTGCTGCGCCTGGGCAAGCTGGGCTCCTTTGACTTCAACTCCCGCTTCTACGCCGACGACGACCTCATCGTGGGTGCCGCGGATCCGTTCCAGCTCTTCCGCATCATGTACGAGGTCATCCGGGGCGGTGGCTACGGCAAGGACTCCGGTGTGGCCCTCATGCTGGACCAGTGCCACAACCTGGAAGAAAAGATCCCGGGCCAGATCCGCTCGGTGCTGAACGTCCAGGAAATGACTGCCCGCGCCCTGCTGGTGGACACGGCCGCACTTAACGAAGCACAGCGTGCAGGGGATGTCCTGGCAGCGAACGCAGTTTTCAACGACGCGTTCTACACCGACGTCCGCCCGGTCCTGGCCGAGTGGCGTGAATCCCGCGGCTTGCCCGCGGACCCGCTGGCCGCCTTCAAGGCCAGCGGCTACCAGAAGAAGATCAACGAGGACCGCGTGGGCGGCCAGCAAGCCGGATGGGGCGCATAACCAGCATGAGCAACAAGACTGTTGAAGACCTGATCTCCCGTTCCAACCGCCTGGGCGCGGACAAGCGGAACACCAACTTTGCCGGCGGCAACACCTCCGCGAAGGGCACCGAAAAGGACCCGGTCACGGGCGAGGATGTCCAGCTGCTGTGGGTCAAGGGCTCCGGCGGGGACCTCGGCACCCTGAAGGCCGAAAACCTTGCCGTCCTTCGGCTGGACCGCCTGAACGCGCTGAAGAACGTCTACCCGGGCGTCGAGCGTGAAGACGAGATGGTGGCAGCCTTCGAGTACTGCCTGCACGGCAAGGGCGGCGCCGCTCCCTCGATCGATACCGCCATGCACGGGCTGGTGGACGCCGCGCACGTGGACCACCTGCACCCGGACTCCGGCATCGCCATCGCCACCGCGATGGACGGCGAGGCGCTGACCACCAAGATCTTCGGCAACAAGGTTGTCTGGGTGCCCTGGCGCCGCCCCGGGTTCCAGCTGGGCCTGGACATCGCCGCGATCAAGGAAGCCAACCCGCAGGCCATCGGCACCATCCTGGGCGGGCACGGCATCACCGCCTGGGGCGCCACCAGCGAAGAGGCCGAGCGGAACTCCCTGTGGATCATCGAACAGGCCGAGAAGTACATCCGGGACAACGGCAAGGCAGAACCCTTCGGGCCCAAGCTGCCCGGCTACGCAGCCCTGCCGGAGGCAGAGCGGCGCGCCAAGGCGGCAGCGCTGGCACCCGTGATCCGCGGCCTGGCCTCCACGGACAAGCCGCAGCTGGGGCACTTCAGCGATGACGCCGTCGTCCTGGACTTCCTCGAAGCCGCCGAGCACCCGCGCCTGGGCGCCCTGGGCACCTCCTGCCCGGACCACTTCCTGCGCACCAAGGTCAAGCCCCTGATCCTGGACCTGCCCGCCGACGCCTCGATCGAGGACTCCATCGCCCGGCTGCACGAGCTCCACGCGGACTACCGCGAGGATTACCAGGCCTACTACGACCGCCACGCAGACCAGGACAGCCCGGCCCTGCGCGGCGCTGACCCGGCCATTGTGCTGGTGCCCGGGGTGGGCATGTTCTCCTTTGGCGCCAACAAGCAGACCGCCCGCGTTGCCGGCGAGTTCTACATCAACGCCATCAACGTGATGCGCGGCGCGGAGGCCATCTCCACCTACGCCCCGATCGAGGAATCCGAGAAGTTCCGGATCGAGTACTGGGCGCTGGAGGAAGCCAAACTTGCCCGGATGCCCAAGCCCAAGTCCCACGCCACCCGCATCGCGCTGGTCACCGGCGCCGCCTCCGGCATCGGCAAGGCCATCGCCACCCGCCTCGCCGCGGAAGGCGCGTGCGTGGTCATCGCCGACCTGAACCTCGAGAACGCCGAAAAGGTGGCCGAAGAGCTCGGCGGCCCGGACGTCGCCATCGGTGTCCAGGCCGACGTCACGGACGAAGCCCAGGTGGCCGCCGCCATCGACGCCGCCGTCCTGGCATTCGGCGGCGTGGACCTGGTGGTCAACAACGCCGGCCTGTCCATCTCCAAGCCGCTGCTGGAAACCACCGAGAAGGACTGGGACCTGCAGCACAACGTCATGGCCAAGGGCTCGTTCCTGGTGGCCAAGGCCGCCGCCAAGGTGATGATCGCGCAGGGCCTGGGCGGGGACATCATCTACATCTCCTCGAAGAACTCCGTGTTCGCCGGCCCCAACAACATTGCCTACTCGGCCACCAAGGCAGACCAGGCCCACCAGGTGCGCCTGCTCGCGGCCGAACTGGGCGAGTACGGCATCCGCGTCAACGGCATCAACCCCGACGGCGTGGTCCGCGGCTCCGGCATCTTCGCCGGCGGCTGGGGCGCCAAGCGCGCCGCAGTGTACGGCGTGGACGAGGAGAAACTGGGCGAGTACTACGCCCAGCGCACCCTGCTCAAGCGCGAAGTCCTGCCCGAGCACGTGGCCAACGCCGCCGCCGTGCTCACCAGCAACGAACTGTCCCACACCACCGGCCTGCACATCCCCGTGGACGCCGGAGTGGCCGCAGCCTTCCTGCGATGAGCGGGCAGGTTCAGGGTGTCGACGGCGGCAAGGTGTTCGCCGCCGTCGACATCGGCGCCTCCTCCGGCCGGGTCATCCTCGGCCGGGTGGCTGCCGGTGTCGCCGCGACGGAAGCGGCTGTGCAGCTCGAGGTGGTCCACCGCTTTCCCAACGGTGTTGCGGAGATCGACGGCGGCCTCCGCTGGAACTTCGACGCGCTCTTCGCGGAGGTGCTTGAGGGGCTCCGGGCCGCTGCAACCGTCGCCGCAGCCCAGGGCGAGCAGGTAGCCAGCATCGGCATCGACACCTGGGCCGTGGACTACGGCCTGGTTGACGCCGGCGGAAAGCTGACGGCCCAGCCGTTCAGTTACCGGGATGACCGCAGCCGGGCCGCCGTCGAGCCCGTGCACCGGAAACTGGACCCGGCACGGCTCTACGGCACCACCGGACTGCAGTTCCTGCAGTTCAACACCATCTACCAGCTCGCCACCGAGCAGGACCTGGACGGCCTCCAGGCCCTCCTCATCCCGGACCTGATCGCGTTCCTCCTGACCGGGCAGCGCCGGACCGAGGCCACCAACGCCTCCACCACCGGGCTGTTCGACGCCGTCGCGGGGGAGTGGGCCACCGAGTTCCTCACCGCCCTGGGCCTGCGGAAGGACCTGTTCCCGCCGCTGATCCAGCCCGGCGAATCCTTCGGGACCCTCCTGCCGGAGATCGCGTCCCGGGTGGGGCTCCCGCAGGATACGGCGGTAGTGGCCGTCGGCTCGCACGACACCGCCTCCGCCGTCGCCGCCGTCCCGGCGCAGGAAGAGGACTTCGCGTACATCTCCTCAGGCACCTGGTCCCTGGTGGGGCTGGAGCTGAAGCACCCTGTCCTCACCGAGTCCAGCCGGGAAGCGAACTTCACCAACGAACGCGGCGTGGACGGCACCATCCGCTACCTGCGCAACATGGGCGGACTGTGGCTCCTGTCCGAGTGCCAGCGCACCTGGGCCGCCGAAGGATTCCAGCCGGAGCTTCCGGCTTTGCTGGAAGCGGCCGCCGCGCTGCCCCCGGGCGGACCCCAGATCAACCCCGACGATCCCTACTTCATTGCGCCGGACAACATGCCGGACCGGATCCGGGCAGCCGTCCGCCGCACGGGCGAGGTGCTGCCGAACGATCCGGCAGCCATCACCCGCTGCATCATGGACAGCCTCGCCACCGGCTACGCACGCACCATCCGTGACGCCGAACGCCTGGCCGACCGCTCCGTGGACGTGGTGCATGTGGTGGGCGGCGGCTCCCAGAACCGGCTGCTTTGCCAGCTCACCGCGGACGTGACCGGCAAGAAGGTGATTGCAGGACCGGTGGAAGCCACTGCCCTGGGCAACGTCCTGGTGCAGGCCCGGGCGGCCGGTGCGGTGTCCGGCGGACTGACCGAGCTGCGGAGCCTGGTGGTGCGGTCACATCAGCTGCAGGCGTTCACGCCGGAGCTGTCGCGCCTGTAGGTCCTGCGCAGCAAAGATCCGCAACGTGCGGACGCATGACGCCACGTTCCTGAACGTGGCGTCATGCGTCCATGCAGGGACTGTGCGGCGGCCCCTAAGATCTTCGAGAAGCGTCTCGCCGGCCTGTAAGCAGGGCCGTAGACCATGCCAACTACCTGACAGGACCGGTTAGCCCATGCCACTCTTCGACCTTCCCCTGGCCCAGCTGCGCAGCTACACCTCGGACGTGACGGCGCCCGCCGACTTCACTGCCTTCTGGGACGCCACCATTGCCGAAGCGCGGGCCTTTCCGTTGAATGCGTCCTTTGAACCGGCAGAGAACTACCTCTCCGTCATCGACACCTTCGACGTGACGTTCTCCGGCTACGGCGGCGCCCCCGTCAAGGGCTGGCTGCACCTCCCCGCGCACCGGGAAGCCGGGGCCAGGCTGCCCGTGGTGGTCCACTATGTCGGATACTCGGGCGGCCGCGGCCTGGTCAACCAGGACACCCGGTGGGCCCAGGCCGGGTACGCGCACTTCATCATGGACACCCGCGGCCAGGGCTACGGCGGAACCCTGGGTGAGACGCCCGACCCGCACCCCTCCGCCGGCGGCGTGGCCCACGCAGGCCTGATGACCAGGGGCATCGCAAGCCGGGAAGACTACTACTACCGCCGGGTGTACGTGGACGCGTTCCGCGCGGTGGAGGCCGCGCAGGCGCACCCCGGCGTCGATCCTGAGAAGGTGGTGCTGGCCGGTGTCAGCCAGGGCGGCGGCATCGTGGTTGCTACTGCAGGGCTGGCGGCAGGACGGCTCGACGGCGTCATCGCCGCGCTGCCGGATGTTCCGTTCCTGCAGGACTTCCCCCGCGCCATCGACATCACCCCGCGCGGCCCCTACCCGGAGATCGCCCAGTTCCTGGCGCGCCACCGGGACCGCTACGAGCCCGTGCTTGAGGTCCTTCGCTACTTCGACGGCGTCAACCTGGCGCGCCTGGCGACGGCACCGGCGTTGTATTCGGCAGCCCAGATGGACGATATCTGCCCGCCGTCCACCGTTTTTGCCAGCTTCAACGCCTACGGCTCCGGGGCGGCGGGTTCCGCTCCCAGCGGCGCCGCGAAGGACATCGAGGTGTACCGGTTCAACAACCACGAAGGCGGCCAGGAGCACCACTGGATCCGGCAGCTGCTGTTTCTCCGCAAAATATTGGGGTAAATTCCTTCTGTGGACTCGAGAAAACGGTTTCCGAGTCCAGGCAAACAAGGAACCAATGAAGAAACTCAGTAGGCTCAGCGTTGTTGGCTACGGCGCCGGCGACGCAGCCAACAGCATGATCATCAGTACAGCGAACATGTTCCTGCTCGTCTACTACACGGATGTGGCCGGCATCGCGGCGGCGGCGGCAGGAACGCTGCTGGTGGTGGCGCGGGTGTTCAATGCGTTTACCGACATTGCCGCCGGCCGCATTGTGGACCGGGTGCAGAGCAAGCGGTGGGGCAAGTTCCGCCCCTTCCTGATGTTCGGCTTCGTTCCGCTCCTGCTGGGCGCTGCGGTGTTCCACGTTCCGGACGTGGACGCGTCTTCGAAGCTGCTGTACGCCTACTGCACCTATGGGCTGGTCTGCCTGGCCTACAGCCTGGTCAATGTACCTTACGGCTGCCTGGTGGGGGCCATGACCCAGGACCCCCGGGAGCGTGCCCGGCTGGGCGGCGCCCGGACCATCGGCGGCCTGTCAGTGGGGGCAACCCTGGGTTTCTTCATCGCCCCCCTGCTGGGCGCCGGCGGGGACATGCAGCAGATCTTCACCGTGATGACACTGGTTTTTGCCGCCGTGGGGTCCGCCCTCTATCTGTTCACGGCTGTTGCCTGCCGGGAACAGATCGGCGGCCGCGTCCCCAAAATCACCCTGCGCCAAAGCACGGACGCGCTGAAGGCCAACTCGCCGCTCGTGGTCCTCTGCATCAGCTCCGTCCTCTTCGTCACCGGCACGTCAGCCACGGGCGCCGCACAGTTCTTCTACCTGCGGGATGTCCTCTCCCGGGTGGACCTGTTTCCCGTCATGGCCGCCGCGCAGGTGGCAATCACCCTGACACTTGCCGTCGTTATGCCGCGCCTCGTGGCACGCTGGGGCAAACGGGCTGCCTACACGGCCGGCGGCTGCGCCGGGGCGGCAGGCGGACTGATTGTTTTCCTCGCTCCGGCGGGGCTGCCCTGGCTTGCGGTAACGGGCCTTGTGCTGGCAATGCTTTCGTCTGCTTCGGTCAGCATCCTCACCTGGGCGCTCATCGCGGACACCGTTGAATACGGCGAGTGGAAAACCGGTGTCCGGGTACAGGGCATCAACTACGCCCTCCTGGCCGCCACCCGGAAGCTGGGGATGGGGTTCGGCGGCGGGGTGGTGGCTTTCTCGCTGGCCTGGGGCGGATACTCGTCCGCGGCGCCGGAGCAGGCCGAAACCGCCGTCCTAGCCATCCGCGCCGCTGCCGGGCTGCTGCCTGCAGCCCTGGTGCTGGCCGCCGCCGGAATCATGTACTGGTACCGCCTGACGGATAAGAGGCACGCCGAGCTGGTGGCCGGCCTGCAGTCGAGCCGGTAGCGGGCGGCCCGTGGGCGGCCGGCGGCGTCAGAAAAAAGTCATGTGACGAACGCGGTTTGCGCGGGGTGACAAACCGCGGCTATGGTCTGAGGCATGACTAACCGTTGGTATGCGTATTTTTCGTTGGCTCTGGAGGGGCCCGCGTCTAACTGACACGCATCCAACTTTCCTTCAGAGCCAACAGGGCAGAGATCATTCTCTGCCCTTCGCCGTTTCTCCGGCGGGTTCTGAACTGGGCCCGCTTCCCATCTGGAACAGGACCCACCATGAGCACCGCAACAGCATCAGCAACCAGCACCGCCGCCGCAAAAACGACCTCGAACCTGCGCGTCAGCGAATTCACCGCGCTTCCCACGCCCTCTGAACTCATCGCCCAACTGCCGCTGGACGCCCGGGTGACGGACGTCGTCGAACGCGGACGCGATGAAGTCCGCGCCATCATGGACGGGGTGGACGACCGCCTGCTGGTCATCGTGGGGCCGTGCTCCATCCACGACCCCAAGGCCGGGCTGGAATACGCCCGCAGGCTGGTCAGCCAGGCCGAAAAGCACAAGGAAGACCTGCTCATCGTGATGCGGACCTACTTCGAAAAGCCCCGCACCACGGTCGGCTGGAAGGGCCTGATCAACGACCCCCGCCTGGACGGTAGCCACGACATGGTCACCGGCCTCCGGACCGCCCGGCACTTCCTGCAGCAGGTCACGGCCCTGGGACTGCCCACCGCCACCGAATTCCTGGAGCCGATCAGTCCGCAGTACATGGCGGACCTGATCTCCTGGGGCGCCATCGGGGCCCGCACCACGGAAAGCCAGATCCACCGGCAGCTCGCCTCGGGCGTGTCCATGCCCATCGGATTCAAGAACGGGACCGACGGCGACCTGCAGGTTGCCATCGATGCCTGCGGTGCCGCCGGGGCAGCCCAGGCCTTCTTCGGCATCGACGGCGACGGCAGGGCGGCGCTGGTGGCCACCGCCGGGAACCCAGACACGCACGTGATCCTCCGCGGCGGACGCAAGGGGCCCAACTACTCCGCGGCCGACGTCGAGGCTGCTTCGGCCAAGCTGGCCGGCAAGCACCTCAACCCGCGGGTGATCGTGGACGCCAGCCACGCCAACAGCGGCAAGAGCCACCACCGGCAGGCTGAGGTGGCACTGGAAATCGGCGCCCAGCTCGAGGATGGCGGCACGTCCGCGCAGGCGATTGCCGGCGTCATGCTGGAAAGCTTCCTGGTGGGCGGCGCCCAGAACCTGGACGTCGCCGAGAACGCAGCCGGCCGCGCGGAACTCGTCTACGGCCAAAGCGTCACGGACGCATGCATGGAATGGGACGTCTCGGTCTCCGTGCTGGACCAGCTGGCGGCGTCCGCACGCAAGCGCCGCGCAGTGAAGTAGGGGAGCCAAATAGGGGAGCGGACTACTTTCACATCTGCCACAGGAACATCTAGAGTATCTAGGTAGGTGGTTGGTGGATGGCTCAGCATCGGAACACCGCATTGGCATGTACCTGGGGTCACTGTTGTCCATCCGTCAGCAAAGGAATAGGGAAATGTCGTCAGAACAGAACTTCTCCAACGCGAAGTTCCTGACCGTGGCTGAAGTAGCCCAGGTCATGCGCGTCTCCAAAATGACCGTGTACCGGCTGGTCCACTCCGGTGAAATGCCCGCTGTACGCTTCGGCCGCTCGTACCGGGTTCCGGAGAATGCCGTGGAGCAGTACCTCAAAGGTGCTGTTGTGGACGGCCACACCGAGACCGCGTGACGCACTCTTTCCGTCGCAATGCGCTGTATTTGAGCCGGTGGGAGCCCCGCTGTCAGTAGCCCCTCCCGATAAGCGGTACCCTGTTAAGGAACGTTTTACGTCATTGTAAGAATCTGTCAGTTGTTCAGTTCGTAGCTCTGTCCACGAACAATTTCCATCAGACAGGTACTGCATCTAGTTTGTAAGGAACTTTCGTGGGTTCAGTTATCAAGAAGCGTCGCAAGCGTATGGCCAAGAAGAAGCACCGCAAGCTGCTTCGCAAGACCCGTCACCAGCGCCGCAATAAGAAGTAGAGATACTTCGAACAGCGTAGAAATGCCCGTCGCCCTCCAGGCGGCGGGCATTTCATTTTTGCTGGTGCAGCTTCCTGGCCTTGTTCGCAGATCCTGACCGTCACGGTTCGGATTCGCGGACAAGCTTAGGATCTGATGGATTCCTACGCGCGCGGGCCGCGGATCCTTGCGAAGCCCTTCCAGAGGCCGTAAACGGCGCCGCCGGCCGTGGCCGCCTTCAGTCCGAAGGTTGCTGCGCGGCGGCCGGCGCGGAAATCGTACACGGGCCAGTTGTTGTCGCGGGCGTGCCGGCGGAGGCGGGCATCCGGGTTAATGGCCACCGGGTGGCCCACCAGGCTGAGCAGCGGGATGTCGTTGTATGAATCGCTGTAGGCCCAGCAGCGCTTGAGGTCCAGGTCCTCGGCGTCGGCAATGCCCTGGACTGCCACGGCCTTGGCGGAACCGTGCAGGATGTCGCCCACCAGCCGTCCGGTGTACATGCCTTCCGAAATTTCCCCCACAGTGCCGAGCGCGCCGGTCAGTCCGAGCCGGGTGGAAATCACCGTGGCCACCTCGATGGGGGTAGCCGTCACCAGCCAGACGCGCCTGCCCACCCGCAGGTGCTGTTCGGCGAGGGCCTTGGCGCCGGGCCAGATCCGGGAGGCGATCATCTCGTCATAGACTTCTTCGCCCAAAGCCTTGATGTCGTCAACGGTGATCCCCGCGGCGAGCGTCAGGGCAGAGTCCCGGACTGCATGGACGTCGTCGATGTTCTCGCCCCGCGCCATGAACTTGAACTGCTTCCACGCGAAGCCGGCGGCCTGGGCCATGGTGAAGGCGCCCCGCTGATACATTTTCCGTGCCACGTGGAAGAGGCTGGCACCGCGCATCAGGGTATTGTCCACATCGAAGAACGCCGCCTCGCCGGGCTGCGGCGCAGCAACCGGCTTGGTGACTACGGCGACGTACTTCTCCTGGGGCATGGACTTGAGTCTAGTCAATGCACTGGATGGAAACCGTCGGCGTGCCGGGCACCGCGGACGGGGCTACGGTTAAGCCATGGCAACACCGCGCGTCGTCCTCATCACCAAAGCTGACTGCCACCTCTGCGAGGAGGCCCGCCTCGCCGTCGGCCGGGTTACCGCTGCCTTGGGGCTGGAGTGGACCGAAGAACGGGTGGACCACCAGCCGGAGCTCCGTGAACGGTACGCCGAGGAAATCCCGGTGGTGCTGGTGGATGGCGTCCAGCGCGATTTCTGGAAAATCGACGAAACCCGGCTGGCACGCGTACTCCAGCGCGCCATGGCCCAATAAGCGCAGTGGTTCAGTAAGTATGGGCGCAAACAAGGGGAGCGGTTTCCGGTGATGACGCCTGCTTTGTTGGCACCGGCGATGGGGCTCTAGAGTGGAGTCACAACGCGACTCAAGGGAGGGGCTGGTGACTTCGCTGGACTCAACCCCCCAGGCGGTTCCGGATCTTCCGGGCGCCACGGGCACGCCAGCCAAACAGATCCCGCCCGCAGCGGTGGCCCGGCTGACGCTCTATCTCCGTGCCCTCAACACGCTGCTTGCAGACGGCGTGGAGCGTGTCTCCTCCGAGTCCCTCGCGGAAGCGTCCGGAGTGAGCTCGTCCACGCTGCGCAAGGATCTCTCCCACGTGGGCTCCTACGGAACGCGCGGCGTGGGATACGAGGTGCAGTACCTCAGCCGCCACATCGCCGCCGCCCTGGGCCTGACGCACGACTGGAAAGTCGCCATTGTGGGTGCCGGCAACCTGGGCAAGGCCTTGGCCCGGTACGGCGGCTTCGAGTCCCGGGGCTTCGACGTCGTGGCGATCTTTGACGCCGACCAGATGGTAGTGGGCAACGAGGTGGGCTGGCTGCGGGTGAGCGACGTCGCGGACCTGGAAACCGTGCTGCACCGCACCGGAGCCAACATGGTGGTGCTGGCACTGCCGGCGGCCGTGGCGCAGGACGTGTGCGACCGCGTGGTGGCGGCCGGTGTCCACAGCGTCCTGAGTTTCGCCCCCGTCATGCTCCAGGTCCCGGAGGGCGTCAACCTCCGCAAGGTGGACATGGCCACCGAACTGCAGATCCTGGCCTACCACGCACAGCGGGCGCAGGCCCCGGGTCAGACCGCCTAGATTTCAGCAGTTTCCGGGACCCACGCCCGCAGGTGTGGAAATGTGCGCCTACCGGCCGTAGGGGTTGCCCATGCCGCCGCCGTACGGGTTGGCGAAGGGCTGCTGCTTCCGGAAGTAGGGAGCCGCGGCGGGAAGATACAGCAGCACGATGGCGGCGATCCCCAGCAGGGTTCCGAGGGTTCCGATCGAGGGCGGTCCGAAGAGGCCGAAGATGGACAGGGCGGCGAACACCGTGCCCAGGATGCGGGCCCAGTTCTTGCCCTTGCGGATAAAGAAGGCCACCAGCAGGTACAGCCCGGCGCCCAGGATGGCGAACACCACCAGGGTGCCGGCAATGACGCCCTTGATGTCCTCGTAGGTGACACCGGTGGCGCCACCGGCCTCCATCTGGTCCTCAAACGTTTGGCGGAACAGCGGATCGTCCAGCTGGGTGAGGCCCGTCAACAGGGAAATCACGAAGATCGCTGCTGACGCGATCAGCAGCCAGAAGGAGATGTTCACCAGCTGAGGAACGCCGGCGCTCCCCGACGGCTGCGGCTGTTCCGAGGGGTACTGGGCATACGGCGACTGGCCGTAGGAGGACTGGCCGAACGGCTGCTGTCCGTAACCGGGAGCCTGCGGCGGGTTCTGGCCAAACTGCTGGCCGTACTGGGGTGCGTTCTGGCCGTACTGCGGAGCCGACGGCGGCTGGGAACCGTACTGCGGCGGGTTCTGTCCGTACTGGGGTGCGTTCTGGCCATACTGCGGAGCGTTTTGTCCGTACTGCGGCGCGTTCTCGCCGTAGCGGGGCTGCCCGCCGGACTGGTCACCGGGCTGGTTATTGCCGGGCTGGTTGGTGCCGCCCTGTGAGCCATTGGAATGCGGGTCATTGGGTACGGGAGGCGGGACGGGAGGAGTACTCATGAGCGGTCCTTCTGCATGTCGGTTTCCAGGGAGGCTGCCGGGAGCGGTCCTGTAGCCTGCCCCCAGCATGGCTTAAGTCCACCGTACCCCCGGGCCGCCGCGTTGTGGGTCATTCTGCGGAGGTATTCCGGGACGGGCCGGCGGCAAACCATGCCTGGGAATTGGGCAGCCACATCAGGACCGTTGCCGCGAGGCTGACCAGGAAGGCTGCCCAGTTTCCACCCTGGCCCATGCCGGTCAGCATGTTCATCACGGCCAGGCCCAACGTGACGGCGGCGAGGGCTGTCAGGGCCACCCGTGCCCACGTCCGTCCCGCCTTCATCTTTACCGCGAAAACCATCTGCGCAACGCCCACCGCGGAGGCCAGCAGCATCAGGGTGACCACGGCTGCGGCTGCCGCGGGTGCCGCAGCAAAGAGCACCAGGGATGCAAGCATCCCCAGCAGTCCGCCCAGGGCGCCCAGGATGCCGCCGGCGGACCAGATCCAGAACGAGACCTTGATTTCCGTGGGGCGGCCGGCCAGTGAAAACAGCGCGGCTAAACCGCCGGGCCGGGCGCTGGGGGAGTTGCTCATGGCGTTCACTGTAGTCCCGCCCGGGCGGCGCCACGGCGAGGCTCGGTCCGCGGGGACTGCCCCTGCGCAGCGGACTGCGGCTTCAGTGCGCAGGCCGGGACGACGGACGCCAGTAAAGACGGACGCCACTGAAGCCGGACCCCATTAAAGACGGAACCCCGGCACCGGCGTGAAAGCCGGTGCCGGGGTTCCGGCGGAAGTAATGACTACGCAGCGGGGGCGATGAAGGCCAGTTCCAGGTTGATGGCAACCTTGTCGCTGACCAGGACGCCGCCGGTCTCGAGGACTGCGTTCCAGGTGAGACCGAAGTCCTTGCGGCTGATGGTGGTTTCAGCGGAAACACCGGCCCGGGTGTTGCCGAACGGGTCAACGGCTACACCGTTGAACTCGGTTTCCAGGGTGACCGGGCGGGTGACGCCCTTGATGGTGAGGTCGCCGGTCAGTTCGTAGCTGTTGCCCTTGGCGACGAGGCCGTTGGAGACGAAGGAGATTTCGGGGAACTTCTCCACGTCGAAGAAGTCCTCGCCCTTGACGTGGCCATCGCGGTTGGCGTCGCCGGAGTCGAAGCTGGCGGTGTTGATGGTGGCGCTGATCCTGGCGTCGGCAACGTCACCGGGGAGGTCCAGGGTGGCGGCGGCTTCGGTGAACTGGCCGCGGACCTTGCTGATGCCCGCGTGGCGGACGGTGAAGCCGATCTCGCTGTGGGAGTTGTCGAGGGTCCAGGTGCCGGTGGTGACGTCTGCGGGAAGTGCCATGATGATGCTCCTTGTATGTGCGTGCCTGTTGATGGTCCTGCTGTTGAAGCTTCATATGTTGAAGTCTCAACTAACTACTGCATCTACTATAAACATGCATTTGCATCTTTTGTTCCCGATCCCGGAACATTTCTTCATAAACTTCAGTTCTACTGGGTGTAGAAGATTTCGGATCGCACGCCATCTTTGAGAAACTGGTAAACATGCCCCAAGCCACTGTCCATCTGCTCCGCCATGGCGAGGTACACAATCCCGACGGCGTCCTGTATGGCAGGCTGCCCGAATTCCACCTCTCCGAACTGGGGCGGGAGATGGCCCGTATGCTCGCGGAGCACTTCCGCCAGCGCGTTGCCAACGGTGCCAGGATCACGTACCTGGCAGCATCGCCGCTGGACCGTGCGCAGGAAACAGCCGCACCCACTGCCGAGGCCCTGCGCCTGGAAATCCACACCGATGCGCGGATCATCGAGGCTGAAAACTACTTCGAGGGCATGAAGGTCACCAAGGCGGAACTTCGCCGGCCCAAGCACTGGCCTATGCTGGTCAACCCCCTGCGGCCCTCCTGGGGCGAGCCCTACAAGAAGCAGGCGTCCCGGGTGATGGACGCGGTGCAGGAAGCGCGCGTCCGCGCCATCGACTTGGCGAACGGCGACTTCGGAACGGCCGGCCCGGAGGCGATCATGGTCAGCCACCAGCTTCCCATCTGGGCCACCCGCCTGAGCGCCGAAGGCAAGCCCCTGTGGCATGACCCGCGGAAGCGGGAATGCACCCTTACCTCCATCACGTCCCTGGTGTTCGACGACGACGGCACCCTCCTGCGCGTGCAGTACAGCGAGCCCGCGGCGTCCCTTCTTCCCGGTGCCGCCAGCACCCCTGGAGCCTAGTAGTGACCGACAGTAATTTCAGGAATACCCGTGCCGGCCAGGGGCCGGTCAGTTCCCGCCGCAGCCTCCTGGCTGCAGGTGGAGTGGCCCTGACCGCGCTCACCATGGGACTCTCGGGCTGCGCCCAGGAGGATGCCCTGGCGCAGCAGGCCAAAGCCGGGGACAACAAAAACTATGTGGCCGGCGACGGATCGGTCACCGAGTTCGCTGCGGCGGACCGCAAGTCCCCCGTCCAGGTCAGCGGCACCCTGTTCAACGGCACCACGGTGGCCCCTGCCGATTTCCAGGGCAAGGTAACCGTGCTGAACTTCTGGTTCGCTGCCTGCGCGCCCTGCCGTGTTGAGGCACCCATCCTCGAGGAGCTCCACCAGGAGTTCAAGGACCAGGGCGTGCAGTTCTTCGGCGTCAACCTCCGCGACGAGAAAGCCACCGCCGAGGCCTTCGACAAGACCTTCAACCTGACCTACCCCAGCTTTGATGACAAGGACGGCGGGGTCCTGCTGTCCGTGTCCGGGCTGGTTCCGCCGGGAGCCGTCCCCACCACCCTGGTCCTGGATAAGCAGGGACGCGTGGCTTCCCGCGTCCTCGGTGAGATCCAGAAGGGCACCCTGAAAGCCCTTATCGCTGCCGCCGTGGCAGAGTAGCGGCGGGCCCGGACCGTGAACAGCCCCTTCGCCGAAGCCATCCTGAACGGCTCGCTCCTGCTTGCCATCCCGGTGGCCCTGCTCGCCGGACTGGTCTCCTTCCTCTCGCCCTGCGTCCTGCCACTCGTTCCCGGCTACCTGGGATACGTGACCGGGCTGAGCGGCGTGGACCTGCAGAAGCAGAAACGCGGCCGCATGCTGGTGGGCATCGGACTGTTCGTCCTGGGCTTCTCCGTGATCTTCGTGCTGCTGGGCGGCGCCTTCGGGCAACTGGGCACCCTGATCACCGGCTCGCAGAACGCGTGGATCACCCAGCTCCTGGGCATCCTGGTGATCATCATGGGCGTGGTGTTCATGGGCGGCTTCAGCTGGCTCCAGCGCGACGCCAAGATCCATGCCAAACCGCCGGCGGGCCTGTGGGGTGCGCCGTTGCTGGGCCTGACCTTCGGGTTGGGCTGGGCTCCGTGCATCGGTCCCACCTACTCAGCTGTCCAGCTGCTAAGCCTCTCCGGCGGATCGTCGGCCGCCAAGGGCGCCTTCCTGGCGTTCGTCTACAGCCTGGGCCTGGGGATCCCGTTCCTCCTGATCGCCCTGGCACTGCGCCGGGGCATGGGCGTGATGGCGTTCTTCCGCAAGCACCGCCTCGCCATCCAGCGCACCGGCGGCGGCATCCTGGTGGTCCTCGGACTGCTGATGGCCAGCGGCGTCTGGGGAACCTGGGTGACAGGGCTTCAGTACTGGTTCCAAACCGACGTGAAGTTGCCAATCTGATGAGCGAGCGTGTGAACGTAAAGAAAAAGTCTTCCGCACCGGCCGGTGGAAACGGTCCCGGCGCAACAGTGGCCGAGGCAAAGGCGGACGCCGCGCTGCCGGTCCTGGGGCCGAAGGAAATGCTGCGCTGGGCGTGGACCCAGCTGACCAGCATGCGGACGGCCCTGTTCCTGCTGCTGCTCCTCGCGGTGGCTGCCGTCCCGGGGTCACTGTTCCCGCAGCGCCCGGCCAACCCGTCCGTGGTCACGCAGTACATCAAGGACAACCCGGACTACGGCAAGCTGCTGGACTCCCTGCAGCTGTACGACGTGTACTCCTCGGCCTGGTTCTCCGCGATCTACCTCCTGCTGTTCATCTCCCTGATCGGCTGCGTGGTGCCCCGCGCCATCGCCCACTACAAGGCGATGCGCTCCCAGCCGCCGCGGACTCCCAAGCGGCTCTCCCGCCTTCCCGAGTACGGCACGCTGGTGATTCCCGCCGACGCCGGCATTCCGGCGTCGGATGCCATCCACAGCGCCGCCGGGCTGCTGAAGAAGCGCGGCTACCGCGTTGAAGTACGGGACGACGACGGCGCGCGGCCGTCTTTGGGCGCCGAACGCGGCTTCCTGAAGGAGGTGGGCAACCTCGTCTTCCACACGTCGCTGATCGGCGTGCTGGTGTCGGTGGCCGTCGGCGGACTGTTCGGCTACAGCGGCCAGCGCATCCTGGTGGAGGGCGACACCTTCGTGAACACCCTGGTGGGCTACGACCAGTTCAACCCCGGCACCAATTTCCAGTCGGGCCAGCTGCAGCCGTACTCGGTCCAGCTGGACAAGTTCGACATCACCTTCGACCGTGAGTCCCAGGGCAAGTTCGGCCAGCCCATCGACTTCGCCGCTGCCGTGACCACCAAGGAAAACCCGGACGCGCCGGCCAAGCAGGAAACGCTGAAGGTCAACGATCCCATCACCCTGGGCGGCACCAGCATCTACCTCACCGGCAACGGCTACGCCCCCGTGGTGACCATCCGCGACGGCGACGGGAACGTGGCCATGCAGGGCCCGGTGGTGGCCAAGCTGCAGGGGGACAACTACTACTCCTCCGTGGTGATCAAGGTTCCCGATGCCAAGCCGGACCAGCTGGGCTTCGCCGGCTTCTTCCTGCCCACGGCCTTCGTGTCCAATGACGGCGTGTCCTTCAGCGGTGACCCCGAACTCTTCAACCCGCAGCTGACCCTCAACTCCTACTACGGGGACCTGGGCCTGAATGACGGCGCCCCGCAGAACGTGTTCGAACTGGATGTGCAGGACCTGACGCCGCTCAACGCCAGGAACCTCGACGCCGGCGGCATCACCCTCGCCCCCGGAACCTCCTACACCCTGCCGGACGGCAAGGGCACCATCAGCTTTGACGGCGTAAAGCGCTATATCGGCGTGGATATCCACCACAACCCGGGACAGCTCTACGCCCTGGTCTTCGCGCTCCTCGCCGTTGCCGGCCTCATCCTCTCCCTCTACGTCAACCGCCGCCGGGCCTGGGTACGCACCGGCACGCACGACGACGGCCGCACCATGGTGGAATACGGGCTCCTCGCCCGCGGTGAGGACCACCGCCTGGCCGCGGAGGCAGCCGCCCTGCGGAAGCTGCTCTCCGAAGAGTGGCAGCTGGCGGATGACCAGGCTGCAAAATCTTCCCCCACCCCAACCCCAGCAGGCCCGCAAGGGCCCGAAAAGGACCAGTAATGCCGTTTGGAATCAACGAAACCATGGGCCAGTACAGCGAGCTCTTTATGCTGCTGGCCGCAGGCACATATACCGTCGCCTTCATCGCGTTCGCCTGGGACCTTGCCAAGAGCAGCAAAGCGCTGCGGGCCATCGACCTCAAGGCCGCGCAGGCCGAAGAGGCCACCAAGGTTCCCGTAGCTGCGGGGACGGGGGCGCGCAGCGAGTCCCACCTGGCCGGGCCCGCGGACCGGGCCGAACGGCCGTCGTCGTCCACGGCGAAGTCCGCAGTGGCCGGGGGAGCTGCAACCGCCGACGCCGACATGAAGTACGCCCCGGAACGCCGCGCTCCCGCACGGGTGGCGGTGGCCCTGACAGTCCTGGGTGCGCTCATCCATGGTGCCGGCGTCGTGACCCGCGCCCTCGGCGCCGGACGCGTGCCCTGGGGCAACATGTACGAGTTCCTCACCACCGGCGCCTTCGTGGCCATTGCGGTATTCCTCCTGGTGCTGATCCGCCGCGATCTCCGCTTCCTGGGCACTTTCGTGGTGGGCCTGGCCATCATCATGCTGGTCGCCGCCTCCGTGGCGTACTGGACGCCGGTAGGACACTTGGTTCCCGCCCTGCAGAGCTACTGGCTGATCATCCACGTCTCCATCGCCGTGCTCTCATCGGCGCTGTTCACGCTGACCTTCGCCATGTCCGCCCTGCAGCTGGTGCAGTCCCACCGCCAGAAGACCGTGGCGGCCGGAGGCGCGGACAAGCTCGGCTTCATGCGCCTGGTGCCGTCCGCGCTCAGCCTGGAGAACCTCTCCTACCGCATCAACGCGATTGCCTTCATCGGCTGGACCTTTACGCTGATGTTCGGCGCCATTTGGGCTGAGAAGGCCTGGGGCCGGTTCTGGGGCTGGGACACCAAGGAAGTCTGGACGTTCGTCATCTGGGTGGTCTACGCAGGCTACCTGCACGCCCGGGCAACCCGCGGCTGGACGGGCACCCGTGCGGCCTGGCTTTCGATCGTCGGCTACCTGTGTGTCATCTTCAACTTCACCATCGTGAACCAGTTCTTCAACGGTCTGCACTCCTACTCAGGCCTCTGAGCAGGGCATTCACGTGAAAGCCCGGTGGGCCCGAGGTAAATAACAAATCGATGTAGCAATGGGGGTGTTCCCGGTCCCCGGGTGGTGCTACGTTGGTGACGTTCGCCCGTAATGAAGTTGCTGGCGAAACGCAAGTTTTTCCTGGGGTTTCCATGAGTTACGTTCTCGCCATCGATGTCGGGACAAGTTTTACGGCTGCTGCCGTTGTCCGCTTTAACCAAGGAGTTACACCAGTCCCGGAGAGCCTGCCGCTGGGCCTTCGCGGGTCAGCTGTGCCTTCCGTGGTGTACTACCCGGAGGAAGGCCCCATCCTGGTGGGGGAGGCCGCGGAACGCCGCGGGCTCGATTCCCCCGGGCGCGTCGTACGGGAGTTCAAACGCCGCGTTGGTGATGCCGTGCCCATCTCCGTTGGCACGCTGTCCCTTCCTCCCGAGGACGTCTTCGCCACCATGGCCCGCTGGGTGGTTGACCGGGCGGCCGAGCGCGAGGGTGCACCGCCGTCGGAAATCATCCTGACCCATCCCGCTGCATGGGGCAGCCACCGGACCTCCGTCATCAGCGACGCCCTGGCAGCGAAAGGCCTTGGGAACGTCACCCTGCTGACGGAGCCGGAAGCCGCCGCCCTGCATTACGCATCGCAGGTGCGGGTGGAGGACGGCAGCACCATCGCCGTCTACGACCTGGGCGGCGGAACCTTCGATACAGCTGTCCTGCGCAAAGCCGGCACCAACCACTTTGAACTCCTGGGGCGCCCGGAAGGGATTGAAAACCTGGGCGGCGCCGACTTCGACGCTGCCGTGTTCCGTTACGTCGCTGAAAACACCGGCGGCGCCCTGGCAGGCCTCGACACCGGCGAGCCGGGCGTGCTTGCGGCGCTGACCCGGCTGCGGCGGGAGTGCGTGGAGGCCAAGGAAGCTCTCTCCTCGGACAGCGAAGCCAGTATTTCCGTGCTCCTCCCCGGCATCCAGCAGCAGATCCGCCTGGTCCGTTCCGAATTCGAAGAGCTGATTGAAGAACCCATCCGGGACACTGTTGACGCCCTGGAACAATCCCTGGCACAGCTTGAGCTCGAGCCGGCGGACCTGACCGCCGTGCTGCTCATCGGCGGATCCTCGCGCATCCCCCTCGTGGCGCAGCTGATCTCGGAGCAGCTGGACCGGCCCATCGCCGTGGACGCCGATCCCAAGTCATCCATCTGCCTGGGCGCGGCCGTGTCCGCGGTGCTGGCACAGCCGGAAGCTGCTCCGGCAGCAGCTGCTGCCGGTGGGGCCGCCGCGGAAGCCGACGGAACCGCCGTCGCGCCTTCCTCCGGTGAAGACGCTTCGGAAGACGGGCACGCGCCCGTACGGCTGGCCAGCTGGTCCCGTAAGACGCCCGCCGCCCCGGCCGCGGGCCACGGCCCGGGACACGGGCACCATGGCGGAGCACATGCTCCGAAGCCCACCGTGCGGCTCACGGCCATCGCAGCAGCCGCTGCCCTCTTTACCGTCCTTACCGCCACCGCAGCCCAGAGCCCGGAAGGCTTCACCAACCTCACGTCCATGTTCGTCCCGGAAGCTGGTGCCGCCCCGGAAGCCGGAGCAGGAGGTTCCGGCGGCGGCGGGAATGGTGCCGGGGGACCCGCTGCCGGTGCTCCGGGGGATGGCTCAGCACCGCTGGCAGGCATCGAGGCCGGCGTGAACAAGGCTGCTCCCGCCCAGAAGGCCGGCCTCGACGTGGCGGCCTCGCCCACCAGCCGGCCCTCGTCGAGCACACCTGCGGACAAGGCCGTTGCCGGCGGAGGATCCACGGGCAGTGCAGCAGCGGATCCTGGTGCCGCGGGCACGGCACCAGGGACCGGAAGTACGACGCCGGGCGGCACCACCGAGCCCAACGGCACCCCCACGCTGGGTACTGGAACCACTGATCCTGCTGTTCCCGGTACCAGCGCGCCGGTTCCGGATCCCACCGTGGATCCAAGCCCTGTAGACCCCGCTCCCGTTGACCCGGCTCCGGTTGACCCCACCCCGGTGGATCCTGCGCCGGTCGATCCCACTCCGGTGGATCCGACACCCGTCGACCCCACTCCGATCGATCCGTTGCCGTCTGACCCCGCGCCGAGTGTTCCGGTTCCCGTGGAGCCGGCGCCATCAGAAACGGTTGCTCCACCACCGCCCGCCGAACCGACTCCGACGGTAACTGCTGTGGAGCCAGCTCCGACTACCGCGATTGAACCGGCGGCTTAGCATGGCGGGTCATCAGATGCGCGCGCAAGAGCCGGCCTTCCTTCATGCGGAACTGAACCATCCGGGGCAGTCACCCCACGCTGCAGAGCTCATGGCCCGGCAGCTCAAGGGCGAGAACGCTGCAGTCCGCGAGCTGCTGCTGGCGTTGTCTGTGGGCTTTGCCCTGCCGGGACCGCTGCCCGCGGACCTGCAGCGAAAGATTGACGGCGGCGAGGTGGAAAGCCTTGCTGCGCTGGTTGAACGGGCAGAAAAGGCAGGCCTGCTGACACCCGACGGGACCGTGGTGGGACCGGCCCAGCACGCCCTGCTCACCGTGGCACCCACCACGAAAGTCCATGCGCTCCAGCGAGAACTTGTCACGGTGTACGTTACGGACGGCCAGCCGCTGGGCGACTTCGCCCGCGAACTGGCCCGCGGGGGGCTGGCGGACCAGCGCGTGGCGGCGGAACTGGAGCATGCGGGGGACAAGGCCCTGGAGCACGATCCCGGCCTGGCCTGCCAGCTCTACGACGAAGCCCTGCTGGCAGGCGCCGACGAAATAGCCACGGCCGCGCGGCGCGCCCAGGCTGCCGCCGGGGACGGGGACCTGGACGCAGCCACCCGGATCATCGACACCCTCCTGGTGCAGGAGGATCCGCCGGACGTACGCCGGGGCGTGAACGTAGCCGCCGCCGTCTGGGCGCAGCGCGGCATGCTGGCCCGCGGTGCGGACGCCTTCAGCTGGCTGGGTGCCGCCCGGCTGGGACCCTCGGCGCCGCTGGCCGCCGTAGCCATGGTGGGCTGCGGCAACCGGCCGGGAGCCGATGCGGTGTTCAAGGCTGACGCACCCCCGGCATCGCCCACCCTCCTGGCCGCCGCAATGACCGAAACCGGTAAGGGAATCCTGGAGTCACTGGCCGGCGATCCGCACCAGGCGCTGCCGGTCCTGATCCACGCGTCAGACATGCTGAACGCGGCAGGGGCAGCCCTTCCGCTTCCCGATACCCCGGCAGCCCTGGCCGCCCTCGCGGCGCTGAACAGCGGAGAGCCGCATCTCGCCGAGACGGTCTGCCGGGCAGCCACTGCCGCCGGCCAGGGCGGAAATGCTGCGAAGCCGCGGCTCTACCTGCTCCAGGCATGGTCCGCGATGCAGCAGGACAAGCTCGAGGACGCCCGGCTGTCCATCAACGAGGCTTCCAAGGCCAATCATTGGCCCCTGGTTCCGCGGGACGAGTTTTTGCGGGCGGCGCTGGAAGTGGGCCTCGCCCGGCGGAACGGCGAAATTCCCGAACTTGTCATGGCGTGGGAACGCGCCCGCGAAGCGATGCTGCACACGTCCGTGGACCTCTACAGCCTGTTGCCGTGGGGTGAGCTGATGATCACGGCAGCCCGGCTGCGGGAAACCCGGCGGGTGGCGCATTACCTGGACGAGGCAAAGCAGCTCCTGGAGCGCCTCGGCAACCCGCCGCTGTGGGCGGTGCCTTTCCACTGGGCAGCTGCCCAGGCCGCCCTGCTCAGTGAAAGCCCCGCTGACCTGGCACCTCATGCCGCAGCGTTGGCCCGGGCCGCGCACCACAGCCACCTGGCAGCCGTGCTGGCTACCGCGGGCAAGGCATGGGTTTCGGTGCTGGCCGGCAGGTTCCAGCCCGCCGACGTCGAGGCCGCCGCGCGTGGCTTGGGCAGGGTGGGGATGCCGTGGGAAGGCGCCAGGCTTGCCGGACACGCCGCAGCCCGGGCGGAAGAGCGCAAGGACATGGTGCGCCTGCTGTCCTGCGCCCGGGACCTCCATCCGCAGGGAACGTCCACGGGCAACGGAACCTCGGGTTCCGGCGAGACGCGCAATGCTCCCACCGCAGAAACCGGCAACGGCATGCAG
This sequence comes from Arthrobacter sp. 210 2, assembly GCF_059093025.1. Classification (NCBI taxonomy): domain Bacteria; kingdom Bacillati; phylum Actinomycetota; class Actinomycetes; order Micrococcales; family Micrococcaceae; genus Arthrobacter; species Arthrobacter sp. 210 2. The sequence goes on from NZ_JBNHIE010000001.1 coordinate 312,336, forward strand.
CCGGACGGATCAGGGCTCAGCGAACGGGAAAAAGAGGTTGCCCGGCTGGTGCTTGAGGGCAAGACATACCGGGAGATCGGCGAGGCCATCTACATCTCCCCGAGGACTGCCGAACACCACATAGCCCGGATGCGCCGCCGCCTGGGTGCGGAAAACCGCTCGGACCTGCTGGCCCGGCTGCGCCTTGCCCTGAGCTCCGAGAATCCCCCTCAGGAGTAAGCCCCTAATGCCCCTAACCGGGGGCCCGGCGGTTCCCCACGCGGGGGACTGCCGGTAGGGGGAACCGGCCCGATGCCCGGTCCTACCCCCGGCCCATACGTTTGATTCAAGCCCAGCAACGACGCCGGGCGAACCGCAACTCATAGAAAAGCAGGGGACCTTCAAATGACACTCGCAAACGATCTCGTCCAGTTCCTCATGAACCTCTTCGGAGACCGCCAGGCCGCCCAGGACTTCCTGGATGACCCGGAGAAGGTCCTTGAAGACCACGGACTTGGCAAGGTCTGCTCGGCAGACGTCGACGCCGCAATGCCGGTAGTCCTGGACTACGCTCCGGTCACCGTCAACGCTTCCCGCTTCGACCGGGAGTACAACACCGGCGGCAACCGCTCCCACACTGACGACAACGGCGGCGGCGGCAGCACCGGTGGCGGCAACCATGGTGGAGGCCACCACGGCGGCGGCCACCACGGCGGCGGCAACGGCGGCGGCAACAACCACGGTGGCGACGACCACGCGCACGCAGTCCAGCAGCTGCACCACGTTGTGAACAACTACTCCTACACCTCCACAGTGGATGACCGCGACACCATCACGGACCAGTCCGTGAACCAGAACATCTGGGCCGACGGCGACGTCACCCAGTGGTTCGACAACGACTCGGTGGTCGCTTCCGGTGACCGTGCCATCGCCGCCGGCGACGACGCTGACGTCGAGGACTCCAACAACATCGAGGATTCCTACAACACGGACAACTCCACGGATAACTCCACGGACAACTCCATCCGCGCCGGCGGCGACGTCAACATCGGCAACGAAGAGACCGATATCGAGGACTCCTTCAACACCGACGTCGACATCGATGCCGACATCGACGACTCGTTCAACGACAACTCCGACAACTCCACCAACAACGACCTGGAGGTCGACGTCGAGGATTCGTTCAACGACAACTCGGACAACTCCACCAACACGGAGGTCGACGTTGAGGATTCGTTCAATGACAACAGCGTGGAGATCGAGGATTCCTTCAACGAGGACGAGTCCATCAACACCGAGGTGGATGTCGAGCTGAACGATTCATTCAATGACAACTCGGAGACCACCGAAACGGACGTCGAGCTGAACGATTCGTTCAACGACAACTCGCAGACCACTGAGACCGATGTCGAGGTAGAGGTCGAGGATTCCTTCAACCCGGTCAATGTCGAGGACAACGTTGTTGTCGCCGACAACGAGCTCGAGTTCACTGAGGACAACTCCACCAACGTGAACGTGGAGGACAACAACCTCGCACTCGCCGCGGACGACGCCGAGGCCACGGCAGGCTAGCAGCCAGTCCGGACAGGAAAGCCCGGCAGGAGGTTCCCACCTCCTGCCGGGCTCTTCCCAACCCATCCCACGTTCCAATTCGGGGCTCAACGCAAAAGGAAACGCTGTGGCAGAAACAGGACCGGCAAAATCGACAACACCGGCCACCGCCGGGCAACTGGTCAGACTCGTGGAGCATGGACTCACACTGGTTGGCACGGGCGACAGGGCAGATCTCCGCAAGCGCCTGGACCAGACCATGGGACGGCTCAAGGATCCCAGCATCCGCGTCATCGTGGTGGGTGAATTCAAGCAAGGCAAAAGCAAGCTCATCAATGCCCTGGTCAACGCACCGGCGTGCCCCGTTGACGACGACATTGCCACATCGGTCCCCACCGTGGTCCGGTACGGTGATCCGGCCTCGGCGGCCATCCTGGTCCCGAAAGCCGATGGGGATGCCGGGGACGAAGGCACCGTTGAACGCCAGCAGATCCCCATGGCCGATCTCCCGGCTTACGTTTCCGAGCAGGGAAACCCCGGGAACAGCAAGAAGCTCGTCGCCGCCGAGGTCTACCTTCCCCGCAAGGTCCTCACCGGCGGGCTCACCGTCATCGACTCGCCCGGTGTTGGCGGCATGGGCTCCTCCCACACCCTGACTACCCTTACGGCTTTGCCCACCGCCGATGCCATGCTCCTGGTTTCAGACGCCTCCCAGGAGTACACCGAACCGGAACTGCGCTTCCTCCGCCAGGCCATGCGGATCACCCCCAGCGTTGTGGGTGTCCTGTCCAAGACCGACCTGTACCCGGACTGGCGGCGGGTGGAGGAGACGGACCGGGTCCATCTGAGCAAGGTAGCCCCCGATATCCCGCTGTTCCCGGTCTCGTCGGACCTCCGCCTTGAGGCTGCACGCCTGCAGGACGGCGAGCTGAACAACGAATCCGGCTTTCCCGGGCTGATCAGCCACCTCCGGAACGAGATCGTGGGTAACGCTCAGCGCCTGCAGCGGCGCTCTGTCAGCCAGGACCTGCTGTCCGTCACCGAGAACCTGCGCCTCTCCCTGCAGACCGAGCTGGAAGCACTGGAAAACCCTGCAGGCACGCCCCAGATGATCGCGCAGCTGGAACTGGCCCGCGCCGAAGCCGACGACCTCCGGAAACGGTCCGCACGCTGGCAGATCACCCTCAACGACGGCATTAGCGACCTCATTGCCGACATGGAGTACGACCTCCGGGACCGTCTCCGCCGCATCCAGCGGGAAGCCGAGACCGCCATCGACCAGGGAGATCCTGGCCCTACCTGGAATGAGTTTTCCAAGTGGCTGGAGGAATGCGCGGCCGCTGCCATCTCCGACACCTTCGTCTGGACCAACGAGCGTGCCCAGTGGCTGGCAGCCCAGGTGGCTGAACACTTTGCAGCCGATGAGGTGTCGTTGCCGGTGATGCGGGTGTCCGACTCCGGTGACGCACTTGACCCCGTGGATGCGATGCCGGGCATGGAGGATGGACGCATCAACCCTATGCAGAAGGTACTGATCGGCATGCGCGGATCCTACGGCGGCGTGCTGATGTTCGGCCTCCTCACCGGCATCTTCGGTATGGCACTGATCAACCCGCTCTCGGTGGGCGCCGGCCTGCTGCTGGGCCGCAAGGCATACCGGGAGGACAAGGAAGCCCGGCTCAAGCGCCGGCAGGGCGAAGCCAAGGCCCTGGTCAGGCGACAGATTGATGACGTCACCTTCCAGGTAGGCAAGCAGCTGAAGGACCGGCTGCGGCTGGTCCAGCGGTCCATCCGCGACCACTTCACCGAAATCGCGGAGGAACACCACCGCTCCCTGACGGATTCGGTGACGGTGGCGCAAAAGGCAGCCACCACCTACGCCCTGAAGAAGGATGTCCGGATCCGCGAAATCAAGGCGGAGCTGAAGAAGGTGGATGCGCTCCACCGGGCAGCGGAAGTTGTTGCGGCCGAAGTGGCCGGCAGCAGGAAACTGTCGTCGGTGGCGGTCTGATGACTGCCGCAACCGTTTCCGGAGCCGCCAGCCTGGTCCAGGAGGCCTTGAAAGCCTACGGGGATGATGACGCCGCAGCTGCCGTGCTGCGGGGTTATGCCCGGAGGCTGGCGGAGCCGTTGCGGATTGCCATCGCAGGCATGGTGAAAGCCGGAAAGTCCACGCTGCTGAACGCGATCATCGGCGAGGAGATAGCCCCCACGGACACCGGGGAATGCACCCGCATCGTCACCTGGTACCGCCACGGCCACACGCCACGGATCACGCTGCACCCGAAGACCGGGGAACCGCGGAACCTGCCACTCAAGCGCGTGGACGGCCGGCTGGTGTTCGTGCTGGGGGACGTGCAGGCGGAGGACGTGGAGCGGCTGGATGTGGAGTGGCCGTCCCCGATGCTGCAGACCATGACCCTGATCGACACCCCCGGCATCGCCTCGCTGTCCGAGGACGTATCCGCCCGGTCCACCAGCTTCCTCACCCCTGAGGACACACCATCGGAGGCGGATGCCGTCATCTACCTGATGCGCCACATGCACGCCTCCGACCTGCGTTTCCTCGAATCCTTCCGGGACACGGAAGCGGGCCGCTCCGGCACGGTCAACGCACTCGCCGTGCTGTCCAGGGCCGACGAGGTGGGCGCCGGCCGAATCGATTCGCTGCTGTCCGCAGGCGAGATCGCCGAAAGGTACCGGCGGGACCATAACCTGCGGAAGCTGGCGTTGGGGGTTGTCCCGGTTGCGGGGCTCCTCGCCCAGAGCGCCCGGGCCATGCGCCAGCAGGATTTTGTGTCGCTCCAACAGTTGGCCGGATTGGACCGCGCAGACCGGGAAAAGATGCTGCTCTCGGCCGACAGGTTCCTCCGGTCCACAAGCCCGGAATCGCTCACCGCGGAGGCAAGGGCTTCCCTGCTCGCGAGGTACGGGCTGTTCGGTATCCGGCTGGCCGTGGTCCTGATCCGGAACGGCTTCGACGAACCAACACCGCTGGCGCACGAGCTCGCCCGGCGCAGCGGCCTGGATCCCTTGCTGGACCTGTTGGGCCGCCAGTTCCAGGCCCGCGCGGAGGCGCTGAAGGCACGGACCGCGCTGGTGGGCGTGGAGTCCCTGCTGCGCACCTCACCCCGCCCGGGAACGGAGCATCTGGCCGCCGCCCTGGAACGGCTGCAGGCAAACGCCCACGAGTTCCGGGAACTGCGGCTGCTTGCAACGCTCCGGACCACCGGTGTGCCGCTGAGCTCCGAGCTGGCGAACGAGGCCGAGGGCCTGATTGGGGGGTGGGGCGCTGCATCCCACGTGCGCCTGGGGCTGGACGCGGACGCGACGCCGGACGAACTGTCCGATGAGGCGCGCCGCTTCCTGCTGCGGTGGCGCGCCGTGGCCGAAAACCCGCTGACGGACAGGTCAGCCCTTGACGCCTGCCGCGTGGTCATCCGCAGCTGCGAGGGCATCCTGGCGGAATCCTCCGCCCGTCAGCGCCACCGCCAGCCGGCCTAAACGCACCGGTGGTAGGGCCTGTCGAAACCCGGTTTCGACAGGCTCAACCACCGTGAGTCCGGTGGTTGAGCTTGTCGAAACCCAGTTCAGCTCAACCACCGGCTAAGCGGGCCGGCTCGACTTAAGCCAGGCGCCAGAGGAGGGCAGGAAGAACAGCACCAGCCCGATCAGGGCCAGGAGCAGCTCGGCACCCCAGAGCAGCATGACATAGCTGCCGCCCTCGCCGTCGGGAACCAAGAACGCGGTGGCCACCAGCATGACCAGGGCGTGGCCGGCCAGCAGCGGGACCAGGGCCCAGCGGGCCCAGCCCTGGCGGCCCAGCACCACCCCCAGCATGACGGCCTCCAGGAGCATCACGAGCAGGAGTGCGCCGCCGCTTCCCCAGAAGACGATGCCGGTGGCCGTGGTGACAGCCTCGGCGTCACCGCCGGGAGCCATCTCCTCCACCACACCGCGAAGCCGCTCCAAGTGGCCGTCGCGGGTGAGGAAGGAGCCCACCAGTACGGCGAGCCCCGCCACGAAGCTGACAAGCCACAGTGTCCTGCCGTGCCGGATGGTTCCGGGCGCAGGCGGGATAACGGCGATTGGTGCCGGAGCGGAATACGAGAAGCCGGGGCGGGGCGGCGGCGTGTGCTGCGTGGGCGGCGGTGGTACCGGCTGGCCCGTTGGGGAATCTGACTGTGTGGGGCTTGGCCCGTCTGGCGGGGAGGCGGTCCCGGAGGGGTCGGTCCGCAGCCGTTCTTGTCCGTCAGATTCGTGAGCCATGCGTCCTACTTCAGTCCGTCGGTATCGTGCTCGTCAGTTTCGTGCTTGTCTTTCCCGCCGTCGCCGTCCTTGGCCTTGGCATCCAGATCTTCCTCGAGCTTCTTCAGCCTGGCGGCCTCGGCCTCCTGGCGGCGGCGGACCTCGAGCTTGCGGAGGAAGTCCGGATCATCATCCGGAGCTGCGGGATGGCGGTAATTCTGCTGCTGCGGGGATGTCCCGCGCGGCCGCCCGATGAGCAGCCACAGGATGGCGCCCAGCACGGGCAGGACGATCATGACGACAATCCACGCAGGCTTCGAGATCCCACGCGTGAGGCGGCCATCGGTCCGGATCACGTCCACGAGGCCATACACAAAGATGACGAGGACTGCCACGGCCAAAGCCACACGGAGGAGCATGCCATTAAGTCTATCGTCAGGAGGCCCACGGAACCTCGGGCGGGAGGCCGCTAAACTTGAATGTGGCCTTTTTGAAATATTCCCTGATCCGCCTGGCACTCTTCGTGCCGTTGTTCGTGCTCTTCACCCTCCTGCAGTTGGGCGTGCTGATGTCCGTCATCTGCGCAGCACTCATTGCCTTTGCCGTCAGCTACCTCTTTTTCCAGAAGCAGCGGGACGCGGCAGCCGCCGCCCTGCACCACCGGTTCTCCGGCAAGGCCAAGCCGCTCCGCTCAGCCGGCGAAGTCCAGGACGCGCACGCTGAGGACTCCCTGCTGGACGCCAACCCGGACGTCGCCATCAGCAACGACGCCAAGGACCCCAAGGCGCGCGGCTAACCGAGGCTGACCGGATAAGCCCTAGAAACCGTGGCCAAGCACCAGGCCCAGTGAGAACAGCAGGCTGTAGCCGAGGTTAATCAGGCCCGTCTGCTTGAGCACCGGGATGAGGCTCTTGCGCTTGCGGCCGTTGATCATCAGCCACGAAGGCATCAGGCAGGCCGGAATCAGCAGCAGCACGATCAGCATCCACGGCCGGCCCGGAGCCAGGATGATCACCAGCAGGATGGCCAGGGCCAGCATCAGCACGTAGCTCTCCCGTGCGTGCTTGTCGCCCAGCCGTACCGCCAGCGTCTTCTTGCCCACCTGCATGTCCGTGGGAATGTCCCGCACGTTGTTGGCCATGAGCAGCGCGGTGGCGATCAGCCCGGTGCCGATGGCGCCGATGATGGCGGGCAGGTTGATCTGTCCCGCCTGGGTGTAGGTGGTGCCCAGGGTGGCCACCAGGCCGAAGAACACGAACACGAAAACGTCGCCCAGGCCCATGTAGCCGTAGGGGTTCTTGCCGCCCGTGTAGCCCCAGGCCGCCATCACGCAGCCCAGGCCCACCAGGATCAGCCACCAGCTCTGGGTGATGACCACCAGGACCAGCCCGAACACCATGGCCGCCGCGAACGTGCCGAACGCGGCCCTTTTGACGTGCTCCGGTTTGGCCGCCCCCGAACCGACGAGGCGCAGCGGCCCCACGCGGTCGTCGTCCGTCCCGCGGATGCCGTCCGAGTAGTCGTTGGCGAAGTTCACGCCCACCTGGAGCAGGAGGGCCACCAGCGCTGCCAGGATGGCGTTGAACAGAAGGAACGAATCCATCTCGTAGGCGGCGGCAGAGCCGATCAGCACCGGCGCAATCGCAGCCGGCAGTGTTCGGAGTCGTGCGCCTTGGATCCATTGTGCGGCTGTGGCCACGGTCAGTACCTCATGTTGGTTCGGGAGTTCGGCGGGGCGAAAAGCACGTTCCCGCCGCAATGGTGCACGTCCACTCTACTTTCCCTGGTGCAGGGCGCTGAGTTCGGCGGTCATGGCCAGCCGGTCGGGTTTGCCGTTGGGCAGCATCCGCAGCGAGGACGCGGCCAGGACGGTTTTGGGGGCAAGGACCCCCAGCGTACGGCGCCACTCCTGTTCAAGCACGACGGCGTGGTCCCTGCTTCCGTCCGGACCGCCGCCGGCCTGTGCGGCGCCTTCGCCCGCCAGCGCCACGTAGGCCGCCACGGCCTGGCCCCATTCTGCGGACGGCACCCCTGCCACGAAAGCCGCGGCGACGGCGTCGGACTTTTCCAGCTCTTCCTGGATGTGGGCGGCGGAAACTTTCACGCCGCCGGTGATGATCACGTCGTCCAGCCTGCCCAGCACGTTGAGGCGGCCGTCGTCGTCGATGCTGCCCAGATCGCTGGTGCGGTACCAGCGGACGCCGTCCTCCTCGAAGAAGGTGCCGGATTCCTGGTCCGGGGCTTCCAGGTAGCCGGCGGCGATGGTGTCACCGCCGAGCAGGATCCTGCCGTCCCCGTCCACGCGGACCGAGACTCCCTCCAGCGGGTAGCCGTTGTAGACGCAGCCGCCGGAGGATTCGGCGGAACCGTAGGTGGTGACCACGCGCACGCCGGCCTCCCGGGCTGCCGCCAGCAGGGACTCCGCGGCCGGGGCGCCGCCCAGCAGGACGGCGTTGAAGCGGCGGAGCACAGCCAGCGTCTCGGGGGAAGGATCGTCGAGGAGCCGCTGCAGCTGGGTGGGGACCAGGGAGGTGAAGCGGATCTTGTCCGTCAGTTCCAGCGCCGCGCCCGTGAAGGCCTCGGGGGTGAACCCGCCGGACATGTCCATGACCCAGGGGCGGGTGCCGGCGAACAGGGAGCGGACAAGTACCTGGATCCCGGCGACGTACTGCACGGGCAACGCCAGCAGCCACTGCCCTTCGCCCTTGAGCGCCAGCGCCGTGGCCATGGAGGATGCGGCCAGCGACTCCACGGTCAGGACGGTAGCCTTGGGCGATCCGGTGGAACCGGAGGTGCGGACCACGGCCACGGCGTCATCGCAGCCGGGAGTTTCGATGTGGCCCACCACCAGGGCGCCGTCCGCGCCGATGGAGAGTTCGACGGCGGGGCCCTCGCCGTGGAGGGCGGCCGCGAGGGCTTTCAGGGCCGGTTCGATGTTGAGGGGGCCGCTATTCAATGCCGTTCCTGCCTTAGAAGTAGTGCGGGAAGCTGGACCAGTCGGGGTCGCGTTTTTGCAGGAAGGCTTCCTTGCCCTCCACCGCCTCGTCGGTCATGTACGCCAGCCGGGTGGCCTCGCCGGCGAACACCTGCTGGCCGGCCAGGCCGTCGTCGGCGAGGTTGAAGGCGAACTTCAGCATGCGGATGGCCTGGGGCGACTGCCGGGCGATATCGGCGGCGTACTCGAGGGCCACCTCCTCGAGGCGTTCATGGTCCACGGCCTCATTGACGGCGCCCATCCGAACCATGTCCTCCGCGGAATATTCACGGGCCAGGAAGAAGATCTCCCGGGCAGCCTTCTGCCCGATCTGCCGGGCCAGCAGCGCCGAGCCGTAGCCGGCGTCGAAGCTTCCCACCGTGGCGTCGGTCTGCTTGAACTTGCCGTGCTCGCGCGAGGCGATGGTGAGGTCGGAGACCACGTGCAGGGAGTGGCCGCCGCCGGCTGCCCAGCCGTTGACGACGGCGATGACCACCTTGGGCATCGTGCGCATCAGCCGCTGGACTTCCAGGATGTGGAGCCGGCCGGCCCGGGCGGGGTCGATGGTTTCCTGCGTCTCGCCGTCGGCATAGCGGTAGCCGTCCCGGCCCCGGATCCGCTGGTCGCCGCCGGAGCAGAACGAGTGGCCGCCGTCCTTGGGGGAGGGGCCGTTTCCGGTGAGCAGCACGGTGGCAACGTCCGGGGTCATGCGGGCGTGGTCCATGGCCCGGTAGAGCTCATCCACCGTGCCGGGCCGGAACGCATTGCGGACCTCGGGCCGGTTGAAGGCGATCCGCACGGTGGGCAGGTCACGCACCCAGGTGCCGTCGGCGTCGCGCTCCACCTGGCGGTGGTAGGTCATGTCCTGGAAGTCCTCGAACCCGGACACCACCCGCCAGCGGGTGGGATCGAAGACGTCGGACACCGGGGCGGGGATTTGGTTGCTCACCGTCCAAGTCTAGTAATCGGGCTCAGCTGATGCAGAACTCGTTCCCCTCGGGGTCGGCCATGGTGTGCCAGGAATGCGGGCCCTGGTTGGCCGTCCACAGGAAGGCGGCGCCCCTGGCTTCCAGCTCGCTGCGGACCTCGTCCTTGTCCCGGCCGGCCAGGTTCACGTCCCAGTGCACCCGGTTCTTGACCACTTTTTCGTCCTCACCGGTCTGGAACAGGAGGCGCCGGCTGGGTGCCTTCGCCTCAATTTCCTCCGGTGGGCGGATGGCGCACCCGTCCCGCCACACCAGGTTTCCCCGGTGCGTCATGGTCTGGTCCTCGGTGGCGAAGCCCTGGTCGATCATGGAGCGGATAAATGTGGCGTCCTGCGGTTCCACCGCCCACTGCAGGGTTTCGGCCCACCAGTCCGCAAGCTCGTGCGGCTTCTTGCAGTCGATGACAATCTGGATGTTCAGTCCCATCCACCCAAGGTACGGCGGCAGGTGCTCCGGCGATAGGGTGCGGACAACAACGGGGGCCCACGCCGCAGGGTGCCCTGGCCGGGCTTGCGAGGTTAACAAGCAACGCGGAGTCACTTTTGGCCCTTAAAAACCCGGTTTTTGGGCGATATCCGACCCCGCGTTGGATGCTTAGGCGGGCACTTGCTGGATCTGCTCGAAGAGTTCCGGCGGGATGGCGTAGATGAAGACGACGGCCAGCAGGTTCTTGGCGGCGTGGACGAAGTAGGAGAACATCAGGTTCCTCCCGGTCCAGACATAGACGAACACCAGGGTTGCACCCATGGCAAGGTACGGCAGCAGGGCGGTGAGCGTGATGGCTTCCTGTCCCGCGATGTGGATACTTGCGAACAGGACGACGGACAGCGCGCAGCACACCCAGATGTTGATGCGCCGGCTGAGCTTGCCGATCAGCAGGTGCCGGAAGATGTACTCCTCCACGAATGGGCCAACCACCACCACCACCGGCACCATCAGCCAGGCGGGGACCTGCTGCATCAGTTGCTGCAGTCCGGCCTGGTTTTCCGACGTCTGCACCTCACCACCGATCGCCACCACGATCGCCGTCAGGATCAGCATGGCCACCACCGCTGCGGGCACCATCATCAGCGTGAACCACGGCCGGGTGGCGAGGACCTTCAGGTCCCGGGCCATGACCCGGCGCGCGGCGAGCAGCGCCAGGATGCCCACCGAACCGTAGAAGAGCAGGTTCACGGCGTAGGACGCAGCCGCCGGACTCGGGGCAACCTGCCGCAGGAAGGGTGCCAGGAGGTTCCCGGCCATGGTGAAGAACCCGGCGATCGCCACGTACATCGCCAGCGTGGCGAAATCCAGGGGCGAGAAGCGGTACAGCTGTGGCTGCGGTGCGGGCGGTATGCGGTGGACGGTGGCCATACTTCAGCCTAGCCTCCCAACTGTGCAGCACTAACTGTCGTTATGGGGCCTCATAACGACAGTTAGCGCGACCTGGTTGGGCGGGTGGGTCCCGTGGCGGGATGGCGCCGGGTGTTCCGGGGAACGTTGGTCAAGAAAACGTGCTTCGCCTAGAATATTCGGTATGCCTAAATCTATGTTTCGGTGCGCCAAAGTAGCCGCCCGGACCAGTGCCGCGCGGACGGTGCGCTTCCGCGCCGCAGCCGTTGCCGCCGTCGTGCTTTCCCTCCTCCTGACCGCCTGCGGAGGCGGGGCTGAGGGCAACGGCGATGATGGCAAGAAGGTAGTGCTGACCACCTTCACGGTATTGGCCGACGTCGCCCGGAACGTTGCGGGGGACAAGCTCACCGTGGAGTCCATCACCAAGGCCGGCGCCGAGATCCACGGCTACGAACCCACTCCGGGAGACATCCGGAAGGCGTCCAAGGCGGACCTGATCCTGGACAACGGCCTGAACCTGGAAGCGTGGTTTGGCCAGTTCGTGGAGGGCCTGGATGTGCCCCACGCAGTGGTCAGCGAGGGCGTGGAGCCCATGTCCATCAGTGAGGACGCCTACCAGGGCAAACCCAACCCGCACGCCTGGATGTCGCCGCTGAACGTCAAGGTGTACGTGGACAACATGGTGAAGGCATTCTCCGACCTGGATCCGGACAATGCCGAAACCTTCAAGGCCAACGGTGAGGCCTACAAGGCCGAGCTGCAGGCTGTGCAGGACCAGATGACGTCCAGCCTTGCCGGTGTTCCGGAAAACCAGCGGGCCCTGGTCACCTGCGAAGGGGCCTTCTCCTACCTGGCCCGCGACGCCGGGCTGAACGAGCTCTACATTTGGGCAGTCAATGCCGAGCAGCAGGCCACGCCGCAGCAGATCACCCGCGCCATTGAGTACGTCAAGGCGAACAACGTGCCGGCGGTCTTCTGCGAATCCACCGTCTCCGACGCCCCCATGCAGCAGGTGGTCGGCGCCACCGGTACAAAATTCGGCGGCACGCTCTACGTGGACTCGCTCTCCGAAGCCGACGGTCCGGTGCCCACCTACCTGGACCTGATCCGGCACGACGCGGAGGTCATCACCGAGGCCCTGACCGGAGCGGGGTCATGACCACCCCGGCCATCCTGGTGGACAACGTCACCGTCCACTACGGCGAGGTCCTGGCCCTTGATGCGGCGTCCCTGTCCCTGGATCCGGCGCGGATCTGCGGGCTGGTGGGCATGAACGGCTCCGGCAAGTCCACCCTGTTCAAGGTGATCATGGGAATGATCAAGCCCGACGCCGGCACCGTCCGCATCAACGGACAGTCACCTTCGCGGACACGCCGGGAAGGCGGCATCGGCTATGTGCCGCAAAGCGAGGACGTGGACTGGCAGTTTCCGCTGTCCGTCCGGGACGTGGTGATGATGGGCAGGTACGGCCACCAGGGCTTCACCCGCCGCGCCTCCAAGGCGGACCGCACAGCCGTGGACGAAGCACTGGACCGGGTGGAGCTCGGAGGTTATGCCGGGCGGCAGATCGGCCAGCTGTCCGGCGGCCAGAAGAAGCGCGCCTTCGTGGCCCGGGGAATCGCCCAGGGAGCCACCACCATGCTCCTGGACGAACCCTTCGCAGGCGTGGACAAAAGATCCGAAGCCACCATCACCCGGCTCCTCCGTGAGCTCGCGGGAGACGGCTGCACCATCCTGGTGTCCACGCACGACCTGCACGCCCTGCCGCAGCTCTGTGACGAAGCCGTCCTCCTGATGCACAAGGTCCTGATGCACGGGCCCCCGGAGTTGGTGCTGCAGCCGGAAAACCTTGCGATGGCCTTCGGCCTGGACGTGCTGAACCGGGACACCACAAGCAGCCAAACGAAACCTCATCCCGACACCCCAACCCGCGACGGCCAGCCCCGCGACGGCCTGCCCGCCAACGGCGGAAGGCGGGCCGTCTGATGGAACTCCTCTTCGAGCCCCTGACCTACGACTTCATGGTGCGCGCCATCGTCACCACCGCGCTCGCCGCCGTCGTCTGTGCCGTGCTGAGCTGCTGGCTCGTCCTGATCGGCTGGTCCCTCATGGGTGACGCCGTCTCGCACGCGGTGCTTCCCGGCGTCGTATTGGCGTACATCGTGGGCGCCCCGTTCGCCCTGGGGGCCCTGGTGTTTGCCCTGGTTGCGGTGACCCTGATCGGGGTGGTCCGGAACACCAGCAGGGTCAAGGAGGACGCCGCCATCGGCATCGTGTTCTCCTCGCTGTTCGCGCTCGGCCTGGTGCTGATCTCGGTCACGCCCAGCCAGACGGACCTCAACCACATCATTTTCGGCAACCTGCTGGGTGTCAGCGTCCCGGACCTCATCCAGGTGCTGGTCCTGGGTGTGGTGGCGTTCGCCATCCTGATCCTGAAGCGCCGGGACCTCACCCTGTACGCCTTCGACCCCACGCACGCGCACGCCATCGGGCTGTCGCCGAAACGGCTCGGGGCTCTGCTGCTTGGCCTGCTCGCCCTGACATCGGTGGTGGCGCTGCAGACCGTGGGCGTGGTGCTGGTGGTGGCCATGCTCATCATTCCCGGTGCCACGGCCTACCTGCTGACGGACCGGTTCTCCCGGATGCTGGTCATCGCCCCCACGGTGTCGGCCGTGTGCTCCATCGCCGGCATCTACATCAGCTACTACCTGGACACGGCGTCGGGCGCCATGGTGGTGCTGACGCAGGGTGTGGTGTTCGCGCTGGTCTACCTGTTCAGCCCCCGGCAGGGCCTGATCGGGACCCGCATGGCCAAGGCCCGGCGTAGACGGGCTGTCGCAGCGGCTTAGCAGGCCAGTTTAATAGCAGCCGATTCGACGGTTCCCTGGGCACTCGATGTTGCCCGCCGTCGACCTTGCAGGGAACCGTCTAAGCGGCCACCCCCCGAAATCGGTGAGGTTTGCGTTAAGGGATCTTTACCGGGGAACCGGCGCGCGGAAACATCGGCGGCGCAGGATGGGCTGTGCCAGTTGTTTGCCGGCCGAAAGGACTCCGCCCCGTGCTCACCAAGAACCTTTTCCTGCAGGGCATCTACCATTTCCAGGGCGTGGGGATGGAAAAGCCCGTGCCCATCCACAGTGAGCTCTCGCACTACGTCCCGGACGGCGTCATCAACCAGACGCTCTACTTCCGCGGCGGCAACTCCAGTGCGGAGCTGATTGCTGTGGTGCTCCTGCGCAACGGCGTCCCCATGCGGTACTTTCCCATCGGCGCCAAGAGCGAAGTGCACGTTCCGCTCCGGGTGGTGGAGGACATCGAGGGCGGCTCCGTCATCGAGCTGTATGTGGCGGCGCCGGAAGGTGTCCATGGTTCCGTGGTGATCGACTTGGGCATGGTGGAACACTGATGACCAGCGTCCTGGACACGCCCCGGGCCCGGAAAACCGGCAGGGACCCGCGCCGGCGCCTCGTGGTCATCGGCAACGGGATGGCAGGAGCCCGGACGGTGGAGGAGATCCTGGCCCGGGGCGGCGCGGACCAGTTCAGCATCACCATGTTCGGCGACGAGCCCTACGGAAACTACAACCGGATCATGCTCAGCCACGTCCTCTCCGGCGAGGAGTCCGACGCCGACATTTTCCTCAACTCCCTTCCCTGGTACCGGGACAACGGCATCGACCTGCACGCCGGGGTGCGGGTGGAGCGGATCGACCGCTTTACCAAGCACGTCTTTTCCAGCGACGGCCGGGTGACGCCATACGACACCCTCATCATCGCCACGGGCAGCCGCTCGCACATGCCGCCCATGGACGGGCTGCACACGCCCGCCGGGTCAGTGAAACCCGGGGTGTTCGGGTTCCGCACCATTGACGACACCCGGAAAATGGTGGCCCACGCGAAGGAGGAGCACCACCGGCGGGCCGTGGTGATCGGCGGCGGACTGCTGGGGCTTGAGGCCGCGTACGGCCTCCGCAGCCACGGGATCGAGGTGGAGGTGGTCCATTCCGGCGGCCACCTGATGAGTGCGCAAATGGGGCCCGACGGCGGCGCGGTGCTCCGCAGGAGCGTGGAGGCACTTGGCATCGGGGTACATACGGGCAGCCGCACCACGGCCGTGCTGGGAACCGACAGGGTGACCGGGGTCCGCCTCCGGGACAAGCCCGACATCAGCTGCGACATGGTGGTGGTTGCCGCCGGAATCCGCCCCAACGTGGACCTGGCGGTGCTCAGCGGGCTGCCCGTGGAACGCGCCATCGTGGTGGACGACCAGCTCCGGGTCCAGGACGAGGACGACATCTACGCGGTGGGGGAGTGCGTCCAGCACCGGGGCGAGGTGTACGGCCTGGTGGCACCGCTCTGGGAACAGGCCGTGGTGCTGGCGAACCACGTCACCGGTGCCGACACCAGTGCCGCGTACCTTGGTTCCCGGACAGCCACCAAGCTGAAGGTGGCCGGCGTGGAAGTGGCCTCCATGGGCCTGCACGGGCCCGAACTGGACACCGACGAACACATCGTTTTCTCCGAGCCCAGCCGCGGCGTCTTCAAATCCATCGTGGTCCGCGACAACAAAATGGTGGGCGCCACGCTCCTGGGCGACAGCCGCAAGGTGGCCTACCTCACCCAGGCCTTCGACCGGGGGCTGCCGCTGCCGGAGGAACGGCTCAGCCTGATGTTCGACCTCGGCACCCCTGGGGAAGACGTGGGAGTGGCAGAGCTCGACGACGACGCCCAGGTCTGCAACTGCAACGGCGTCAGCAAGAAGGCGCTAGCCGGAGCGGTGAAGGGCGGCTGCACCACCGTGGCCGGAGCCATGGACGCCACCCGTGCCGGCAAGGGCTGTGGCTCGTGCAAGCTGCTGGTGCAGCAGGTGGTGGAATGGGCGGCCGGTGGTGCCGTGGAGGAGGACCCGGCAGCCAGCTACTACGTCCCGGGAATCCCGCTGGACAAGCCGATGCTGATGGCCGAAATCCGGAAACGTGGGCTGCGCTCGGTCTCCCAGGTGTTCCAGGCGCTGGCTCCCGGCAGCGCCGAGGACGCAAAATCCAAGATGGGGCTGGCGTCCCTGCTGAAGATGATGCTCGCGGACCAGTACATCGACGAACGCGACGCCCGGTTCATCAACGACCGGGTGCACGCCAACATCCAGCGCGACGGCACGTTCTCCGTGGTGCCGCAGATGAAGGGCGGAGTGACGAGCGTCCAGCAGCTCCGCCGGATTGCTGACGCGGCCGAGAAGCACAACGTTCCGCTGATCAAGCTGACCGGCGGGCAGCGGATCGACCTGCTGGGGATCCGGAAGGAAGACCTGCCGCAGGTGTGGGCGGACCTGGACATGCCCTCCGGTTACGCGTACGGCAAGAGCTTCCGTACCGTCAAAACCTGCGTGGGCCAGGACTTCTGCCGTTACGGCACAGGGGATTCCACAAAGCTCGGCATCGAGATCGAGTCCCGCTTCCAGGGCCTTGAGTCACCGGCCAAACTGAAGCTGGCGGTGTCCGGCTGCCCGCGGAACTGCGCCGAATCCCTGGTCAAGGACGTGGGCGTGGTGGCCGTGGAGGGCGGCCGCTGGGAAATCTACGTAGGGGGAGCGGCCGGAGCCCACATCCGCAAGGGGGACCTGCTGGCCACCGTGGACAGCCCGGAAGAGGTCCAGGTCCTTACCGGACGGTTCATGCAGTACTACCGCGAGCGCGCCAACTGGCTGGAGCGGACGTACGCGTTCGTGCCGCGGGTCGGCATCGAGCACCTTCGCGCCGTGATCGTGGAGGATTCGGAAGGCCTTGCAGCCGGACTGGACGCCGCCATGCAGGCCTCGGTGGACGGCTACGTGGACCCGTGGCGGGAGCGCGATGACCCGCTGACGCCCGGCCAGTTCCGCACCTCGCTGCCGCTGACGGTCCTGCCGCAGGTGCCGGTCCGGTGAGCGGAATGATGAGCGGCATGGGCAGCGTCCAGTCCCACAACCTGGGCCCGGCTGACCAGATCCCGCCGGGGGAGGGGCGGGCCTTCGCCGTCGACGGGAAACAGGTTGCCGTCTTCCGGCTGCGGGACGGGTCCCTGCGGGCAGTGTCTGCGGTCTGCCCGCACCGCGGAGGACCAATCGCGGACGGCACCATCGACCAACAGGTGGTGATCTGCCCGCTGCACCAGCACGCCTTCGACCTCCTCAGCGGGTGCTCAACCACGGGGACGGAACCGCTCGCCACCTACCGCGTCAGCTTGGATGGCGAACAGAATCTGGTGCTGGAGACGGGGGCCGTGTAGTGCACGTCACGTAGCACCCCTTCACGTCTTGTAGGATGGACGAGCCGCGCGAAGCTTCGGCTGTACGGAGAATTACGCTCACAAACGGTTGCCCCGGAAGAGAATGACCGAATTTTGTGAGCTAAATCATCCGTATCCCGGATGCGGCCAACCCCCAACCCACAAGGAACCGTTGTGCCTCAAAGTACCCCCACAGATCTCCAGAACAGCACGGCACCATCCACCGCCGTCGCCGACTCCTCCCTCAGCGCCGAGGGCTACAGCAAGACGCTGGGCAGGCGCCATGTCACCATGATCGCCATGGGTGGCGCCATCGGCGTCGGCCTCTTCATGGGTGCCGGCGGCCGCCTTGCCTCCACCGGCCCGGCCCTGATCTTCTCCTACGCCATTGCCGGCGTCATCGCCTACCTCCTCATGCGGGCCCTGGGCGAGCTCATCATGTACCGCCAGACCTCGGGCTCCTTCGTCAGCTACGCCGGCGAAATGTTCGGCAAGAAGGGCGCGTTCCTGTCCGGCTGGATGTACTTCATCAACTGGGGCATGACCGGCATCGCCGAACTCATCGCGATCGGCCTGTACTTCCAGTTCTTCTTCCCCAACGTCCCCGTGGAAGCCTCCGCCATCGCAGCGCTGGCGCTCCTGGTGGCAGTGAACCTGCTGAGCGTCAAGGCGTTCGGTGAATTCGAATTCTGGGCCTCCTGCCTCAAGGTGGGCGCCATCCTCATCTTCCTGGCCGTGGGCACGTTCATGGTCATCACCAACGCCCAGGTGGGCGACGGCAACGCATCAGTGGCGAACCTGTTCGCCGCGGAAGGCGGCATGTTCCCCAAGGGCGCCCTGGTGATGGTCCTGGTCCTCAACGCCGTGATCTTCGCCTACAACGGCATCGAACTGGTGGGCATCACTGCCGGTGAGATGCAGAACCCTGAGCGCGAAGTGCCCAAGGCGATCCGCGCCGTCGTCCTCCGCATCGTGGTGTTCTACGTTGGTTCGGTCACCCTGCTGGCCATGCTGCTGCCCTCCGACCAGTACGTGGCGGGAACCTCGCCGTTCGTCACGGTCTTCGGCCAGATGGGCCTGGCATGGGTGGGCGACGTGATGAACATGATCGTCATCACCGCAGCCCTGTCCTCCTGCAACTCCGGCCTGTACTCGATCGGCCGCGTGTTCCGCACCATGGCCAACAACGGCCACGCACCCCAGTGGCTCACCCGGATGTCCAAGCGGCACGTCCCGTACGCAGCCATCCTCGCCATCGCAGCCTTCTACCTGGTGGGCATCCTGCTCAACATCTGGCTGGGCGGCTCCCACGCGTTCGACCTGGCGCTCAACACGGCCTCCATCGGCGTGATCTTCACCTGGGGTGCCATCTTCGCCAGCCAGATCGCGCTGCGCCACCGTAAGGGCGTCACCTCGAGCCTGCCCATGCCCGGTTCGCCGTGGACCAGCTGGGCGGGACTGATCGGGCTGCTGGCCATCACCGTGCTGATCGGCTTCGACACCATGACCAGCAAGAGCGGCGAGGTGTTCTACCTGGGCCTGTGGACCCTGGCCACCATCCCGTTCTTCGCCGTGGTCCTGTGGCTGGGCTGGCAGAAGGTCAAGAACAACGAGCCGAAGAACGTGCTGTACAGCTAGGCTCCTTGCCCGTACGACGGCGGCGGGTCACCCTCGAGGGGGTGGCCCGCCGTTGGCGTTTCCTCCTGTGCGTTCGTTCCTGCCCACTTAGTCACCGCGGCACTGGCCCGAGGAGGCTGGTGTCGCGGCTGCGCCTGGCATGCACCGGTAGTGACCGGGCAGGAACGCACAAAGTTCCGGTGCCTGCTGCTTCGCATGCTTGGCGGCGCGACGACACCGGGGCAGACTGGGGCATGTGACCGAACCCTGGGTGCTCCATGTGGACCTTGACCAGTTCATTGCGGCCGTGGAGGTGCTCCGGCGGCCCGAGCTCGCGGGCAAGGCGGTGATTGTTGGCGGCCGCGGCGATCCCACCGAGCGGGCGGTTGTGTCCACGGCGTCCTATGCAGCCAGGGCGTACGGCGTCGGCTCGGGCATGCCGCTGCGCATCGCCGCGCGGAAAGTGCCCGACGCCATCATCCTTCCCGTCGACCAGGACGCCTACCTCGCTGCATCCGAACAGGTCATGGCGGTGCTGCGCTCGCAGCCGGGAGCCACGGTCCAGGTGCTCGGCTGGGATGAAGCGTTCATTGGCGTCCAGGCGGCGGATCCGGAGGCCTACGCCCGGCAACTGCAGCAGGCCGTCCTCGAGGAGACCCGGCTGCACTGCAGCGTCGGCATCGGTGACACGCTGGTCCGCGCCAAGGTAGCCACCACGTTCGGCAAGCCTGCCGGTGTCTTCCGGATTACCGAAGACAACTGGCTGGACGTCATGGGGAGCAGGCCCACCATCGAGCTGTGGGGTGTGGGAACCAAGGTGTCGCGCCGCCTGGCCACGCTCGGCATCAAGACTGTTGCCCAGCTTGCGGCGTCCAATCCTGATGACCTGGTTCCCGAGTTCGGCCCGAAGATGGGCCCCTGGTACGCGCAGCTCGGACGGGGCGACGGTTCACGGACAGTCGATGACACGCCCTGGGTGGCACGCGGGCACAGCCGGGAAACCACCTTCCAGCACGATCTGACGGAGCCCGGGCAGATTGACGACGCCGTCCGGGAGTTGGCAGCGCACGTCCTGGAGGATGTCGCGGGCGAGGGCCGGCCGGTCATCGGGCTGACGCTCAAGGTCCGCTACGTCCCGTTCATCACCAAGACGTACGCCCGGAAGATCCCCGAGACGTCCGATCCCGCGGAAGTGCTGGCCCGCACCCTCGACCTGATGGCGAAAATCGAGCCGGACCGTCCCATCCGGCTCCTTGGGCTGCGGGCAGAAATGACCATGCCCGCAGACTCCCGGGAAGGGCATACGCCCACCCGCAGCGGATGGTGAAGTGGTTGGATACCAGAATGGCGGCGGATCCCGTGGGATCCACCGCCATTTCTGACTGCTGCAGCACGCCGTTCGCTGCGGCTGCATCAGGAAGGACTAGTCGCGCTTGAACTCGTCCTTGACACTTTCGCCGACCTTCTTGGCGTCTGCCTTGACCTGGTCGGTCTGGCCTTCTGCCTTCAGGCGGTCGTTGTCGGTTGCGTTGCCCGCAGCTTCCTTGGCCTTGCCGCCCATATCTTCTGCTGCGTTACTGATCTTGTCTCCGAGGCCCATGGTGGTGGCCTCCTTTCGTTTCCGTTGATCAAACAATGCCTTTTCACCCTAACACGAAGCTTGCTTACTATTTCAAGTCCAACTGATCCGGCAGGTGGGGCTGGCGGTTGGCGGGCGGGCGCCTGTTGAATGTCGTTGCCCGCGGCTAGGCTCGAATTCATGGAGAACAGCACAAGCCTCACCCAGCACGTCCAGGCTCCGCCCGAAAAGGTCTGGTCCGTGATCACCGACATCCCCGGTTCGGCCGCAACATTGTCCGGTGTGCAGGCGGTGCAGCTCCTCACGGACGGCCCGTACGGGGAGGGCACGCGGTGGAAGGAGACCCGGAAAATGCTGGGCCGGTCAGAGACCGTGGAGATGTGGGTGGCCCAGGCTGACCCGCCGCTGAGCACCACAGTGAAGGCAGTCCAGGGCGGCGCGGATTACAGTACGCGCTTTAGCCTTGCCCCGCGCGGCGACGGAACCGATCTGACCCTCACGTTCGGGGCTGAGGTTACTAAACCCAACGCCGCGAGCCGCATCATGATGGCGCTTTTCGGAAAGTTGGGCATGGCGGCCACGCGCAAAGCACTCGCGAAGGACCTTTCGGAAATCGCTGCCAAAGCGGAATCGCTGTAGTGGCGGGCGCGCGGGCGGGGACGGGGAAAAGTGCCGGCCTGAAAGTGGCCGCGCCCCGGCTTTCGCCGGTGGTGCTGGAGGACTTGGCGGACCGGCCGGCTCCTGACTTCGAGCGTGGTGGAAAAGTACGACGGCGGGCGGTACAGCCGTGCGGCCGCCGACGGTTTGGAGTTGAGCGGCGCAGATTTCGCCGAGTGTGAGTTTGCGGGCGTGTCCTTTAATGACACCCAACTGCGCGGGGCAGGTTTCCGCGACTGCATCCTGGGTGAGCTGTATGCCCCGGTTTTTCGGGCAGCCAGGACCGCGTGGCGGGACGTCGAATTCCGCAATCCCCGGCTGGGATCTGCCGAACTTTACGAGAGCGGCTGGCAGTCTGTCCGGATCGACGGCGGCAAGCTCGACTTCCTCAACCTCCGCGGCGCCAAGCTGACGGACGTCCTGATCAGCGACTGCATCATCAACGAACTGGACCTCGGCTCGGCGGCCGGAACGCGGGTGGCCCTGAAGAACTGCACCATCGGCACGCTGGACCTGAACGGAGCCAAGCTCAAGGATTTCGACGTTCGCGGCACCGATTTCCGCACCATCAGCGGACTCGGCAGCATGGCCGGAATCGTCATTGACGACTACCAGCTGGGCCTTCTGGCACCCCTGCTCGCAGCTCACCTTGGCGTGACGGTCCTGTAACCGGCCTTCGCCCGGAGGTACGCAACGGCAGCCCTGCCGTGTACTATTTACAGAACGAACGGTCGGTAAGTGGAGGAATCCGCTGTGCCGGGCGCCGATGACAGTGCTGTTTATCGCGTGAAGGGTGTTTCCATGGCTGCAACCGCAGGTCCGCAGGCTTTCCTTGTTGGCGGGGTCCGAACGCCGGTGGGCAAATACGGCGGCGCGCTGTCGTCAGTCCGCCCCGACGACCTTGCGGCCCTGGTGGTCAGGGAGGCAGTGCAGCGTGCGGGCCTTGATCCGGACAGTATCGATGAAGTCATCCTGGGCAACGCCAACGGTGCCGGCGAGGAGAACCGCAATGTGGCACGCATGGCCACCCTGCTGGCCGGGCTGCCGCTTCACATCCCCGGCATCACCGTCAACAGGCTCTGTTCCTCTGGGCTCAGCGCCATCATCCAGGCCAGCCACATGATCAAAGCCGGCGCCGCGGACATCGTGATCGCAGGCGGGGTGGAATCCATGAGCCGTGCCCCCTGGGTACAGGAAAAGCCCACCAGCGCCTTCGCCAAGCCCGGCCATATTTTCGACACCTCCATCGGCTGGCGCTTCACCAATCCCCAGTTCCAGCACGGCGGGCTGTCGCGCGACGGCAAGATGACGTACTCCATGCCGGAAACCGCGGAGGAAGTGGCCCGCGTTGACAACATCTCCCGGGAGGACGCCGACGCTTTCGCGGTCCGCTCGCATGAACGTTCCCTGGCGGCTATTGAAGCAGGCCGGTTCAAGGACGAGATCGTGCCCGTGACCGTTAAGGGCCGCAAGTCGGAAACCGTAGTGGATACCGACGAGGGCCCACGGCCCGGGACCACCATGGACGTCCTCGCCGGGCTGAAGCCCGTGGCGCACGGCGGGTCTGTGGTGACCGCCGGGAATTCCTCGTCCCTCAATGACGGCGCCTCAGCCATCATCGTCGCGTCCGAAGCGGCCATTGAGCGGCTCGGCCTGACACCCCGCGCGCGCATCATTGACGGCGCGTCGGCCGGTTGCGAACCGGAAATCATGGGCATCGGCCCGGTGCCCGCCACCCAGAAAGTCCTCAAGCGGAGCGGACTCAGCGTAGGCGACCTTGCCGCCGTCGAACTTAACGAAGCCTTTGCCACTCAGTCCCTGGCGTGCATCCGCCGGCTTGGACTGGAACCGGACATTGTTAACCTCGACGGCGGCGCCATCGCCCTCGGGCACCCGCTCGGTTCCAGCGGGGCACGGATCGCCATCACCCTGCTGGGCCGCATGGAGCGCGAGGATGCCAAGGTGGGCCTCGCCACCATGTGCATCGGCGTGGGCCAGGGCACCGCAATGCTGCTGGAGAAAGTCTGATGCCGGGCGCCGTGGACCTGGCGGCGGAGAAGTTCCACGCCCTCCTGGTGGAGGAACGCGGCGACCGCGTGGTGGTGCTGCTCAACCGGCCCGAGGTGCGCAACGCGATCGACCAGCAGATGGTGGATGAACTGCATACCGTGTGCGCCGCCCTGGAACAGAACCCCAAGGTGCTGATCCTGGCGGGCGTCGACGGCGTTTTCGCCTCCGGTGCCGACATCGCCCAGCTGCGCGAGCGGCGCAGGGATGACGCCCTCCAGGGCATCAACTCCACCATCTTCGTGCGGATCGCCAAACTGCCCATGCCGGTGATCGCCGCCCTGGACGGGTACTGCCTGGGCGGCGGAGCGGAACTCGCGTACGCCGCGGATTTCCGGATCGGCACGCCGGACGTCCGGATCGGCAATCCGGAAACCGGGCTTGGTATTCTTGCGGCCGCGGGTGCCAGCTGGCGGCTCAAGGAACTGGTGGGGGAGCCGGTGGCCAAACAGATCCTCCTGGCCGGGCGGGTACTTGGCGCAGACGAGGCGCTGGCGGTCAACCTCATCACCGAAATCCATGACGCGGCCGGCCTCCTGGACGCAGCACACAGCCTGGCGGACCGGATTGGCCGGCAGGACCCGCTGGCTGTCCGGATCACCAAGTCCGTGTTCCATGCCCCGGCGGAGGCCCATCCCCTGATCGACCAGCTGGCCCAGGGCATCCTCTTTGAGTCACAGGCCAAGTTCGACCGGATGCAGAAATTCCTGGACAAAAAAGCCGACAAGACGCCTGGAAAGAAGAACTGATGAACGACTCCTTCCCTCCTTCCGGCCTGCCCGCAGCTTCCGGATTGCCCGCAGCGGTGGGCGTCCTGGGCGGCGGCCGCATGGGTGCCGGTATCGCCCACGCCTTCCTGGTCAAGGGCGCCGACGTTCTGGTCATCGAGCGCGACGAACAGTCCGCCGAAGCCGCGCGTGAACGGGTTGAATCGGCGGCTGTGAAGAGCATTGAGCGGGGCGTGGTGGACGCCAATCTGGATGAAATGGTCTCGCGGCTGACCGTCGGTGTGGATTATGACGCCTTTACCGGGCGCCAGCTCGTGGTCGAGGCCGTGCCGGAGGACTGGGATCTCAAAGTCACTGCCCTGCGCGGCATCGAGGAGCGGCTGGCCGACGATGCGTACCTGGCGTCCAACACGTCATCGCTGTCCGTTAATGGCCTGGCCCGGGAGCTGAAGCGGCCGGAGAACTTCCTGGGCCTGCATTTCTTCAACCCGGTTCCGGCGTCCACGCTCATCGAAGTGGTGCTCGGCGAACGGACGTCCCCCGCGCTCGCCACCGCGGCAAAGGGGTGGGTTGAGGCACTTGGCAAGACCGCCGTCGTCGTTAATGACGCCCCCGGATTCGCCTCCTCACGGCTCGGCGTGGCCATCGCCCTCGAGGCGATGCGCATGGTGGAGGAGGGCGTGGCGTCTGCGGAGGACATCGATGCCGCCATGGTCCTGGGCTACAAGCACCCCACCGGGCCGCTCAAGACCACCGACATTGTGGGGCTGGACGTACGGCTGGGGATCGCGGAATACCTGCACTCCACTCTGGGGGAGCGCTTCGCCCCGCCGCAGATCCTCAAGGACAAGGTTGCCCGGGGCGAGCTGGGCCGCAAGACCGGCAAGGGCTTTTTTGACTGGCCTAGCTAGGCTGTCCGTCACCGTGGCCTGACCCTCGGCCGCACATTGTCAGACCCCCCTGTCATAGTTTTCCTATGGCAAGCAGGGCGGCATTGGAAGCGTTGGAGGTTCTTGAGGCGTCCCTTGCTGAGCTGGGTGCTGTGCTGCGTGGGACCGGTGAGGGTTTTGATCCGTTGCGGGAGCAGGCTGATCGGAGCCTGGACGGGCTCGCCGGGGTCGCCCGGCTTGAGGCCGGGACCGCTGCGTTGAAGGTGCATCTGGCTGCAGGGTATGCAGAGGCTGCCAAGGCTGTGGCGTCACGGGCCATGGTGCCGTGCGGGGCGATGGCGCAGGAAGCGTCGATGGTCGCCGAGGTCGCGGGTGTGTTGACTATTGGTGCGCGGGCTGCCGGTGTGCTGCTGAACGAGTCGCAGGTGCTGGCCAATGTTTTGCCGTTGACCTTGGCGGGGTTACAGGACGGTAGCTTGTCGTGGGCGCACGCGAAGGTGATGGTGGAGGAAACCGTCACCCTGGATCGGGCCGGGGCGGCAGCGTTGGAGGAGCATTTCCTGGGCCCGGACGCACCGAACCCGGCACGCGGGTGTGCGGGGCCGGGGGAGTTGGTGCCGCACCGGTTCCGGCACAAGGCCAGGATCTGGCGGGAACGCCACCACCCCGAATCCCTTGAGAAGCGCCACGTCAGGAGTGTCGCGGAGCGGCGGGTGGAGCACCGTCCGGACCTGGACGGGATGGCCTGGTTCCACGCCTACCTGTCTGCGGACACCGCGTCGGCGATGTGGAACCGCACCACCGCACTGGCCCGGGGACTGCAGGGCGCGGACGAGTCCCGTACCCTGCCTCAGCTCTGCGCCGACATCTTCGCCGCCGCCGTCCTCAGCAACGGACAGGACGGGCGCAACGGGCAGACCGTGCAGGATTCCGGCGGTATGGTTGCGGAGGTCCGTATTCCGCACGCGGAGGTCCTGGTTACGGTGCCGGTGTTCTCGCTTATGGGTCTGACGGATGAACCGGCGATGCTCGACGGGCACGGCCCGATTCCGGCGTCGATGGCGCGGAAGTTGGTGGCGGACGGGGCTGGCTCGTTTTACCGGGTGCTGGTGGATCCGCGGGACGGGGCGCCGCTGGAAATCGGGCGCACCAGTTACCGGGTTACGAAGGCTATCCGCCGGTGGCTGCGCTTGAGGGACGGGAAGTGCCCGTTCCCGGGTTGCAGCAACAACTCGTTGGACAACGAAGCAGACCATTTGTTGGCGTGGCATCACGGTGGGACCACCGGGATCAGCAACCTGGGTCAGCCCTGCCGCAAACACCACCGCCTGAAACACACCAGCGGTTGGACACCCACCCCGGCCACCAAGAATGAACCACCTGGCTGGATTTCACCATCGGGCCGAAGATACAAGAGCGAACACCAGGACTGGGAACCACCACAATGGCCAGAAACGCTTCAGGATGCCGTTGGCGGCCACGTTGACGTGTTCCACCTTGGGCCGTCCCCGGGAGAAGACGCCTTGGAACAAATCCTGTACTCCCGCGGCTGAGCAGTTTCTAGTCGAAGAAGCCCACGATGTAACCGATGAAGTACAGGAGGAAGAGCAGCACACCGGCTCCGATGGCACCGATCCAGAAGACCTGCTGGGCCTTCCCCGATCCCGGCTGCCTGGGCTCCCGGGTGCCTGCCACCGAACCTTCACCTGGAGGAGTTTCGCCGGGAGGGACTCCGCCGCCCGGTTCCAGGCCTGTGATCTTGTCGTCCTCCGGATCCGGGTTGGTTCCTGACACGTCAACTCCCTTGCTCGTGGTCCTGGTGCTGCCCCCAGCGTAACCGGCCCTGATTGCGGGGCCTAGGCTGGTGCAGTGACTTTCCTTGAACCCCTTACCCTGACCGGGCGGCATGTAATCCTCGAGCCTCTGGCCGCCGGACACCACGACGGCCTGGTAGAAGCCGCCAAGGACGGCGAACTGTGGAAGCTTTGGTACACGTCCGTTCCCGCCCCGGAAGAAATGGCTGCCGAAATCCGGCGGCGGCTCGCGCTGCAGGAGGAGGGCTCCATGCTGCCGTTCACCACCAGGCTAATCGACCCGGCCACCGGCGGCCCGGGCAGGATCATCGGCATGACCACCTACATGAACATCGACGCCGGGACGCCCCGGGTGGAAATCGGCTCCACCTGGAACGCCGCGTCCGTGCAAGGGACCGGGACCAACCCGGATTCCAAGCTTCTGCTGCTGCGGCACGCGTTCGAAACCATCGGCTGCCCGGCGGTCGAGTTCCGCACGCACTGGCTCAACCACCAGTCACGAGAGGCCATCGCCCGGCTCGGGGCCAAGCAGGACGGCGTCCTCCGCAACCACTCCAGAACCCGCGACGGACTCCTGCGGGACACCGTCGTGTTCTCCATCCTCGAGCACGAGTGGCCAATGGTCCGCGCCGGGCTGGAGTACCGGCTGGCCCGGCGCGGGTAAGGGTGTCAGTGCCCCGCGGTTATGGCCGCGCCAACTGCCTGAGATTTACTGATGACAAAAGGGCCGCGGCGTATTGGGCATGACCCGCTTGGTTCGGGTGGAAGTTGCGGGGATCGAACAGATCAACCTGAGGGACGCCATTGGCATCCAAATAAGTGGCGAGGAAGATCCAAGGTTCGAGGGTATTCACTTCGTGGCCTTCGAACCTGGCCCTGACGTCGACATACTGTACCTGTGCACCGAACTGTCCCTTAGCCGTTGCGGCAGCCGAGGCAATCGTGTCATTCAGTCCTGCCGTCCCCTCATTGATCAGCAGTTGCCTGCCCCTCGGAATCACTTCGAACCCGCCCGGGTTGAACAGGTTGGCATAGCCCAGTATCACTATTCTGGCGCGGGGAGCTTGGCTGTGAATGGCGCCGAAGGTAGCTACCAAGTTGGCATGGACTTCGGGCAACGCTTCCTCCGCTGACAGGAGCGCTCGATTACAGGATTCCGGCGTGGATGTGGCGCATTGGAAGAGGACGTCATTCACGCGTACATCGTTGGCACCTGCTGTGAGGCTCACCAATTCAGTGTCATTGGAAAGTGCCCCCGATGTAATGAGCCTGTCCAGTTGATCCTCAACGCTGGTAACACCATCCCACGTGGGCTCAGCCAGGAGCGCGCCGTGGCAAGCCTCATTGTCTACAAGCGTGATCGGGTCGGCACCGTCGACAATATCGACATAACCTCGCGGCGTTTGTGTGCATGGCAAAGTAGGGACGAACGGGCCCACCGTTTGGACGACATCTGCCCCAGTCCCCGCGGTGTACGAATCGCCTAGGGCGACATAATCAACGTCCCGCTGCGGCGGCGCCGCGTCTGCGGGAACGGCGGTAAAGCCAAGTGCCATTGCCAGGCTGGCGAGGCCGGCCGCAAAACCTGCGTGACGCCGTCGTACTGCTGTGTTTCCCATTGGGGTTCTCCTTTGAACATCAACTGTGGGCTCAGGCATCATCTAGGAGCCAGAGTACGCTTACCCTCCGCGCCGGTCACCGGCCTCACGTACTCATCTTTGCGAACCTGTACCTGTTTGTGACGTGCGCCTCCTGTGACTGATGTGATTAGCTGTCCGAATGAGCAAACCGGGCAGGTCCATGGACTGGGATGGCGCTGTCAACGCTTGGCACGTGGCCGGCGGGGTCTATCGGATGGGACGCCGGGAATGGCTGACGGAGGCGGGCTGGCAACAGGCGTACAACGCCGGCATCCGCACCGTTCTTGACCTTCGTAACGCAGCGGAAGCGCGGCGCCGGGACACCGATCCCGTTGTCTCCCGGGCGGCCTTGCAGGGCATGGCAGTGGTCGCAGCGCCCACCGAGGAGCCTGGCGATCCGCGCTTGACCGCCGTCACCGGCCCCTACCTCAACGACCCCGCCTACTACGCCGACAATGCCCGGATCTTCCCGGAAAAGCTCGTCGGCGTCTTCCAGGCCTTGGCCGCGGCAGCAAGCCGTGGCGACGTAGTGCTGCACTGCGCGGCCGGCCGCGACCGCAGCGGCATGGTCGCCGCCATGGTGCAGGACCTGGCAGGGGACTCCGACCAGGACATAGCGGAGGGCTACCGTCGGGCGGCCCGCGGCATCAACGAGCGCTACCGCACCCACGGCCCGCCGCACGATCGGGAACGGTATGTGGAGGACGCCGAGCTGGAACCCCTGCTGGAACAGCGCGGCCTCGCGGTGGTGGACTTCGTACGCACCCTTGACACGCGGAACTTCCTCCTGCGGAACGGCGTGGCTTCCCATGAGCTGGACGCCGTCCTGTCACTGTGCGGAGCAGGAGTGGCCCGATGAGGGCACCCAACCTCCGGCGGTTCCTCTCGCTGGGCGCCGTCGCCGGGGTCTTGGCGTCGTCCGCATATGTGGCCGCGCCGGCTTGGGGAACGGGCGAACCCGCAACCGGCCAGCCTGCCGGCGCCACCACTGACGGTCCGGACGCCTCGGGCTCCGGCCTGTCGGAGCGTGCGCTTGCCGAGGCTGTGCAGCGCGACCTCGGGCTTACCCCGGAGGAGTTCGCTGCTGCCGGAGAATTGGGCGCCAAAGCCGCCGATGCGGCAAGCCAGTTGCGTAGCGTGGCGGGATACACCGGCATCAGGCTGGAAGCCGGGCAGATTGTGGTCTCGGGGTCGGGAGCAGAGCTGCTCGAGAAGGTGGCTGCCCTTGCCGTCACGATGCCTGAGCTGGCCCTTGAAGCGTCGCCCCCTGCGCCGGCTCCTGCGCCGTCAGCGGGGGTTGAGCAATCCGGTGCTGGCGTTTCACCGCAGTCCCGCTCCACCGAAGGTGCAGAGCTTGCAGTGAGCGCCGACCAACTGTTCCAGGCGTACCTGCGCGAGGTGGGCCCCCAAGGCCTGCAGTCCGTGGTGGCCTCCGACGGCAAATTTGTCATCCGGACCGGCGGCATCAACACACCGGAATCGACGTCGGACGCGCGCGCCAGTGCTCCGGCCGCCGGTTCCGGAAAGGTGTCGCCCGCGGAGTTCGTAGCACGGTACGCCAACGTGGAGCTCGACGGCGGCGCTTCCCTTGCGCCTGAAGCTGACGTTCCCGGGGGAGTCGGCTACATTGCCGACACCGGCTGGATCTGCTCCACCGGCTTCTCTGCCTTCGACCCCGCCGGCCTGCCCGCCGTCCTCTCTGCGGGACACTGCGCGTCGGATGGTGCAGCCGAAACGGCGACCCTGGAATTCCAGTTCAACCAGGTAGGGCTGCTGGGCAGGTTTGGGTTCAGCCAGTACGGTGGCCCGGGCAATTCCCGCATCATCGAAAATCCGCTGGACCCGGATAATCCCGGGAACGTGGGCACCGACATCTCCGTGATCGAGTCCCTGCGACCGGACATTGACCCGCTCCCGGCGGCCAGTACCTGGGGCAACCAGTCCGAGCCCGGTCCCGACGTGAAGATCATCGGCAGCGCGGATCCAGTGGCGGGAATGCCGGTGTGCCGATCCGGGCGGTCGTCCTTCTGGTCCTGCGGGACGATCGACGCTGTGGGCATCTTTGTTGTTCCAGGCCCCGGCTACGCGGCCGACCCCACAGACCTTCGCGCCTTCCGCGGCTTCCTCTCCTACGCCGTGCAGTCCAGCGGTGGTGACTCCGGCGGCCCCTACGTCAGCGGCAACTACGCGGTGGGGACACATGCGGCAGGGGATACCCCTGACGAAAACGGCAATGTCATCCAAAACATGGCTATCGCCGCAACCCTCAGGGACAGCCTGGCCGTCCTGCCCGGCTATGAGCTGGAACTCTTCCTCAACAAGCCCACCGTCACCACGCCTGCGCCTGGCGCTACTTATGGGCCGGGGCAACGCGTCACCGGGACGGTTCCGGCGGCTCCCGCCTCCGCCGTCGCCGCTGGGTCGCGAGTCCGGATCACGCTGGACGGAGAGGATCCTTTCGAAGTGCCGGTTGATATCGAGGGAAACTGGAGCTTCCCGGCGCCTGACGGTGATGAGGTGCTTCGGTTCACCGCGGAAACGGTGAACGGGTTCAGTGTTTCCGGGACAAACAGCTTTGAGTTTGCGCTGGCTGAACCGTCCGATCCGGAACCGCCGGCACCAGTTGACCCGGGACCGCCTGCTCCCGCTGACCCGGCTCCCGTTCCGGCTGACCCGGCTGACCCGGCTGACCCGGCTGATCCGGCTGATCCGGCTGACCCGGCTGACCCGGCTGACCCTGCTCCCGTTCCGGCTGACCCGGCTGACCCGGCTGACCCGGCCCCGGCGGCGCCGGCTGACCCCGCACCCGCTCCGGCTGATCCGGCACCTGCTCCCGCCGACTCAGCGCCGACAAACCCCGCATCCGTTCCGGCTGACCCTGCCCCGGCTGACCCGGCCCCGGCGGCGCCGGCAGACCCTGCGGACGGCGCCCCCGCCGTCGTCGGACCTCCCGCTGCCAGCACGCCTCCGGCTGATCTCGCCGACACAGGGAACGGCTCACGTGCCCCGGCGGGCGCCGGCTACCTTGCCTTCACCGGTTCATCGGCGCTGCTGCCGGCTGCCGTTGCTGCCGCGGCAGCGATCGCCGTCGGGGGAGTCCTGATGGCGCTGGTCACGCGCAGGAAGCGCAACGGGTAGGTTTCTGCAGGCTCAACCACAGGTGCGGCTACTTATGGCGCCGCATCAGCAGGTTGGTGATGCGCATGGTGCAGAGCCGCTGCCCGGCTTCGTTGGCTATAACCACCTCGTGCGTGGTGAGCGTGCCGCCCAGGTGAATGGGCGTGGCCGTGATGGTCACCTGGCCTTCCCGCGCGGAGCGGTGGTGGGTGGCGGAGACGTCCACCCCGACGGCGGTCTTGCCCATGGTGCTCGCATGGATAACCGCCGCCCAGGAACCCACAGCCTCGCCGACAGCCAGCGACGCCCCGCCGTGCAGCAGACCGAAGGACTGCCTGTTCCCCTCTACGGGCATGGTGGCCACCACGCGCTCCACGGACTCTTCGACGATCTTGACGCCCATCTTCTCGTCCAGCTCGCCAAGGTGGATCTTCCACAGCTCATGCTCCGTGGCGGGACTGGCCTGGGTGTCTGATTCGTTCGGGGATGCGGCGTTCATGTGCTCTCCTTTGGGGCTGATGTGCTTCCAGTGTGCAGCGTTATGGTGTGGTCCGTTCTAGTGTGCACGGCGGCACATTCATGTAAGGTACTTATATTACCGAACGGACGGTCAGTAATGATCGGATGCCGTTTCCTGCCCCCTTGTTGGAAGGACCGTCAACGATGACCACCACTGCCACAGCTCCCCACGCCACGCTCGACACCGTTGAAACGGTGCCCAGCTTCATCATGGATTCCTGGTGGACGCCCGACGCCGGATCGACGGCGTCAGCCGTCCCTGTCCGTGACGCCAGCACCGGAGAGATCTTGGCCAAGGTGAGCACCGAAGGGCTGGACCTGGCCGCCGTCGTGGAGTACGGCCGCACCACGGGCCAGGCGGAACTGGGGCAGTTCACCTTCCACCAGCGCGCCCTGAAGCTCAAGGAACTGGCGCAGTACCTGCACGCCCGGCGGGAACACTTCTACGCGTTCTCCGCGCAGACCGGCGCCACCAAGATCGATAACCTGATCGATATCGACGGCGGCATCGGCGTCCTCTTCACCTTCGGTTCCAAGGGCCGGCGCGAACTGCCCAACTCGCAGGTGGTGGTGGACGGGCCCATGGAGGTGTTGTCCAAGGACGGCTCCTTCGCCGGCGAGCACATCTACACCCGCATTCCTGGCGTGGCCGTGCAGATCAACGCCTTCAACTTCCCTGTCTGGGGCATGCTGGAGAAATTCGCGCCCGCGTTCCTGGCCGGCGTACCCACCATCGTCAAGCCTGCAACACCCACCGGCTACGTCGCCGCGGCCGTGGTCAAGGCCATCGTCGAATCCAACATCCTGCCCAAGGGCTCGCTGCAACTGATCTCCGGTTCCGTCCGCGGCCTGCTGGACGTGCTGGACTACCGCGACCTGGTGGCCTTCACCGGCTCCGCGTCCACGGCCCTGTCCCTGAAGTCCCACCCCAACGTGGTCCAGGGCGGCGTCCGCTTCACGTCGGAAACGGACTCCCTGAACGCCGCGATCCTGGGCCCTGACGCCGTCGAAGGCACGCCCGAATTCGACGCCTTCGTCCGCTCCGTCGTTACCGAAATGACTGCCAAGGCGGGACAGAAATGCACCGCCATCCGCCGGGCCATCGTTCCCGAAGCGCTGGTTTCCGCGGTCAGCAAGGCCATCGGCCAGCGCCTCACCGAACGCGTGGTGCTGGGTGATCCCCGCGCGGACGGCGTCACCATGGGCGCCTTGGCCTCTGTGGAACAGCTTAAGGACGTCCGCGCGGCCGTGCAGTCAATGCTCGACGCCGGCGGTGAGCTTGCGTACGGAACGCTTGATTCGCCGTCGGTCACCTCCGCGGACGGTTCCACCGGGGTGGTGGACGGCGGCGCCTTCATGGCGCCGGTCCTGCTGAACTGGAACAACCCCGAGGCGGAGGAAGTCCACTCGCTGGAGGCGTTCGGGCCGGTCTCATCCGTGATCGGGTACAAAGACACCGCCGACGCCGTCCGCCTCGCCGCGCGCGGCAGCGGCTCCCTGGTGGCCACGGTGTGCACCAACGATCCTGACGTTGCCCGCGAACTCGTGACCGGCATCGCCGCGCACCACGGACGGGTCCTGATGCTCAACCGCGAGGACGCCAGAAGCTCCACCGGCCACGGCTCACCTGTCCCGCACCTGGTCCACGGCGGTCCCGGACGGGCCGGCGGCGGCGAGGAGCTGGGCGGCATCCGGTCCGTCATGCACCACATGCAGCGCACCGCCATCCAGGGGTCGCCGAACATGCTCACCGCAGTCACCGGCGTCTGGCATGCCGGAGCAGACCGGAACTTCACCGTTGAGACGGAAGGAACGCACCCGTTCCGGAAATCCCTGGAGACGCTGCGCATCGGCGACGCCGTCCGCTCCGACCTGCGGCAGGTCACGCTGGAGGACATCACGGCGTTCGCCAACTCAACCGGAGACACGTTCTACGCCCACACCAACCACGAGGCCGCGGAGGCCAACCCGTTTTTCCCCGGCATCGTGGCCCACGGCTACCTGCTGCTCGCCTGGGGTGCGGGACTGTTCGTGGAGCCCGCACCGGGCCCTGTCCTGGCCAACTACGGGCTGGAGAACCTGCGCTTCATCACTCCGGTGGCCGCCGGCGATTCCATCCGGGTGACCCTCACGGCCAAAAGGATCACGCCGCGCGAAACCGACGAATACGGCGAGGTGGCCTGGGATGCCGTCCTCACCAACCAGAACGACGAGATCGTGGCCACCTACGATGTCCTCACCCTCGTGGAAAAGTAGCCGGGGCGCCATGGCCGGTGGTTGCCGTCACGGCAAGAGGATGATTCGCTGGTGGCATGAGCGATAAGGAAACCCCCGGCAACCAGGATCTTCCCGCTGACGAGCATCTGCGCGAGGACATCGCACCCGGGTCCGGGGAGGAACAGGCAGCTTCCCCGGACGGACACTTCCTGCCCGGCCAGACCAATGCCGGCCAGCAGGTTGGCGGACTGGCCTCGGCCACCGGCTACGGGGACGGCCAGGACCCTGACAAGCGGGACGACAGCAACAACCCGATCTAGCCGCCGAAGGGGGAGGTGCCCGGCTGGCCGCCGGACACCATGCCCCGCCAGGCCACGTCCAGGGCGGACCGGCAGCGGGCCCTGGTATTCCCGTCGTCGAGGTGATCGCCGCGGACCACCAGCTGGTAGTAGAACACGCCGGCGATGAGGTCGAAACAGGCTTCGGGATCGAGGTCCGCCCGTAGTTCGCCCCGCTCGATGCCTGTCCGGAGCGCATTCTCGATGGGTGCCCGCCGCCGGGAAACGTGGGAGGTCCAGTACGCCTTCTGCAGTTCACGGTCCGCCATGGCCAGCCGGATCCTCTGCCGGAACCGCTCGTCGGGGTAGTCCACCGGCCCGGTGCCGGCCGTGGCGCCCAGCAGGGTTTCGAGGATGGCGTCCCGCAGGTTGCCGTCAGCAGGTATCGCGGGAGGCATTTCACGCCCCACGTCGAGTGCGGCAGCGATGAGGGTGGTCAGCGAGGGCCACCGCCGGTACAGGGCGGCGCGGCTGACTCCGCTGCGCTCGACGATCCGCGCCGCGGTCACGTCCTGCTTGTCGTCAATGAGTTCCAGGACGGCTGCCAGGACCTGGGCGTCGATGTCCTCGTTGCGTGGCCGGCCGGGGCCCCGGCGCGGGGTACGCGCCGGGGCCTCGTCCGACCCGGTTGCAAGAGTCCCGCTGGCCAGAGTCCCGTTGGCAAGAGTGGTCATGCAAGGGCCCGTTCCCGGAGGCGGGTAATGGTCCCGGTGCTTAGCCCGACGGCGCGGAGGGGAGCCAGTGCGTCTCCGTGGCGTTCCCGGAGCCTGGCGAGCATCGTCAGCATCGAGATGTCCATGGGTTCGTCGGAGAAGGTCACCGCCGTCATCGCGTCCAGGTCGAAACCGAGGCGGGCCATCAGCGCACCCATGGTGGGCCGCAGGCGCTGCAGGATGGCGGCCATGTTGGGGTGGGTGCGGGCGTAGTCGGCGACGATGGCGTCATCGCCGGCACCCAGTGCCAGCAGCAGCGCCGCGGCCAGGACGCCCGTCCGGTCCCTGCCTGCGGCGCAGTGGAAGGCGGTGGCCCCGGGGGCAAGGGCGATGATTCCCAGGGCGCTGGCGAGCTGCGGCGCTGCGGTTTCCACCATCCGGGCGTACATCTCGCCCATGGCGACGTGCTCGATCACTGGAGTGCCGCCGTCGGGCATTCCCGCTGTGATGCTTTCCATCAGGGGCAGGTGGTGGTAGGCCACCGCATAGTTGGCGAGTGGGCCCCGGCCCGTGAGCGCGGCCTCGTCGGCGGTGCGCAGGTCGATAACGGCGGCGAGCCCGTTGTCCACGAGCAGGCGTGCGTCCCCGTCCGTGATGACGGAGAGGTCGTCGGCGCGCAGGGCCAGGCCCTCCCGCAGGACGCCGCCCTCGATGGGGATGCCGCCGAGGTCCCGGAGGTTGACCGGAGCGCTGAGCTCGATGTCGATGATGGGTGCTGTCATGTGATTCTCCTTCGGATGAGTGCGCTGCCCTGGTCGATGACCGTGACGAGCGCGATGATGCAGATGATGATGGCGCTGAGGTGTCCGTAGTCGTACATCCGCATTGCCGTGGTGAGTTCGAGGCCAATGCCGCCGGCACCCACGAGGCCCAGGATGGTGGCTCCGCGAACATTGCCCTCGAACAGCAGGAGCGTGTACGAGACCAGCAGCGGTGCTGCCTGCGGGACGATGCCGTAGTGGATGACCTGGCGCTTCGACGCGCCCACCGCCTCCATGGCGGTGACCGGCCCGCGGTCCACCGACTCCATCGCCTCGGCGAAGATCTTGCCAATCGAGCCGAGGGAGCCAAGTGTCATGGCGAGGATTCCGGCGAACGGTCCCAGGCCGACGGCGGAGACGAACATGAGCGCGAACACCAGGTCGGGCACCGAGCGGATGATGTTCATGACCCAGCGCGCCGGGTAGTAGAGCCAGGGCGGGGCGATGTTGGACGCCGCGGTAAACGCGACCAGCAGCGAGAGGACCGCGCCGAGCACGGTTCCGACGATGGCCATCTGCAGCGTTTCAACCAGCAGCGCCACGATGGTGCCGAATTTCGAAAAGTCGGGCGGGAAGAGCCGCGACAGGAACTCGCCCATGTTGACCGTTCCTTCGCCGAGTTTGGCGAAGTTGAATTCGGCGCCCCAGAAGGACCAGCTCAGCACGATGAGCGCCAGCGGAATGCTCGTAAGGAACCGTGCGCGGGGCACCCGGAAAGCACGCTCGAGGCGCAGCCGTTCTGCCGGGTCCAGGGGCGGGGCCGCTGATGAGGCTCCGCGGGCGGACGTCGTGGCTTCAGAGGTGGTGGTCAACGGGCTCTCCTTCGTCGTCGTAGAGCGATGACAGCTTGTGGGCATCAAGCCCGGGGGTGGGTGCCGAGATGAGCATCCGGCCCTGCCGGAGCCCCAGGATGCGGTCGCTGTAATCGAGGGCGAGGGGAAGGACATGGAGGCTTACGAGAACCGGGATGCCATCTTCTAAAGCGATTTCACGCAGCAGGCCCAGCACGGAGCCTGCGAGTTTCGGGTCGAGGGAAGCCACCGGCTCGTCGGCCAGAATGACGCGGGGCTGCTGCATCAGAGCCCGGGCGATGGCCACGCGCTGCTGCTGGCCGCCGCTCAGGGAACGGGCAGGCTCCTTAGCTTTATGCGCGATGCCCACCCGGTCCAGGTAATGCATCGCCAGGCGGCGGTGCGCGCTGCTGAACCCGCCCACGAAGTTGCCGGGCCCCGCGTTGTGCAGGGCACCGGTGAGGACGTTCGTGAGGACGCTCAGGCGCGGAATCAGGTTGAACTGCTGAAAGACCTGCCCGACGTCGGAGCGCAGCTTCCGCAGGTCGCCGCGTCGAAGGTTGGTGGCATCGTAGCCGGCCACCCTGGCGGTTCCCGCCGTGATGGGCGCGAAGCCGGTGAGGCTCTTCATCAGCGTGGACTTGCCGGAGCCCGAGGCGCCCAGGAGGGCAACCATTTCGCCCGGGCGGACGTCCAGGTCGACGCCGTCCAGCACCGGCTGGTCGCCGTAGACCACCGTGAGGTTCCGGACCGAGATGAGCGGGAGTGCCTGCAGCAGTTGTGCCTCGGGAGTAAGGGCTGCTGCAGAAATCGTCGCGTTCATCAGCCCAGGTCCTCAAGCTTCACATCGGCCACCGCGGCGATCTCGGCGAAGGAATCGAAGATGGCCGGTTCCGGATCCATGACTTCCTCGAGACCGATGAAGCCCTTGCCGAGTGCACCCAGCGCCTCGGCGTTATTCTCCGAGAACACCTTGGGCAGCGCTTCCTGCAGCTGCAGCCGGGTCTCGCTGTCCAGAGACTGGCGGGCAAGCACGCTGCCCATGACGTCCATTGCGGGGCTCTTGCCAATGCCGCGCCACTCACCCTCCGCGAAGGGGAACATGGGTGCGCCGAGCTCGGTGAGCATGACGGCGGTGCACGCGGCGTCCACCTGGCCCTGCTTCAGCGCGGCGAAGCTGCCCTCGTGGCCGCCGGCAAAGATGGCCTCGTAATCCTGGCCCTTCTTCAGTCCTGCCTCGTGCAGCATGTAGACCGGCATGAAATAGCCGGAACTCGACGCCTGGTCTGCGAAGGCGACGGTCTTGCCCCGCAGGTCTTCAAGCTTCTGGACCGGGGAGCCGTCCAGCACCACGCAGGTGGAGACGGGGTCGTCGCTGCCGGCCCACGCCATCAGGGAGTCGACCTCGCCGGTGTTCACAGCCAGGGCCGACGGGAAACCGCTCATGATGCCGATGTCCACGTGGTCGCCGCGGATGGCTTCCACAACGCTGAGGTAGTCGGGAACGTCCGTGACCTCCACCTCGCGGCCGGTTTCGGCCTCCAGCAGTTCCGCGAAAGCCTCGATGGGGTTCGCCTGGGTGGGGTCATCGCCGAGGGGAATGGTGGCGATGGTGATCGGGGCGCTTGCAGGGTCCGCAGGCTCGGAAGCGGCTGCCTGGCAGCCCGTAAGTGCAAGGAGGGTGCTGACAGCCAGGATGCCAAGGGCAGGAGGAGTGGGATAACGCATAATGTCCTTCGCGGAAGATGAGGGGGATTATCGAGAACACCGATATCCAAACTCCGCCAGACAACGGGAAATTACGAGAACGCCGTACTGCAAAAGAAACGGCAGGTTAACAATGGGAGGCGAAAAGTAGTAAGTACCCTTGCGATTAAAGCTAAGCATGCTTACGGTGGTGGCATCCATTCACCTGAGCAGGACCTTCGGTGAGAGCAAACCAGCGAAACGAGGAAATGGCCCATGTACTTGCATACCCAGCTTCTGATCAATGAAATTGCCGCCGACGAGCCGGATCCGGCTGCAGCCAACGCCCTGCAGGAAGGACTGGGCGGCCAGTTCGGCGAGATGCGCACCATGATGCAGTACCTCTTCCAGAGCATGAACTTCCGTGGCGACCCTTCGTCCAAGCCCTACAAGGACCTCCTGCAGGGCGTGGGAACCGAGGAGATCAGCCACGTTGAACTGATCGGCACCACCATTTCGCAGCTCCTGGACGGATCCCCGCGCTACCAGGGCAAAAAGACCGACCCCTTGGACGAGCCCGGCGCCAAGGGTGCCACGCCCCTCAAGATCGCGCTCGACACCAGCAACATCCACCACTACCTGGTGGGCGCGCAGGGTGCCCTGCCCGTGGATGCGGCGGGCAATCCGTGGAGCGGCTCCTACGTCTACAACAGCGGCAACCTGGTCCTGGACCTGCTCTACAACCTGATGCTCGAATCCACCGGCCGCCTGCAGAAGTGCCGCATCTACGAGATGACGGACAACAAGACGGCGCGTTCCACCATCGCCTACCTCATTGTCCGGGACCAGGCCCACGAGAACGCCTTCGCCAAGGCACTGGAAAGCCTGGGCGTGAACTGGGGCAAGGTCCTGCCCATCCCCAAGACCAACGCCGAACAGTTCCC
Organism: Arthrobacter sp. 210 2; assembly: GCF_059093025.1. Lineage (NCBI taxonomy): Bacteria > Bacillati > Actinomycetota > Actinomycetes > Micrococcales > Micrococcaceae > Arthrobacter > Arthrobacter sp. 210 2. The sequence continues at coordinate 351,750 of NZ_JBNHIE010000001.1, forward strand.
CGAGGTGAAGAAGCTGCTGGATACGGGGCTGCAGAGCATCCAGTACACCTTTGGCGCGGACAACCTCAGCCAGGCGGGCAAGCTGTTCCGTGGGGCGTCCCCCTCGAACGACGGCACCGAGCTGACCACCGAGGTCATGCCCGAAGGTTTTCCCATGACCATGTCGCCGGAGCGGAAAGAGGAATTTGCCCCGGGCCTGGACCCCGAACTGCTGGCCCTCATCCAGGCCACGGCCGAGGTGGAACTGGCGGAAGCCAACAACCCCAAAGAGCCGAAATAACCGGCCCGAAAATCCGGGGTTCTTTCCCGGTGCCGCAGGCGTAAGATTCTGCCCGTAGGAGGTGGCCACATGGGCCTGAAAATGAACACAGCCACTACCATCCTGCCAGTCGATGACCCCGCCCGCGCCCACAGTTTCTATACGGAAAAGCTCGGACTCCCGCACTGCGGCACGGCTGACGATGGCAGCGAACTACTCGGCAGCAACGGCGGCCCCATGCTGCAGTTGATGCATGTCTCGGACGGCAAGCACTCCGAGCACACCGCCCTGAGCTTCGAAGTGACGGACATCGAGAAGACGGTGCGGGACATGGAATCGATGGGGGTGCAGTTCCAGGACTACGACCTGCCGAACCTCAAGACCGAAAACCATATCTGCACCAGGGACTCGGAGAAGTCTGCCTGGTTCATGGACACCGAGCACAACATCCTGTGCGTCCATGAAGGCCTGGGCAGCACCATGGAGTACCAGCTCTAACAGAACAAAAAGACGGCAGGGGCGCCCCGGATCATCCGGGGCGCCCCTGCCGTCGTGGTGAGCTAAGAAGTCAGGACTCGGCGCCGCCGTGCAGGCCGTCGTCGCTGCTGTCGTCCTCGGGGCCGGTTCCGCGGCCGCCCTGGCTTTGGTCCGAGAGGTCCATGTTGCCGCGGGCCTCGTCCATGGTGGGTCCGCCCGAGGGGACGCTGTACGTGTCCGGCCGGATGCCGTGGGCCTGCTCCTCAATAAGGGCCTGCTCTTCGCTGAAGCGGATCACGTTCGCTTCGTCGCCGGCGTCGCCGGGTACGTCCTCGCGGACCTTGGACGGATCCGGAATGATGAATCCTGCGTCTGCTTCATCTTTGGGGTGGCTCATTGTCTTACCTTCCTGTCGGGGTGGTGCTAACTTGCGGGCCGTTCGGTGAGTTCCGCCTTGATGTCCAGGCTCTCGTCTCCCCGCTTGACCTTGAACCCGACCGAGTCGCCGGGGTTGCGGTTGCGGAGTTCAGCCAGGAGCCGTTCCGGCGCGTCCAGCTCCACGCCTTCCATGGATTCCAGGACGTCGCCGGGGCGGATGCCGGCACGTCCGGCCGGGCCGTCCTCGTCAACGTTCAGAACCACGACGCCGGTGCTTGCGTCGATGCCCAGCTGCTCGGCGATCTGCCGCGTGAGTTCGCCCGGCGTCAGTCCCACATAGGCGTGCTCTGCGGTGCCGTCGGCCAGGAGCTCCTCCGCGACTTCCACTGCCGTGGCCGCGGGGATGGCAAAGCCCAGCGCCACCGCGCCGGTGGACGGCGGGAGGTAGGCCTCACTGATCCCGATGATCTCGCCGCGCATGTTGATCACGGCACCGCCCGAGTTGCCCGGGCTGATGGGCGCGTCGGTCTGGATCAGGTCCACCAGGGACAGGCTGTTGGAGGCGGAGCCCGGGATGGAGCGGTGGAGCCCGGAAATGATGCCGGCGGTGGCGGTGTTTTCGAAGCCGAGCGGGGAGCCCAGCACCAGTGCGCCCTCGCCGACTTTCGGCAGGTTGGTCTGGTACGTCGGCTTCGGCAGCCCAGTGCGGTTGGCCTGGACCAGGGCGAGGTCCGTCACGGCGTCGGTGGCCCGGACCGTGCCCTCCACCCGCTGGCCGTCGGCGAATGCCACTTCCACCGTGGTGTTGCCGCGGATCACGTGCTCGTTGGTCAGGATGAGGCCGTCCTCGGAGTAGACCACACCGCTGCCCAGCCCGCCGTCGGTGAAGATGGTGACCACCGATGGCGAAAGATTCTCCACCAGCTGGGGGATGTTTCCGGCCGCATCCGCGCCGCTGCCCGTTGCCGGCGCGCCGGTTGCCGGGGCTGATGCCGCCGCGCTTGCAGTCCCGGTGTTCGTGGCTGTCGCGGCGGTTTCGCTCGGGGCCGGGGGAGGAGAGCCGCCGGTGCAGCCGGAAAGAACGACGGCGGCACTTACGGCAGCCGCTGCGGCGGCGGTCCTGCATCGGCCGGGACGCGTTGGACGTGTGTCCGGGCTCATTCTCAACCTCCCTGCAGATGGTGGCTTTCCTACCACCGTAGCCGGGTATCGGCCGAAATACCAAGCACACTTAGTATCTGCGGAACTGGGTCGTGCCTGGCAGCGCGCGGGGCAACCGAAGGGGCAGCGGCGGCCCAACTGGATAGCGCCAACTGTCGTTATGAGGCTCCATAACGACAGTTGGCGCTACTTGGTTGGGAGAGCCTAGGAGTGGCCGTGGAGGCCGTCGAACGCCATGGTGATCACGTCGTCGGCAAGCCTTGTGGGCGAGAGCGGACCGCCGGGCTTGTACCACTCCACAATCGAGTTGATCATGCCGAACAGGAGCCGGGTGACCGTCCGCGGATCGATGTCCTGGCGCAGCGACCCCTCGTCGCGGGCCGCGGAAATCAGTCCGGCCACCTTGTGGTCGAACGTGCGCCGCCGCTCCAGCGCGTCACGTTCGATCTCGGTGTTGCCGCGCAGGCGCAGCAGCAGCGTGACGAAGGGCAGCCGGTCCACCAGCACGGCCACGGTCTGCCGGAGGACGAACTCCAGCCGTGCGTCGGCGGCTCCCGACGTCGCCTCCGGCTCCTCCAGAATCGCCTCGAGGCCGCCCAGTGCGTGGTCCAGGGCGAGCTTGAGGAGATCACCCTTGGACGGCACGTGGTGGTAGATGGCGGACTTGGAGATGCCCAGGTTCTCGGCCAGGATGCCCATGGACGTGGCGTCATAGCCGTGCCGGTTGAAGACGTCCACGGCGATGCGCAGCACTGACTGCTGGTCATAGCCGGGGCGCCCGCGCTTGGTGCCGGCGCTGCTCGCTGAACTGCCGGGGCTGGAGGTTTCAGTGGTGCTGGGCATAGTGGCTAGTTTCTCACGAACGGTCGGTAAGTCCGGGACGGCCCCGCACCATCGGTCCTGCTATCCCTTCGGCCGAAGGTCGTAGATCCGGCGCAGCTTGCCGTTGGACCGCTCAAGCGAGCCCGGCTCCACCACGTCCACCGCGCACGAAGAACCCACGTGGATCTTGATCTGCTCCTTCAAGGCGCGCGCCGCCGTCGTGCTCTGCTCGGGGGTGACGTTGTCCCGGCGCTCGATCCGGACGGTCAACTGGTCCATCCGCTGGCCCTCCGGCCGGGTGAGTTCGAGCTGGAAGTGCGGGCTGAGCTCCGGGATCCGCAGGGCAATTTCCTCGATCTGCGACGGGAAGAGGTTCACGCCGCGCAGGATGATCATGTCGTCGCTGCGGCCGGTGATGCGGCCCATCCGGCGGTGCGCGGGGCGGGCGGTGCCCGGGAGGAGGCGGGTGAGGTCCTTGGTGCGGTAGCGGATGATGGGGAGCGCTTCCTTGGTGAGCGAGGTGAAGACGAGTTCGCCGTGCTCGCCGTCGCCCAGGACGTTTTCCTTGCCCGCCACGGGGTTGAAGGGGTCGATGATCTCGGGGCGGAAGTGGTCCTCCCAGATGTGGCTGCCGTCCTGCGTCTCCACGCATTCGCCGGCGACGCCCGGGCCCATCACCTCGGACAGGCCGTAGATGTCGCAGGCCTTGATGTTCATGGTGACTTCGAGCTCGTGCCGCATCTCCTGCGTCCACGGTTCAGCGCCCAGCACCGCGTATTTCAGGGACGTGGAGGTGGGATCGATGCCCATGTGCGCCATGGCGTCCGCGATGGTCAGCAGGTACGTGGGCGTGGCCAGGATGGCGTCCGGCTGGAAGTCCTGGATCAGCTGGATCTGGCGTTCGGTCTGCCCGCCGGACATGGGGATGACGGTGCAGCCCAGTGCCTCGGCGCCGGCGTGCGCGCCCAGGCCGCCAGTGAACAAGCCGTAGCCGTAGGCGTTGTGGACCTTCATGCCCGGGCGGATGCCGGACGCGCGGAAGCAACGGGCCACGAGCTTGGCCCAGTCAGTCAGGTCCTGCTTGGTGTACCCGACGACGGTGGGCCGGCCGGTGGTGCCGGAGCTGGCGTGGACGCGGGCCACCTCGTGCTGCGGCACGGCGAACATGCCGAACGGGTATTCCGCGCGCAGATCCTCCTTGGTGGTGAACGGGAAGCTGCCCAGGTCGCTGAGCTCGCGCAGGTCCGAGGGGTGGATGCCGGCGTCGTCGAACTTGCGCTTGTACAGCGGCACGCGCTCGTAGGCGTAAGCCACCGTGTGCTGCAGGCGGCTGAGCTGGAGCGCCTCGAGCTCGTCGCGGGAGATGGTCTCCTCGCGGTCCAGGACGGCGTCCGCCTGCGCGGAAGTTGCGGCGGAGGTTGCTGCGGCGGGGGTTTCGGGGGCGTGCAGGGTCATGGTCTACCTACTTCTTGGGGATGGTGCGGCTGCGTCCGCGGAACTCGGCAATGAGTTCGCCGGGGGTGCCGGAGGTGGCTTCTGCCTGGGGGGAGTCGGCGGCGAAGATCTGGATGTCGTACAGGCCGCTGCGCCCGGCGCTGGAACGGCGGTCCGCGACGGCGGTCAGCACCTGGCCGCGGAAGGCGGGCTTGAGGAAGTTGATGTCCACGCCGGAGGCCACCGTGATGTTGTTTTCCTCACCGGGTGCCGGGACGGCCGGGTTGCATGCGAGCGCAAACGCCGTATCCCCGAAGGCGAAGATCATTCCACCGTGGGCCATGCCGAAGCCGTTGAGCATTTCCTGCCGGAGGGTCATCCGGATGGTGGCGTGGCCTTCGCTCAGCGAGAGGACCTCGATGCCCATCCACTCGGAGGCGTAATCGTTCTCCAGGATCTGGTGATGGGGCCCGGAAAGGGTTGTTTCAGCCATGCGTCATTGCCTCCAGCTTTATTTACCGAATGTTCATTAGGTAATCCCATGAGGGGGCCCGGTGTCAAGGCCATGCGGGCTTCGCGAGATGGCACTTCACGGCAGTCCCGGGGGTGGATACTGCCGCGAAGTGCCATCTCGCGGGGTGGGAAGTGCAAGGATGGGAGGACCGGCACCAGCAGACAGCAAAGGGCAGACCCATGGCCAAAGGCATCTACGTCAGCGCAACCACCCCCGGATCGGGCAAGTCCCTTGTGGCACTGGGCCTGGCGGACACCCTGCACCGCCACGCGGACAGGATCGGCTTCTTCAAACCCGTGGTCCACGGCCCGGACGCGAATGACGACCCCATGGTTGCCCTGATGAAATCCCGGTTCGCGCTGGAGGATGAGCGCTGCCGCGGCGGCCTCACCCATGAAGAGGTCAGGACCCTGCTGGCCGAAGGAAAACGGGCCGACATCGACGCCCGCTGCGTGGAGATCTTCGCCGAAATCTCCCGCCACTGCGACGTGGTGATCGTGGAGGGAACGGACCTTACCGGCCAGGACGCCGCCGTCGAATTTGACCTCAACGCCCGCCTTGCCAACAACCTGGCCGCCCCCGTGGTGGCTGTGGTGGGCGCCAAGGGGCGCACCGTCGCCGAGGCCGCGGCCGCCGTCGAGGTAGCCCGCAAGGAACTGTCCGCGGAGAAGTGCTCGCTGCTGGCCATCATGGTCAACCGCGCTGACCCGGACGACGTCGAGGCTATCGCCGCCGCCGTGAAGCCGGGCGCCTCCGGACGGCCCGTGTATGTCCTCGCCGAGCTTGAGGAGATCGCCCGCCCCACCACCGGCGAGGTGGCCGCCGCCCTGGGCGTGCGGCAGATTGCAGGCCGGGCGGACATGGAGCGCGACGTCAGGGACATCAAGGTTGCCGCGATGAACGTGGGCAACTTCCTGAACGTGCTGGACGAGGGCGCCCTGGTGATCGTGCCGGGGGACCGCGCGGATGTGATGGTGGCGTGCCTGGCGTCGTCCTTCTCACCCGAGTTCCCGGTGGCGTCCGCCCTCATCCTGACCGGCGGGCTGGCACCGGACGCCAACATCTACCCGCTCCTGGCGCAGGCGCCGTTCCCCGTGTTCGCGGCGCGGGAGGACACCTACACCACGGCCCGGCGCGTCTCCGAGGTCCGGAGCGAGATCTGGTCCGGGCACCGGCGGAAGGTTGCCTCGGCCTTGGGGCTCTGGTCCCGGCAGGTGGATGAGGCCGAGCTCATGGAGCGCCTGCACCTGCCCCGGGCCGAGCGAATGACGCCGCTGCGGTTCCTGCATGACCTCATCGAGCGGGCCCGCGCGCAGCGCCGGCACGTGGTGCTGCCAGAGGGGACCGACGTCCGGATCCTCCGCGCGGCGGAAATCCTCCACCGCCGCGACGTCTGCGACCTGACCGTCCTGGGACCCGAATCCGACGTCCGCGAGCTGGCCGCCGCCCGTGGCATCGACCTCACCGGCATCAACGTGGTGGACCCGGCCACCTCCGACCTGCGGCAGAAGTTCGCAGAGCAGTACGCGGAGCTGCGGGCGCACAAGGGCGTCGACCTGCCCAAGGCGCTGGAGATCATGCAGGATGTCAGCTACTTCGGCACCATGATGGTCCAGCTGGGCGTGGTGGACGGCATGGTCTCCGGGGCCGCCCACACCACCGCGCACACCATTCGCCCTGCCCTGGAGTTCGTGAAGACCCGCGAGGGCGTGAAGATTGTGTCCTCGGTGTTCCTGATGCTGATGCCGGACCGGGTGCTGGTGTACGGCGACTGCGCTGTGAACCCGGACCCCAACGTGGAGCAGCTGGCGGACATCGCGCTCGCCTCAGCCGAAACCGCCGTGCAGTTCGGCGTGGAGCCGAGGGTGGCCATGCTGTCCTACTCCACCGGCGGCTCGGGCTCCGGCGAAGCCGTGGACGAAGTGCGGCAGGCCACCGAACTGGTGCGGGAGCGCCGCCCCGACCTCGCCGTCGAAGGCCCCATCCAGTACGACGCCGCCGTGGACGCCTCGATCGCGGAATCCAAGATGCCGGGCTCTTCAGTGGCCGGGCAGGCGACGGTGTTCATCTTCCCGGACCTGAACACCGGCAACAACACGTACAAGGCGGTGCAGCAAAGCTCCGGTGCAGTCGCCGTCGGGCCCGTCCTGCAGGGGCTCCGGAAGCCGGTCAACGACCTCTCCCGCGGCTGCACGGTGGAGGACATCGTCAACACGGTGGCCATCACCGCGATCCAGGCGCAGGTGCCGGCTTCCTGAGAGCGCTGGTTGAGCCTGGAAGCGGTGGTTGAGCCCGTCGAAACCCGTGGTGAGGTTTCGACAGGCTCAACCACCGCTCGGGTCAGCTGTTGTCCGGCTTGGCCAGGCTTTCCTTGTCCTCCTGCTTGGCGGGCTCGTCGGACAGGCCCTGCGGGGTGAGGTCCAGGTTCTCGGCGTTTTCGGGAGCTTCCGGTGCCTCGCCCGTCTCGCCGGCCTTCAGGTTGCCGGTGTCGTCAAGGGCCGGGTTCGCACCCTCCACGCCGGTAGGGTCCTTGCTTCCGGATCCGGCGCCGGCGTTCAGGGGCGCGGTGCTGCTGGAGCCGGTGTTGGTGGGGTCGTTCTCGTCGATCGAAGTGGTCTCGTTCGTCATTGGAATGTCCTCTCGGGCGTGGTCCAGCCTGTCCGCCGACTCTAGGCACAGACGGTCCGCATCCGCAAGGAATTGGGCGCCGCGCCGCGGCACATATAGTGGGGTTTGAACCGCAGACGCAAGGCTCAGGAGGCCCCACATGCTCGTGCTCGTCATCAACTCCGGCTCGTCCTCGCTCAAGTACCAGGTGCGCGATGTTGCCGCCGGGACCGTCCTGACGGAGGGGCTGATCGAGAAGATCGGCATGGGCAACGGGGGCGACGGCGACGGCGAGATCGAGGGCCCGCGGGACCACGCAGCGGCGCTGGAGCAGGTGGACGCAGCCATCCACCGGGAGCTGGGCGACCTGGAGCTCGGCGCCGTGGGGCACCGCGTTGTGCACGGTGGGGAACGGTTCGCCGAGCCGGTGCTGATCGACAATGAAATCACCCGCGCCATCGAGCGGCTCAACCCGCTGGCGCCCCTGCACAACCCGGCCAACGTCCTGGGGATCCGCGCCATCACCAAGAAGTGGCCGGACATGCCGCAGGTGGCCGTCTTCGATACCGCCTTCCACCGCACCCTTCCGGAGCACGCCTGGCGCTACGCCGTCCCCGACGAGCTGTACACCAACCACGGCATCCGCCGTTACGGCTTCCACGGCACCTCGCACGAGTACGTCACACGGCGGGCCGCCGCCCTGCTGGATATCCCGGTGGAGGAGTTCGACGGCGTCATCGCCCACCTGGGCAACGGCGCCTCCGTGACGGCGATCCGGGGCGGCCAGTCGGTGGACACCTCCATGGGCTTCACGCCGCTCGAGGGCCTGGTGATGGGTACCCGCTCCGGTGACCTGGACCCGTCAATCCTGGTGTTCCTGGGCCGTGCCGGCTGGACCCCGGAGGACATCGACACCATGCTCAACCGGGAGTCCGGGCTGAAGGGCCTGGCCGGCAACAACGACATGCGCTCCGTGGTGGAAGCGTCCGAGGACGGCAACACCAAGGCGGCCACGGCGCTCGCTGTCACCTCCTACCGGCTGGCCAAGTACATCGGCGGCTACCACGTGGCCGTCGGCGGGGCCAAGGCACTGGTGTTCACGGCGGGGATCGGCGAGAACTCGCACCAGTTCCGCGCGCTGGTGGCCGACAGGCTGGGCGCCCTGGGCATCGAGCTCGACGGCGGCCTGAACGCCGAGCGGTCCAAGGAACCGCGCGTTATTTCCACGCCGCAGTCAGCCATTCCTGTCCTGGTGGTGCCCACTGACGAGGAGCGCGCCATCGCGGAGGCGACGGCCGCCGTCGTCGGTTCCGCCCAGTAGCCCCGCTCGGGTTAGCCCTCGTGCCTGACATCCTCCTGCCCATCCGTACCAAACGGCTGGTCCTGCGCCGCTTCGACGGCGGCGACCTGGACGCGTTCCACGCCTACCATTCGCTCCCGGAGACTGCCCGCTTCCTGCCCGGGCCTGCGAAGACGTACACGCAGTCCATGGAACGCGTGGGCCGTTACGCCAACTTCGTTTTCGAGAAAGCGGGGGACTGGGTGGCCCTGGCCATCGAGGCCGACGACGAGCCCGGGCTCCAGGGCGAAGTGGTGCTCAAGTGGCTGCCCGGCCACCTGCAGGGGGAAGTGGGGTGGACGCTGGCGCCCGCGGCCCGCGGCAAGGGCTATGCCACCGAAGCCGCGGCGGCGATGCTCGAACTGGGCTTCGGCGAGCTCGGCCTGCATCGGATCGAGGCGCGCCTGGACGAGCTCAACACGGCGTCGGCGTCCTTGTGCTGCCGCCTGGGCATGCGGCTGGAGGCCCGCCACGTTGATAAGTGGCACTACAAGGGCCAGTGGGCCACGGAGCTGATCTTCGCCATCCTCGCCGACGAGTGGCGCGTGGGCAGGGAATTGGACAGCCGGAACCCCTAGGCGCGCCGGTGGTTGAGCCTGTCGAAACCCTTACGCGCGCTGGTGGTTGAGCCTGTCGAAACCCCTACGCGCGCCCCTTGAGGATCAGGTTCCAGTAGACCTGCGGGAACATGTCCCGGTCCACCACCCAGGACAGCCGGCTCTCGTTCCAGGTGGGCACCCGGGGGATGGTGGGCATCGGCCGGAAGCGGTCGTCGAACTCGGCGAACACTACCGTGTCGCGCGACACCGTGAACGGGCACACCGAGTAGCCGTTGTACTTCTCGGGCAGCGGTTTGCCCTTCCGCGCCGCCACCAGGTTTTTCGCCAGCACCTTGGTCTGCTTGCGCAGCGCCCCGCCCGACTTGGAGTTGGTGGTCCCGGCGGCATCGCCAAGGGACCAGACGTTGGAGAACCGGAGGTGCCGCAGCGTCTGCCGGTCCACCTCCACAAAACCGCCTTTGTCGCTGGCGGCGGGCAGGTCCGTGGCCTTGAGCCAATCCGGGGCCGACTGTGGCGGGACGCCGTTGAGCACGTCGTAGTGCAGAACTTCCTCGGCGCCGGTTTCGGTGTTTCGGATGGTGGCGGCCTGGCCGGCGGCGTCCACCGAGACCAGTTCGCTGTTGGTCCACAGTTCGATCCCGTACTCAGCGATCTTGCGGTCCAGCTCCCGGTCCACTTCCGGCACGCCGAACACGGTGGGGTAGGGCTGGACCATCACCACGCGGATCTTGTCCAGGACACCCTGTTCCTTCCAGTAGTCGCAGGCCAGGTACATGGGCTTCTGGCTGGCCCCGCCGCACTTGATGGGGCCGGCCGGCATGGTGAACACGGCGGTGCCGGACGTCAGTCCGCTGAGCAGGGTCCACGCCTTCGGCGCCAGTTCGAACTCGTAATGCGAGGCGCCGTGCGGGGAGTGCACGGCCTCGGCCAGGCCGGGCACGGCGTCCCAGTCGTACTGCAGCCCCGGGCACACCACCAGCTGCCCATAGGCCACCGAGGTTCCCGAAGCGAGGGTGACGGTGTTGGCATTCGCGTCGACGTCCACTGCCGCGTCGCGGATCCAGGTCACGCCTTTGGGGGTTACCGACTGCTGGGTCCGGACTGCTTCCTTGGCCTGCGCCCGGCCCCCTGCGATGTGGGAGAACAGCGGCTGGTAAAGGTGGTGGTCCTTGGGTTCGACCAGTGCCACATCCTTGATGCCGTAGCGTTCCAGCCGGGCGGCCAGGGAGACGCCGGCATTCCCGCCGCCGATGATGAGGACCTCGTGCTGGGTAGCCATGCCGCTACTTCTTCTCTGTCAGGGCGGAGGCCTTGTGTGCGGCACGGGCGCCGGTCTTGGCGGATTCCACAACGTACTGCGGCTCATCCTCGCTGGCCCGGTGCGTGTGCCCGTCCAGTTCGAAGTCGCTGGTTTTCTTCTCGATGATCTTGCCGTGCGTCTTGCCCTGCGACGTATTCCACTCCACGGATGTTCCCTTGCTCAATGACATTGGCTCTCCTAGCTGGGGTTGGCGGTGGGTTGGGGCTCCACGGCGGGGGCCGTGCCCCCAGTATCCGCCGTTGGCACCGGCGTCTCAATGGGGGCGTACGACGGCGGCGGGTCACCCACGGAGGGCTGCGTTGCCGGTGCGGGGGGCGCCTGGGTGGGTACGGGGGCGGGTGCCCCTCCGGCCGGTGCCTGGGAAGCAGGCCCCGTGGGCGCGCCGGCCGGGTCCTTGGTTCCGGTGGGTGCGGCTGTTCCCGTGGGAGCTGGCGTCGCCGTGGTCCTGGTGGCGCTGGGATCCGCCTTGATGATTGCGGTGATCTGCTCCTTGTACGCGGCGAGCCGGGCCTGGATTTCCGAGAGGGGAACGTTCTGGATGTTCCGGCCGTATTCAGCGATCTCGGCCCACAAAGCATTGAGGTGTTCAAGGCTGCTCGTGCCCAGCGGCCCGTCCAGGGTGAGGACCAGCTGGCTGGCCAGCGCATACGTGAGGCAGTCCACGCAGTTGTAATTTGCCGCGGCCGCCAGGTTTTCGGGGACGATGACATCCGCCTCGCCAACGATGAGCACCACCTGGAAGCCCACCGCCACGGCGGCACACCCGGTGCAGCTGGCGAAGGCGTAGGCCTCGTTCCGGGTATCTACGGGTTCGCCGTCCTCGGCCCACACCAGCGCAAAAGCCACACTGTACGTCACCGAACCGTCGGTGGTGTTCACCGCCAGCGCCTGGTTCCCGTCCTCCTCCGGCGCGGCCGGCCGGTCGAACGGGAACACCCAGGACGGTGCCGCGGTGCCCGCAGCAGTTGCAGCGGACGCGGTGCCGGAGCCGCTCTTCTCCGCCGGCACCAGCACCATGCTCAGCTGGGGGTTCTCCCGGGTCGGCTTGGCGGCGCCTTCCGGCCAGAGTGCAACGGTTGTGCCGCTGCGGCCTTCACGCAGCACGGTGCTGCCCTGCGGAACGATTGACGACGTGGCGTCAGCCAGCGTGCCGCGTTCGTAAGGCTGCACGGGACGGTACGTGCCGCCGTCGGGCCACCATGCCCAGCCGAGCCCGGCGAGCAGTGCCGCCACGGCGGCCATGGCGGCGATCCGCTGGAGGACATTGCCCCGGGTCTTCTTCCAGAGGCCGGTGACCAGCTGCCGCAGCAGCCGGAACAGGATGTACAGCATCCCGAGCATGGGCAGCGCGACGGCGGCGATCGCCAGCGCGCGCACGGCAGCGCCGGCCAGGTCCCCGTCGGAGAGGCTGGCAGCGAGCATGTCCCGCTGTCTGCCGGCGCTGTCCCAGGCGGTGGCCAGCAGGCGCGGCAGGGCGAGCACCATCATGGCCAGGCTGAACAGCAGCAGCGGCACGGTGACCAGCACCCATGCAGTCACCACGGCTCGGGCCCACGGCTTGAGCACCTTGTTTTCGGGCTTCCCCCAATGCCAGGGCAGCAGGCCCAGGAGGGTGGGCTTGATGCGCTGGAAGAGGTCGGGCACTCCGGTGGTGTCCGCCAGGATGTGGTAACCGTCGAACCGCACCAGCGGGAGCAACTGCCGGACCATCTGCAGGATCTGGGTGACCACCACCAGCAGCAGGGCATCAAAGCCGGTGGCCCACCAGAGCCCCATGATGGCAACGGCCACAATGGCGTTGAAGTACAGGCCGCCGAGGTCCGTGCGGAGGCGGCCGCCCCTGCCCAGCCGGTACGAGTCAGTGACGTCTGTGAAAAAGGCGGGCCACACGAGGTACAGGCCCGCACCCATGGCGCCGGGCGTTGCGCCGCCCTTTCGTGCGGCCGCGGCATGGCCGAACTCGTGGAAGCCGGCAGAGAGGATGGTGATGGCAAAAATCAGCAGCAGCAGCGCCGGATTGGCGAAGGCCTCATGCGTGGCGGAGCCCAGGCCCTTCACCATCAGCACCCACCAGCAGGCAGCCAGGAATGCGGCAGTAACGGCCATCACGATCAGCGGGTTGAACAGCACTGCGAAGGGGGCCGTGATTTTCCTGGTGCGTTCGGGGTCCGTCACGGTGTACCGGAACCGCATTCCGAGGAGCGGGTCTGCTTTCTTCACCGCGGGCTGGGAGCCGTCGGCAAGGCGGAGCAGTCCCATCGGCAGCAGTTGGGCGTCCATCAGCGTGCGCACGTTGTCCGCGCTGACCAGCCGCCCCGACCCTTGCGTGGCGTGCTGCGCGATCTCCTCCACGTCCCGGGTTCCGTCGGCACCCTCCAGCACCAGATAAAGCAGCCGGGTGAGCTGCAGGGTCTGGCCGTCGGCCCGGCGGACCAGCGAGGGAGCTTCCCGGTAACCGGATCCCTCGGACTGGCCCAGCAACTGGACGCCGTCGGCGCGCACGGGGACCGGCAGCGGGCGCTCGGCAAGGGAGGCATGGGACGACGGCGGGCCGGCCTCGGGGCGCGGCCCGCCGGTGGCGTGGCTCATCCGTGCTTACTGTTCGAGGTTGGACTGCTGGTCGGCAGAGGCGTTGGCCTGGCCCTCGATGTGCTGCGAAATGATGGCGTCCTGCTCGGCCACGGCGTAGGCCTGGCTGTCGATGGAGCCGATGTTCGCTGCCACGGCGGCGTCGATCGGGGCGGCCACGTTGGCATTTGCTGCCACGGCGCCGTTGATCGGGGCGGCGATGTCCGCGTCGGCGGCCAGGTCCACGTTGACGTTGAGCAGGTCCCCGTCCAGGGCGGCCGCCGGGTCCACCGGCAGCGCACCGACGTCGGGCAGGCTCTCTTCGGGAAGGACGCCGTCCGGAAGCGTGCCATCGGGAAGGGTGCCGTCAGGCAGGAGGCTCCCGCCGTCGGCCGTTCCTGCTGTGGTGCCCGGCTCAGTGGTTCCGGTGTCTGCCGCGGTATCGCCGTCGTCGACCGTGTCATTAGCCTGGTCGATGGTGCTGTCCTGGGTGGATTCGGCGTTCGCGTCAGCCACGATGCCCTGCTCGATGACCACGCCCTGGTCCGCCAGGGCCTGGGCCTCCGAGCCAAAGGAAAGAATGTTCGCCGAGGCGGCCGCGTCGATCGGGGCAGCTACGTTGGCGTTGGCGGCAACCGCCAAATCGATGGGTGCTGCGGCATCAATCCCCAGGTCCAGGTCCGCGTTCAGGTCGAGGACGGACGCGACTTCCTTGTCCGGCAAAGCTGTGGCCTGCTCCGACATCAGTTCGTCGTCCGTCAGGGGACGCATTTCATGTTCCATGCTGATGCAACCTCCGGGTCCGGCACGGGTTGGTCTGCCCCCAGCGGGCAGCCCGGCACAGCCAATAGTAAGCATGATTAGCTTTTTTGGGTATCGGGAGGGGTGGCTAAGGGATGACTGTTACCGCACGTCAACGCCGTGCGGGACGCCGCACCGTATCCCGCACGGTCCTCCGGGTGAGGTGCCGCGAGCGCTTTAAGGGGAGCATTGACACTGCCTGCGCCCGGGTCCAAGCTGGCGCTGTGCCTGCCTCCACGCCGGCCGATCCGCGCCGGCGTCAGGCACTGTTTGAGGAGAATCCCATGCCTGTAGTAGAGGAATCCGTCGTCATCGCCCGGCCGCCCCAGGAAGTCTTCGATTTCCTGGCGAAGTTTGAGAACACGGCCGTCTTTGACTCTTCCGTCACGTCTTCCGAGCAGGTGAGCGACGGTCCCGTCGGGTTGGGGTCCAGGGGCCGGGGTACCAGCAAAGTCATGGGACGGACCTTTGACTGGACCACCGAGATCGTTGAGTTCGACCGGCCCCGGCGGCTGGTATCACGATCCGTCGAGGGAAAGCTGGACTTCACCGTTTCCTTGACCATGGAACCGTCCGACGGCGGCACCCGCCTCACGCAGCGGATCGAAGCCGCGTCCGGCCTTGGCGGCATCTTTGGAAAGCTGGCCGATCCGCTGGTGGAGCGGGCACAGGGCCGGACGGTCCGGGCCAACCTCGAGACCCTGGCCGAGCTGTTGGAGGAGCACCCGGACGCCTGACCCTGCGCGTCCGGGCCGCAACCACTGGTTCGGGTCTCTTACTTCAGGCCGGAGCCTACTTCAGGCCGGAGCCTACTTCAGGCCGGTGCCTACTTCAGGCCCGCGCCAGGCAGCAGCTCGGTGGCACCCAGGGAGTCGGCGATGAAGGCATAGTCCCAGGCCCGTTCGCGCCACTGCACGTACCGGCCGGAGGCGCCGCCGTGGCCGCCGTCCATCTCGATCTTCATGAGGATGGGCTCGGAACCGGTGGTCCTGTTCCGCAGCTCCTGGACCCATTTGGCCGGCTCCACGTAGAGCACCCGGGTGTCGTTGAAGGATGTGACCGCGGCGATTTTGGGGTACGCCACCTTCCGCACGTTCTCATAAGGGGAGTAGGACTTCATGTAGGCGTAGGCCTGGGGGTCCGTGATCGGGTTGCCCCACTCCTCCCACTCCAGTGCGGACAGCGGCAGGTCCGGGTCAAGGATGCTGGTGAGCGGGTCCACGAAGGGCACCTGCGCCACGATTGCGGCGTACTTTTCCGGGGCCATGTTCGCCACCGCACCCATCAAAAGCCCGCCCGCGGAGCCGCCAAGGGCTGCGATCCGGGCCGGATCCACCCAGCCAGAGTTTGCCAGCCAGTCGGTGGCGTCCACGAAATCCGTGAAGGTGTTCTTCTTGGTGAGCTTCTTGCCGTCCTCGTACCAGTGCCGGCCCAGCTCGCCGCCGCCGCGGATGTGTGCGATCACGAACACCACGCCGCGGTCCAGCAGGGACAGCCGGGCGATGCCGAAGCCGGGGTCCATGCTCAGCTCGTAGGAGCCGTACCCGTAGACCAAGCCGGCCGCCGACGAGTCTTGTTGTACGGCCTTGTGGCGCAGTACCGACAGCGGGATGCGGGTGCCGTCCCCGGCCACCGCCCATTCGCGGGTGGCAACATAGTCGCTGCCGTCGTAGCCGCCCAGGACCGGGCTCTCCTTGCGCAGCAGCAGCTCGCCGGCGGGCCGCTCCGCGGCGGGCAGCACGAAGTCATACACCCGGGACGGCGTGAAGTAGGAGGTGTAGCCCAGCCGGATGACGGGCGCTTCGTAATCGGAACCGCCCACGCCGGCGGTGTACAGCTCCTCGTCGAATGCCGGTTCCACAGGTGCCTGCTGGGCCGGCGTGCCCAGACCGGCCAGCCCCATGACCTGGACCCGCTCGATGGTGTCCTTGCGGATGGAGACGATGAGGTGGGTGGAGGTGACGCCGGCGCCGTTGACGCGGACGTCGTCGGAATGCTCGACGACGGTCTGCCACTGCTGCTCGGACAGCGGCTTCCGCAGCTCGGCCGGGTCCGTCAGGGAGACCATGGAGTTGATGGCGCCGCGGTTGTGAGTGAGGAGGATGCGTTCTTCGCCGTCGAGCAGGAAGGGTTCGGCCTCGTAGAGGACCCGTTCGTTGCGGGAAATGACGGTGGTGACAGTGCCCGTGGGATCGTCGAACCGGAGCAGGCGGGTCTCGCTGTATTCGGAGCAGCCGACCCCCAGCACCAGGTACCGGCGGTCGGCGGAAAGTTCGAAGCCCAGCCACATGGCGGCGTCGTCCTCCTGGTAGACCACCACGTCATCGGTGACGGGCGTGCCCAAAACGTGGGCCTTCACCTGGTACGGCCGCCAGGAATCATCAACTACCGTGTAGAAGATGCGTGTGCCGTCGGGCGAGAAGGAGACGCCGTAGAACACGTTCTCGATGACATCCGGGAGCAGTTCGCCCGTGCGGAGGTCCTTGATCCGGAGCGTGAAACGCTCGTCGCCCGAGTTGTCCACGGCGTAGGCGTACAGGTTGCCGTCCACGGTCACGGCCGTGCCGCCCACCGAGAAGAACGGCTTGCCTTCCGCTTCCACGTTCCCGTCCAGGAGGACTTCCTCGCCCGGGATCTCCACGCCTGGCTCGACGGCGGGCGGGGTCCAATCGGCGATTTTGTCGTCGGTGTCGGCGGCCCTGACCCGGCACTGGATCCCGTATTCCTTGCCTTCGACGGATCGGCTGAAGTACCACCAGCCGTCCTTGCGGTGCGGCACCGAAAGATCGGTTTCCTGGGTGCGGCCCTTGATCTCCTGGAAGATGGCCTCGCGGAGCGGCTCCTGGTGCGCGGTGACGGCTTCCTGGTAGGCGTTCTCAGCCTTCAGGTGCTCCACTACCTCGGCCGATTCCTTGTCCCGCAGCCACTCGTAGTTGTCCACGAAGGTGTCCCCGTGGTGCGTCCGTTCGAGGGGAACTCTCTTTGCCACCGGCGGCGTGGCCGTGGCGGAGGAGGGGGTGCTGGCGGAATCCTGCAGCGGAGTCTGGGTCATTCCTTCAATATAGCCACCAGCCCGGACAATGGGCGGGGCCGTTCGCTACCGGACGATAACGCCCCATCACTTCCTGCCGTAATCCCGCTGATGCCCCATCACCTCCTGCGGCCAACCGCGCGATGCCCTATCACCTTTGGTCCCCAAACGGCCGCCGTGGGGACCAAAGGTGATAGAGCATCATCCTGCTTGGGTGCCCTGGTGGGGTTAAGGCGGCAGGCGTATCCTGTTCACGCCAAGGCACATCCGCCCAGCGTGAGAGGGGAAGTTTATGACCATCCCGCCAGTGCATGAACCCGAGCCGTTCCCGCCCGAGCCCGGGCCATCTCCTGATCCCACCCAGCCTGGCCATCCCGGGCCGCCGGCTCCGAATCCGTTCCCCACTCCTGAGCCGCCGGGCCCGTTGCCGGTGCCGGACCCAGGTCCTGCACCGCTCCGCCCGGACCCCACCAGGAGCTAGAAGCGCACCTTTTGAGGGGCCTTTCACTCTCAGTGAAGGGCCCCTCAGCCACGTCTGCAGCAGCCGAACAGTGAAGGGCCCCTCAGCCACGTCTGCAGCAGCCGAAAAATCTTCCAAAATTCCCTGCCGGACCGCTTGCGGATCTCCTTCTGTGGTGCTAAAAAATCTATATCAGCCAATACAGATCGGCTGGTAACCAAAAATGTGTTGGACCGTCTCTTACGAGGAGGGAAGCCATGTTGATGCGAACCGATCCGTTCCGCGAGCTGGACAGGCTGGCCCAGCAGGTCCTCGGTACGGCAGCGCGTCCGGCAGCCATGCCGATGGACGCATGGCGTGAGGGCCAGGAATTTGTTGTCGCCTTTGATCTGCCCGGCGTCGCAGCGGATTCAGTGGATCTGGATGTGGAACGGAATGTCCTGACGGTGCGGGCCGAGCGTCCGGACCCCGCGGGCAAGGACACCGAGTTGATCGCCTCCGAGCGGCCGCGCGGCGTGTTCAGCCGCCAGCTGATCCTCGGGGACACCCTGGATACGGACAACGTCAAGGCCAGCTACGACGCCGGTGTCCTGACGCTGCGGATTCCTGTCGCCGAGAAGGCCAAGCCGCGCAAGATCGAGATCGAAACGAAGGGGGCAAAGCAAGAGATCGCCGCCTAGTTTCGACCCCAGGATCGGGACGTCGGGTACTGATTGTTGACTGCCTCTTTGGGCGGATGGCCATTCTGAGCACGCCACAGCGCTTACGCGCACCGGCAGGTTACGCCTGAACTTCCCGATACGGTGGCCCCCGGATTCGTCCGGGGGCCATCCCATGTGAAGCCCCGCTGGAGAACGCAACGCGGAGTCAGACCCGGCCCAATACGGTCGGGATATTGGGCCAAAAGTGACTCCGCGTTGCTTTCGTGAGGGGGCGTCAGGTGTTGAGTTCAAGCATCAGTGCGGGAAGTTCGTCGGCGAGTTCGCGGGCCAGGAAGCCGAGCGGTCCCAGGCGGCTTGCCAGGCGGTCGGCGGCTGCGGCGTGCAGATGCGTTCCCCAGCAGGCGGCCTGGGCGCCGCTGGTTCCCCGGGCCCGCAATCCGGCGATGGCACCCGCCAGAACATCGCCGCTGCCGGAGGTCCCCAGGCCGCCGTACCCGGTGGTGATCTTCCACATCTCGGATTCCTCGGGAGAATCGCCGGGCGGCCGCGCAATCAGGCCCTGGCAGCTGACCACGGCGTCGAACCGGCGGGCCACGGACGCCACATCGGCTTCCAGGTCCTCGATGTCCCGCCCCAGCAGCACCGCCGCCTCCTTGGGATTCGGCGTCAGGATCAGCCGGCCCCGCCACGGCTCCAGCTGATCTTCGAGCTTGACCAGGCCGCCCAGGGCGTAGGCATCGAGTACGACGGCGGGGCCTCCTGAGCCGTCCGGCCCGCCGTCGGATTCCTCCCGCTCCAGGAGCAACCGCAGCATCTCCTCGGCGAGGTCCGGATCGTCCAGCCCCGGGCCAATAAGAATTGCATCGGCACGCTCAAGGTACGACGAGATGCGGTCCAGGCCCTCACCCCTCACGGACCCATCGGCAGTTTCCGGCAGTCCCATGGCCCCGCATTCGGGCAGCGCAACCCCCACCTGCGCCGCCACGGATTCCGCAACGGCCAGTGTCAGCTTTCCGGCACCCGCACGCAGGGCTGCGGTACCGGCCAGCAGGGCAGCCCCCGGCGTTGCGCGCGCCCCGCCGATCACCAGCACGGAACCGCGCGAGTATTTGTCCTCGCCCGGCGCAGGCAGCGGCCAGTCCCGCAGCAGCGAGGGGGTCACCAGGGTAGGGGAACCGGAATCACTTCGGGTGGACACTGGAGTCCCCCGCATGCTCGGTGACTGTGACACCCTGTTCGGCCAGGTGGTCCGCCACGTTGAAGCTCTCAAGCGTCCATGGTCCCTCGCCGGACGGGCGCACGTAGCGTGTCAGGGACGCGTTGAGGACCGAGGTGCTGGCCGCGAGGTCAAGGATTTCGCGTTCGGTCATGCCTTCCAGGACATACCTGAACAACAGGATCACGGCGTCGTGGCACACCAGCATGACCCGGTGCCCGGTGCCGAGGTTGTTCAGTTCGTCCAGGACCAAGCGCAGCCGGAGGGCCACGTCGGCCCAGGATTCCCCGCCTGGGGGCCGGTAGTACAGCTTGCCCAGCCACTCCCGGCGCTCGGCTTCGTCCGGGTAACGCGCCTCGACGCCCCGCCGGGTGAGCCGGTCCAGGATGCCCAGTTCGCGGTCCCGCAGCCGTTCATCGGTCCGCACTTTCGCACGCCAGCCCGCAGTTTCCACCGCGATCTCCGCCGTCTGCAGTGCCCGTGCGTAAGGGGAGGAGAACACAGCATCCGGCCGGAACTCCTCGGCGATCCGGGCCAGCGCCGTCCCCAGCGCCTTGGCCTGGTCCCTCCCGGTATCGGACAGGTCCACGTCCGCATCCCGGGCGGTCACATCGATGACCTCCGCCCCCGCCAGCCGCGCCTCCGTGGCGGCCACGTTGCCTTCGCTCTCGCCGTGCCGGATCAGCAGCAGCTCCACCGCGCCGGCCTCCTGCACTGCCTGTGTCAGCCCGTCGTCGTTCACAAAAAACCACCCCGTCCGCTTGCCTTGCCGAATGCAGGAACACTACCAGCGGCGTACCCAGGCGCAGGGAAAGATAAACGGACGACGGCGTCCTGCCGCAGCTACCGTCCGGGCGTCAACACCTTGGAGAACACCGTGGCTCCGTTGGCGTTGCGCAGGCTCACGGTAAAGGTGTCGTCATCCAGCTGGACGTGCCCGAAGAACTGGTTCTCGCCGTCGCGCGGCGATTCGCCCGGGAAACGGCCGGCCTTGGAGAACACCACCTCGGGACCGAACGTGCCGTCCATGGCGTTCGGGCCGAAGGACCCGGCCGCGATGGGGCCGGCCACGAACTCCCAGAACGGATCGAAGTCGGTGAATGCAGCGCGCTCGGGCGAGTAGTGGTGGGCGGCGCAGTAGTGGACGTCGGCGGTCAGCCACACCACGTTCTTCACGCGGTTCCGCTTGAATGCGCTGAGCACCCCGGCGATCTCCAGCTCGCGGCCCAGCGGCGCACCGGCGTCGCGGTTCGCCAGGCTTTCCTGGTTGACGGCACCGTCCGGCACGATGATGCCCAGCGGCAGGTCCGCGGCGATGACCTTCCAGGTGGCCTTCGACGCCGACACCTCACGGATCAGCCAGTCCACCTGCTCCTGCCCCAGGATGGACGTGGCGTACGGCTCCTTGCCGTCCGTGTTAAGGGATTTGAACGTGCGCATGTCCAGGCAGAAGATGTCCAACTGCGGGCCGCGTGAAATCTTCCGGTAGATGCGGGCGGGCTGGTACTGGCCGGCGTCGTCGAACGTTCCCGGCCGCCACAGCGCGGCGGAGTCCGCGATCGGCATGTTCTCCTGCCAGGCCTGCCGGCCGCGGGCTGCGAGGGTGTTGACGTCGCGGACGGTGTACCGGGGGTCGTCCAGGATTTCGCCCGGGTACCAGTTGTTGGTGGTCTCGTGGTCGTCCCAGTTGGCGATGACGGGCACGTCGGCGAACATCGCGCGCATGTTGGCGTCCATCGAGTTGTAACGGTGCCGGCCGCGGTATTCGGTGAGCGTTTCGGCCACCTTGGACACCTCCTCGGTGACCAGGTTCCGCCACACCTGCCCGTCCTTCTCCACGACAGTTTCAGCCAGCGGCCCGTCCGCGTAGACGGTGTCGCCCGAGTGGATGAAGAAGTCCGGCCGCGTCCGGTGCATGGCGCGGTAGCCGCGCATCCCGCCGATGTCCTCGTTGATGCCCCAGCCCTGGCCGGCGGTGTCGCCGGTCCACACAAAGCTTTGGGCGGACGACGCCGGGACGTCGCCGCCGGCGCTCGTCCCGCCGGTGCGGCCCTTGCCGTTGTACGTCCCGGCGTCGGGGGCCGTACGGAAGGTGCCGCGGACCGTCTCGCCGGCCGCGCCGCCGTCGTCCTCGAAGCTGATCTCGAGCGCGAACCGGGTGTTGGACGGTAGGTTCCCGGCGTGGATCTTGGCGGTGAAGTCGGACGCCTGGGTGGCCCGCGGGCCGCGGAGGGTGCGCTCAAAGGCGCCCCGCCCGCGCAGGATCTCGCCGCCGTCGTTCACTGCCCGCAGAGCGGCGGTCAGCCGGCCGGCGCCGGACGCACGCGACCACAGCACGGCGGAATCCGACGTTACGTCACCCGTGGCGATGCCGCTGGGAAGGGTGAGCCGGTTGCGGACCAGCGCCACGCCGGCGGGGGACTGGCGGGAGGCAAGGGCCTGGGCGGCGGCCGGAACGGAGGCCAGGGCTGCGGCGAGGACGGAGCTCTTGACGATGGTGCGGCGGGAAATTTCAGTACGGGAGTTCGACGTCATGCCCTCAGGCTGTCGCCGCCCGGCACACGGATCCTTTCCCGAGGGTAAACGGCCGGTAAGCCCGGGTTGAACAGCGGTGCGGGCCCGGCAGATCGGGTGTCCATGCGCAGTGAAGCCCGGGTTCAGTGCGCAGGGGCAGTCCGTGCGCGCTGAACCCGGCGCTCACTGCACTGGCTATAGTCTTACGGCCTCGCGAACTCTGCGATCCGGCCTTCCCGCAGTGCCGCGCCGACGGCTGCGACGCCGCCGTAATCGGGGAACAGCACGGACTGCCCGGCAACAAACCCGGCACCCGCCGTCGGGAGGGTCATGGTGCCGATCGCATTCGCGTCCAGGTTGCGGAGGCTGTAAGCGAGGATGGCGGCCTGGACCGGATCAAAAGCCCTGTCCACGGTAAGGCAGCAGGAGGCGAAGTCCACCAGCCCGCGGACGGCGTTGACGTCGTTCAGGGCGCCGCCGGCCGTGAGCCGGGCCAGGATGGCGCGGAGCAGGATCTGCTGGTTGCGGACCCGCTGGAAGTCGCCGTCCACGAACGCGTACCGTTCCCGGGAGAACTCCAGCGCGGACTGCCCATCCAAATGGTTCACGCCGGCGGCGAAGACGTGCCCGGTATCGTGCGTGGACTGGAATGCGATGGGCACGTTGACGTCGATCCCACCAAGCCCGTCGATCAGGACCTTGAGCCCGTGGAAGTCCATCATCAGGGTGTGGTCGATGGCGATCCCCAGCAGCGACTGGACGGCGGCGGTCTGCATGTCAATGCCGCCGTACTGCAGGCCCGAGTTGATCTTGGCCCCGCCGAAACCGGGGATGTCCACCCACGTGTCCCTGTTGATCGAGACGATATAGAGCGCCCTCCGGTCAGCAGGGACATGGACCACCATCAGGGTGTCGGCGCGCTGGTCCTGGGGCTGGCCGGTTGCCGCCGTGTGGGCTGCTGCCTCCCTCGCATTTCCACGCATGTCGCTGCCGATCACCAGCACGTTCATGGGTGCAGCGGGCAGCTCCGGGATGGGTGGCGGCGGCGGTGGAGGCGGCGGAGGCGCGGGGGTGGTTTCCGTCTGCGTCTCCGACGGCGTGGGGCTGGGTGTTTCACTTTGCGTTTGGGTGGCCGCCGGCTGGGCTTCGGACCCGGTGCGGTTCAGGCTGACGACGGCGACGACGGCCGCTGCCGCCAGCACCAGCGCCAGCAGTGCCGCGATCCACCGCCGCCGGCCGTGGGCCACCCATGCGAGGCCGTGCGGATGCGTGTCGGAAGGGCCCGGTCCCGTGGCCCCGGATGGGTCAGAACCGCCTGGCATGCTCATGGTGCCGTCACCTCATCGTGTTGGGTGGGATCAGTGTCCGCCCACCAACCCCCCGTTGGCTACAGACTTATCCAAACTGTCACCTCCGAGTGCGAGAGGGACTCCCGCAATGGCATTGTGAGCATGCAGCACGGTGTTTTCCCGTCCGCCGGGGTGCCGCCGAGGACGCGGGAACGGAGCGTGGACGCCGGAACGTTACAGCGTGGTGGACGCGTTCCCGCGAACCGGGGCGTTGAGCCGGGCATGGCGGAGGATGGAAACGATGGCAGGAGCCATCTCGTCCTCCATCTGCCGGTAAACCTCCGGCGCGCGCCGGTAGGGGTCCACGATGTCGTTCTCGGCTGCGTCGGCCGCCAGGGCGAGGTGCCGCACCCCGGCGGCCCGGGCCGGCAAGCCCCGCCAGAAGGCGGCGTTGGCACCCAGCCAGTCGCCGTCGTCGTACTCCTCCGCAACGGGTGGGCCGCCTGCGCTGGCCTCCGCACGGGCGTCCAGGACGTCGAGCATGCGGGCGAACTCACGGATGGTGAACGTCCGCTTCAGCAGCGACGCGTCCAGCTGCAGCACTTCGCCGCGGTGCCCGGAGGTCATGGTGAGCACCAGGTCCACCCCGCGCAGGATCTTCGGGCTCAGCTGGCGGGCCACGAAGTTCTCCGGGTCGCCGCCGAAGGTGCGGACAATGTCGGCCGAGATGGGCTGCATGGGATCGCCCACCATGGCCCGCGTGCCCGCGCTGGTCACCTGGAAGCCGCCCGGCACCACCTGGTTGAGTCCCGCCTGCAGCAGCCGTTCGGCCACCGGGGAGCGGCAGATGTTGCCGGTGCAGACGGTCAGGATTCTTACTGGTGCGGATGTATCCAAGGAGATTTCTCTTTTCCCAGCCGGTGCACGGACCGTTCAGCCCGTGCATTTCAACTTAACACGCCCCGCCCCAACGCCCCCTCATATCCTGCAGCCCGCCACACCCCGACGCTCTATCACCTCTCGCAGCTAAACCACCGACGCTCTATCACCTCCTGCGGCTAAACCAGCGACGCTCTATCATCTTTCGCAGCGTTTTCCCGGATCCTCTCGCACTACCAATTCATTTGCCATCCCAGCACCATGGAGTATGCGGAGAAAGGCACCATGACATGACCTCAAGCCTTATCGAACGCGACTGCGTGATTTCCGGCGGCGGGCCGGCGGGCATGGTGCTCGGTTACCTGCTCGCGCGCGCCGGCCTGCGTGTCACCGTGCTTGAGAAGCATGCGGACTTTTTGCGGGACTTCCGGGGCGATACCGTGCACCCGTCCACCGTGACCCTTCTCGGCGAACTCGGGCTCAGGGAGAAGTTCCTGGAACTGCCGCTCACCCGCCTGCCGACCATGGACGCTGTGATTGACGGCCAGCGCCTCACCATCGTGGACTTCACCACGCTTCCGGCGCCTGACAACTTCCTGGTCCTCGCGCCCCAGTGGGATTTCCTGAACTTCCTCGCCCGCGAGGTGGCGATGTTTCCGAACTTCGAGCTCCGCATGCTCACCGAGGCCACTGGACTGATCATCGAGGACGACCAAGTGCGTGGGGTTCGGGCCACGTCACCGGGCGGTCCGCTTGAAATCCGGGCAACGCTCACCGTCGCCGCCGACGGACGCGCTTCGCCCCTCCGTGCCGCCGCCGGACTGGTTCCGGAGGAGTTCGGCGTGCCCATCGACGTGCTGTGGTTCGGCCTTCCCAAACCGCCCGAGGCGCCGCCCCCAACGCTGGGATACCTGTCCCGGCGGGGAATGGTCCTGACGATTGACCGCGGCGACAGATACCAGTCGGGCATGGTCATTCGGAAAGGCGGCTTTGACCAGCTTCGAGGCGCGGGAATTGAAGGCCTTCGCGAGCAGATCACCCACGCTGCGCCCGTACTGCGGCCGGTGGTCGGCAGCCTCACCGACTGGGAGCAGGTCAAGCTGCTGACCGTTCAGATCAACCGGCTCCGGCGCTGGTACCGTCCCGGGTTCATCGCCATTGGCGATGCCGCCCACGCGATGTCCCCCGTCTTCGGCGTCGGCGTGAACTTCGCCATCCAGGACGCCGTGGCCCTATCCAACGCCATCGCGGCAGACCTCGCGGCCGGAGCTGCCCCGACGGCGAAACTCGCCCGGGTGCAACGGCGGCGGGAATGGCCCGTGAAGGTCATGCAGCGGCTGCAACGCAACGCCCACAAAGTGATCGTCAGGGCAACCACGGGCAGCCGGATCGCGCCCCGCTGGGCAGTTCGGCTTCTCAGTGCCGCCTCACCCTTGCTGCGCCGCTTCACTGCCCGTTTCATCGGCATCGGCGTCCTCCCCGAACACGTCAAACGCCGGGACGCCGGACCCTGATTGCGCCGCTCCGACGCTCTCTCACCTTCTGCAGGTTAAGCAGCGACGCTCTCTCGCTTTCTTCTCGAAAGTGAGAGAGCGTCGCCCGAATTGTTGCAGAAGGTGAGAGAGCGTCCGGGGGTAGGGCCGGTCAGAGGCTGGCCAGGAGTTCTTTCATCTCGGCGATCTCGGATTCCTGGGCCGCGACAATATCGCGGGCGAGCTGGATGGATTCGGGGTACTTGCCGGCGCCGATCTCCTGTTGTGCCATGTCAACGGCTCCTTCGTGGTGTCCGATCATCTGCTCCAAGAACAGCCGGACAGCGTCCGCTCCCGACGCGGCTTTGAGCTTATCGATACCGTCGTCGTCCACCATGCCGGACATCCCGTGCCCGGAGTGGTCACCCATCACGGGCGCGTTCCAGCTTTTGAGCCAGCCGGTCATGGTCTCGATTTCCGGGGCCTGGGCATCCTTGATCTTGGTTGCCAGGGCCGTGATCTCGGCAGGCAGGCCAGGCTTGGCCAGGACGATGTCGCTCATCTCCACGGCCTGGGCGTGGTGCGGAATCATCATCTGGGCGAACATGATGTCCGCCTGGTTATGCTCGGCGCCGGCATCCGGCATCATGCTGGACATCGGGCTGGAGCTGGCATGGCCGCTGCCGTGCATGCCGTTGCTGCCGGGATTTCCGGAGTCGGCGGCGCACCCGGCAAGGCCGAGCGAGGCTGCCAGGGCGGCAGCAATGGACAGGGTTTTGATCTTCGTGTTCACGTGAAATGTCCTTCAGGAAAGTAACTGGACTGGGTCGTTAATGCGTGCGGGAGCACGCTGCAGTCCCGTTTACGTCCGGCTGATGGACAGTTCGCAGGGCGTGGGGCTCGCCGGGACATAGGAGTAGATGCCTGCCCCACCGAGGCGACCCGCAAGGACCGGACTGGCGGCGGCGGATCGCTCGGGCGGAGCGACGGTGAGCGATCCGGCCTTGGCCAGCGGGACGCAGGACGTACCGGAGGTTTGCATTCCCGAGCAGGAACCTTCGCACGACGGCGGTGCAAGGCTTGGTTGCGTCGCGTGCCCCGGGCGGTCCGCAGCAGAGTGCGCGGCCGTGGAGTGGTGCGCAGAGGTGTGCCGCGGTGCAGAGCTGTGGTCATGCAGGACGGCGGCATCCTGCAGCACTGTTCCGTGAGTAACGGAGTGGGACGCGTGCGCAGAATGGCTGGCCGTCATGACATGCATGCCGAGGATTCCGGCCACGACCGCGAGGAGCCCCAGCATCATTGCGGCCCTGCCCAGGAGGGCCGCCAGGCCGTGCATGGATCCAGGCATTGGCGGTTCCTCCTTTCGACAGGGGCGGGTCAGGTGATGGGGCGTTCTGTGAGTAGCGGCGGAAGGTGATGGGGCGTTGCGTGAATAGCGGCGGAAGGTGATGGGGCGTTGTGTCTAACGTACCGCCGCGGGGTTCAGTTTCAGGCGCCGGAGCAGCTGGGCGTTCAGCGCCACCACGATGGTGGACGCGGACATCAGCACGGCACCGGCCGCGGGGGAGAGGACCACCCCGGCGAAAGCCAGGACGCCCGCGGCCAACGGCACGGACAGCACGTTGTAGCCGGTGGCCCACACCAGGTTCTGCCACATCTTCCGGTAGCTCGCCCGGGACAGGTCCACCATGGACAGCACGGCCCGCGGGTCGTTGCCGGCCAGCACCACGCCGGCGGACTCCATGGCCACGTCGGTTCCTGCGCCGATCGCGATGCCCACCTCGGCCCGTGCCAGCGCAGGCGAATCGTTGACGCCGTCGCCCACCATGGCAACCTTCAGGCCGCGGGCCTGGAGTTCAGCCACCTTCTTGTCCTTGTCCGCAGGCAGGACCTCGGCGAACACCTCGTCGATCTTCAGGTCCGCAGCCACGGCCTCTGCCACCTGCCGGGCGTCGCCGGTGACCATGGCCACCTTGATGCCGCGGTTCTGCAGCGCCGCAACGGCCTGCCGCGACTCCGCCCGCACCGCATCCTCCAGGCTGACCGCCCCCAGCACGCGGCCGCCGTCGTCCATCACATGCAGGACGGCGGCACCCCGGTCCATCCACCCGCGGGTGGTGGTGGCCAAGGCGGAAGGCTCGACGGCGGCAAGCTCACGCAGCAGCGCAGGCCCGCCAACGTGAACGGTCCGGCCGTCCACAGTAGCCCGGACCCCGCGACCGGTCAGTGAGCTGAAACCGCTGGCGGCGGGCAGTTCAAGGTTCCGCTGGTGCGCTGCACGGACGATAGCCCGCGCAACGGGGTGCTCGCTGTCGGACTCGACCGCGGCGGCCAGGGCCAGCAGCTGGTCGGCATCCACACCCTCTGCAGTGGTGATGTCCACAAGTTGCGGTGCGCCGGTGGTGAGGGTGCCGGTCTTGTCGAAGAGGACAACGTCGATGGTCCGCATCCGCTCCAGCGCCATCCGGTTCTTGATCAGCACGCCGGCCCGGGCTGCCTGTTCGGTGGAGATGGCGATGACCAGCGGAATGGCCAGGCCCAGGGCGTGCGGGCAGGCGATCACCAGCACGGTGACGGTGCGCGTGACCGCCTCCGGGACGCTGCCCAGCAGGGTCCAGGCGATGAAGGTCAGGACGCCGGCCACGGTGGCGAAGTAGAAGAGGAAAGCTGCGGCCCTGTCAGCCAGGGCCTGGGCCCGCGAGGACGAGGCCTGGGCTTCCGCCACGAGGCGCTGGATCCCGGCCAGTGCAGTGTCATCGCCCACGGCGGTCACCCGCACGCGGACACTGGTATCCGTGGCCACCGTACCAGCCACAACCTTGTCGCCGGGGCCGCGGGCCACGGTCTTGGACTCGCCGGTGATCATTGACTCGTCGAACTCGGCCTGTCCTTCCACCACGGTCCCGTCGGCTGGCATCCGTGCACCGGAGCGGACCAGGACAAGGTCATCGGGCCGCAGCTCGGACACGGGAACCGTTTCGGTGCCGCTCTCGGTGACGCGTTCGGCTTCATCGGGGAGCAGTGCCGCCAGGGCGTCCAGTGCGCCCTGCGCCGAACCCAGTGCCCGCATCTCAATCCAGTGGCCCAGCAGCATGATGGCCACGAGCAGCGCGAGCTCCCACCAGAAGTCGAGGTCAAAGCCGCCGAGGCCCAAGCTGGTGATCCAGGAGGCGGCGAACGCCACGGTGATGGCCATGGCGATCAGCAGCATCATGCCCGGCCGCCGGTCCTTCAGCTCCTGCAGCCCGCCTTTGAGGAACGGCTGCCCGCCGTACAGGAAAATGACGGTGCCCAGGACGGGCGGGATCCAGGCGGAGCCAGGGAACATGGGCGCCATGTAGCCCAAGATGTGGCCCACCATGGGGCTGAAGTAGACCACCGGTATGGACAGTGCCAGCGTGAGCCAGAACCGGTTCTTGAACATGGCGGTGCTGTGCCCGGCGTGCTGGCCGGCGGTATGGACGGTGTGGTCATCGCCGTTGTGCTGCGCATGGCGGGCGCCGTGCATGTGGCCGGCAGGGGCTGACGACATGTGCGCTTCGGTGAGGGTCCCGCCCTTCTTGCTGCCGTCGTCGTGATGGTGGTGCTGGGTATGGTCTTGCATGGTTTCCTCCTCGGAGGACAGTCGCGGCTGTCAGAAGCGACGCGGAAGGTGAGAGAGCGTCGGCCGGATCACTGCGAAAAGTGAGAGAGGGCCGCCCGGATTATTGCGGAAGGTGAGAGAGCGTCGGGGCGGGGGTGTCGGCGTCGGGTGTTTCGGCGGCGGCGCGGGGGATGACGACGGCGGCAGGGGCCTTGGGTGCGTGGGCTGCGGGTGAACAGCAGCTGCAACCGGAGGAGGAAGCCAGGGGGAGGGTGGTGCGGTTCTCGATGTTCATGTCAGTTCCATTCCTTAAAGCAGGATTAATGGGTGCTGGGGTTGAACGGCTGTGAAGGCGGTGGGGGGCACCGGCCGGGACATACCAGTTCACTGACAACACCTTGAATATACCCCCGGGGGGTATGGTAGTCAAGGCTCTGATTCGCGTGCATCTGGCGGTTGTTCCCGTCATGCGGGCGTCCGGCCCTATCCACTGCGGCCCGCTCCGGCCATACTGGTAGGAACGCCCACGGAGCCACCAGGCCTGCTGCGGGCGCGCTGGATGCTACATGGAGGTGGCCCCGTGACTGACCTGAACGGCCCTTATACGTTTTCGAGTGCCCTTGGTGACAACGAATGCGTTGCGGGGACTTTTCATGTGGACATGGACGGGATGAAGATCCACTGGTCGGACGGCATGTACCAGCTGCACGGATACCAGCGGGGCGAGGTGGTCCCCACCCTGGACCTGCTGTACGCCCACAAGCACCCGGAGGACCGGCCCAGGTGCGAGGCCATCGTGGCCCAGGTGGCGCAGACCGGCGGCTACTTCTGCATGTACCACCGCATCATTGACGCCCGCGGACGGACCCGGCGGGTACTCACCTCCGGCGACGGAATCATGAACGATGAAGGCGTGGTCACCGTGATCGAAGGGGTCATGGTGGACCTCACCACCACCTTGCAGCGCGAAACGGAGCAGATCGCCCGCGACGCCGTCCTCGGTGCCACGTCCACCCGCAGCATCATTGACCAGGCCCGCGGCATCCTGATGGGCCAGCTGAAGATGGGGGCCGATGAGGCGTTCAAGGTGCTCGTGAGCACCAGCAGCCACCGGAACGTCAAGCTGGTAGTGGTGGCGGCGGAGCTGGTGCAGCTGGCCAACTCCACGGAAACCCGGACCTATCTGGACACCGCCGTCAGGGCCATCCAGGCCGAGGGCCGGGTCTCTCCAGCGGGCCGGCGCCGGGCGAGCTAGCCGGAACCGTCGGCACTGCCCCCCGCGGCGCTTCCGTGATCCGGCATTTTCATGCCGGCGGCAGGGCCCGTACTATGGACGGAAGGTGCGCCGGGAAGTCTGGTCGGCATGATTTTGTCGACTCCACATGTTAGGACGCCTTCATGAGCTCCACGCCGCCATCAACACCGCCGCCAGCCGCTCCCCGCGGATCCACGATCCTGTCCCGCGGCTCCTATGCCGAAGCACTGCGCATCGGCGAGATCCTCCGCAAGGAAACCGTGGGCGGCGCCCTCCTGGTGATCGCGGCGGTGATCGCACTGGTTTGGGCCAACTCCCCGGCATCGGACAGCTACTTCGCGCTTCGCGACTTCAAGGTGGGTTACGAGCCCTGGCACCTTGAGCTGAGCCTGGGTGCGTGGGCGGCCGACGGGCTGCTGGCCATCTTCTTCTTCCTCGTTGGCCTGGAACTCAAGCGCGAATTCGTGGCCGGGGACCTGCGGCAGATCAGCAAGTCGATCGTCCCCGTCGCCGCCGCCGCGGGAGGCGTGGTGGTCCCGGCGGCGATCTACGCCGTCGTGAATCTCACCAGCCCGGAGACGCTCCGCGGCTGGGCTATCCCCACCGCCACGGACATCGCCTTTGCTGTTGCGGTGCTGGCCATCATCGGTTCCCACCTGCCCAGCGCACTGCGGATCTTCCTGCTGACACTGGCCGTGGTGGACGACCTCATCGCCATCAGCATCATCGCGTTCTTCTACACCACGGACATCCAGGTCACGCCCCTGCTCCTGGCCCTGGTTCCGCTGGCGCTGTACACCTTCCTGGCCCAGAAGTACCGGCATTTCTTCGGGCGCAAGGCGGCCGCGGCCTGGTTCATCCTGCTGCCGCTGGGAGTTGTCGTGTGGGCGTTGGTGCATGCCTCGGGCATCCACGCCACGGTGGCCGGTGTGCTGCTGGGCTTTGCCGTCCCGGTGATCCGCTCGCGTGCCGGCGGCGGCCCCGGGTCCGGCCCGGGACTGGCCGAAATCTTTGAGCACCGGTTCCGGCCCATCTCCGCCGGCATCGCCGTCCCCATTTTCGCGTTCTTCTCCGCCGGCGTGGCCGTTGGCGGCTGGGAAGGCCTGCGCTCGGCTCTCACGGACCCGGTGGCCCTGGGCATCATCGTTGGCCTGGTGCTGGGCAAGCCGATCGGCATCCTGGGCACCACCTGGGTCCTGACGAAGGCCACCAGGGCCAGCCTGGACAGCTCATTCAAGTGGATTGACGTGTTTGGTGTGGCGCTCCTGGCCGGCATCGGCTTTACGGTGTCACTGCTGGTGGCCGAGCTCAGCTTCGGCCACGGAAGCCTGCATGACGACCACGCCAAGGTGGGAATCCTCACGGCGTCCCTGCTTGCCGCCCTGCTGGCCACAGTGGTGCTGCGCACAAGGAACCGCCAGTACCGCGCCGCCGAGGAGCTGGAAAAGGTGGACGCGGACCGGGACGGAATCCCGGACGTCTACCAAAACCGCCCCTGACAACAGCAACGCGAGGTCACTCCTTGCCCAACATTCGCCTCGGATTGGGCCGGGAGTGACCCCGCGTTGCTCTAGTCGCGTTGGTTAGGTCAGCGCCGCACGGACTTCCGGCGGCCGGCGACTGCTTCTGCCGTGCCCACCAGGAGCACCGAGGCGATGACGGCCACGATGAAGCCCAGGAAGTTCAGCTCGAAGATGTCCCCGGTCCCCAGCAGTGACGCCACCACGCCGCCGATCACCGAGCCAACAAGGCCCAGCAGGAGGGTGGCGAGCAGCCCAAGGTTCTGCTTGCCGGGTTTGATAAGGCGGGCCAGGGCGCCGATGATCAGGCCGGCAACGATAAATCCAATCACGGTGTGCTCCTTACTTGTGGTTGCTGCCGCAATGGCATCATTCCTAGCACTGACCGTACCCCGGCCGCCCCGGGTTTATGCCGGTGATAGCCGGGTAAGCGGCTGGGCCGGGTCCTCCACGTGCCGGATCTCCAGGGCTTCGGGGTCCAGCAGCTTCCGCGTACCGGTCCTCGCGTCCAGTATCCAGAACAGTTCAAGCGCGGGTACGACGTCGGTCACCCGGCCCCGGTGGAACAGCTTGCCCCTGTGCCACGCCTCGATGTGGTCTCCGATGCGGAGCTGACCGGTACTGACTCGTTGTGCCTCCATGGCTGCCTCCTGCTGTTGTATCCCCGTATGCACAGCTTGCCGTGGCGAGGTTGCCGGAGTGTTTCAGGAGGGTGTTTTTTCTGTGTCAGCTGTGACCACTGCGGCGGAGGTTCAGCATGTGCATCAGGAGTGCGCGTTGCGGCTGGCCGGGATTGTGCTCCACATGCCAGGTCAATGAGCTCCGGACGTCCGCTTCGCAGGGCTCGGTTCCACTGAGAATCTCGTCAATAATCTCCATGGCCTGCAGCTGCAGGCCCAGATGTGCCACTTCAGCGCAGATGTTGCGGGTGGGCTGCCGGTCTCGGTGCATGGTTGCCGCCTTCGTGCCATCGCAGGCTCCCTCGTGGGGAGCGAAACTGAAGGCCCCAGCCCGCCCGGTGAATATGCTAAGTGTACTTATGAACGTGGGGCGGGCCAAGCATTTTGGCCGGGCCGAACCCTCCGCATTCCTGGTTTCTAGGCGTGGGTTGGTTCTTCGACCAATGCCGTGGCGATGCTGTCCGCATCGTCCAGGGCGGCGAGGTAGCGTTCGGCGTCCAGGGCCGCGGCGCACCCGGTTCCGGCAGCGGTGATGGCCTGGCGGTAGCGGTGGTCCACGGCGTCGCCACAGGCGAAGACCCCGGAGATGTTGGTGACCGTGGTGGGGGAATCCACCTTGATGTAGCCCTCAGCGTCCAGGTCCACCTGCCCGGCTACCAGTTCGGTGCGGGGGACGTGGCCGATCGCCACGAAGATCCCGGTCGCGGCGTGCTGGCGGGTTTCCCCGGAGCGGGTGTCAGTGAGGGTCACGCCCGTCACCTTCCCGTCGCCGTGGATGGCCGTGACGGCGGAGTTCCAGGCGAAGCTGATCTTCGGGTTGTCCTTGGCCCGCTGCGCCATGATGCGGGAGGCGCGGAGCTCCTCGCGGCGGACGACGACGGTCACGGACTTCGCGAACCGGGTCAGGAACGTCGCTTCCTCCATCGCCGAATCACCGCCGCCCACCACGACGATGTCCTGTTCCCGGAAGAAGAACCCGTCGCAGGTGGCGCACCAGGACACCCCATGGCCGCTGAGCTTCTTCTCCTCCGGCAAACCCAGTTCCTTATAGGCCGAACCGGTAGCCAGGATCACTGCCGGCGCCTGGTGGGTTTCCCCGGCCCCGGTGACCACGGTCTTCAGGTGACCCTTCAGATTCACGGACGTGACGTCGTCGAACATTACCTTCGCGCCGAACTTCTCGGCCTGTTCCTGCAGCCCGTCCATCAGCTCCGGCCCCTGGATCCCGCCCGGGAACCCCGGAAAGTTCTCCACCTCGGTGGTGTTCATCAGTGCGCCGCCCGCGGTCACCGAACCCGCCAGCACCAAAGGTTCCAAACCCGCCCGGGCGGCATAGATGGCAGCGGTGTACCCCGCCGGACCGGACCCGATAATGATCAACTGTTCGTTCGTCATGGAGGTCTCCTTTGGAGTTACTGGGCGGACGGATTCTACGCCCTTGCCAGCATGATCCTCCAGCCCCCACCCGGATGCGGGGTCAAACATTGATGAGCGTCAATGCAGCGGCATAATGGGAGGTATGAACGCTTCGCAGACACTTGATCCGTTGCTGGACCCTGCGTGCTGCCCGCCGGCCGGCCCGGCCTTGGGGGCAGAGGAGGCGAAGGAAGCGGCGCTGGTCTTCAAGGCGCTGTCCGACCCGAACCGCCTGCGCCTGCTCTCGCTCGTCAAGGCGGGGGAGTCCGGTGAACGCTGCGTCTGCGACCTGACCGAACCCCTCGACCTAGGCCAGCCCACGGTCTCGCACCACCTGAAGATCCTGGTGGACGCCGGCCTGCTGCACCGCGAGAAGCGGGGCACCTGGGCCTACTACTCCATCGTCCCGGGCGCCCTGGAACGTGCGGCCGGGCTCGTGGCAGCCCTGTGACGGCTGCTGCCGGCAGCCCCGCGACGGCCACCGCCCGGGGCTCGGCGTGGGAAGTCTTCCGGGTTTTCCTGAAGCTGGGATTCACGTCCTTCGGCGGGCCCATCGCCCACCTGGGCTACTTCCGCGACGAGCTGGTGGAACGCCGCAAATGGGTGGACGACAAGGAATACGCGGACCTTGTGGCGTTGTGCCAGTTCCTCCCCGGCCCCGCTTCCAGCCAGGTGGGATTCGGGATGGGCCTGCACCGCGCCGGTCCCCTTGGTGCCCTCGCTGCATTCGTGGCCTTCACCCTGCCCTCGGCGGCCCTGCTGGTGGCATTCGCCGCCGGCGCCTCGCTGTTCCAGGGAGCCGTTGGATCGGGCATCCTCACGGGCCTGAAAATCGTCGCTGTCGCCATCGTTGCCCAGGCCGTGTGGGGGATGGCGAAAGCCCTGACCCCAGACCGGGAGCGGGCCACGATTGCTGTAGTGGCGGCGCTGGCCGCGATCCTGCTGGCCGGGTCGCTCGGCCAAATTGCCGCCATCCTCATCGGCGCCCTGGCCGGGCTGGTTGTCTGCCGGGCAGGAACGGGCGATGTCACGGGGATGATGCGGTTCCCTGTCAGCAGGATGGCCGGAACCGTCTGCCTGGTCCTGTTCCTTGCCCTGCTGCTGGGGCTGCCCCTGCTGGCGCCAGCCGCGGGTTCGGCGGGCGTCACCCTGTTTGACGCGTTTTACCGTGCGGGGGCACTGGTCTTCGGCGGCGGGCACGTTGTCCTGCCCCTCCTGCAGTCAGGCGTGGTGGACCCCGGCTGGGTCACCTCCGAACAGTTCCTGGCCGGCTACGGTGCGGCGCAGGCAGTGCCGGGGCCCCTGTTTACGTTCGCCGCCTACCTGGGCACGCTTTCCGCCTTTGGCCCGGGAGGCGTTGCCGGCGCCGCCATCGCACTGGCCGGGATCTTCCTGCCCGGTTTCCTCCTCCTGACCGGCGTGCTGCCGTTCTGGAACAGGTTCCGGTCAAGGCCGCAGGCCCAGGCGCTGATGCACGGTGCGAACGCTGCCGTGGTGGGGATCCTCGCCGCGGCCCTCTACAACCCGGTGTTCACCACGGCGATCACGGGGCCGGGCGCGTTTTGCCTGGGCCTCGTGTGCTTCGTGCTGCTGATTGCCTGGAAGACGCCGCCGTGGGCCGTGGTCCTGGTCGCCGCGGCTGGGGGCGTCGTGCTGGGACTCCTCGGCTAGGTTCTCCTGGGGGCCCACGGCGGTTAGCGCGTCCGACGGCGGGTAGGGACTGGGTGGAAGGACTCACCAGGCGAGGGGGAACAGAATGGCACAGGAAGCCCACAGCTCATCGGCCAGGCCCACCGGGCGGGCCATGCCACCTGCCGCGGCGCCCGCGTTCCTGTTCGGGATGGGCGTGGGCGGCTTCGTCGACGGCATCGTGCTGCACCAGCTGCTGCAGTGGCACCACATGCTCAGCCACACCGAAAGCGGCAACACCAAAACCGTGGCCGGGCTGGAGCTGAACACCATGGCCGACGGACTCTTCCACAGCGCCATGTGGGTGCTGGTCGTGGCCGCCGCCGTCCTCACGGTCCGGGCCCGGCGGCAGGGGCGGCTGTCGGCGAGCTGGCGGTTCCACACCGGCCTGGTGCTGGCTGGCTGGGGCGTGTTCAACGTCGTCGAGGGACTGGTCAACCACCAACTGCTGCAAATCCATCACGTGCGGGACGATCTGGGCGGGCCGCTGGCCTGGGATCTGGGGTTCCTGGGCCTGAGTGTGCTCCTGGTTGCGGCGGGCTGGCTCCTGTTCCGGCAGGGCAAACGGGAAAACCCGTCCAACTAACCACAACGCGGGGTCACTCCCGGCCCGATAAACTGTCGGAATTGGGCCGGGAGTGACCCCGCGTTGGTGTGTCGCTACTGGTTCGGGTCCGGGCTGCGGACGTCCCGCTCGCCGATGTCCGCCGCACCCAGGACATCCGCTGCGACGCCATGCACCGGCGCGTGTTCACGTACGCTCAGCTCGGGATGGTGCAGGTCCAGGGCCGGCCGCTCGGACCGGATCCGCGGCAGCGAGGTGAAGTTGTGGCGCGGCGGCGGGCAGGACGTGGCCCATTCCAGCGAGGCGCCGAAGCCCCAGGGATCATCCACCGTGACTTTCTTGCCGGTCCGCCAGGTGTGGTAGACGTTCCACAGGAACGGGATCATCGATGCGCCCAGGAGGTAGGAGCCGAAGCTGGAGAACTGGTTCATCAGGGTGAAATTGTCCTCCGGCATGTAGTCCGCATAGCGGCGGGGCATACCCAGCACACCCAGCCAGTGCTGGATGAGGAAGGTGGCGTGGAAGCCCAGGAACAGCATCCAGAAGTGGATCTTGCCGAGGCGCTCGTTCAGCATGGTGCCGGTGAACTTGGGCCACCAGAAATAGAATCCGGCGAACATCGCGAACACCACGGTGCCGAACACCACGTAGTGGAAGTGGGCAACCACGAAGTAGGAGTCGGACACGTGGAAGTCCAGCGGCGGGGCGGCCAGGATAATCCCGGTCAGGCCGCCGAAAAGGAACGTCGCCAGGAACCCGATGCTCCACAGCATGGGGGTCTCGAAGGTGATGGAGCCGCCCCACATGGTGCCGATCCAGTTGAAGAACTTCACGCCGGTGGGCACTGCGATCAGCATGGTCATGAACGCGAAGAACGGCAGGAACACCGCACCCGTGACGTACATGTGGTGGGCCCACACCGTCACGGAGAGGGCACCGATGGCGATGGTGGCGTACACGATGCCCTTGTAACCGAACAGCGGCTTGCGGCTGAAGACCGGGAAGATCTCGGACACAATGCCGAAGAACGGCAGCGCGATGATGTACACCTCGGGGTGGCCGAAGAACCAGAACAGGTGCTGCCAGAGGATGGCGCCGCCGTTGGCGGGATCGAAGATGTGGGCACCGAACTTCCTGTCGGCCCCTAGCGCGAACAGCGCAGAGGCCAGCGGCGGGAAAGCCATCAGCACCAGGATGCCGGTGACCAGGGTGTTCCACGTGAAGATCGGCATCCGCCACATCGTAAGGCCCGGAGCGCGCATGCAGATGATGGTGGTGATGAAGTTGACCGAGCCCAGGATGGTTCCGAAGCCGGACAGCGCCAGCCCGAACACCCACAGGTCACCGCCGATCCCCGGCGTGAAGGTGGTGTTGGACAGCGGGGCATAGGCGAACCAGCCAAACGAGGCAGCACCCTGCGGCGTGATGAACCCCGCGGTCGCGATGGTGGAGCCGAACAGGAAGAACCAGAAAGCCAGCGCGTTCAACCGCGGGAACGCCACGTCCGGGGCGCCGATCTGCAGCGGCATGATGACATTCGCGAACCCGGCGAACAGCGGGGTGGCGAACATCAGCAGCATGAGCGTGCCGTGCATGGTGAACAGCTGGTTGTACTGCTCCTTGGTCTGCAGGATCTGCATGCCGGGCTGGAACAGCTCCGCCCGGATCAGCAGCGCCATCACGCCAGCCAGGAGGAAGAACACAAAGGACGCGATCAGGTACATGTACCCGATGGTCTTGTGGTCCGTGGAGGTGATCCAGCTGACCACGATGCTGCCCTTGGGCCGCCTGACCGTTGACGGTGCCGCGGTGGCCGAGGTGACGCCCGTGTTCTGGGTGGTGGTCATTACGGTTCCGTCCTTTGCTGTGCCTCTTCCAGGGCCGGCCGTGCCGGGTTCCGGTCGAATTCGTCACCCAGGATGCCGGTGTTGCCCCGGGCCCGGAGTTCGGCGATGTGGTTGTCGTACTCCTGCTGGCTCACCACCCGGACCCTGAAGAGCATCTCGGAGTGGTACTCACCGCACAGCTCCGCGCATTTGCCGGTGAATTCGCCGGTGCGGGTGGGCGTGAGGTTGATGAACCGGTGGTACTGGTTTTCGCCCGGGTACATGTCGCGCTTCTGCATGAACTGCACCACCCAGAACGAGTGCTGGACATCGCGGGAGTTCAGTTGCAGTTCCACGGTTTTCCCCACCGGCAGGTACAGGGTGGGCAGCCGGTCCGGGGTGCCGAACTCGCCGTTCAGGTGTGCCTGGACCCCGGGATCTTCATGCACGTCTTCCTTGACGTAGCCGAAGTCCCAGGACCATTGCTTGCCGCGGACATCGATGATCACGTCGGGATTGGGGTCCCGGGTGTCGATG
The DNA here is from genome assembly GCF_059093025.1 of Arthrobacter sp. 210 2. Taxonomy (NCBI): domain Bacteria; kingdom Bacillati; phylum Actinomycetota; class Actinomycetes; order Micrococcales; family Micrococcaceae; genus Arthrobacter; species Arthrobacter sp. 210 2. Next base: position 390,585 of record NZ_JBNHIE010000001.1, read on the forward strand.
GCCCGCTGCTCCCGGTCGGTAAAGATAAAGAGGACGCCCACGATCATGAGCGGCACGGAGAGGTAGAAGACCTCCAGCGGCAGGTTGTAGCTCATCTGCACCGGGAACCCCACCGTGTTCTTCCGGCGCCGGTAGGCAACGATCACCCAGATCATCAGGCCCCAGGTGATGATCCCGATGATGACCGCAGCGATCCAGGAATTGACCCACAGGTCGGTGATCAGGGGAGTGTTGTCCGTGGTGTCCCGCTCGCCGGGAAGGAAGCCGCGCTGGACTTCGGCACTGCAGGACGTCAGTGCCGCCAGGACCCCGAGGCCCGTGAGCAGGGCGGTTACCCGCCGTCGTACATGCTTCTTTAAGGGTTTGGCGCCCACCATGCTCCCTCCGGAGTGCCTCCAGAGGCCCAACTGCTTGAGCCCGCCGCTCCAGCCCCTGGCCGGACGGTTGTGTGCCAACAGTAACCCGGGGAGGATGCTATGGGAAGAGGCCGGAGCCCGGCCGTGGAGAGCAGGGACAGCAAATGGTTTTCGGGCAGGAGGGGCAGCCATGAAGGTGGCGTTGGGCCAGTTCAGCGCAGGTACGGACCCCGCTGAAAATACGACGGCGGCGGGCTTGCTGATCGAGTCGGCTGCAGGGGCGGGGGCGGAGCTGGTGGTGCTCCCCGAGTCCAGCCTCTTTGCCACCAGCGGGGGTGCAGGCGCGGTAGCCGCCGTTGCGGAGGACCTGGACGGGCCCTTCGTGTCTGCCATCGCAACCCAGGCCAAGCGGCACGGGATCGCGGTGGTGGTGGGAATGTACGAGAAGGGGCCGGGCCGGCTTCCGTATAACACCCTGGTGGCCATGGACAGCAGTGGCGATCTCCTCGGCTGCTACCGCAAGGTCCACCTCTACGATGCCTTCGGCTACCGGGAAAGCGATGGAATTTCGGCGGGCAACCCCGAGGAGCCGCTGGTGTTCCGGCTGGGCGGCTTCCGGTTCGGCGCGTTCACCTGTTACGACCTTCGTTTTCCGGAAAGCGCCCGTTCGGCCGTAGATGGCGGTGCGGACGTCCTGCTGGTTCCGGCGATGTGGATCCGCGGGCCGGGCAAGGAGGACCACTGGACTACCCTCCTCAAGGCACGGGCCATCGAAAACACGGCCTACGTCCTGGCCGCCAACCAGGCGGGACCGCTGGCCACCGGCTACTCCATGGCGGTGGACCCGGCGGGGGTGGTCATCGCCAACGCAGGCGAGGAGCCGGGGCTGGTGCTGGCGGACCTCAGCGGGGACCGGCTGGAGCAGGTGCGCAGCCGGGTGCCGGTGCTGGCGAACCGGCGCTACGCCGTCGTGCCCCGCCCTAAACCCCTGCCCTGACAGTGGGAGTGAACCGCAGGGAATAGGGGTTGAGCTCTCCCGGCATGGGCCGGCCGGGGGACAGCCGGTGGCCGTCCTGGAAGGTGAACGCTGTGTCCTTCAGCAGGCAGGACAGCAGGGCGCTGGTGAGCAGCAGGGTCAGCTGGCGGCCCGGGCAGCTGACCGGGCCGGCGCTGAAGGGGACCACGCCCCAGTCCTCCTGGTCGTCATCGCGGAGCCAGAGCGCCGGATCGAACCGGTCTGCCTGCGGGAGCCGGTGATGGTTCCGGTGGAAGAACGGGACGAAGATCAGGACCCCGCACTTCGCTGGCATGGTTCCGGTGTCCCAGCTGACCTCGCGCGTGGTCTGCCGCAGGATCATCGGCGTGGTGGGCCACAGCCGCACGGACTCGAGCACCGTGGCCCGCAGGAAGGGGAGGTGCCTGCCCCCGGTGCTGTCGTTGGTGATTTCCTCCGAAGCCAGCAGTGCCTGGTTGGGATGCGTGGCCAGCAGGGCCAGGGCGCGGATCGCCGCCATCCCCGATGTCTCCAGCGCGAACAGCCACTGCGGCACCTGGTCTTGTGGCGCAGCCGCATCAGGCTCCGGCCTGCTGCGCATGACAGATGCCAGGCTGCCGGGCTCCGCGGTGTCTATACGTTCCTGGACGCGACGCAGGAATTCGTCCCGGACCCCTGTGCGCCGCGGCTTCAGCACAGACCAGTTGGCATCCTTGCGCAGCCTGGTCAGCATCTTCGTCAGGTCCTGGTCATCACGGGCGGAGTCACCAAAGGCGATGCGCCGGACGGCACGCTGCCAGCACCGGCTGAACACTTCCCAGTCCAGGACGCCCTTGGCTTGGGCCGCGGCCAGCATGGCGTCCGCCTCCTCCCGGACCACCGGCAGGAGGGTGTCAGCGAACCGGTGCACCGGGCTGGAGGTGTCCAGTGCCTGCTCGTGCAGCGCCCGGCGGACCGTCCGCTCGGCGCCGGTGGAGGCCAGGACGTTGCGCGGCTCGAAGTGGGCCAGGGCGCCGCGCTTTTCGCTGCTCGCGGGCGAGAACGGATCGGGGGACTGGGTCAGGACGGCGTGCAGGTGCCCGGGCCGGAGGATCACGGCCTGGTTCCGGACCGGCAGCCGGAGGAGCAGCGGACCCTCCGGATACTTCCGGTCCAGCTCCTGCATCCGCCGGACCGCCCGCTGGTCCAGCTTCAGCCGCTCGGCCAAGGCCTCAGCGCGGGGCCGGCGGAGCAGGGGACCTTTTGCCGCCGTCGGAATGAAAACGTCCAGGAGGAAGCCGGCGGTGTCACGGACGCTGGCCTTGGGAAGGGAAGTCATGGATGCCTGCCTCGGCTGGTGGGGGACGGTTAACAATCCCGTACCCGTTCTGGGCAGCCGTAGTCGGGGGGAGCAGGGCGGGTGCGGGACCACTCATGGGGCGTAGGCTGGAAGGGCCGCACGGTTTCGGGCGGTGACGGTCCCGGCTTTTGGCCCGTGGGGGCGGCCCGCGCAGGGCATGACCAGGAAGCCTGCCATGGCTGAAAACATAACTGCGGAATCAATCCGCGTACATCTGGACGATCTGGTGCTCAGCAGCTCCCACGTGGAGGAGTTCCTCCACGAACTTGCGGTGGCTGCTGCCGCCGACCTGTCGTCCTCCGCGCAGGACGTCTCATGCTCGGTCACGGTAGTGCGGCGCAAGAAGGCTGCGACGGCGGGCAGCAGCGATGCGCGTGCCCTCGCCATGGATGAGCTCCAGTACGCCTTCCTGGACGGGCCTTGCCTGTCAAGCCTCCGGGAGAACGCCACAGTCCACGTCCCGGACCTGGAGACCGAACACCGGTGGCCGGAGTATGTGGCCGCCGTGAACCACAACGTGCTCGGGTCCATGCTGGCAGTGCCGTTCCGTGGAGGCGGCGAGTTCCAGGCGGCCCTGAACCTCTATTCGGCACGCAGGCACGCGTTCTCCGGTGAAGCGATCGGCCGGGCGGAGAGCTTTGCCGTCCAGGGAAGCTCGTCGCTGAGGCTGGCGCTCCGCATCGCCCAGCTGACCGATGCCCGGGACGACCTCGCCGCAGCCATGGTGTCGCGCACCACCATCAACCTGGCCGCCGGCGCCATCATGGCCCAGAACCGCTGCAGCCAGGAAACAGCGATGGCCATCCTCAAGCGGGCCTCCAGCACGCGCAACATCAAGCTCCGCGACCTTGCCGCCTCGGTCATCGCCTCGGTGACGGACAACCCCACGGTCACCACCCACTTCGACGTGTGACGCGAAGGGATGATTACGACGGCGGCGCCTCCCGCCGTCGTACCTCACCTGAAGGGACGTCGTCCTGCTCGGCGCCGACGATCTGGTCCGCGTAAGGAGCGTACAGCGGGGGTGTCTCCGCGATGATCTCATTGCAGGCAAGCGCCAGCAGATCCCGCTGGGTGACGGGCAGGGAAATGAGGCCCTGCAGGTAGGCATGGACCTCATATTCCCCAGCGCTGCCGCTCATGCTGAAATACCGCAACCATAACTCGCCCACAGTAATGTCAGCGGCAGACATGGCGGCCTTGAGCTGGCTGCGCTGCTCCGGTTCATGTGGATCGAAACCCACGGCTGCACCCCTTACCGTTCCGCAGGCGGCACCCTGGTGACCAGCTCTTCGCCGACCTCAACCAGGGTGGCACCTGCCGCCCGCGCGTTTTGGATCATTTCCTGCAGCGCCTGCTCGTAGCTGATGCCGTGCCGCTCCATCAACATGCCGCAGGCGCGGTTGATGAGGTCCCGGCTGGACGCTGTGGCCTTGAGGCTTTCCGTCATCTTCAGCGGCGCTTCGGTGCCCTGGATGTGCGCCAGGAGGGTGGCGGCCGTGCCGGCGAACAGGCTCAGGACCCGGCCGGTGGACTCGTCATACTGCCCGGGCAGGGCGGAGTAGATCTTCAGCGCCCCCAGCGCTTCCTTCCCGGCAATCAACGGCGTGCTCACCACGGAGCGGACGGGCATACTGAGGACGGCATCCCGCCAGCGCGGCCAGCGCCCGTCCGTGTGGACATCGTCAATAATGACCACTTCCTCAGAGGCCCACGCCGTGATGCAGGGACCCTCGCCCAGTGCGTACTGGGCGGCGTCCGTCTGCTCCACCAGGGCGTCGGTGGAAGCGCTGCTGGTGCGCCTTCCACTGGCATCCAGCAGTGAAATCCCGGTTCCCGGATTTCCGGGCATGGATTCCTTAATGGCCCGGGCCAGGCGCGAAACGGCACGGTCCACCTTCTCCTCGCTGAGCAGCAATCCCTGGATGCGCGCGGTGGCCGCGGTGAGATCATCCAGGGGGAGCTTGGTCATTCCAACACCGCGGGTCTCTGGTCCGGGATCTCCATCTGGAAACCACAGGCGCAGCGCAGCACCCTGGTGGCTAGGTAGACGCTCAGCGTCTCGGGCAATTGCCTGCTGTTGTAGGTGCCGCGGATGCTGCGCATTTCGGCACCCGCGGCAGCCATGGGCTCGCCGCAGTGCATGTACTGCCCGTCGCAGACCAGCACGTCCGGGATGTTGCGGGGGCGGTAGCGGTCCGGATGGATTGACATCACGCCACCGCCGGGTAGCTGCTGAGGATGTAGTCGGCAGCCGCGGGGCCCGTCATGTGCAGCCGGCTGTTGAGGACATCCACCCCGCACCGGTGCATGCCGGCGCGGAAGGCCTGATCGGACTTCGGGGTCATCCCGTGAAGTGTTGCCCAGCTGACGTAGAGGCCGTAAAGGCAGTCAGGACCCAGCGTGGAATCGCTGGAGGGATCGAAAATGGTTGCTTCTTCCAGGAACTGCTGGAAATGCGATGTCGCCACGGTAGGGATCTTTCGCTTCTGCAAGTGTGCCGCCGTTGGGCTACAGCAGCTGCTCCGACGGCCTGTGCAGAGGTGGCCTGGAGGACGGGCCATGATTCCCGTCACATTCCGAATCTACTCGCGGTGGCAGGGGTTTGTACAGCAGGTGGACGGCGGCTGGTGGAAGCGGCCGAAGCCGCATGGCTGTACCGGGCAGCAACGGAGCGCCCGGGGGCGTTGCCACCCGGGCGCTCCGGAGCCTTCAGCCAGTGTGTCCTAGGCGTGCGAGTAGGTGAGGCAGTCGGCGTTGTCCCGGCCGGGGCCAACGTGGACTTCGGGTGCATTGCACATCAGATGGTTGTTGTGGATGCACTCGCTGCGCTGGCAGGCTCCGACGTCGGCGAGGACCTTGGGCAGGCCGCCGTGCAGGCCGGTCTCGATGAACGTGGCGCAGTGGGCGTGGTTCTCGGCGCCGCCCACGGTGATGGCGGCGGCGTTGCAGTTCGTATGGTCGTTAAAGGAACAGTTCGTTACGCTGCAGTCCGCGACGTGCGTTGTCATTGGAAAGTCCTCCTTGGCCGGCCACCCGGGGCGGGCGGCTCCGTGGCTCTACCGTAAGCCCGGCCGGCCCAATCAAAAAGACCCAATAGTGTTCGCTAATTCCCGGTATTTCCGGGCCGGCGCACCGGCGAGTGCCGGCGCGTCGCCGGGAAACTCTTCCCCCGGTTTTATAAGCGTGCTTATTATGTTGTTCACTTCGGCGGCAAGCAGAGCCCGTCAGCGGATCCTCATGCGTTGCAAACCGCCGTATTGGGACCAGCTGAAAGGCCTTTGATGCAGATCCTCCAGGCGGAATACCCCGCTCCCAACCATGTGCTGGTCCACATTACTGATCCGCACTTCGTCGCGGAGGGGCTGCTGTATGGGGAGATGGATCCGAAGCCGGGGCTGGTACAGGTCCTGGACGCCATCGAGGGAACCATGATGGAACCTGAAGCCATCATCGTCTCCGGGGATCTCACGGATAAAGGCAAGGCCGAGGCGTACCGGCAGCTGAAGACCGTCTGCGACGCCTATGCCGCACGGATTGGTACACGGATCATCTGGGCCATGGGTAACCACGATGATCGCACCAACTTCCAGCGCATCATGCTGGACGAGGAGCCGCGGCCCGGGCCGGTGGACCGCCGGTATGACCTGGGCGGCCTCCGGGTGCTGGTGCTGGATTCCTCCATCCCGGGCTTCCACCACGGCGAGATCGATGAGGACCAGCTGCGCTGGCTGGCGGCGGAGCTGGAAACGCCGGCCGACGACGGCACACTCCTGGTGCTCCACCACCCGCCGGTGCCCCCGGTACAGGACCTCGCGGTGCTGTCCGAGCTGCGGAACCAGACGGGCCTGGCACAGGTCCTTGAGGGCAGTGACGTGATCGGCATCCTCTCCGGGCACACGCACTGCTCCCTTTTTTCGACGTTCGCCGGCATACCGGTGTCCGTGGCCGCGTCCACCTCCTACACCCAGGACCTCGCGGTTCCGGCCGGGGCGATGCAGGGCAGGGACGGGGCCCGGTCCTTCAACCTGGTCCGCATCCACGGCCGGACCCTCGTCACCGCGGTGGTCCCGGTGGGCAAGTACCGGAGTTTCGGCACCCCGGTGACTGCCGAAGAAACGCAGCGCCGGCTCGAGGCCGCGGCCATCACCATCCCGCCGTACCAACCCATCGACTGAGCAGTACCACCCATCGACTGAAAGGGCAGTGCCATGTATGAACCCCTGAGCGACGCTTTGAAGGAGCCCTTGAGCAATCCGGTGAATGATATCAACCTGCGGCTGGCCGTGGCAGCGGCGGACATCGCCGAGCTGCGCGCGGAGGTGGCCCGGCTGGACCGGGCGCTGGATGAGTCGCGGCGGCTGAACAAAAGAGCCTCGGAAGTGCTGGAACTCATGTATGAGCACCTGGCCAGCAGCGGGGTGAAGGCTACGAAGGTCCGGGCGGGAGGAAATCCCTGACCCCTGTACCAGCGGCCGCCATCCCGGTACCGTGAAACAGTAAGTCTACTTATCAACGGGGCTGGCATGTCCGGCCAATAAGGGACGGAAGGCAAGTCATGGCTGAAGCCGCAGCAGCTTCAATCCTGGAAGATTGGCCGAAGGAATCGCGGGAAGCAGCACAGTTGGTCCTGGACAAGTACGGGGAGCCGGATGAAGCCACCCCCAGCACACTGGTGTGGTTCAACGCCGGTGAATGGAAACGCATCATCGCCACCAAGGCGTTCTATGAACACAACTTCCCGGCGCCGCACTTCGACTCTGTGGAGAGCGTCATCGACTACGCCGTGCCGGTTGGGAAGGGTTCGGCGCTGGCCGGCTTTGACGGCAGCGTCATCATCGAACGCACCGCCGGCGAAGTGTCCGCCCGCTGCCACGACGAGGAAGCCAACCGCCTGGCACTGAACCTTGTGCACGACGTCGTGACGGGCGCCAAGGACGTGGAGCAGGCCCGCGCCTATTACGCACAGGAGTTTGCAGGGTACCGGAAGAAGGAACCCACCCCCTACATGGAAGAACTTCATTTCACGGCGCAAACCGGCACCGCAGATCCGGACCAACGCGTCCTGTCGGATGAGGAGCTGGAGCAGGCGGCGGACGAGGGGGAACGCAAGGAGCAGAACCAAGGGAAAGGAGACAAGGCATGACCCACATACGGTCCATGATTGACACGTATCCCAAGGACCTCGGCGACATCGACGTAACCAAGCTTGCCGAGTGCATCGGCGCCTGCTTCGAATGCGCCCAGACCTGTACCGCCTGCGCCGACGCGTGCCTGGCCGAGGACATGGTGGCGGACCTTGCCACGTGCATCCGCACCGACCTGGACTGCGCGGACATCTGCGCAGTGACGGGAAAGGTACTTTCCCGTCACACCGGCTACAACGCCAACGTCACCCGCACCCTGCTGGAAGCCTGCCGCGCCGCCTGCAAAGCCTGCGCCGATGAGTGCGAAAAGCACGCGCAGATGCATGACCACTGCCAGGTCTGCGCCGAATCGTGCCGGAGCTGCGAACAGGCATGCGCAGACCTGCTGACCTCAATCGCCTAAAGGAGCCAACCATGAACGACGTACCCCTTCACAAGGAACTGCCGCTGCCGGACTATGACCATCTGCCGGCAGGAACACTGCCGTCGCGGATCTCCGGGCTGGAGGAAGCGGACGTGGCGCAGCTGATCACCTACGAGAAGGCGCACGGGAACCGGCTGCCCATCCTGCAGATCCTCGAAAAAAGGCTGCACGACCTGCAGGGCGGCGCGGTTCCGCGCGGTCCGCAGGCGCCCGACACCCCGGAGGTGAACACTGCCCAGCCGGACACGCCGCAAACCGCCCAGGTTCCCGGCCCGCCGATCAACCCTCCCTCGCAGGGCGTTCCCACCAATCCGGCCCAGCCGCGGTAATCCGTCTGTGAACCGGCTGGAATAACGGGAGCGGGGCATGGACAGGCATGAGCACGACGGCGGAGCGCGCCTGCATGCCTATCTCCGCTCCCATCGTGGCGGCATTGAGAAGCAGCTGGCCGAGTGGGTGCGCGTTCCGGGCATCCTGGGGGTGCCGGAACACCAGCGGGACCTGCTCCGCTCCGCCAACTGGCTCGCTGCCGCCTTCCGTGAGACGGGCTTCCCCGTGGTTGACGTGCAGCCCACGGGGGAGTCGCACGCGGTCTGCGCGGAGTGGTGCGAGGCACCCGGAGCACCCACCGTCCTGGTCTACAGCCACCACGATGTCCGCGCGGTCAAGCCGGACAACTGGGAGCAGACTTCGCCGTTCGAACCGGTGGTCCGCGACGGCAGGCTGTACGGGCGGGGAAGCTCGGATGCCAAGGCGCAAATCCTGGCGCACCTCTGGGGCATTCGCGCCCACCTGCACCAACGCTCTCTCACCTTTGACCGCCAAAACCCGCACGCTCTCACACGTTTGGACGCCAATAACCAAACGCTCCCGCACTCCACTTCCCCTGCACAGGCACACCCCGCCCGGCCCGCGCCGGCCGTCAACCTGAAGTTCATCGTCGAGGGCGAGGAGGAAGGCGGCTCCCCGCATCTCGCGGCACTCCTGGAGGAACAGGCGGAAAGGTTCCAGGCCGACGTCGTACTTTTCTCCGACACCCTCCTCTGGCACGAAGACCACCCCGCCCTTTGCGTAAGCCTGCGCGGGATGCTCAGCGCCAGCCTGGAGGTGTTCGGGCAGGAGCGTGACGTCCACAGCGGTGCCGTCTCCGGCAACGCCCCCAACTCGGCCTTCGAGCTGGCCAGGCTCCTGGCGCTCCTGCACGATGCCGACGGCAGGATCGCCATTCCAGGGTTCTACGACGACGTCGAGCCGCTTCCGGAGGACCTTCGGCAGGCGCTCGCGGAGCTTCCCTACAGCGACGAGGACTGGCTGAAGCGGTCCGAAAGCGGCGCCATCACGGGCGAGAAGGGGTACACGGTGCTGGAGCGGCTGTGGCTGCGCCCCGCCGTCGAAGTCACTTCCATGATTGCCGGCGATCCCATTGGTGTGTCGCGTGCCGCGGTGCCGGCCGTGGCGTCGGCGGACCTGAGCTTCCGGACCGTGCCCGGCCAGCGGGTGGAGAAGGTGGCTGACCAGCTGCGGCAGTGGGTGGAAACCACCATTGGAAACGCCTTCGGCCACACGCTGACGCCGGACCTGGAAACGGCGCAGGAGCCGTACCGGACACCGGACCACCCCGCTGTCGCCGCACTGGAGCGGGCCATGGCCGTGGGGTTCCACAACGGCAAGGTTGGCCGGATGGGGAACGCAGGCGGGGGACCAGCCGAACTGCTCGGCCGCATGCTGCAGGCGCCGGTGCTGTTCTTCGGCACCGGGCTTGTGGAGGACCACTGGCACGACAGCGATGAGAGCGTCAGCCTGGAGGTCCTGATGAACGGCGCCGTGACGCTGGCCTGCTTCTGGGATGAGCTTGCAAGGATGCAACGAGCAAAGGACGACGGCGATGGACACCTCAGGCGATGACCGCACCGGCAGTGCCGGACGGGTCCGCACGTTCGGGATAGAGGAGGAGCTGCTCCTGGTGGACCCCGGCAAGGGGGAGCCCGTGCCCATGGCAGGCGCGCTCCTGGACCTGTACGTGCGTCCGATGGAATCGAGTTCCGGGCCGGTCCTCACGGCGGAGTTCCAGCAGGAAATGATCGAGGTGGTCACCCCGCCGCATTCCACCATGGACTCGCTGGAGGCGGACATCATCGCCGGCCGGGCCATCGCGGACAGGGCTGCGCAGGACGTCGGGGTGCGGGTGGCTGCCCTGGCCACCTCACCGCTGCCCTGCGATCCGCACCCGGTGCGGCTCCGGCGCTTTGCCGCGATGGCCGAGGAGTACGGGCTGACCGCCAGGGAACAGCTCACCTGCGGCTGCCACATCCACGTCTCCGTGGAATCGCCGGAGGAGGGCGTGGCTGTCCTGGACCGGATCCGGATCTGGCTGCCGGTGCTGACCGCGCTGAGCGCCAACTCCCCGTTCTGGCACGGCGAGGACACCGGGTACGCCAGCTACCGGGCGCAGGTCTGGAACCGGTGGCCGTCCGCCGGGCCGCTGGAGATCCTCGGCTCGGCCGACGCCTACCACCAGCTGGTGCATGACATGGTGAGCACCGGCGTCGCGCTGGATGAGGGGATGGTCTACTTCGACGCCCGGCTCTCGCGGCACTATCCAACTGTGGAAATCCGCATCGCGGACGTATGCCTGCGGCCCCAGAACACCGTGCTCCTGGCCGGCATCGCCCGCGGGTTGGTGGAGACCGCCGCGCGGGAGTGGCGGGAAGGCAAAGAGCCTGTCGGCGCGCCGTCGGCTCTGATCCGGCTGGCGGGCTGGAAGGCCAGCCGCTGGGGACTGCGCGGGGAACTGCTGGACCCGCACACGCACCGCCCGGTGCCGGCGCTCGCCGTCGTCAATTCCCTGCTGAACCACATCCACGGGGCGCTGGAGGACAGCGGCGACCTGCAGCGGGTGGAGGAATTGGTGGACGATCTGCTGCTGACCGGCACCGGCGCGGTCCGGCAGTTGGAGGTGCTGCACCGCACCGGGGACCTGGAGGACGTGGTGAACGACGCCGCCGACTGCACCGTGGGGTTACCGGCAGAAGGAACCTGAACTGCACCCAGCAACGCGGGGTCACTAAACGCCCAAAAACCGCCGCTCTTTGGGCCAGGAGTGACCCCGCGTTGGTGCGGTCTACGGTGAGTCTTACCGATGGACCCCCCATCTCGCGAAGGGGGAGTGCGCCGTATTGACAGCGCCTGTGCCCGGGCGCACGCTGATAGCGCTAGTTGCAGCGTTGGCGGGCGTTCAAGGCCTCGGTGGGCCGGCCAACCAATCCCTCCTGGAGATGTCTCAGCGCCCCGGACGAACAGTTGCAATCCCTCCCTGTCAGGAGAATGAAATGGCCGGCGTTACTGTCAGAACCCTTGAAGCGAAGTCCTTCGACCAGCCCGATGAAAAACGGCGCCCGCCGAAGACCGAGGTGGACGTGGTCAACATCGGTGACACCACCCTGGGCAGGTTCACCTTCCAGCCGGGATGGAAGTGGTCCGAAACGGTCAAGACCGTGGTAAACACGGACAGCTGCCAGGTCAACCACGTGGGAATCTGCGCAGCCGGGACCCTGACGGTCCAGATGGAAGATGGAGCCCGGACCACCATAACCCCCGGCAACGCGTACACCATTCCGGCCGGCCACGACGCCTGGGTGGAAGGCGACGAGACGTTCGTGGGGTACGAGATCATGAGCGCGGCCACCTTCGCGAAGCCAGCCTAGAATCTAGAACGTGGCGACGGATACCGGTTCCCGGAAGAAGCCCCGGCGCGGGCTGCGCCGGGCCGGTATCGCCGCGCTCATCGTCCTGGGGCTGATCCTGGTGTCCACGGTGGTCAACCTGGTCCTGGAGTCCACGGAAAAAGCGGGCACGGCACCGTACGGTGAGCGCGTTGCGGTGGCTGGCGGCAGCCTCAACGTGGTCCGGAACGGGGACCAGGGCCAACCGATCGTCCTTCTGAGCGGCCTGGGAACTGCGGCCCCCGGCCTCGACTTCGCTCCCTTGGTCCGGGAACTCGGCCGCTTCGACGCCATTGTGGTTGAGGGGTTCGGGTACGGCTACAGCGACCTCGAAGGCCCCGTGCGGTCCAACGAAAACATCAGCACCGAGCTTCACGACGCGCTGGCGAAGCTCCAGGTCCGGCCGCCCTATGTCCTGGCAGGGCATTCCATCGCCGGCTTCTACATGCTGGATTACGCCAACCGGTACCCGGCGGAGGTGTCCGCCGTCGTCGGAATTGACGCGACCATTCCCAAGCCCGGGGACGGGCCGGTGGAAGACCCGCAGCCGGGCATCAACGTGGAGCGGGCACTGGCCGTCACCGGTGTGGTCCGCGTGGTTGCGGCGCTCGCCCCAGGCTTCCTTGACCCGGACAGCGACGCCTACACGGACGAGGAACTGCGCCGGATGCGCATGATGATGAGCTGGAACTACGGCAACCCCGCTGTCGCCGACGAATCAGCCCGGATTGCGAACAACGCGGCGGCCCTCCGGGGAGTCACCTACCCCAATGACCTCCCTGTCCTGGCCTTTGTTGCCGATGAAGGCTCCGATTCAACTGCCACCAAGACCGCAGCGGCCGAGAACCTGCTGAAGAATGTCCGGCGGCACCAGGTCGTTCCGATCGAGGGCGGCCACTACCTGCACTGGACCCAGTCCAAACGGATGGCGGACGAGATTCGCGCCTTCCTTGCCGCATCCGAATAAACCAGCAACGCGGGGTCACTCAATGCCCTCCGCGGGCGGTTTATTGGGCCGGGAGTGACCCCGCGTTGCAGTGTCAGAGAGGTTCCGGGCGCACCTTCACCGAGCGCAGGGAACGGATCAGCGCGACGGCGGTGATGGAGCCCGCCGCCATGATGGACGCCAGCACCACCACCTGGAACCGGCCGGCCTCCAGCGGTGATGCACCGCCGAAGATCGCACCCACGAACGCGCCGGGCAGCGTAACCAGGCCGGTGGTTTTGGTCTGGTCGATGGACGGGATCAGGGCCGCATGGACGGAGAAGCGGGCCTGGGTGAGGGTTGCGCGGTGCGGCTGCGCACCCAGCGCCAGCCAGCCTTCAACCTCGCTCCACTGGTCCCGCACAGCCTCGAAGAACCGGCGCCCGGCCAGCACGGCGATGCTCATGCAGTTGCCGATCACAATGCCGCCCACCGCCAGGACATACCGCGGCGTGAATTCGATCGCCCCGGTGCCGAACACCACGGCCAGGGTCACCAGGATGCCCAGCGCCATGGTTGCGGCCACTGCCGCGAACCGCCGCCAGGACCACGTGAGCCGGCGGGTTGCCGTCGCCACGGCCACCGTGAACATGACCAGCAGCGCCACCGCCACCCACAGCGGATCGTTGATGATGCCGCCCAGCACCAGGCTGATCAGGGCCAGCTGGGCAGCGCCGCGGAGGATGGCAACGGCCGGGGCAACGAACGACGGCGTCCGCGAGCCCCGGAGCACAGCCACCGTGAGTGCCACCAGGATGGCGAGGGCCACGAAGGTGGGCACCAGGGCGGCAAGGTCAGGCATCCTGCCAGCTTAATGGGGGCCAACTGACCCGCACGAACCGGTGGTTGAGCCGCTCGAAACCCGGACAGGTTCAACCCCCGGATCACGATCATCCACCGCCTCTTCCGCGCCCGATGCACCGCTTGTAAGATGTGGACCGGAGAGCCGGGAAGCCTGGTCGGCCCGTATGCGGAAACGCCTGCGGCATGCCCCTGGCAGCCGCCTTGGGTGTGATAGCTGCGACCAAGGAACCGGCCATGACCACAGATGCAACTCCCGTCATCTCCACCAGCCAGCTTGTGAAGAACTTTGGGCGGACAACAGCGCTCGCGGGCCTGGACCTGTCCGTCAGGTCCGGAGAAGTCCACGGTTTCCTCGGACCCAACGGGGCAGGGAAGTCCACCACACTCCGGATCCTCCTGGGCCTGATCCGGCCAACCTCCGGGACGGCCCGGGTGTTCGGCATCGACCCGTGGGCTGAACCGGTGCGGGCACACCGGGATGTTGCCTATGTCCCAGGGGATGTGACGCTCTGGCCCAACCTGACCGGCGGCGAGGTCATTGACCTGCTCGCCGGGCTGCGCGGCGGCGCGGATGAAACCCTGCGCCGGCAGCTGATCGACGAGTTCGATTTCGATCCCCGGAAAAAGGCCCGGACCTACTCGAGGGGCAACCGGCAGAAGGCCGCCCTCATCGCGGCTTTTTCCCGCCCGGCCAGGCTTTACCTGCTCGATGAACCCAGCTCCGGCCTGGACCCGGTCATGGACGCGGTGTTCCGCCGGCACGTCCGCCGGGTCACCGCGGACGGGGCCACGGTGCTGCTGTCCAGCCACATCCTGGCCGAGGTGGAACAACTGTGTAGCAGGGTGACCATCATCCGGTCAGGGGTAGCCGTGGAATCCGGGACCCTGGCCGAACTTCGGCACCTCACCCGCACCCGCTTCCGAGTCACGTCGCCGGCATCGCCTGAGCTGCTGTCCACGTGGCGGGGCATCCACGACCTCCGCGTTGACGGGACAGCCTTGGAGTTCGACGCCGATGCAGCCGACCTGGGCCATGTCCTGGAGGCTTTGGCTACAGCAGGCATCACGGGCATCACGGCGGCACCGCCTTCCCTCGAGGAGCTGTTCATGCGCCACTACGGCGGCACGGCCGCCCCCGGGCGGGGGAGCCAAAAAGACCAGAAGAGCCAGGTCCTGTGATGCGCGCCGTTTCTCGGCTGGCGCTGCTCCAGGCCCGCAGGGACCGCGGAACCCTGGCCGCCTGGATCCTGGGCATCGCCGGTTTGGGATACGCGGCAGCCACCGCCGTCACTACGCAGTTCGGCGAGGACAACGAGCGGGCAGCACTGATTTCCGTAGCCGCGGCAAGCCCGGCATTCCTGTTCCTCCGGGGGCTTCCGGACGGCATCAGTTACGGAGCGGTCACGTTCTTCCAGGGTTATTCCTTCACGGCGGTGCTGGCCGCACTGATGAGTGCGTTCCTGGTGGTCCGGCATACGCGCGGGGACGAGGACCAGGGCCGGTTCGAGCTGGTGGGCTCCACGCAGGTCACCCGGGTGACTTCCCTGTACGCAACCCTGCTCCTTGGCACCTGCGCAAACGTGGTCCTTGCCCTGGCCGTTGCAGCCGGATTCATCGGCGCAGGACTCCCGGTACGGGGATCATTCCTGGCGGGGATGGCTGTTGGCGCCGTGGGCCTGTTCTTCATGGCGGCCGCCGCGCTGGTGGCACAGCTCATGCCGTCCGCGCGGAGCGCCAACGGTACGGCGTCGGCGCTGGTGGGCGCCGCCTACCTGGTCCGCGGTGCCGGTGACGCGCTGGGGACCGCGGACCAATCGCTGCTGCATGTCACCGCAGCCTGGCCCTCCCTGTTGTCACCCATTGGCTGGGGACAGCGCATCCGGCCCTTCACCGAGGCGGACATGCTGCCGTTGCTGGTGGTCGGCGCCGGGACAGCAGTCCTGGCAGGGGTGGCCGTGGCGCTCCGCAGGAGCAGGGACCTGGGGGCCAGCTATATCGCCGCGAACGAGTCGGGCCCGGACAGGGCGGCCGCCGGCCTGGCGTCGATGCTGGGCTTGGCATGGCGCCTGCAACGTGGAGGCCTGGCGAGTTGGTGCATCATCTCCGCCGCGCTGGGGGCCGTGGCCGGCGGACTTGGCCCGGTGGTACGCGACGCACTGGAAGGAAACCCGTCCGTGGCGGAGCTGATGAGCCGCATCGTTCCCGGTGACGCAGGCCTCATCGACCTGTTTACCACGGCCATGCTGGGCATCAGCGGGGTCCTGGCAGCTGCCGCGGGTGTCGAGGCGATGCTGCGGCTGCGGGCGGAAGAAGCGGAAGGGCGGGCCGAACTGCTCCTGGCCGTGCCGGCGTCGCGCCTTCGCTGGCTGGGGGGAACGCTGGCCGTCGCGGCAATCACGACGACGGCGGTCGCGGCCTCCGCAGGGGCTTCGGCGGTCGTCGTGCTTGCTGTGTCTCAGGCGGGTGGCAGCAGCCCGGGCACCGTGCTGGCAGCCGCACTGGCCCACATCCCGGCGGCACTCGTCTTTCCTGCCGTGACCGCGCTGGTGTTCGCCCTGGCATCCAGGTGGAGCAGCGCCGTCGGCTGGGGTGCGTTGGCTGCTGCTCTGGTCCTGGGACAGTTCGGGGAGCTGCTGGGCCTGCCAACCTGGCTGCAGGACCTCAGTCCGTTCCGGCATTCGTCGGCCATGCCCGTTGAGGCCTTCCACCCGGAGGGCGCCCTCCTGATGGCCGCCGTCGCGATCACCGCTTCGGCAGCAGCCGCCCGCCTGGTACGTGAACGAGACCTGGCGGCTTAACTGTGGTTGGGCCTGCCGAATTAATGGTGGTTGGGCTTGTGGAAACCCGGGGTTTCGACAAGCTCAACCACCGGTAAGGCCTCCTAGGCCATGGTGCTGAAACCCTCGGCGAGGTTCTTGGGGCCCTGGACGATGATCTGGTCGTCGTCGTAGAGGACGGTCTGCGCGGTGGTGTGGGTCCAGGCAGTCCCCGGCCTCTTCACCGCAACGATCGTGATGCCGTACTTGTCCCGCAGCCCGAGCACCCCCAGCGGCCGGTCCCGCGCTTCGGAGGGCGGTTGGGTGCGGATCATCACAAAGTCGTCCTCGAACTCCACGTAGTCCAGGATGGACCCGCGCACCAGGTGCGCCACCCGCTTGCCCATGTCGTGCTCAGGCCGGATGACGTTCTCGACGCCCAGCTGGCCCAGGATCTCGGCGTGCGGTTCGCTGATGGCCTTGGCCCAGATCTGCGGGTGCTTGAAGGTCAGCAGCCGCGAGGTAGTCAGGATGCTGGCCTCGAGGTCGGTGCCGATGCCCACCACCACACGGTCGAACTCGTGGACGGAGAGCTGCCGCAGGACCTCCTCCTTGGTGGAGTCGGCCCGGACCACGTGGGTGAGCAGGCCGTTGTAGGACTGCACGATTTCCTCGTTGCTGTCGATGCCCAGCACGTCGGTTCCCTGGGCTTCAAGCTCCAGTGCCAGCGAACCACCAAACCGGCCCAGGCCGATCACGGCCACGGAATCAGCTTGCGCCACGCGCCCGGCTCTGCGGGAGAACAAGTCCTTAGCCAATGAGGGGCCTTTCCTTCGGGTATTCGTACATAATGGGTCGGCCGCGGACGGCCAGTGCGGTGCCAAGTGTGACGGGGCCAAGGCGGCCGATGAACATCAGCAGGATCAGCACCACCTGCCCGGCCGGCGGCATCCCGGCGGTGATGCCGGTGGACAGGCCCACCGTGGCGAAGGCGGAGACCACTTCGAAGAGGATCCGCTCCTGCCCGAAATCGGTGATCAGCATGAGGAACATCGTGGAGCCCACAATGAGCGCGATGGCCAGGAGCACCACGGTGATGGCCTGCCGGTGCACGGCCCGGGAGAGCCGCTTTCCGAAGATGTTCACCGCGGTGCCGCCGCGCAGTTCGGTGGCGAGGATGAAGAACAGGACGGCGAACGTGGTGATCTTCAGGCCGCCGGCGGTTCCGGCAGGCCCGCCGCCGATGAACATCAGGATGTCCATGCCCATCCAGGACACGGGGTGCATCTGCGCGATGTCGATGCTGTTGAACCCGGCCGTGCGGGTGATGACGGACTGGAAGAACCCGCCCAGGATGCGGTCGCCGGGCGGGAGCCCGCCCAAGGTGGCGGGATTGGTCCACTCGGCGGCGGTGAGGAAGGCCGTGCCGCCGGCGAGCAGCACGGCGCTGCCCACCAGGACCAGTTTGGTGTTCATGCTCCAGAAGACGGGCCGGTACTGGCGCCGCAGCTCGAACAGGACGGGAAAGCCGAGCCCGCCGATGATCACTCCGGCGGCGATCGGCAGGCAGATCCAGGGGTCGCTGACGAAGCCCATGAGGTTGTCCGAGTACAGCGCGAAGCCGGCGTTGTTGAACGCGGAAATGGAGTGGAAGACCCCGTGCCAGAGCGCTTCCCAGGGCTGATATCCGTAGCCCAGCATGAAGCGCAGCATCAGGACCAGGGCCAGTGCGGTTTCCACGATGACCGTGATGAGGAAGACGCCCAGCAGGACGCGGCGCACGTCGCCAAAGCCGTGGCTTTTGGTTTCGGCGGCGGCCAGCATCCGGGAGCGCAGGCCCAGCCGGCGGGCCATCAGCACGCCCAGGAGGGTGCCGAAGGACATGACGCCGAACCCGCCCACCTGGATCAGCGCCAGGATAACGGCCTGCCCGAATCCGCTCCAGAACACCGGGGTGTCCACGGTGATCAGCCCGGTGACGCAGACGGCGGACGTGGCCGTGAAGAGGGCTTCCAGCAGGGAGGCGCCGCCGTCGCCGGCTTTGGCCACCGGCAGCATGAGCAGGCCGGTGCCCGCGGCAATCGCCAGCGCGAAGCCCAGCACAATCACCTGGGCGGGATGCCGGGGAACCAGGCGCCGGACCAGCCGTTGCAGGCTGGACAGCTGCCGCTCCTGGAAGGCTGCGGCGGACCGGCCGTAGCCGGAAAGGACCGTACTTGGCTTTTGTCTCCGGCGGCGCGGGGCAGGGCTTCGCTGGTAAGCCTTCAGGTGCATAGGCGTCACGTTAGCACCACAGCGGACGGCGCCGGCGCCGCCGCTGATTCCATAGCCGGTGGTTGAGCTTGTCGAAACCAGGGTAGCGACAGGCTCAACCACCGAGAAGCCGCGCGGCCTTTAGGTCCGGCTGTCTGTGCCCTGCTCTTCCTTGTCAGGGTTGTCCGCCTTTGCGCCCGAGGAGGTCCCGCCGTCGTCCGGCTTAGGGGCGTCGTCCTTGTGGCGGGCTTCCTGGAGGTGGTGTTCCAACTTTTCTTCGGCGTCGCGGCGGCGCTGGCCAACGGTACGCATTTGTTGCGTGGTCGGAGACGTGTGGGCGTGCAGGTGCTGCCCGTGGGTCCCCTCGTTGCCGCTCATGTTGTTGTTCATGAGGAAATCCTTGCACTGCGGCTCTGCGTCAGGAAGACCTGCATTTTGGCACCCATCCACCGGGATAGCGGCTCCGAACTACTTGCGAGGTTCTGTTGCCGCGCGCTGCCGCACGGCCCTGGAACCCGGGTCCGTGGGTTCTTAGCAGGAGGTTTACAGATATGAGTGTGCCGAATTGCAGCCGTTTCCTTGTGGAATGCATCACCTGTGACCCGGACAAGCAGCCGGGCCTGCGCGAGGACGAGGTGTACGGGCTGTACCTGAGCTGGTGTTTCCTCAATGGCGAGGAGCCAATTGCCAGCGCTTCACTGTGGATCGCCATGCGCCGGCAAACCCAGGTTGAGCCGTACGTCCGCGGCGGCCAGCTGGTGTGGCCGGGGCTGTCGATGACCGGTCCTGCGGCGCTGGACTACATCTTGTCGAGCCAGCCCAGCTTGGTGTGATTCCAAAGCTGCCCGAAGAAAAGCAAAGAAGGCCGGGCTGGACCCGAAGTGTTCGGATCCAGCCCGGCCTTCGTTGCGAATGCCCGGTTTAGCGCAGTTCGATGTCCAGCGCCTGGAAGTCGTCGGCGGCGTGGCGGCCCACCAGCAGGCGGAACGTGCCCTGCTCAAATTGCCAGCCGCCGTCGTAATGGCCAAAGGACCGTGCCGGGATCCGCACTTCCACGCTTTCCGTACCTCCCGGCGCCAGGTACGTTCCCGCGTAGCCGGCGAGCCAGCGGACGGGGCGCTCCACGGCGGAGCCGGGGCGGTCCAGGTACACCTGCACCGTTTCACGGCCGGTGCGCTTGCCCGTGTTGCGGACCGGAACGTGCACCACGACGTCCTGGCCGGCGGTCACGTACTGGGGAGCGTGGGCTGTTCCCAGTTCGAAGGTGGTGTAGCCCATGCCGAAGCCGAACGGGAGGGCAGGGGCGGCGCCGCCGGCAGCTTCCTGCTTGAGCCAGGCCCGGTAGCCAACGTGGATGCCTTCGGAGTAGACCACCTTGCCGTCCACCGGTGTGGTGTTCAGGACCGGAACGTCCTCCAGGGCTGCGGGCCAGGTGGTGGGCAGGCGGCCGCCCGGCTCCTCGACGCCGAGGAGGATGTCCGCGATGGCACGGCCGAATTCCTGGCCGCCGAACCAGCCGAGCAGGACGGCTCCCACCTTGTCGAGCCACGGCATCAGGACCGGTGAGCCGGAATTGACCACCACGACGGTACGCGGGTTGACCGCGGCAACGGCTTCCACCAGTTGGTTCTGCAGGCCGGGAAGGTCAAGGTCCTTGCGGTCAAAGCCCTCGGACTCGATCGCGGCGCTGGTTCCCACCACCACGATGGCAACGTCCGCGGCCCGCGCCGCTTCCACTGCCGCGTCAATATCGGCCTGGGGGTCCTCCACGACGGTTTCCTCGCCCAGGAGGATGGCGGTGAACGGGATGACCTGCTGCTTGGGCAGCTCGTAGACGGCCTCGATGCGCACCGCTTCGCCCGCAGCGGTTTCCACGGGGTGGACGGTCTTGGGCGGGTCGAAGAGCGCGGCGCCGAGCACGTCGGTGTCATCCTCGATTTCGCCGTTGAACACTTCTTCGCCCTGCAGCGAGAGGCGGATGTGGCCCACCGTTCCCACGCCCAGGTGATGGATGCCTGCCGTGGGGGCCGTCCAGTCAGCTTCCATGCGGATGGCGGCGGCACCCTCCGGGATCCCGACGCCGAACCAGATCAGGTGGGACGCGAGGCGGTCCTCACCGGAGATTTCCGAACCGTCCCCGGACAGGAAGGTCACCCGCATGCCGGGAACGCCGGACACGGGGTTGTGTAGGGAGGTGCGCGGGAAGGCCTGCAGGCCTTCGGCTACCTTGGCTCCGCGGGCGTAGCTGACACTGACGCTTTCCGGCAGGGCTTCACGCAGCCCCTCCAGGGGAGAAACGGTGTACTTGGGCATGACGGTGGCACTGCCGCCGCCCTGCGTGCGGGCCTCTTCGGCGTTGTGGCCGCTCACCGCCACGCTGGCCAGTGCTGATGGGTCAAGGGGCAGAAGCCCGTCCTTGTTGCGGACCAGGACGGCGCCCCGGACCGCCACTTCGCGGGCGACGGCGGCGGCGTCGAGGGCTGGCGGAAGGTCGGCCACAGCAGGGGAGAAGCCTTCAAGCGATCCGACGCGGGCAGCCAGGCGGAGGATGCGGATGACTTTTTCCAGGATGGCGGCGCGGCTGACGCGTCCGTCCTCAACGGCTGCGAGCAGTTTGGGTCCCCAGTGGCCTACCGGGCCGGGCATCTCGAGGTCCTGGTGGGCATTGGCCGCCTCGACGGACCGGACGCCGGTCCAGTCCGAGACGACGACGCCGTCAAAGCCCCACTCGGTGGACAGCGGGGTCTTCAGGAGGTGGTTCTCGCTGGCCGTGGTGCCGTTGATGGAGTTGTAGGAGCTCATGACCAGCCAGGCGCGTGCTTCGGTGATGGCGTCTTCGAAGGCTGCGAGGTAGAGCTCGCGCAGGGGGCGCTCGTCCACCACGGAGTCGGCGGTGAAGCGGTCCGTTTCGGCCTCGTTGGCCAGGTAGTGCTTGGGTGTTGCCCCGACGCCCATGGACTGCACGCCGGCCACGTAGCCGGCGGCCAGGGTTGCGGTGAGCCGGGGGTCTTCGCTCATGCACTCGAAGTGCCGTCCGCCCAAGGGTGAGCGGTGCAGGTTGATGGTGGGGCCGAGTACGGCGTGGACGCCCTTGCGGCGGGCTTCCTGGCCCAGGACCTGGCCGTAGCGGCGTGCGACGTCCACGCTCCACGTGGCGGACAGGGCGGACGACGACGGCAGGGAGACGGAGTCGTGCCGCTCGTCGAAGTCTTCACCACGGACCCCCGACGGACCGTCCGAGAGGACCACGCGGGACAGGCCGATGGAAGGAAGGGCGTGCGTTGCCCAGACATCCGCGCCGGTCAGGAGCTGGATCTGCTGCTCAAGGGGAAGGCTTTCGGCCAGTTCGCGGATGCGTGCTTCGGCGTCCGGTGAGCCTGCGGGCGGGGCAGTGACGGCAGGGGACAGGGCGGGGTTCATCTATTTGACTCCTTTGATGCGGGTGACGAGGACGGCGCCGATGATGCCGACGACGGCCCCGCCGATGAAGAGTGCGGGGTAACCGCCGAGCGTGATGACGGGGAACGCGATGGCCGGCACCAGGGACTGGGGCAGTGCCTGGGCGATGTTGAAGACACCAAAGGTTTTCGCGTTCTCGCTCTGGTCCTTGGGCAGCAGATCGGTGATGAGGGCAACGTCCACGGCTCCGAAGCAGCCCAGGCCCAGGCCGGTGATTGCCTGTCCGACCAGGACCTGGTCCGTGGTGGTGCTGGTGGCGATGACGATCAGGCCGAGCATCACGATGATTGCCGAGGCGATGACCATTGCCTTGCGCTTGCCGATGCGGTCGCTGATCCAGCCTCCGGCGAGGCTGGTGAGGACCGTGCCGGCGGAGTTGACCAGGGTTGCCTGGAAGACCAGGGCGGTGACATCCGCTTCGGCGACCTTGAGGTGGTCGATGAAGAAGTACGGCAGGTACAGCAGGCCCGCACAGTACCCGATGTACACCAGGAACTTGGTGAACCAGGCCCACCCCAGTCCGGGGTTGGTGCGGGGGTTGAAGTAGAACGAGCCAGCGATCTCCTTCAGGTTCAGCGGGGCAGGCTTCTCGGTCAGGACCCGGTCTTTGAACGTGAAGGCAAAGGCGATGGCCACAACGGTGCCGATGATGCCGGGCACCACCGCCATCTGCAGCGCGTTATCGAACAGCTGTGCAAGGAACGCGGCGGCAACCAGTCCGAGAGGAAGCGTCATGCCAATCAGGCCGGAGAGACGGCCGCGTTCGGTGGGGCCGGCCTGATCAGGAAGCGTGGCAACCAAGGCAGAAAGGGCGGCGTTGAAGCTGAGCTGCGTAAACAGCCAGGCAACCAGTACCCCGATGACGTCGGTGGCCGAACCCAGGAAAAACAGCGACACGAGCCCCACCAGGGAACCGCCAACAATCCAGGGCTTGCGCATACCGAACCGGGATGTGGTGCGGTCGCTCAGCCTCCCGAAGAACGGATTGGCCAGCAGCGCTGCCAGGGCGCCGACGCCGGCAACCAGGCTCAGGGCTCCTGCCCGGGTTTCCGGGGTGGTGATCTCGGAAACCTTGATGGCCAGCACCACAAGCGCCGGAGCCAGCACAGCCATCCAGAGCCCGGCGCTGGCGATGGGCATGCCGATGACGTAGGCGCGGGGTGCCTTGACTGGTGAGGGGGCGCCGGTTCCGGCGGCGGTGTCTGCTGTGCTGCTGCCCAAGGCACCGCTGGCCGGAGATACAGCGGGATCTTGGGAAATGGTCATATCGGCCACATTGCCTCCTGATGAAAGCGACCCTCCGTTGGGCCGTGAAAAGGATCATATACACAAAAACCAAGTAAGACTAGGTTTTCAGGAGAGGCGCTTGAAATAAACTGTCGTGATGCCAACATCAAAGCCGCGTGGCCAGTACGCCAAAGGAGCGGAGCGCCGGGAGCAAATCATCCAGACAGCAACGGATGTCTTCGCCACTGAAGGCTTTGAAGGTGCGGCGCTGAAGCGGGTGGCCGAGCTCGTAGGGGTGAAGGAGGCCACCCTGTTCCACTACTTCAGGGGCAAGCAGGAGCTGCTGACTGCCGTCCTGTCCGAGCGGGACCGCCGGGTCCTGAGTACTGCCGATGACGCCAAGACAGGACTGAGGCTGCTCGCGCCCGTCGCAGAGCGGAACCGCAACGAGCCCGGACTCACCACGCTTTACGCCGTGGCCTCAGCGACGGCCAGCGATCCCGGGCACGACTCACACCCGTATTTCGTAGACCGCTACGCCATGCTTGTGACGGAGTTGGGCGAGGACATCCAACGCCGCCAGGAATCGGGTGAAGTGCGCAATGATATTCCTGCGCAGGCACTCGCGAGGCTGGTCATCGCAGCCTTTGACGGACTGCAACTGCAATGGCTCTACGACAAAAATGTCGACATGGCCGGCGGCCTGACGCAACTCACGGACATCCTCATGAAGCCGCCCTCAAAGGACAGATGAAGGCGTATCCCGGTTCGGCAGGGGGCATCTCGCCGGGGGATGCAGTTTCAAAGGAAGTGGGACACCCCTTGGGGTGAAAAATGGTGCCTCGGGCACGGCGCTAAAGCATCATGAGGACGAACCGGCGATCGCGCTTGCGATGCCCACGCCGGTCAGTACCAGGCTCAGGACGGTGGCGGTGTTGTTGTGCCTTGGGGGTTCCAGCCGCCAGCGTGTGGGGTGGCAGATGTCGTAGTGCAGGACCGCTACGTGTCCGGCCTGAAGTTCCGGTGCCTGTTCGGGCTCCAAAAGGCCCCGGCGGGAGGTGCTGGTATTGTCGGTCCATTGCAGTCCCCGGTACCGTCCGGCGGTAAAAACTTCACCGTTGGCGGTGGACCAGTTGCACCGGCGCTTGCGGATGATCCAGCCGATGATCAGAAGCGGCACGCCCGGTACGACCCCGACCCAGGTCATCAGCTCCAGGATGGGGCCCAGGAATTCCGTGGGGCTGGCCATGGAGCGATCATATCGTCAGGGCACACGAGGTGAATGGGTAATCCGGGTTGTGGAAGGAAGCGAGGGGCCGACAGACTTCAGCTGGAGATGGTGGTAAGCGCCAGACCAACAACGGCACAGAGGACGCCGGCTCCGGTCAGGATCCAGCCCAGAACGAGAAGCGGGTTCTGCTGCCGCGGAGGATACATGGACCAGTGGGCAGGGTGGCAGGTGTCGTAGTAGAAGACGATGAACGTTCCGGCAGTCACCTTCGCGGCTTCATCAGCCGGCAGCAGGATGAGACGGGATGTTGCCTCGTCCTTGGGTCTCCACTGGAGGGCTTTGTAGGCACCTGCGGTGACGACTTCGCCCGCGGCCTGGGCCCAGGGGCATTGTTTTTTGGCGATGATCAGGCCCGTAACGATCAGGGGGATGCCGGGGAGGACACCGATCCAGGTCATGAGTTCCAGGATGGGAGCCAGTAAGTCAGCGGAAAAGGGCATTGTGCTCCAGACCGGTCATGCCCGGCAGCAGTGTTTTTACCGCTGCCGGGCACGAAAGCAAGGGTGACTGTCAGGCGCTGGTGGCGTCCTGGACTTCGCCCACGAGTTCTTCGATGATGTCCTCGAGGAACAGGACACCGGTGGTGTTGCCGTGGGCATCGAACACCCGGGCCACGTGGGCGCCGGTGCGCCGCATCGTGGCCAGCGCGTCCTCGAGCTCACCGCCGCTGAAAGCGGAGGCGAGGCGGCGGATCCGCTTCGCCGGAACGGGCTGGGTGAACTTCTCCGGCGTCACCAGGTCCAACACATCCTTGAGGTGCAGGTAGCCGGAGGGGACGCCGGCCTCATCGGTGAGGATGTACCGGGAGTAGCCGTGTTGGGCCACTGCGCGCTGGATGTCCGCCGGGGTGGCGGAGGCGGGCAGGAGCACCATCTCGCTGATAGGTACCTCCACGTCCGCTACGGTCTTGGCGGTGAACTCGAACGCGGCCGTCAACGTGCCGCTGGTGTCGCTGAGCATGCCGTCGCGGGTGGACTGCTCCACGATGTTGGCCACCTCGTCCAGGGTGTAGGCGCTGGTGGCTTCGTCCTTGGGCTCCACTTTGAACAGCCGCAGGATCGAGTTGGCGATGCCGTTCAGGGTCCAGATCACCGGCTTGACCACCCGGGAGACCATCACCAGCGGCGGGGCCAGGATCAGCGCCGCACGGGTGGGCACGGAGAAGGAGATGTTCTTGGGGACCATCTCGCCCAGGACCACGTGCAGGAAGGTCACCAGCAGCAGGGCGATGACGAACGCGATGATGCTGATCGCCTCGTAGGACAGCGCGGTGAGGCCCAGCGGGATTTCCAGCAGGTGGTGGATGGCCGGTTCGGAGACGTTCAGGATCACCAGCGAACAGACCGTGATGCCCAGCTGGCTGGTGGCCAGCATGAGGGTGGCGTGCTCCATGGCCCACAGCGTGGTTTTGGCGGCTTTGCTGCCGGCCTCGGCCTTGGGCTCGATTTGGGAGCGGCGGGCAGAGATGACGGCGAACTCGGCGCCGACGAAGAAGGCGTTGACCACCAGGAGTACCGCCAGCCAGATGATGCCGGGAAGGTATTCACTCATGGGTCAGCTCCGAGGTGAGGTTGTCGATGATGCGGTCATGGGCGCTTTGGGGCGGTTCCTGCGTTTCGTCCGGGGTGAAGCGGATCCGCTCCACATGCGTGCCCAGGACGCGCTCCACACGCAGGGTCCCGCCGTCGATCTGCACTTCATCGCCGAGTTCGGGGATGCGGTCCAGCTGGTCCGTGACGAACCCGGCGATGGTGTCGTAGTCCTCGTCATCCGGGACAGTGATGCCGGTCCGGTCCAGCAGTTCGTCCGGCCGCAGCGACGCATCGAAGGTGATGGACCGGCCAACCCGGACCACGCCGGCGCGCGCCCGGTCGTGCTCGTCCTCGAGTTCACCCACGATCTCTTCCACCAGGTCCTCAAGGGTGACGATGCCGGCGGTGCCGCCGTGCTCGTCAGAAACGATCGCCACCTGGAGCCCCTGCTTGCGGAGCAGGACCAGCAGCGTGTCGACCCCCATCGACTCAGGCACCCTCAATGGTGCGATCATCAGCTCTGAAGCGGTGACGCGGGCCCGGTCTTCCAGGGGCACGGCGAAGGCCTGCTTGACGTGCAGGACGCCCAGGACGTCGTCGCGGTCCTCCCCGATGACAGGGAACCGGGAGTAGCCGGTGGTGGTAGCCAGGGCGATGATCTCTTCGGCAGTGTCATCGGCGTTGACCGCGGTCATCCGCACGCGCGGCGTCAGGACATCGGCGGCTGAGTGTTCGGAGAAGCGCAAGGTGCGGTGCAACAGGACTGCGTGGTCGGCGTCGAGCACGCCTTCCAGGGCAGAGCGCCGCACCAAGGAGCTGAGTTCCTCGGCGCTGCGGGCGCCGGACAGTTCTTCCTTCGGTTCGATGCCGAAGGACCGGATGATCGCGTTCGCGGTGTTGTTGAACAGCAGGATCACGGGTTTGAACACGGCGGTGAAGAGCGCCTGGAACGGCACCACCACCTTCGCCGTCGCCAAGGGCAGCGCGAGGGCGAAGTTCTTGGGGACCAGCTCGCCGATCACCATCGAGAAGATGGTGGCAAGGAAAATGCCGACAACGGAACCCACCGCGGGCACGGCGCCTTCAGGAAGTCCGGCGGCGAGCAGGGGGCCGCTGAGCATCCGGCTGATGGCAGGTTCGAAGGTGTAGCCGGTCAGCAGTGTGGTGAGCGTGATGCCCAGCTGCGCACCGGAAAGGTGCGTCGAGGTGATCTTGAGGGCCTTGATGGTGGGCCCCAGGCGCTTTTCACCGCGCGCCTGGCGGGCTTCAAGATCGCCGCGGTCCAGATTGACCAGGGCGAACTCGGAAGCAACAAAGAAACCGGTACCGACCGTCAGGACAAGGCCGATACCCAGCATGATCCATTCATACATTCGGGCGCCCCTCTCCCGTGGTGGCCGGCGAACCGGTCAGAAGGTGGAGGGGCCAGGGCATATGTGAAGGAGGGTCATCCATAATGCTTCCACTTTACGCGGTGCCAACTCTCGGCCGGGCCGTGTGCGCCGTAGGCGAACTCCTGGCATCCACGACCGAAACAGGTAGCGCCGGTGTGGGCCGCCGCCGGGGCCACGTCAACGCTTAGTCCCTGTTCCGCTGCTTTTCAGCTTCCTCCTTGGCCTCCTTGCGTTGCTTTTCGGCTTCCTCCTGTGCCTCTTCGACCTGCTTTTCGGCCTCCTTCTGCGCCTCCTTGCGCTGCTTCTCGGCCTCTTTTTGCGCCTCTTCGAGCCGCTCCTGTTCGTCCTTGGTCAGCGGTCGATCGGTTGCGGGGGGCGTTGGCGCCGGTGCCAGGGCTGCTTCCAGGTCACTCCTGATCGTGCTGATGGCCGCCTCGATCCGGGCTTTCCGCTGCTGCGAGACCTTGCCCTGGTCCGCAGCGGCTGCCACGTCCTGGTTCAGCTGCTGAAGCTCGGCCAGCACCGACGGGAAGTCCTGCGCCGCAGCCCGTTCCTTTGCCGAGGCCACGCGGGTCTGCAGCTGGCCGGCCACCGCACCGTCCAGGTAGAGCGCAGGGGAGCACCCGGCCAACAGAGCTCCGCCAAGGCAGGCGGCAAGGACGGCGGTGGCCAGCTTTCGGCGTGCTTGGCGGTTCATGGCCTGACGCTTTCTTCGAGTTCCTTGAAGTGTTCGCCCAGCTGCCCGGGGATGGCGGGCCCGGGATCCACCGGCGCGGGCTGCGGCCCCTGGAGGGACGTCAGCAGGACCGCCCCGAGGATGAGTACGACGACGACGGCAGCGGCCAGGATCCACAGGCGGCGCCGCAGCGGGCCGGGTTTGTCCCCGGCACGCTTCCGGGGAGGCTTCGGATCTGCCGAGGCAGGTGCCCGCGCCGGCAACTGTGGGGCAGGCTGCCATGACGTGGCGTTGGTGGCCTGGCTGTCAGCGAGGACGGGCAGCCTGCTCCCTTGCGCGGCCGGGCTCCCGGCCACCCGGGTCCCGGCGACACCCGCGTCCAGGATCCGCGTGGCCGGGTGGGCCGATGCGACGGCAGTATCACCGGCTCCTTCCGCCGGCAGGCTCCATCCCACGGATCCCAGTCTCCTGGCGACGCCCGCTGCATCCGGCCTGTCCTGCGGGTCCAGGGACGTCATGCCGGTCAGCAGCGGCGTCCACTGCGGGCCAAGGGAATCGGGAATGTCCGGAAGCCGGGAGAGACGTGCCACTGCGGCTTCGAGCGGAGGCCCGGGGAATGCCACCGTCCCGGTGAGGGCCTCCAGCAGCACCAGGCCCAGCGAGTAGATGTCCGCGGGCGGCCCCACCGTGTCCCCGCGGGCCTGCTCCGGACTCAAGTAGGCCGCTGTTCCCGGAACCATGTTGGTGGCGGTGAGCCGGGCGCCGTCGAGCATTCTTGCGATGCCGAAGTCGGCAAGCTTGGGCCGCAGCGGGGAATCCGCCGCGTAACGGGTCAGCAGGATGTTCGCGGGTTTTACGTCGCGGTGCACTACGCCGCGCTGATGGATGTACTGCAGTGCTTCAGCCAGTTCGGCTCCCAGCCGCGCCGCTTCGTCTCCGGCCAGCGGCCCGGCTGCGAGGTGGCGGCGAAGGTCGGTTCCGTTAACAAGCTCCATGACCAGGAAGGGCACTTCCCTGTGGCCGCGGAGCAGCGTGCCGGTGTCGAAAAGCGTGACCAGGCCGTGGTGGTTCAGCTGGGCGAGCATCCGGGCTTCCGCCTGCTGCCGGGCCAGTTCCTCCGGGTCGGTGACGTCCTCGCGGAAGATCTTCAGCGCCACCTGCCGATCAAGAACCAGGTCGGTCCCGCGGTAGACGCTGCCCATTCCGCCGTGGCCAAGGACTTCTTCCACTCGGTACCGCTCACGCAGGACGGTTCCCGCCAAGCCGGTGTGCGTCTCTTCGGTCATGGTTATTGCCTTCCGTCCAGCACCTACTGTAGCGATGCCTTGCCCGTTCAACCGCTCACCAACCATGCTCGGAGGCGTAGAATTAGGTGCATACTTACGCACATGTGAACTCGAAAGGGTGTCGAATGCTGGACGTTCTGCGGAATGTGACCTACCGGCGGTTGTTCGCGGCGCAGGTGGTGGCGCTGCTGGGGACGGGGCTCCTCACAGTCGCGCTGGGCTTGCTCGCGTTCGACCTGGCAGGCAGCAACGCCGGCGCCGTCATGGGCACGGCCCTGCTGATCAAGATGCTGGCCTATGTGGGCTTCGCTCCGGTGATCAACGCGGTGGTGGCGCGGTTGCCGAAGAAGCCCGTGCTGATTGGGGCCGACCTGGTCCGGGGCGCGATGGCGCTGTGCCTGCCGTTCATCACCGAGGCGTGGCAGATCTATGTGTTGGTGTTCCTGCTGCAGTCGGCATCGGCCACCTTCACGCCGGCGTTCCAGTCGCTGATTCCCACAGTGCTGAAGGAGGAGCGGGACTACACGCGGGCCCTTTCCCTGTCCCGGCTCGCGTATGACATGGAAGCCTTGGTCAGCCCCGCCGCGGCGGCACTGCTGCTCACCGTCGTCAGCTACAACAACCTGTTCCTGGGCACCGTGTTCGGGTTCCTTTTCTCGGCGCTGATGGTCGCCGTAACCGTCCTCCCGAAAATTGAAGCGACAGCCGTGCCGGCAACATCGCTGTGGCACCGGACCACCCTCGGTGCCCGGATTTTCTGGCGGACCAGCCGGCTGCGGTCCCTGCTAGCCCTGAACGTGGTGGTCGCCGCACCCACCGCCATGGTCCTCGTCAACACCGTGGTCTACGTCCGTGACGTGCTCGGCCGCGCCGACACCGACCTTGCACTGGCGCTGGCATCCTTCGGCGTCGGCTCCATGCTCGTTGCGTTGTTTGCACCCCGCGTCCTGGAGCGCTTCGGCGACCGCGCCGTGATGCTGGCCGGCGAGGCCGCCATCCCCGCAGCACTGGCCGGTTGCGTGGCTGTGGTTGCCTTCGCTGAGCCGGAAGCTGGCTGGTGGTGGCTGCTGGGGCTGTGGTTCGTCCTTGGCGCGGGCAACTCAATCATCCTCACGCCGTCGTCGCGGCTGCTCCGTGACGCCTCCACGGAGGAGACCCGGCCGTATGTGTTCACTGCCCAGTTCTCGCTCTCGCACGCCTGCTACATCATCGCCTACCCCCTTGCCGGCTGGCTGGGCGCTGCCGCCGGCCTGGGCTGGGCCGCATTGGCGCTGACAATTCTTGCGATACTGGGTAGCGCAGGAGCCTTCCTGTCCTGGCCCCGGCGCAGCAGCACGGAGGCAGGCCGGCCGTTATCGAGGAGCAGCCCGTTGAGCAGCCAACCGAGCAGTCCTCCCAGCGCCGGCACTGAAGAACCCTCGCTCGTCCATGAGGTGGCTCCAGGGGCGGAGCTGCTGGAAACGGCCGCCGGGACGCTGCGGATGCTGGCCGAACCCACCCGGCTGCACCTGCTCTGGCAGCTCGCCCAGGGTCCCAAGAGCGTCACGGAACTCACGGCCGCAGCCGGCGTTCCCCGGACGGTGGTCAGCCAGCACCTTGCCAAGCTGCGGTTGAGCGGACTGGTGGACACGCGCAAGGACGGCAGGCATGTCATTTACTCGCTGCATGACGGGCACCTTATTAGGCTGATCCGGGAGACCATCAACCACGCAGACCACCGGGTCACCGGCGAACCCGTCCACGACTGACGCCGGGTCAGCAGCAACCAGGCCCGCCCGCTCCGAGTATGAAAGGCAGGACCATGCCCGCACAGCCGCCCCTGCGCTTTCTGCGCTCCGGCGTGATCACGGGCTCCGGCATTGGGCTTGCGGCTGCCGCGCACACCGCCGCGGGCGGGCACCTGCCACCGGTTCCGGTCCTGCTCCTGCTGGCGGTTTTGTGCATGGCCCCCGTGATGCTGCTCTCCCGCCGCCGCTTCCGGCTCCCCGCTATGGCCGCCATTCTCGCAGCAGGCCAGGCGGCCCTCCACTGGGCCTTCACCGCACTCTCCGGACCGTCTGTGCATTGTGTCGGAAGTGGCGTCGCCGCCCACGGCCACCATCGGGACATCACCATCCCCACCTGCGCCGGCACTCCAGGTTCCGCCATGGAGCTGACAGGTCACGCCCTGGCCGCGCTGCCCGCCCCGGCCATGCTGGCAGCGCATCTGCTCGCCATCGCCGCCACCGCCGTCGTGCTGGCCCGCGGAGAGGCCGCACTGTGGCAGCTTAAGGCGTGGCTCGCCCCGCTGGCCGCCATCCTGCACCCTGTCCGGCTGCCGGCCGCGTACCGTGTCTGCGCTCTGCCGAAAAAGGCCGTAATGAAGCGGCACACGGCAGTCCGCATTCCGCCGCGCCGCGGCCCGCCGGCTGCCTCCCGGGCGGACATTGTCGGCCATCGGCACGCCCGCCTGATCAGGCCGGGCCCCTTTACCTTCCCCGAATTACGTCCGGCCCACCCTCACGCTTGGCCGGACACAGTCCCCTGAAAGGACAACCACCAATGAGCTTTCCCATCCGCCGCGTACTGACCTCAGGCGCCGCAGCCGCTGCCCTCGCCCTGAGCCTGCTGGCCGGTTCCGCACCTGCCCAGGCCCACGACGCCCTGGCGTCCACCAGCCCTGCCGCCGGTGAAACCGTCACCACAAACCCCGGCAAAGTCTCCATCACCCTGACCAATGCACCGGACACCGGGCTTCCCGGTTCAAACATCATCACGGTCACCGCCCCCGACGGCCACGTGGTCAGCAGCGGGGACGTGCGTGCCGAGGGCTCAACCTTGAGCGTCGACGCCGCCATCGACCACGACGGCGAACATACAGTTGAGTGGCGGGCCGTTTCCGCCGACGGGCACCCCATCGACGGCACCTTTACGTTCACCTACGCCGGGGCCGGGAGCCACGGCCCGGAGGAGACGTCGACGGCGGCGGCCACCACGGAACCTACAGCCACCTCAGCTGCCACCTCAGCGGCCCCGAGCCCGGCGCCTGCCACCGAAAGCCCGGCAGCCGCATCCGCAACATCCGGACAGGACAATACGGGCCTGTTCATCGGCATCGGCGCAGTCCTGCTCCTCCTGGTCGCGGCAGGCGCCTACTTCATCGGCCGCCGCGCCAAGGGCGGTACCAGCGCCTCCCAGTAGCTGCGTTGCCTTGATAAGCCCGTCCGGCACTTCGCCGGGCGGGCTTATCTTTTGGGCTACCGGACGGAGGTATTGGCGCCGCCGCCTACGGCTTGGTTGCCCGGCTGCCGTGCGGGATAACGACGTCGTCCGCGGCCCGCGCGGCAGCCGGGAACAGCAGGAGCAGCAGGCCCAGGCCGACGGCTGCGCCCACCAGCTGGGCGATCACAAACGGGAGTACGGAGCCTGGGGCGATGCCGGCGAAGGTGTCGCTGAAGATCCTGCCGACGGTCACGGCGGGATTGGCGAACGCGGTTGAGGAAGTGAACCAGTACCCGGCCCCGATGTAGGCACCCACGGCGGGCGCGGCGAGGGCCCCGCGGTTGGTGGCGGCCAGGGCAAAGATGAGCAGGACCAGCCCGGCGGTGGCCACGACTTCGCCCAGCAGGTGCCCACCGCTTGCCCGGTCCTTCGCGGAGAAGGAGGTCCCGACGTCGAACATTGCGTTGGCGAGCACGCTGCCACCGATGGCCCCGGTGACCTGGGCGGCGACATAGGCGCCGAGGTCCGGCAGGGTCAGGCCCGAGCGGCTGCGCCGGCCGAGGAACCAGTCGGCCAGGGAGACGACGGGGTTGAAGTGCGCGCCGCTGACCGGGCCGAACACCAGGATCAGCACCGTCAGGCCAAGGACGGTGGCGGTGCTGTTCTGGAGCAGCTGCAGGCCCACGTCGTTGGGGGAGAGTTGCTGGGCGGCGATCCCGGAACCCACAACGATGGCAACGAGCAGGGCGGTGCCGAGCAGTTCGGCCACGGCGCGGCGCCACAACGGCGGCTGGTTCAAAGTCATGCCACCAAGCTTGACGCACCGCGAATAGCTCAGTCAAAATTGAATCAATGAACATTGAGCCAGCTTCCGACTTTGAAGCGCGCGTTGCGCGGCATGCGGCTCTCGCCGATCCGGCACGCCTGCGCATCGTTGACCTCCTGACGCTGGGGGATTTCTCGCCCACGGAACTGCAGGCGGAGCTGGGGATGTCCTCCAACCTGCTCGCACACCACCTGAAAACGCTGGAGGACGCCGGCCTGGCAACCCGGCACCGCTCCGAGGCGGACAGGCGCCGCAGCTACCTCCGGCTGGCCCCCGGGGCTTTGGACGGGCTGGTTCCCGGCGCGGTCCACGGCGCGCAGCGGGTCCTGTTCGTCTGCACGCGCAACAGCGCCCGCTCACAGCTGGCCGCCGCCCTGTGGCGCCAGGCCAGTACCGTCCCGTCAGCGTCTGCCGGGACGCACCCCGCGGACCGCATCGCCACCGGGGCCGTCGACGCCGCCCGCCGCCACGGGCTGCACCTTCCCGCCGTTGCACCCCAGGCGCTGGATGACGTCGCCGGTGACGCGGATTTCGTGGTGACCGTATGCGACAACGCGCACGAGGAGCTGACCGGGCTGGCGGGAATCCACTGGTCCATCCCGGACCCGCTGCGGCTCGGCACCAAGGACGCCTTCGACGCTGCCTTTGCCGACATAGCCGGCCGGGTCACGGACCTCGCGCCCCGCATTACGGCTGCTTGATCCCGCAGTGGAACTCTTCACAACAACATATTGACATTTATCAATGTATGGCCAGATACTCGCTATATCGATCATCATCAATGTTCGGTTGGGGAGTGTCAGCAGTCCAACCCAACCGATACCAGGAGACACCCGTGAGCACCGAAACAGCCAAGAAGCCCTCCGTCCTGTTCGTCTGCGTCCACAACGCCGGCCGTTCCCAGATGGCCGCCGCGTTCCTCACCACGCTCGGCAAGGGCCAGATCGAGGTCCGCTCCGCCGGGTCCCAGCCCGCCGAAAAGATCAACCCCGCCGCCGTTGAAGCCATGGCAGAGCTCGGGATCGACATGTCCGCCGAGGTGCCCAAGGTCCTCACCACCGAGGCCGTCAAGGAGTCGGACGTGGTGATCACCATGGGCTGCGGCGACGAGTGCCCCTACTTCCCCGGCAAGCGCTACGAGGACTGGGTGCTGGAGGACCCGGCCGGCAAGGGCGTCGACTCCGTCCGCCCCATCCGGGACGAGATCAAGAGCCGCATCGAGGGCCTGATCGACTCCCTGATCCCGGCCGCCAGGTAGCCCAAACCTAAACAGGGGAGGGGGTGAGCCTCACGACCAACGGATGCTGCGGCGACTCGGGTTGCTGCGAAGACGAGGACTGCTGCTGACCCCCACCCAACTAGGTCGCAGTAGTTGTCGTTTTGGGGCCTCAAAACGACAACTACTGCGACCTAGTTGGGCAGCCCCGCCGCTTAACCGCACCCCGCCGCCGCTACGGATGAAAGAGGACACCATGGATTCAGCGAAGAAGCTTCCAGTCGCCGTGATCGGCGCCGGGCCCATTGGCCTGGCCGCCGCCGCCAACCTGCTTGAGCGGGGCCTGGAACCGCTGATCCTTGAAGCAGGTACGACGGCGGGCGCGGCCATCCAGCACTGGCGCCACATCCGTCTCTTCTCACCGTGGCGGTTCAACACGGACGCCGCTGCCGTCCGCCTCCTCGAAGCGGCCGGCTGGGAGGCACCCCGGCCCACCGCACTGCCTTACGGCGGCGAGCTGATCGACAACTACCTGGCGCCCCTGGCCGCCCTTCCCCAAATCGCCTCGCGCCTGCAGACCGGCGCGCGCGTCACCGCCGTCACCCGGCAGGGCCTGGACAAGACCCACATCAAGGGCCGGGACACCACACCCTTTGTGGTGCGGGTGGAGCACGCCGGCGGCGAAACCCGGGACCACACCGTGGCAGCAGTCATCGACGCCTCCGGCACCTGGTCCACCCGCAACCCGCTGGGCACCTCGGGCCTGCCCGCCATCGGCGAAAAAGCAGCAGGGGAACGGATCTCGGCGCCGCTGCCCGATGTCGCCGGCCGTGACCGTGCTGCCTTTGCCGGGCGCCGGGTCCTTGTGGTCGGTGCCGGACACTCCGCCGCCAACACCCTCATCAACCTCGCTGACCTCGCCAAGGAAGAGCCGGACACCCGGATCCTGTGGGCAGTCAGGGGTGCAACTGCGGACAAGGTCTACGGGGGAGGCGACCTGGACGGGCTGCCTGCCCGCGGCCAGCTCGGCGGCCGGGTCCGCCGGCTCGTGGAGGCCGGAAAAATCGATCTGCACACCGGGTTCGGGATCAGCTCGATCAAATCCCTGGACTCATCCGTCACCGTCGGTGCCATGGACGGCCGCACCCTCGTGGCCGACGTCGTGGTTCCCTGTACGGGCTTCCGCCCGGACCTGGACATGCTGCGCGAGCTCCGCCTCAACCTGGACCCCGCCGTCGAAGCGCCCATGGAACTGGGCCCGCTGATCGACCCGGAATTCCACTCCTGCGGCACCGTCCCGCCGCACGGTGCCAAGCTGCTCGCCCATCCGGACAAGGACTTCTACATCGTGGGGATGAAGTCCTACGGCCGGGCCCCCACCTTCCTGCTGGCCACCGGCTGCGAGCAGGTCCGCTCGGTTGCCGCCGCCCTCGCCGGCGACCAGGAATCCGCCGACACGGTCCACCTCGAACTCCCCGAAACCGGGGTCTGCTCCACGGACGCCGGCACCAGCTGCGACGTCCCCGTGTCGGCCGTAGCGGCAGAGGCCTCAGAGTCCGGTTGCTGCGCCGCACCCGAACCGGTGCTGGTGGGCTTCCCCACCGGCCTGGCCCACGGCCGCTCCGGCACCACCAACTGAAAAGGAAACAACCTCCTCATGAGCCAGGACAAGACTCCGTCCGTGCTGTTCGTCTGCAGCAAGAACGGCGGCAAATCCCAGCTCGCCGCCGGACTCATGCGTGACCTCGCCGGCGACAAGATTGCCGTCTACTCCGCCGGCACCAAGCCCGCCAAGGACTTGAACCCCCAGGCGGTGGAGTCCCTGACCGAACTGGGCATCGACGTCACCGGCGAATATCCCAAACCGGTCACCGACGAGGTCCTGGACACCGTGGACGCCGTCATCGTCCTGGGCACTGAGGCCAAGCTTGAACCGCGCGAGGGCAAGCGTTTCGAAGTCTGGGAAACGGACGAGCCCTCCGAACGCGGCATCGAGGGCATGGAACGGATGCGCCTGGTCCGGGACGACATCAAAGCCCGGGTCCAGGCGCTCTACACGGAGCTCACCGGGAAGTAGCCATGTCCGCCGGAGCTGGAACTGGCCCGCTTTTCGCGGCCGCGCCGTGCGTGCGGGGACAGCATGTCCGGTAAGGAATGGCCGGACGGGCCCATCGTCGTCGGCGTTGAATGGAACTTCTCCGAACACCTGGTCCGCACGGCCGCAGCCCTGGCGGCGGCAATGGGAGAGCACCTGATCTGCGCGTTCGTCGACCCGGCCAGCTACCTCATGGAATGGGCGCCGGCGAACCAGCGGACAGCCCTGTCCCTGGACCCGAGCATCAACGAAGAAGCCGAATTCCCTTCCGCACACCTGCAGCGGCGGCTTGAAGATGTTCTGGGGGAACCGGGGGAGTCCTGGTCCTTCCGCGTACTCAACGGCGACGTCTCCAAGGCCCTCAACCGCCTGGCCAGGAACACCGATGCGGCGCTGCTCGTGGTGGGCGCCGGCCGGCCGGGGTCTGTGGCGTGGCTGGACAGGGTCCTCGAGGGGTCCGTGCCTGCCGCCCTGATCCGCCACCAGCAGCGGCCCGTCCTCGTTGTCCCGGAGGGCGGGGTAGGCGGGGCGTGAGGGCGTACGACGGCGGCGCTCGGCTTGCGCTGATTGGCGCGGACCGGATGGGCTACTGATGGGCGAGGCGCAGCTTTGCCGCCCGTTCCACAAGGAGCGGTACGTAGTCCCGGACGGGCCCGTCGTCGAGCAGGCCGTGCTCTTCGGCGACCACATCTTCAATCACGGAGCGTTGGTGATGGGGGAACCGCTCGGCCAGCCGGTCGATGACAGCCATCAGCGCTTCAGGTTCTTTGGTCATCCCCAAAGCTTCGGCCTGCCGGCCGGGAGAGTCAACAACCACTTTTAACCGCTGCACTCATCCGAGATCGCTGACGTCGTCGTACGTAATCGTCCACTCGTTCACCAAATTACTTGCCTGTAACGTCAGTTTCGGAAAGCCCGTCGGTCCCCCACCGGCGGGCTTTCTTCGTCCCCGCACAAGCTTCCAGTT
Source organism: Arthrobacter sp. 210 2 (assembly GCF_059093025.1). NCBI lineage: Bacteria > Bacillati > Actinomycetota > Actinomycetes > Micrococcales > Micrococcaceae > Arthrobacter > Arthrobacter sp. 210 2. The sequence goes on from NZ_JBNHIE010000001.1 coordinate 428,535, forward strand.
TCACCCCTGACAGACCGCCTGCTACTGCTCTTGCAGGGTGGGCGTAGCAGAAGCGAGCATTGGTCATGGAAGACCTGCGGCAGACAGCCACCACGCTCCTGGGGCGTGCGGACGTGTCCTTGATAGACCTCTGGATCTCGTATTGGAACCACGGCGGGCGCTGTCACCCCGTCGAATTCGACGCCTTTATTCACGGCATCCTGGTTGCCCGCTGGTTTGATACGGAGGCTCTGGCATCCGCACTTGAAGAGCTCTCCCTGGACGCCGCCAGCTGAAGAGCGGGCCTGAAGAGCAGGCAGAGGAATCCGGGCGTTATTCGTCGAAAAATGTCCGCAAGGGTGTATGGGGTGAAACGGATTCGATGACTGCGGCCGCTACGTTGTGCAGTTTCATGTTGCGGGAGCTGGAGGCTTTCCTCAGGATGGTTATCGCCGCATCCTGGCTGCACCGGTTCTGGGCCATGATCACGCCGACTGCGATATCGATGGCAGTCCGGGACTTCATCGCCGCTTCCAGGTTGTCTTTCGCTTCCTGGAGCCTCGTCAGGCGCAGCTCTAAGCGGAGGGTCTTGGCGGACTGTTCGCCGAACAGTTCGGCGCGGGCGATGTCCTCGCCGGATATTCCATAAGGACGCGAGGAGTAGATGTTTAAAGCAGCGGTGGAGTCTCCCTCCAGGCGCAGGGGAACACCCAGGATTGATTGGATCCCCTTTTGCGCGACGGCGCGGATGTATTGCGGCCAGCGGTGCTCTTTTGAAACGTCCGGAACGTAGGTGGTGGTGCCGGTGCGCATGGCTGTCAGGCAAGGCCCGTCGCCGAAGGCGTATTGGAGCTCATCCATCTCCCGTGCCCTGGGGCTGCTGCAGGCCACCGTAACGGGCTTTTTCCTGCGCACCACGGTGACGTTGCAGTGGGCCTTGGATTCGGGCGGAGAGAGGAGCGACGCGGAGAAGGTGGCCAGTTCCTGGAAGAATTCTTCGGCATCAGAGGTTTCCAGGACCATGTCCTGGAGCCGGGAGGCAACATCGTCCTGCAGTTCTGAGCCGAGAGGCATAGCGTCCATGGCGCGTCCTTACGAAGTGTCTTCAACCGCGATGAAGAACATGCGGCGTGAATGCGCCCACCTCCAGACGGTTCCTTCCCAGCTTACGCCGGAACCGCCTGCCCGGAAGGTTGTGGAGCCAGGAAGCGCACCGCTCTGCACTCTGTGGCGGCCGAGTCACGAATGCAGCGCGAAGTCCTCGAGAGCCCACGCCAGGATTTTCAGGTCAAAGGCGTCAAGAACCATGAGGTCGTAGAGGCAGGCATCGAATTCCACCAGGCCTGCGTTCCCGCCGTTTCCCCAGTACCAGCCCCACAGAATGGGAAGTGATGAGACATCGTCTCGGATGAGGACCTGTGCCTGTGCCAGTGGATCCAGCATGAGAAAACCTAGCCACTGCCGCCGGCACCGAATGCAAGGGACGGCAAAAAGCGCTAGTTGTCGGCGCGCTGGGCCTCGAGCCACTGGCGCACCACGGCCAGGACTTCGTCCGGATCCGCGGTGGCAAATCTGCTCGGTTCCCCGCCGGTCGCCTTGCCGTACGTGATCCGGGCCCGGAAACTGGGCTCGCCCCTTGGCTCAAACCAGGTCCGGATGACCATGGTCTCGCCGCTCAGGGCGTCCCCGCCCCCGTCCGCGGCGCCTGTGCCGCCGTCGTCCATCATGATGTCCCCCAACTCTCGTGCGTCAACCTGCCCCGATCCTGCGGCATAAGCATCAGGAACGTGCGGGATTTTCTGAAAGATTGGCGCAAGGTTGGGTGGCGCAGGGGCGTCAGGTCCTGGCTCTGCGCTTGACCCAGCCCCAGGCGGCTGTGGCGGCGAACAGCACCAGGCCGATGAGGGCCAGCCACAACAGGCCCTCGATGATGAAGCCCAGGATGGACAGAACAAGCCAGATGATCAGCAGTGTGATGATGAGTCCCATGACCGAAGCCTAGTCCCAAGACACAGGCACGGACACGGGCAGCACGGCTAGCCGGACGTCGTCTGGCCCTGGCTCTTTTGGGCGAGCCGCTGGAGTTGCCAGTCATGCACCTCCGGCAGCCAGTCCAACGGGGCCGCTGGACCAACCCGCGGGTCGTCGGGAACGCGGCCGTCCTGCAGGGCCTGCACGTACGCGCGGTCCTGTTCGATGCGTGCCCGCAGCTGTCCAGCTCCGCCCACCGAGCCGTGGCCGGGGATGACGGCATCGGCGTCGGCTGCAACGCCGTCGAACAGCCGCAGCGCGGCGAGGTAGTCCCCGAGCGGATCCGCGGCCTCCAGGTCGAGGAACGGCATCATGATGTCCGAGAGCATGTCGCCTGCGACGAGGACCCGGCGCTCCTCGATCAACAGGGCGGCATGGCCGGGAGCATGGGCCTGATGCTCGATGATCCGGATGCCGGGGCCGTCCCAGGCAATGTGCGCAGCATCGGCGGGCAGGCCGGTAATGAGGCCGAGCAGATCCATCGGGATCTCGTCGGCGTGCTCCGGCGGCAGCCCCTCAGCTACCCGGTCCTTCCAGTCCGGGGCCGCCAGCACATCCCGGATGGAGGCGGCGCAGCGGGCTGTTCCATAGCGGGGTGCGTCGCCGAAGTCCGGGTGCCAGAGCACGTGGTCCCAATCGGGGTGCGTGGAGAAGCCTGCTACGACGGGCTGGCCCAGCCGGCGGAGGTCGTTCGCGAGGTCCGCCATTTCGCTGCTGGTGATGCCGGGGTCGATGAGCAGCACACCGTCCCGGCCCTGCACAACAACGGAATTGCTCTGGATGAACGCGCTCTCGTGGACCAAAACGCCCTCAGCCACTTCCTGCAGCATGGAATGCCTTCCGCTTGTGGGTGGAACCGCTAGGGGAGACGGTATGGCTTGGCGGTGGGAAGTGGCAAGCAAACGTGAGGTACGACGGCGGCCCGCCCCGCCGTCGTACCTCACGGCAGAGCCGCCAAAGGTGGCCCCTGCCGCCCGCGTGCCCCTGCCGCCCGACGGGAACGGGCATGGATTGTCGGACCCGGCCGGGCGGCGCATGGCTAACGTGGAGCCGACAACGAAACGCAGGGAGGGCAGCAGGTGGATCTCTGGAACAGGGCGATCGAGCACATCGAGCAGCAGATCTCCGACGGTGCAGGGTACCGCTCTGCCGGTGAGGTGGATGTGGCTGCGCTGGCGCGGATCACCCTGACGTCGGAGTACCACTTCCGGCGGATGTTCTCGGTGCTGGCCGGAATGCCGGTCTCGGAATACATCCGGCGGCGGCGCATGACAGCCGCGGCCTCCGCCGTGGTTTCAGGTGATGAGCCGCTGCAGGACGTTGCCGTGCGCTTCGCCTACGCCTCGGCCGACGCCTTCAGCAGGGCTTTCCGGGCCGTGCACGGCGTAAATCCGGCCGAGGCTCGCCGCTCCGGCGCCGTGCTGCGCTCGCAGCCCCCGCTGCGCTTCTCCCTCTCAGTGAAAGGAACACAACAGATGGACTACCGGCTGCAGAACGAGGACGCATTCACGCTTGTGGGCCGGCGGCGGAGGATGCCGCTGGTTTACCACGGTCCCAATCCGGCCTTGGAGCAGTTCCGTGAAGAACTGGGCCTGGAGGTGCTCAGGGAGATCAGCAGCCTGTCCACCAGGTCCCCGCGCGGTGTGCTGGCCGTGAGCACGGATTTCGCTGAGGACCGGGCGGACGGGAGTACCTTCGAGTACTGGCTTGCGGCAGCCACCGATGAAGCTCCGGCGGCGGGCAGCGGGCACGAGTCACTCAATGTTCCGCCGCACCAGTGGTTGGTGCTGGAGTCGCAGGGCATGGAAACGGAGGAGGTCCAGCAGTTGTGGGCAAAGGCGTACGGCGAATGGTTCCCGGCCAACCCTTACGAGCCGCTCGCGGAACCGGAGCTGCTGGCGACGGTCTTCGACCAGGAGGGGAAGCCGGACCACATGGAGCTGTGGCTGGCGGTGTCGGCTACGGGCTGAGCCGGCGCCTGCTCTCCCGAGTGAAATTGAAAAGATCCGCACCGGATCTTTTCACTTTTGCACATAGGTGAAATAGTTGTGCTGGAAGTCTTTCAGTTCCAACCACCGGTTCACGTCGAGGAGCAGTGATGGAGCAGCCCCGCTCGGCCACCCGATGGCCGCCGCTGGACTGGGAGCGGCTCATCTGGGAGGTCAAGGCCGGGATGGGGCCTCGTTCCATGACCGAATCGCCCTACGTGCCTTACAAGGCAGCGATCCCGCCCTTCATTAGGGACAACGTCTATATCGCCTCGAGTGAAGTGACGGCTGCGGCCGAAGATGCGGCGTTGGCCATCCGCGACTTTGACCACGAGTTTGGTTCCGACATCGCGCCGTTTTCGGCCATCCTGCTGCGGACCGAATCAGTCTCCTCATCCCAGATCGAAGATGTGACCGCCAACGCCCGGAGCATCGAGATGGCAGTGCTTGGGGACGACTCCAAGCGAAACGCCACCCTGGTTGTGGACAACGTGGCGGCCATGAACGCTGCCCTTGCCGCCGCTGATGCTTTGGATACGGCAGCCGTCCTGGAAATGCACAGGGCACTCATGAAGCATGCCGACCCGAAGGGCGCGGGTACCTGGCGTAGTGAGCCTGTCTGGATCGGCAGGTCCAGTTCGAGTCCGGTAGGAGCGGACTTCGTCGCTCCCGATGCCAAGCGCGTGCCGGCACTCATGGACGATCTCATGGCCTATGCCGAACGGAACGATGTCCAGGTCCTGTCCCAAGCGGCAATCGCCCATGCCCAGTTTGAAACTATCCACCCTTTTACCGACGGCAATGGCAGGACCGGCCGGGCGCTGATGCACGCCATGTTGCGGAACAAGGGCCTCACAAGGGCGGTGACCGTCCCAGTCTCGGCCGGGCTGCTGAATGACGTCAGGGGATACCACGATGCACTGACCGCTTACCGGGAAGGGGACCCCGGCAGGATCATCCTGCTCACCTCGGAAGCCACGTTCCGCGCTATTGACAACGGCCGCCGGCTCGCCGGAGACATCACGGCGGCAAGGGCCCGCTGGAAGGACGTCATCACGGCCCGCAAGGACGCGGCCGCGTGGAAGATTGCGGACCTGTTAGCCCGCCAGCCTGTCGTCAACGCCAAACTGTTGGAAGACCGTTTGGGGCTGTCGGGCCCGACGATCTGGCGCCAGATGCAGGTCCTGGAGGAGGCTGGCGTGGTGCAGGGCTTTGACAAGTTCAAGCGCGGCCGGCACTGGAGAAGCGATGAGGTCCTGGCTGCGCTGGATGCGTTTGCCGCACGGTCCGGGAGGCGCGCCCGTAGCTGAGCCTCACAGGTAGGGGTGTTATGTTCATCCATAACTGCGAGACAGGGGGGCCGCATGGGCCGACGAGTCCTTCCGCTGGCGGGCGTGCTCGCGTTGGTTCTGGCTGCCGGCGCGTGTACAGAGCAGGAGCCCCCGCCACCTCCCGAGGACACGGTGGGTGAGCAGGTGTACATCACGGCCTACACCTGGTTCGACAACACCCCGCCCGGATCACCCATCATCAGCCACCCGGTCCTGCATAAGACGGCCGGCGGGACCGGAACCTACGAGGATCCGGTGACCATCGCCGTCGGGCATTCAAAGGAGACGGGGAAGGACGTTCTGGACTACCCGGCCGGGACCCGCATCTACCTGCCCAACGTGCGCCGGTACTTCATCGTGGAGGACACCTGCGGGGACGGTGACGCGCCCGAGGAAGGTCCCTGCCACACCGGGGCGGAGGAGTTTGGGGAGGCCTCCATTTGGCTCGACATCTGGATCGGCGGCGAGGACGAAGGCGCGGAGTTTGCCCGCCGCTGCACCAGGGAAGTCACGGGCGTCCAGACAGCGGTCTTTGACCCTGCTGACAACTACGTGGTGGCCGCAGGCGACGGCGTCATCCACGACGGCGAGTGCGACTCCGGCTACGGAAACGAACTGGTCACCAGGTGATTTTCGCCGGCTGTTCAGGAGTTGCTGCCGGACACCGCTGAGCTGACGGCCGTTGGGCTGTCGTATTCCTTGTCGGGGATGGCCTCAAGGGCCTGAATCACGTTGTTGTCGGCGCCGGAGTCCTTTGCCTTGGACAGCAACGTGTCGCGGCTGGCGGGGTAGTCCACGCCGCCCAGGAACTTCTGAATCTGAATCGGGTTCGGAGTTTCGGCCATGGTTTCGGTTCCCTTCCATTTGTCAGCTCTTGATGTCGGCGGCTCCTCCGCTGGCGCGGCGGGCCACACAGGAGTTCATCCTAGGCATGGACGTTCTCACAGGGAAAGGGGGAGTCGTCCTGGAAGCGGCCCGGGCCGTGCTCGCATAAGGGCAGACGGCGGTTCATAGCCACCATTGCCGCACGGATAGCAAGTGTGCTTACTATTTAGTATTCACCGTAGTCACAACCGAAGGATCGGCGCCATGAAGAAACTGCTTTTTGCTTTGCTTCCCATCGTCATCAAGCGCGTACTGCAGGCCAGGAAGGCTCGGCAGGCCCCCACTGCGCATCGCCGTCCGCCTCGAAACCGCTACTGAAGCCTCGAGTAAGCGCAGGCTGCGTCCGCGGGGAAGGGGGTATCGCCCAAAGTCGGCTGCGCATATTCAATGGCGACATCCAAATTCCGAGCCACTCTAGCGTATTAGGGAAGCCGCCGGTGCCCTGGGCCTGAATCCTGGCTAAGTCGCGGGACCTGCAGCCCACTGACCGTCCTGAAACGGAATTCATCCGCGAGGACGATGTGTAGCTTAACGTCCTCAACAGCACCGGTGACGTTCGTGTGTGGTGGCCGGCGTGCCCGGGATTCTTCTCCGGGTATGTAGTGACGTGTCGGTTCGACGACGGCGGCAGGTGCCCGGTCCGGCTTTGACCATGTCCGGACGAGGAAGTCGAGGGCGAGTGCCGATGGGGCACCCGCGGAAGCGACACGGGCAATGGGCCACCACGTACCGGCACTTCGGCGGATGCCAGGAATGAAGTGATGCGGGGGTAGCGTGACCCGGGCAGTTGGTTCTATGAGGGGTTCACCGACGGGATGTCCGGTGAGGACATCCACCAGGGCTCCGCTTAGGCCGTACGCCAGCACGGCAACCTCGGCGGGAGCAGAATCGGAATTGCACAGAAGAGCGATCCAAAATGCTTCGCCTTGCGGAGATGGGACGGTGAGCCGGGCGGGCCCGGAAACATAAAGCGGCAAGGCGCCGCGGCTGGCAGGTAGAACCGAAAGGGATCCTGAAGCGGGGTAAGGGAAGCGCTGAAACGAAACAGAGAGGCCTTTCGTGATCTCGAATTCGTACACAAGTCCTACTGTCCCGGGCCACGGGAATCCGTCCCGCGCCAAATATCATCCAGTGCCCCGGCGGGTATGCCAAGGCGACGGGCATCATTCCGCACTGTGTCCGGTATTGGGGGTGGGGGACTGCCGGCAGGGCTGGGCATTGCCGCTGGTGGCGGCGTTCCCCCGGTAGGGCTGGGCATTGCCGCTGGTGGCTGCGACCCGTACACAGTTTTCCACTGATCGAGTTGTTGCGCGTGGGCGGCGCGGCTGGCCTCGTCGGTGGCCCACACGAAGTATGGCCCAATGCTCCGGTTCGCGTGGACCCGCGACCAGAGATCCGGAGGAACGAGGTCCGGGTTGTCGTAGCTGGCCTCTACGATAAGCTTCCAGCTGCGGCTGAACATCGGAGGTGCGGTGAAGGGCTTGTTTGGACGTACAGCCTGATCTGAAGACCGCAGGGCAAGGGCTTCGACGTCGGGATGCCAGATTTGGACCAGCCCGCGCAGCCGGACAACTGCAGCAGTGAAGACATCTGCCAGTGCCGGATCCGGGCGGACGCCCGCCTCCATGGCCATCAGCAGCAGGTGTCCCCCAATGATCCCCGCAACCGGATCATCAAACTCTTCAAGCAGCAGTTTTTGCAGTTTGGTGCCGCGCGCATCCGCGAGCAGGTTGCGGCCTTGGGTGAAAGCAATCCGGGCAGCCTCAATCACCGCATCCTGACCTGCCTGTGGAAGTTCACCCTCAGCTGTAGTGGACAGTGCATAGGATTCCTCCACGGCCTCCTGCCCGGATGGCCCCGGCAGCTTCCGGAGGTCGCGCATGAAGATGGCTGCGTCTCCTGACGGCACCACCATCTTGCCCATCGACCGCCCAACAAGCGGTATGGGACGCCTGATGGCGACCTGGGTAAGCCATCCGGGAGCGGCAACAATGCTTGCTTCGAGTTGCCCGGCCGGTGGGGATGCGATTCCCAGGAAATAGACGCCGGGCTCAACCTGCCGATCCCACACCGCCACCCGGTCACGGGGGGATTTGTCATCGAACCGGCACTCTTCCGACATCCGTGCCAAGAGCTGTCCATCACGGCGGAAGATATCCAACCCCTGCATAGGATGCAAGGAACGGGTCCGGGCCGTTGTTGGCAATTCGTCCGACCAGTAGCGGGAGAGTACGGAGATTTGTGCGCTGTCGGTCCTCCTGTCCGCAAAGACACCCCTGCCCGAGGCAGCCTCAGCGAACGGCCGGACGTGAGACTCGTGTGTGAAGGCGCTTCCCGGGATCGGAGCGGGGGATGGCAGCGCCCGCGCCGCCATACTGTCCCGAACCGTGTCCCGGTCAAGGACAAGAATCTCCTCCTTGATCGTCCCTAGGTCCCGTCCAATTTGCGTCCGTAGTTTGTAAACTCCCGGAAGGTCACTTTCATGCAGCTCTCCGGTCGACGTGTACACCTTCACGAAATTGTGGTCCATGACAGTGACTGATGCAGCCGCGTTCTGAGCCACAATATCCAGCTTGAACTGCCCGGCATGGGACGCCTCAGTAACTGTGGGCCCCAGGTCGGTGACCTGGCAAGCCACCATGCCTGTCCCGGTCACCTGGAAGCCGTGGCGGAGTCCCGCGTCCGCGACTTCCGCGACATAAAGGCCTCGAACCAATGAGCCGGCCCACTCCGTGTCCTTCAGGATTTCCTCGACAACCGGCCTGTGGGGTCTTCCTGTCCAGACCCTCAGTCGCTTCCCCACGGCGGACGGCGGGAAGGTGAGGCGGACGGGGTACGTGGGCTGGGCCGGGAGGCGCTTAAAAACGATGTTGCCACCGGCGCGCACGGAAGCCTGGAGGTCCACGCTGTTGGCTGCCTTGACCTTGTCCGGAAGATATTCCGGCATCACGGTATGCAGGAAATTCTTGAGGCTTTCAGCGGTGACGCGGCCCCGGTCATCTGAAGCCCCTCCGCGGAGGCCCTGAAGCAGCGTCCAGGTGAACACTCCGTGCACCAGGCCGTCCGCCATCTCACCCTCGATGGCACTCTTCGTCTCGGCGGCGGTAGCGACGAATTCCGGGCCCGGGGTTCCAAGCCCGAATTCCGGCCGCATGTTCACTGGGCGGACTGGAATGGACTGCTGGTTGTTCATGCAGCAGTCCATCCACAGGACATATTCCCTAAACCGCTGGGCCGTGCGGAACCATTTCAACCAGCCGTGCGCGTAGACGTAGGACATGCTCACATGGGACGCATCGGCAGTGAAGAGCGCGCCCTCTTGCATCACAGGGGAAAAGCCATGCCCGGAAAAGTACAGGTAGAGCCTTCCTCCTGTTCCGTCGCGGGTTTGCGCCTCCACCCATTTGAGGGCACGTTCCACTGCAGCTTCGGCCGGCTGCGGATCGATTGGATCCGGGGGGACGAAATCAGAGGACCTGATCACCTTCACGTTCCTGGCATCCAACCCACCCCCGGCAGGGTCCACCAGCCACTCCAATACAGCCGTTGCGTCGTTGTTGGGTCCGTCCAGGTCAGAGGCAATTCCTGCGGCGGACAGCTCGGGGTACTGTGCCACACCGACGACGACGGCGTAGTCCGCCATGGTTGAACTCCTGCCTCCAGGTCACCACGGGTAGGCGGTGCGGATGAATTCCTTGTCCGTACTGGAGAGTTCTTTGTTCAGTCCAGCAGAGAACCCGTCCGTGGTCCACGAGGCAGGAATCGGGTACAACATGATCGATTCCGGGTCCGTGGACGTGCTTTCAACCCCGGATGGGTCGTAAATCTTGAAGATGTTGTTCTCGATGACGTCGATGCTCCAGGAATTCGGGGGTTTTGAGAGGTCGGCGATGACCGCAGCCTTGTTCCAGGCGATGGGCTTGTTTGGGTTTTGATGCTCGTGGATGAGGCCGAGGGCATGCCCAAATTCGTGCAGAACGACGCGCCTCAGTTCGTCGTCCGTTGAGCCGGGCGTCAGCCAGCCGTAATTCATCGTGGGCTCCGATTCGGCAATCTGCTGCGCGTCGGTGCCAAGATAGGACCACGAGCCGTTGCCCTGTTCGAAGGCGATGCGGATATCAGGTGTCGAGCCATTCACGAAGTCCAGTCCAAGGTGTGCCATCTGCGGCCCGGTCCATTCCTGGGCAACGCCCTGGACGCGCCGCTGCAGTTCGGGGTCGCCGCCCAGGAAACCTACCTTGATCCTGGCGCCGGACGGCCACTTCGACTGGTTCAGCAGCGCCGCTCTTTCCTTGCTGGAATGCGCTGGGGCTGTAGGAACGGAGCAGTAGTAGCTCTTGTTCTCCTCGACCATCTCTTTCTCCTCTGTGCCAGGCTGCCGCGAGCCTTGGTTGACAAGCAAAACATTCCTACGCCTGCTGGCGTTACTGCACCGTTACTGCCACACTGCTGGGGCCGTGATGGGGCCCGGAAAATCTTGAACTCATTTCCTTGCCAGGGCGGCTTGCCATGCCAAGGCGGCTACGGCCGGATGCGTGATGTCGCTGTGGGCGCCGCCCGCACCGCTGACCCTGCTGATAACCGTCGATGCGTCAACGTTGTAGACCCCTCCGGGCCGGAATCCGTAATCGGTGTTTTCATCGCCTATTGCAGCGTCGGCGGCGTCGTCCAGGCCTTGAATGCCGAAAGCGCCCAGGCCGCCATACCGCGGGAGGTCCCCGAGCAGGACCTGCCCAGCTATTCCAGCGCCCAGGGGATAAAAACGTCCAACCGCGTAGTCGAACGTGGACCGGGTTGTAACAATGGGCCCACTGACCATCTCCTCGCGCACGATCCGGTGGAAATGCCCGGGCTCCACCTCATCAGGCACCGCCCGCGCGTAAGCCCACAGTGACAAGGCCCCCTGCACCAGGAACAGCGAATCCACAGGGCGGGCCGCAGGGGACCCCTTCGCTCCTGCCACCGCCGCGCTGACTACGATGCAGCCAAAGCTATGGCCCATGAGGTGGAACCGCACGTTTTCATCAGCCGCATCCTGCAGCCCCCGCAGCAGGAGGGCTGCGCCGTTTTCGCCGAATGTGAGGGCACGTGCCTTCATTGTCCAAAATGACAGCTGACGGAAAGGTGCCAGGATGGCGTCCCTTATCCGGTCAAGATTGAAGCCGCCACCAAGGAGCCCTTCCTCACCGGGGGCGTCTGCGAGCTTGGCAGTGTCGTCGAGCGCATGCTGGAACGCCTTCTCCGGATCCCACTGATCAGCGGGAGCGTGGTCCTCGTCCGGTACGTCGCCCAATTGCAACTCGCGGGAGAGCATGCGGTAGGCGGCCTGCACATCATCGGGCAAATGCTCGTCGTTGCCATGGTCCGTAACGGCTTCAAAAATGGTGCGAAGGGCGGCCCGGGTGCCGGGCGTGTCGGTAAGAATGCCGGCATATTTGTCCACTGCATCGTCCACCGTGATGGCATCCGACGACGGTGCTGATTCCTCTCCCAGCATCCCGCCAGGCTGCCCCGCAATGATCGTGTCGTCACCCCAGGCCTTGCTCGGCCAGTGCACGCCGATAATGAGGGGACGGAAAGGGCGTCCGATGTCGGAAGGCCGGGTAGACCTGGTCGTTGACACCCATGCGTCGTACTGCCTTATGGCGCCCTCGGTGTCGGAGTTCCAGCCGTGGCTCAGGAGGAAAACGTCGGTGATGCCGGCTCCGGGGGACGCGAGTTCAGCGCGGACAGCTTCGCTTCCGAGTGCGTTCCCGTTGTCCCTGATTTCAGCGCCGTGCTTATCAAAGTGAAGGAGGTGGTACGCGAGGTCCGGCTGGTTGGGGATGTGCCTGATTACCATGAGGTGTCCTTTCTGAACGTGGTGTGGGGACGCAAGTGGCGGGAATCAATGACCCAGGCGGCTCGTAGCCGGCTGTACCCGCGTGTCGCCGTCGCAGTGCACGCCATAGATGAGGCCAAGCGGGTTGCCGTGCTGCTCGAAGAATTCGCGCCTCATCCGGAGGAAGACCTGTCCGAGGGAGCCGCCGTCCAGGAACTGGTCAAAAAAGGTCCGGGCCCATTCCGCGGCGAACAGGGCCGGCGTCTTGCACTCCGTTCCAATCACGCCGCGCGCGCCCTTCGCCATGAAGTAGGGCACGAAACCGTCGTAGAACATGGGCGATAGTTCGGCCGATTCACAGGCGTTAATGAATACCAGCGGGTTTCCCGCAAGTTGCACGGTGGTGGGCGCTTCCAGGTTCAGGTCCCCGAGGGTGACGCGTTCATCCCCGGACAGCACAAGGTAGGAGGCATCAGGGCCGTCGCCTGTAAGGCCCGCCGCCACAGCATGGCAGTAAACGTAAAGGATCTGGTCCGGAGTCGCTCCGTCCTTTAAGGCATTCACCAGCTCGACGCGCTTGGTGCGGCTGACAACGTTAACGGGCGGTGTGAAGTCGGCGATGCCGCCCCAGTAGGAAATTTGGCGGGCGACGAAATCAGCCTCCATCTGTTTGTCGATGCTCTCGTTGAAGTTCACGCTGACCGATAATCCTGCGGTTTCAATGTCGATAATCCCGCTGAGGGTGGTGAGGGTCGTCTGAAGCGGGATCTGCTCGATGACGTGGCTCATTCCGAGGAACCGTTGCCAATCCGTGGCGTCAGCTTTCCATACATCGTCGACGTAGAGGAGTCCCCACGGCACCGGGAAGTCCCGGGTCAGCAGCTGGATCTTCAGAACCTGGTTCTGGCCGGTGGCCTGTTGGCGCAGCCAGTCGCCGAGGCGCCGGGCATCAGCACCACCGGCCGGGTGGTAGAAAATTTTTTGATAGAGGCGGAATCCTTCCCTCGCCAGGAGGCGCAGCGCATCGTCCCGGTCCTCAGCCGGGATGTCGAGCTGGGTGCGGAATGCGCGCTTGCCCACCACGTCCAAAAGCGCCCGGCGCACCTGGTCTATGGCGGATGCCAGCTCCTGCTGCTGGATTGGCAGGTGTACCCGGGCCGCCGTCGCTCCCCACGCAGTGCAGCTGTACCCTCCGCCGGGTGCCGGCTCGATGGCGAAGCCGATGTCGCGTGGTTGCAGGACGGCGGCATCTGCGATGGGCCGTCCCAGCGACGACGATTCAAGGGGATGACCCGCTGCGGCCCCTACATCGATGGTTATCGTCAGCTGCTGCAGGAAGTTTCCCGCATGATGCACCGTTGCTACCAGATGGCAGCGCCCGTTCCTGCGCGGAACGATGTCGAACCTCGCTTTCCCCCTGGCAATACCTGGCCGTCGGAAGCGCAGCGGCCGGCTTGGTTCGAGGACTTCGAAGTCGTCACTGTCCAGCTGCACCGTGAGGATGACCTCGTCCGTGTCCGGGGGGAACAGGAACTTGAACGGCGCGCCGCTGGCGATGACCGAGTGTTTCGCAGCCTGGTCGAGGCTGAAGGCGAGCGTGTAGGTTTCACCGACTGCCAGGGGCTGGGTGGCGTCGACATCCTCAAGTTCCGCGTTGAGCCACGCCTGCACACTGTCCGGCGCCCGGCCCGCGCCGGCGCTGCTGGCGGGTTGTTCCGGGCTGGCGCTGGCCATGTGCTCCGCCGGGCGCGGCGCAGGCTCCGGCTCCAGCCCGCCAAGGAATCCACCGCCGTCGGCCCTGTTGACAACACTGCCGACGGTGCCGCCAGCCTCGACTGGTGCATTCTGCAGAATCCAGTTCTCAAGGCGGCTGGCCAAATCACTGTCCCGCCGCAACGCCGCTTCGAGCGCCTTGCTGAACGCCTCAAAGATGTGCTCGTCGGCCGGCGCCCGCCGGAGTTCTGCCAACAGGGCAGCGAGGAGGCCGTGTTCCTTTGCTGCCGCTTCAACGGCCGCACGGAGGTACGCACTGCTTTGCGCCTCCCTGCGCACGGAGTCGGCGCCAAGCCGTGCCACCTCTTCAATTGCCAGTTGCGGGCTCATGCGCGCCCCTTCTGCTGTCCGGCCTGATTGCCGCTAGCGTCCGACGAACCGGATTTGCCGGACGTCGGTCAATTCGGATACTAGGCCTTCGGTGTCCTCGAAGGGGTCGAGCCCGGCGAGCGGCCCAAACGAGAGTCCGGTGCGGTGCTCAATGGACGCGATGGATCGTTGAGCGGTCTTGTGCTTGCCGAAAACGAATTCCTCTTCACGCAGGAAGTCCGCCTGCGACATCGTGTAGCCCGTGGCACAGAGTTTCCCTGTCTCGTCATGGATGAAGGCGATGACTTTCCAGAACTCGGTGGGAATCCGGACACCGAATTTGACGGGGTCCGCATCCGTCAGGAACGGGCCGGTGAAGACGGAGATCCTCATGTCGTCCTTGCGTGCGTTCTGGAGCGCGTAATTTTCCAGTTCGAGCCAGACCCCGCCGTTGAACGGCTGCATCTGGGGGACCGCGTTGGTGACGTGCATGGAGTCCCCGTTTGCGGTCGCTGCGGAATCCCGCGGACCCCACACCGGGTCTTCCCGCCGGGTCATGTGGCCCCGCGAGAACTTTGGCTCGGCGCCGTAGCACTCTTTGCGGATCTGTGCGCCAAGTGGAATACGCGGATCGGTGCGCCAGCCCACGCGGGGCATAGACACGGAATGCAGCCCGTCGATGTTTACGGCGCTGAACAGGCACAGTCGGCGGCTCCTGCTCATCATTACCGCGAAATGCTCGTACCGCAGCACATCTTCGGTGACGCCGTCGACGTCGAACGTGAGGACATCATCCCGCCGGCCGACGACGGACGGCAGCGGCACAGGAATACCGAGAAATGCTTCCTCGTAGCCCAGGCGGTCCCGGTAGTCGGCCGCAACCGCCTCCGTGAATACTTCGTCGTCGGTATCGATTGTCGATGAGGAACTGTCACTGACCTGACCGCGGTTGTCATCGGCGTCGGGGTACGGGATCCCGGCCTCGACGGTCACCCGAAGCGGGACCACGAACGAGAATTTGGTTTCCGCGCGGGAGCCTGAGGGTGCCTGCTGCGGTGGCGGCGCCGGACTGTCCGGAACCGGTGGCCGGGACGGAACCGACCGGGCGCGGCCGTTCAGGACGTCCTCGAGCCGTTCGGCCACCACGGCGGCCGGCACCGCGAAATTGCTCTGGAGGAAACGGCCCGCGAAATGCAGGCCCACGGCCTCGCCCGTGGCCAGGGACAGCACTGCCGACCCGGAATTCCC
Source organism: Arthrobacter sp. 210 2 (assembly GCF_059093025.1). Classification (NCBI taxonomy): domain Bacteria; kingdom Bacillati; phylum Actinomycetota; class Actinomycetes; order Micrococcales; family Micrococcaceae; genus Arthrobacter; species Arthrobacter sp. 210 2. The sequence goes on from NZ_JBNHIE010000001.1 coordinate 443,900, forward strand.
GCCCAGGGTGGAACAGTCATGGCGGACCGCCGTCGAGTCCGCACCAATCAGCTGTCCGGGCGCAAGCCGCTTTTTGTTGTAGACGTTGCCGAAGATCTCATCCATCAGCTGCTGGTCCGGAATACGGCTGTCCCGGGCAGGGTAGCCGATTACTGCCACCAGCTCGTCGTCGTCCGGATCGGTGGAGAGCCGAATCGGCGTTGCAAGGGAGTCCGCCCTGGTGGAGGAGACCCGGATGAAGGCCAGATCAGGTCCGTCTGGATCCTCGATGTGCAGGATGCGGTTCAGCCGGAACGTCCGCTCCCTGGTGCTGCCGATTTCTTCCAGGAAGTCGATGGAGGCATTGATCCTGCTGCCGCTGATGCCCTGCTTGAACACGAACGCGGTGCCGTCGTGGCGCCCGAACTCGGCCGCCACATGGCGGTTCGTGACGACCACGTCCGGCTCCACCAGCCAGCCGGTGCCGAGCCAGGCCATGCTGTGTCCCTCCACCTCAATGCGGCCGACGGCGCGCGCGGCGGCGCCCAGGTGCCCTGACGCGTCTCGCAGCCGTGATTCCCAGACGCTGCTTTCCGGATCTGAAAACACGAGTTGGGCCTGGTCATTGACGACGGCCAGCACGGGCCGCCCGGTCCGCAGGACTATGGTTTCCTGCGCGAATTCGGTGCGGCGGACGGTTTCTCCACCAATGTCCATCGTGGCGGCGCGGTCCGGTTGGGCCCCTTCAAGGTCCCCGACGGCCCCTGCCGGGATCGGCGGTGTGGCCGCACGCCGTTCGAGCAATTCCTCGCCCAGCGCTTCATCGCGGCTTTCGATCCGTGCATTGGCCGCCCTAAGGCGGCCGATCAGATCCTCCACTTTCTTGCCTTTCAGATCGATGTAGGGACGGAGGCCTCTCCGGCCTTGTCGGCTCCCTGGACGGCCCTGGGATTTTCAGGCCGATACGCCGAGCGTGGCTGCCACCGCAGCCGTGTTCATGCGGAGGATGCCGGTGGCCACCGAGATATCCAGCCCGCCGAGGGTGTCCCTGGGGGTGTGCTCATCAGTGTTCAACTGGTCCTGGCCCTCGATGGTCAGAACAGCGGGAAGGCCGGCGTCGATAAAGGGGACGTGGTCCGAGGCGAAGGGTTCGAGCGAAACGAACACCTCCAGTTCGGACATGTCATGGGCGGCTTGGGCCAGCGCGTCGATCACGTGTTGGGACACGGTGGCGCCCTCCAACAGGACCGAGGGTGCGGCCGTATTGAGCCGCCCGATCATGTCCATATTGACCACCATGGTGATCCTGGACCGGTCAGCGTCAGTCAGGTTGGCCACATGCAGGCGGCTGCCGTGAAGGCCCTGCTCCTCGCCTCCGAACATCACCAGGCGCAGGTCGTGCCGGGCGGTGGTGGCGGCGAACACGCGTGCGATTTCCAGGACTCCCGCCGCGCCGGAGGCGTTGTCATCTGCCCCCGGGGCCGGGGCATTGACTCCACCGGCCTCGTTGATGGAGTCCAAATGCGCGACGACGTACACAAGTTGCCGCTCATCGTCGGGGGCCGTGCCTGGCTTTTCGGCAACGATATTGAGCGTCCTGCGGGCGCCGACGGCGACAGGTTCCTCGCGGGTGGCGTACCCCAACGAGGCGAGTTGGCCGGCAACCAGCCGTGCCGCCTCAAGGTAGGACGATGAGAACGAATGGCGGGTGGAGTGCGCAGTGAGGTCTTCGAGTGCCCGCCGGTAAGTCTCAGCCGACACCTCACCAACCAGCCCTGTTGCCGATTCAGTCATGCGCCGCGAATTCAACTCCGGTCGCGGCAGCAGCATGGGGCGGGGCCGTTCACTCGCCCCCCGCCGGCAACCTGACCGCGGTGCCTGTACATCCATGGCTCTCCCTTGATGTGCTTTTCAGAAAGTGCGAGGGCTGCATCCACTAGAAATCCGGTACCGCAAAGCTCTCCACCACGCCCTTCAGGTCGGTGGAGTTCTGCCCGGGCGCAACGGCGCCTTCTCCCATTCCACGTTTGCTGAAGCCCGCCCAAATTTCGGGCAGGTCCTCAGGGTTGAGGGAGGTGGCCGCAGTGATAATCCCGTCACGGGCGTGCAGGAACGTCGGCCGTGACGGGGTCAACTTGAGGCCTCCCACAACGTCCAACAGAATTCGCCGTTCCGCTTCCTCATGTCCGTGCTTTGCCACCAGATTCACGAAGATCTCCCATAGTACTGCGCACCAGATTTCACCGGCGTTGTGCACGGCACTGTTAGAACCGCCTGCGTTCGGGCTGATAGGCGGACCCACCGGGAGCATTTGTCCGGCGCTGATGTGGCGGAAGGTCAGTGGGTTCTTCGAGGTGTCCGCGCTGTAGGGATACCGGCGGATCGAGTAGTAGTAGTTGTCATTGAAGGTGGGGGTGAGATCGGTCCAACCGCCCACCGGGAAAACCCCGCCGGTGAAGTCATCATCAGGTTGCGATGTCATGCAGATCGCGAAAAAGTCGCCCCAGCCCTCGCCCATGGCGCGGCCTTGCTGGTTGGTCAGGCCATTCGCGTTCCCCACCAGCCGGTTGGTGATGTAATGCCCCATCTCGTGGAACGTGATCAGCGCCTCGTGGTTGCTGGTGCGGGTCGGCTGGTCAGGCTGCGGGCCGAGGAATTCGAACATCTGCATGCGGGGGCTGGCCCCGTCTGCCGGGGTGGACATGTTCGCGTTATCTGTGCCGCTGAAATCGTTGCCCTCGGCCAGGATGGGGTCGCCTCCAACGCCGCCACGGCCAAAGTTGTCAGCCTGTGCGTTCCCGGCCGCCTCATCGAATCCTGCCTCGTACCAGCGGTCGTGAAGCCAGTTGACGTGGAAGAACATGCCCACGAGGCTGTTCTGCAGATTTGTGGCGTCGCTGGCGTTCAGGGTGTGGTTGTAGACGTAATCGAAGGTCTCGGGCGCGGAAACCTCTCCCAGGATGTCGCCTTGACCCAGTCCCGTTGGTCCCTGCAGATCGGCATAGGCACGGCAATTGTTTCCCTCCGTGGTGGTTGCACCCGGTGGAAGCCAGGGGTCACACCCCGGCAGGCTCTCGAGCGTGACCAGTTGTTCGTCAATCGGGTCTGCCTGGAAACCGTCGGGCTTGCCAGTGGGGTGGGGTGATCCGGGAGCCGGCCCGTCATGGGGCCGGAACAGCTGGTCCCCGGTGTTGTGGACGCGGTAAGTGAACGGGGCACTTTCACTGGACAGGTTCTTGCGGAAGAGGACATAGGGGGTGTCCACCGCATCAATGACGTAGCTGAATGCGGGGAAGCCCACAATCCACAGTTCGACGTAGTGCCCCGAGGCGAATTGCTGATTCCCCAGTGGGAACATCACGTCCTTCACCCTGACCGGCCGCTCAAACTGGGGCCTACGTCCACCGTCGGCGGGCCGGAACTCGTAGAGCCGGTACTGGCCGTCGGGCTGGTTTTCCACAGCCACAAAATCATCGGCCTGGTAGACCACCCGCGTCAGGTCGAACGCCGCCCGGGCGATGGCGTCTTCCGGGCTCCGCGCCTGCACTCTGCGGGACTCACGGGCGGCGAGGCCCGCGCCCGGGAAAAGCTGCCCGGACAGCGAGATCACTCCGTTGTCGCCGTCGAGCGCAACGGTCACGTCCGAATCGAAGACTTCCACGCCGTCCATACTCTGATACAAATGCGCTGTCTTGAGGCCGGTGCGGCTTACCGAACGCACCTGTACAGCGGATGCATCTTCTTCCGCGAGGTTCCATACGGCACGCCGCTCCTGGATGAACTGCCGTACGGCGTCGGCAGGATCCGAAGGGCCCGGCGCGGATAACCGGCCACTGGGCTGCCGGCTGACGATCCGGTTGGGCAGCCCGGTGGTTTCGTCCTCCTCGATCACCAGGTCCGGCACATCGGCGGACAACTGGTCCCGCCCGGCTGTGGGGGTCTCGGCGGACGGCATCTCCGCACTGCGTGCCGCCTGGATACCGCGGTCATACATGGCGTGGTAATCGTCGGGGATCATAACCGTCTCCATCCAGTGATCGCATCCTTCCGACCACGGTAGTGTCCTGCTTCCTGGGTGGCCATCCCCGTCCTGATGCCGGGACGGAGCGGTCACCAGAAGTCTCCCGGATACGCGTCACGTCACCATCACCTTGCCGTCACCGCAGTGGACGCCAGGTGCAGTTCGGATCAGCGTGGAGGGGATGTGACGCTTCGGTGACGAGCCTTTGGAACCATGCCAGGAACGGGTCAATTCCGATCCGCCAGGTCGCGAAGGGAAGAACCATGACAAATGGTACGAACGCCGAGTACGCCGAGTTCGACGAGCAGGCGGTGACGGCAACTCTCGAAGCATCGAGGCAACAGTTCGAAGGACGGGATCTCCGGGCGGAACCCAATTTCTCCGCCCCGGCCGAAGGCGGAGAGCTTGAACTTCGTGCATCATGCATATCGGTCACCTCCGGCAACAACAGGGTTTGCCTGAAGCTTCCACTCGGAATCGGGCAGGTCTGCATCCCGGTACCTTTCGACATCCCGAATGGCACCGCAGTCCGGGCCTGTCTGAGTACCCGCACCAGTTGGGGCATCCCCACCGGCGTGTGCGTCAAGCTTTATGTTGCCGGCGAACAGATCGCGAAAAGGTGCTTCCCGTAAGCACCTGGCATCACGCCTTCGCGGGCGCTTGCACCTTGGCAGTCGCGGATCCGGGCGGATAAGGATCACTGGCCCGGGCCCGCCTCGTGCCGGGACGTTGCGGATGGAAGGGAGTAGAGATGGATGACCGCATGAGCTTCGAGCGCTCTTCGTACTGTGCCAGCAGCTGTTGTCTTGAGGTGGCGCTGGTACCTCGAACGGGAAAGGTTTACGTACGCAATTCCCAGGACCCCGGCACCCGGATGGAGTTTTCCGCGGAGGAGTGGCGCGCATTCCTGGCCGGCGTCAAGAACGATGAGTTCGATCTCTAGGGCTGTCCCAGGCCCTCGCAAAGATGTCCTCGTCCAGGAACGCCGCAGCCGTCACGCCGCTTGCCGCGGCGACGGCTACAAAGGTCATGTTGCCGGTTGCCTGCGCTGCCTTCGCCATGTCCCCCACGGCAAAGACGCGTGGCACGGAAGTCCGCTGGAAATGATCCACCCCAACGCGGCCGTCGTCGGTCATTACACATCCAAGCTCCTGGGCGAAGGGTGACCGCTGGCGGTACCCCGACGAAAGGAAGCCCGCCCGGTAGGTCCGCGCCGCCGTCTCCCTCAGCCGCAGTGTCAGGCCGCCGGGCTGGGCCTCGATGCCCACCACTTCGTCGTCAATGATCCGGATCCCGTTCCGGGTGAGTCTGTTCCGCGTCGCCAGGGTCAGGGCCGGTCCACCGTTGCAGCAGAGCTCCACGTCCCCGCTGATGCGGTCCTGCGCGTAGGCCGCCATGAAGGCTGCGTGTTCGCTGCCGCCCAGCACTGCCAGCCGCTGGTCCCTGACTTCAAAGCCGTGGCAGAGAGGACAATGGAACAGGCATGTGCCGTACGCCGTGTGGATGCCCGGGATCGGGGGGAGCTGATCCACCACACCTGTAGCCAGGATCAGGTAATCGGCAAAGACGGTGAGCCCTGATGCTGAGACAACGACGTGTGAATCCGCCAAGTGGAGCTTTGTGACTTCCGCCGGCAGGACCGAGACGGTGGGGAACCCCGCAAGCTCTTGCCGGCCGGCGAGGATTAATCCCTCCGGTGTCACCCCCTCCCGTCCCAAGAGCATGTGGACACTGGATGCCGCAGCGTTCCTCTGTTGGCCGTTGTCGAGGAGGACAACGCGCCTGCGTTGCCTGCCCAGCACCTGCGCGGCGGCAAGCCCGGCTGGCCCGCCCCCGACGATCGCTACCTCGGCGTGTGGGTCCACGCGCACGCCTCTCCCTTACGTGCGCCGGACGGCAAGGACCGGACGGCGTCAGCGGGCATGGGCCGGACTTGCGCTGGTCATCATGAGTTCGTTCATCCGTGCCGAGAGCTGCGTCGGGATCCCTGCCTCGGCAAGGAGTGCCACATAGCGGTGTACCTGCCGGTGCGCCTCGCTTACATTTCCCTCTGCCATGTGGGCGCGGACAAGGCACCGGTGCGCGCTCTCCCGCAGCGGATCACCGGCAATTGCCTGCAAAGCAGCTTCTATTGCGCTCTCGAACCGCTCTGTGTTCACGTACCAGGCACTCAGCCGTTCCAGGGCGTGCAGCCGGATCTGGCGCTGGCGCTCGCGGTCAAGCACCAGCCAATCGTCGTACCACCCGGGCAGCAGATCCCCGCTGAGTGGACCGACATCCACCGGCGGCGCCTCGCCCGGCAGCCACCGATCCAGCCGATTACGCAGCCGGTTGATATCCACCTGAACAAAGGCAGTCAGGTAGAGCCGGTCACCCGCGGCTTCTACCAGCGGGAGCCCGTCCGGCTTCGGCAGCCGCCACAGGGTCGAGCGGAGGCATCCGCGGGCCTGGACCTCGTCCAGGTCCGGCCACAACTGTGCTGAGACTGCCGCCCGGGTGAGATCGTGGCGCAACGCCAGGAAGGCAAGCAAATGCTCAGCCCGGGGGGTGAGTCCTACCGTCGCCCCCTGGTGCAGTAGACGGAAGTCGCCCAGGAGTTGGAGCTCAAGATCCGCTCCACCGCTGTAATCCATGGGATGCTCCTCTCGCGTGTCCTCAGCCACCTGCGGTTGAAGTACGAACAACTGGAAGTACACCGCTTCCCGCGTTATTGCTGCGTTACCATCTCCGGGAACAGGCACTGTCGGGCAGCGTGCGGTAGGCAGCCGGGCTGCGTAACGCCGTAGTAACGCACCGTCTCTTAGCCTCATGCCACTACCAGCCAGCGAACAAGCGATGGTGACACCGAGTGGATGCCAACGTTTCCCGACTCATTTCCCTCGGACCACCGGGCACTTCCGAGGGTGAACTTGAGCTGACGCGCGACTATATGACACTGGGTCGAAGCCACTCAAACGACCTGGTGTTGCAGGAACCGAGTGTGAGCAGGGTGCACGCCTCGCTGACAGTCGGCCGTGATGGGAGCGTGTCCGTCCAGGATCTTGGTTCCAGCACCGGGACTACTGTCAACGGGCGTCCCGCGTCGGGACGCGTGATTTTGCGCTCGGGCGATGTTATTGCCTTTGGTGGGGCGCGGTTCAGGTATCAGGATGCGGCCACCACTGCAGAGCCGACGGCGGCCCTTCCGGTTCAGAGGCACCGGCAGCGGGAGGGGGACGTCCAGGGACGATACGACATAGAAAGTCAGCACGCCGGAAACATCAGCAATGTGGCAGGCAACCAATACGTCAGCCACATCATGCAGGAACGTGAAAGTTTCCTTCAAGCGGTGGCGGCCACAAGAACCAAGGCGCGTTGGCTGATCTGGACCGGCGCAGGCCTCAGCATCCTCGGACTCGTTGTTGCCGGAGCAGGCTTCTACCAGTTCATGGAAGAAATACCTTCCTACAGCGGTGATGGGCCCCCTCCTGCCTTTCGTCTTTACATCAGCGGCTTGTTTATTGCAGGGGGAGGTTCGATCCTCCTCACCATCGGCGTGGTGCTCCATATCGTTGCAACGTCCAGGCGGAAGAGAGTGGACCGGGAATTCCCGTTGCCCCGCCCCAGGGGCTACTGAAGGACAAGGAGAATGATCGGGATGGGATTCAACATCAATAACCAAACCGGCGGGGTCATCAATAACGTTGAGGGCAACCAGTACATCCGGGGAGACCAGCGCAGCCAGATGGTTCAGTCGGGCGCGGTCCGTGAGGCGGTCCAGGAACTGGAGCGCGGCGTTGCGTCATTGGGCCTTCCGGACCACGAGGCCGCGGCAGTGCTTAGGCACGTGAAGAAAATCGACGAGGAAGTCAGCAGTCCCCATCCAGAGCCGGGGAAGGTGGCTGATCCACTCAGGAAAATCACGGAAATCGCGAGCGCCGCGGGTGCCCTTGCGAGCCTGGCAGGACCCATCCAGACCTTGGTCACGTGGCTCGGTCCGCTCGGAGAACCCATAGCCAGGCTGCTGGCCGGATAACCGCTTCGGGCCGGTGACAGACCTTGATGGGGACCGCTCCGGCCTGACTGTCAGGTCAGCAATACTTGCTGCACATCGGACCCGGCCCAACCGTCGCCAACCTTCGCCCCGGGGGTCCAGTTGGTTCCGCCGGTTTTGAAGTCGTGGTGGCGCCACATCCAGAGTTCCTGGTTTGTGTGGGTTGCGTAAACGAAGCCGTTGCCCGCCACCCCGAGTAAGCGGTATGGCTGCCAGCCAACGCCGATTTGCAGGGACCCGTGCCAGATCGGGTAGCCCTGGTCGTGGCCGTAATGCCGGTACCACAGCAGCCGCCCGTCGGGCAGGGTGCCATAGATGGTTCCGTCCGGTCCTGCCGCCAGTGCGGTGAACCCGTTCCAACCGTTCCCCACCGTGTAAGGACCCTGCCAGCTGACCGTCCCATCCCGGCGGCCGAGGTGGCGGTACCACAGCAGTGTGCCGTCGGGTTGGACCGCGTAGATCACGCCGCCGTCCCCGGCGAACACGCGGGTAAAGGTGTGCCACCCGCTTCCCACGGCCTTAGGTCCGTTCCACTGCGCGCCTCCCTGGTTGCGCCCCTCGTGGTAGTACCAGAGCAGGGTTCCGTCCGGTTTGATGGCGTAGATGACGCCGTCTCCGCCGGCGAAGACCGATTTGAAACCTGCCCAGCCCGTGCCCACCCGTTTTGGCGGTTCCCACTCGTAGGCCCTGCGGTAGCGGCCGTTGTGCCGGTACCAGTCCATGTTTCCGTTGGCCCTGACCAGATACAGGTTCGCTGACATGCGTGCTTCCGCGGGCCAGGCACGGTTGCCCCAATGCGTGATTCCACCCATCACGGCGTCTTCACGGGTGTGGTGAAGGAACTGGAAGAACTGGTTGCGGTTGTCTCCGCCGAAGTCCACGTGCGTGGGAATCTCCCAAGCGACGGATGTCGGGTCGATCCACGCCCGGCGGATGCCGCCGTCGGCCGCCTGTGTGTAGCTGGGGTCCGCGCCGACGCGCAGCTGTCCCTGCCAGCCGTCGTGCTGGCTGTCCCACGCGCCGATGGTTTCGACACGGTCGAAGCCGCTCCCGGCACCCACCGTGGTGCCGCGGGAGAGCACCACGCCGAACCAGGAGCCGTTCCACGCGCAGCGTCCCGCAGCCCGGTAGGGATCCCGGGAGTGCAGGTATAGCTCGAAGGGCTGGTCTCCGATCCGGCAGTGCAGGCCGCGTCCGCCATCAATGAAACCTCCCGTCACCGGGAGCGTTCTGCCGTCGGTCCCGTACCAAGTACCCAGGGCGATCGGGGCGTTGGGGGCAGGTACCCCTTTGTCGGAGCGGATGTCCAGGAACCGGCGGATGACCAGGCGTCCGCGCCAGCCGTCGTGGTCAGTTTCCCACCGTCCAAGCCACATCGCAGTCCACTGCGTCTGCACAGGACGGACGGATTTGATGTAGTAAGCCTGGGAGGTCACGAGGGAGAAGTTGGGATCCCCCGAGTACTTCATGGTTTCGAACCCGGGCAGGCGCTGTGAATTCTTAATCAACAGGACGCCCAGGTCGTCGTCGTACCCGTAAGCGAGCATGACGTGGCCCGGAACATTGATGACCACGTCGTACCCGGCCGCGAGGGTAGTTTTGAGGTCGGTGAGCGTGTAGTTCTGGAGGAGACCAAAATCTGCCACGCTGTATTGGGCGAACCACCTTGCCATCAGCGGGATACTGCGCAGGTCATACTCGAACCAATCAGCCTGGTCCAGGGTGCCGGGGCCGGCGTTCTGGAGGGCTCCGCCGGTGCCCGGTATGCCGTCGGCCAAAGCCTGCAGTGCCGGTTGGTCAATGTACGGGGCATGGTCGAAAAGCGGCAGGTGCCAGTACTTCATATGGTGAACAATGTCAGCGCTGCCCTGGAATCCGATAAGCGAATGGATTCCACCGCCCGTGTTCTGATTCTCATGCGCCTTGGAAACATGAAAGAGGTAATGCTCAGACAGTTTCACGCGGGTGCCCTGCCGGGCGTACGCCGCTTCGAGGGCAGCGGCGCCGGCGAAAGCCCAGCAGGTTCCCCTGGAACCCTGGGAGACCCTGAAATCTGTCTGCCAAACGCGGTGGTCGACGCGTCGTGGCAGCGGGGCCCGCTCCAGGACAGGGGGTCCCACCACCTCGGGACGCCACAGGTTCGCCGCCAGATATGCCTCAAAGCTTTCCGCCGGTTCCACCAGCGGGTGCTCCGGCCTGGCCGGCACCATTTCCGAGGCCCGCCGCGCAAAGTCCAGTGCGTCCACCGGCACCTGGGCCTGGTCAGGCTCCGGGGCTGAAAGTGATTCGGCGTCCAATCCCTTCGGTCCGGCCGCATAGCCGTCGTGTAGCGGCTCAGGCCACGCACCCCTTTGTGGATCCGATGCCAGTTCAGCAATGGGCGGCGGCTCTTCCGCCAACAACGGTCCGTCCTTGGCGCGGTCCCTCTCAAGTTCAGGCATGGCGTCGCTGTCCCTTCAGGCGTGCTGCGTAGTGCGCCTCTGCTGCCAGTGGCGTCATGCTTGAGTATTTGCACCTGGCGTTACTGGGCCGTTACTGGTACGTGCTTCCGCTTGAGTACCAGTCCGCAGGCGGGCCATAACCCTTCGGCGGAAGGGTGGTAACGCACCAGTAACGCCACGCCCCTATCCTGATCCTCATTCGACAAGGCGACCGCACGCTTGCGGAGTCAGGAACGCGGCAGTTCGGACAAGGGTTTGAAATGACAGGACAGAAAAGTACCCGAAACCCGTGGAAGATCGCATGGGCGATTGTCGGTGGTCTGGCTGTTCTTGTCGGTCTCGTGTCGGGTGCAATCACTTTGCAGGGCCAACTGACGGGGCCTCCTAAATTTGCATCAATCATCGAATCAGTGGATCAATCAGCAGATTTTGCAGCCTTCCTGCAGGACCATGACGGTAAACAGGTTGAGTTGGACGTGACGTGCAAATGGTCCAGCACTGCTTGTCATATGCCAACCGCGGACGAAGTAGACGCGGGCTTATTTTCCGACGACAACGTCTTGGTCCTTTACACACTGCAGCCTTGTGGAGACATGTTCAGATGCACTTCTGGAGCCTACTGGCTCCATCTCACCGCGGACCCCTCGGCCAATGCGCAAATAGATAACGGCGGTTTTGGTGCGGGAACTTTGGTCGTTAGGGGTTCCTTTTCCGTGCGCGTTGCGGGGCAGCTTGGGTCCCGGCCGCCCGAGGTCATGAATGTGAACCTACGCGCCAAGTAAGTTCCTCGGACTCGTGGATTGGTCCGGCACCAGGACTGGGTCCCCGAGGGCGATAAAACAGAAGGACCGGTCTCGCGTGGAGACCGGTCCTTCCTGTTCTCGTTCTATGCCAGCAGTTAGCTGACCTTGACTCCGGGCTTGCACTGTGCGGCAGGGTTCTCAACACTGCCGAACTTGATGCCGTCCAGGAGAACGGCCGAGTCCAGTGCCGAATCTCCCATGTCAAAGATGGATAGGAACAGCGAATGCTTGCCGGGCGTCACGGGCGTGGTGGCGCGCAGCATGCTGGTGGCTCCGTTGAACGACGTTCCGGCGGCGTTGTTCTCGTTGATGGTCCAAGGCCCCGCAGAGTTGATGGTTATGGGGTTCCCCAGCTCATCGAACGCGAAGTTCCGGGGAGCGGTGATCTCCTGGCCTTCAACTGTCCAAGTGCTCTTGTCCAGCTCAACGATGAAGGCATCGTTGAACACGGAGCCCACGTAGTGCGGGTATTCATCCGAGTAGAAGCGGAAATCGAACCCAACCAGGCAGTTGACCCCGGACGGTACGTCCAAATCGATGCGCAGGGTAGTGGCGTCATAAATACCTTGGCCGCGCTTCGACGCCACGCCGAACGATCCGTAGCTTTGGCCGGCATCAAAGAGGTAACCCGCGCGTCCTGTTGACAGGGCGAGATAGTCCGCTCCCGTCGTCGGCATCCCGGCCACGGCCTGCGTGAAGACGCCTGCTGCGCTGGGATCGGGCGGACCTTCCACAAAGTAGCTCGACGTGACATTCGCGCCGTCCACATCCAGTGCTGAGGTTTCCTTGGTGGCATTGGAAAGCTCGTCCTGCCCATAGTCAACCTCGTCGGCAGGGGGTTCCTTCCCAAACAGCTCGGAGTAGTCAACCAGGGTGGTTTTCAAGGACCACTTTTTGGTTGCTTCCAGCAGGGTGACGCTGAGCAGCTCCTTGTTGATGACCGGGACGGTCAGCTCCGCCTTGAGGAAAGCTTTACCCTCCAGGAACAGCTCAAACTCCACGTTTTTCTTCTCCAGGTTGAACGCCGCTGAAATGGCCGTTCCCACCTTCACGCTGAAGCCCACTTCCGGGCCGGCAAGCCCATATAGCCTTGCAGCGAAGCTGACCTCGGGACCCACCGTGGCCTCGACCTTCCCCGTGATCCCGGTGCCGCTGTCCAGGGCAAAGGGCTCGGTTGTGACCTCCGGACCCTTGTTGATGGGCGAGACCTTGCCGTTCTTGTACTCCATACCCAGTTCGGTCTTGCGCTGGATGGAAGCGGACCCCGCGAGCGTGGCAGTACCGGAGACCCCGAACTCGCCCGTCATCTCGATACCCGCATCCGACGTCAGGACCACGGGAATTCCCACGTAGAAGGTCATCGGCTTGAACTTGATGGTGTGCTTGGCGGCTTTGAACTCCTTCGACCAGGACTTCTCCACAGCAACCGACATCTTGGATGAAGCCTTTGCTGTCGACTCCATGACGGTGGAAAATTCGTCCACGCTGGGGTAGGGGAGCGGAGGCTTGGGCGGAAGCCAGGATCCCTCGGTCCACTTGGTCTGGGCCTTCAACTTCACCTTCAGCGCGAAACCCAGTTCAGCCTCGACGCCCAACTCCACGGATATATCGTCCTTGGTGTCCCCACTGGACGTGTCGTCGCCTGCGTCCTCTTCTTCATCCTTGAACGTGGCAGATGACTTGAAGGACAGGGATTCCTCGAACTCAGTTTCCATGGGCACAATGCCAGGCACGGCTGTACCGGCACTGCCACCGGTAGTCCCGAAGGAGCCCGTAACGGTGCCTGTGGCCACGTCCTGTCCCTCCGGGGTCAGGACTTCACCGGGGAACGGTGCCAGGTCCACGTCATCGCCGGTGAGCGCAGTGAAGAACACGTCGGAGACAGTGCCGGCATCCGCAGGGTCTACCGGTGCGGTGTCAGTGCCCGCAAGGTCGCCGGCATCCAGGGCTTCTGTGTGTTCATAGTCCACCTGGAGGAACACCTCGTCGAGCGTGGCGGCGATGGTGGTGAGCTTCCACTGGCCGTCAACAATGTCGACGGCGACAACCCTGCGAAGGAAACCGTCCGGTGCGCCCGAGCTGCTTCCGGCAACGATGATCTCTCCCGGTGCCACATTGGGGTCGGTAGCGAAGAAGACGGCGTCGGCGGTTACGGCCGCTACCTCGGCGGTGTGCCCGGGGCTGCCAATGACCACGGTGTCCGGTGTGATCACCGTGTCGCTGGCCGCTGGGACAGCCACTGAGCCGCTCCAGCTCGCGCTGGTTGTGGCCCCGGACCGGTGCACCAGGATGAACTCGAATGTATGCGCCGCGGAGTCCTGGACTGCCGTCGTAAACGTCCAGTCCAGGCCGTTTTCACCAGGGCGAACTGCGGCGGAACCGTGTGGTTCGCCGTCGAGCTTTACTTCGATCCGTAGTGGTGCCGTGCCGTCTGGCGTTGCCGTTCCATCAAACGTCAGTGCGTAGGTGTCGGTGGCATCAACCGTGCTTGTGGCCGGTGATGTGATGTCCAAGGCGCCCTGGGTGGAACTGCTTCCCGCCTCCGCGGCCAGGAAGGAGCCCAGTTCCAGCACGGATACGTCCGCTGAGCCGCGGCGCAGCGTCAGGGCCGGGTCCGTTACAGGAACGACGGCGAGCTGCGGCTGAGCGCCCGATTCCGGGTCAACCACGGCGCCGCGGGCGCGGCCGCGGTACGTGCTCCCCAGCTCCACCATGGTGAGGTCCTCGGCGGCGGAAGAGCCTACGAGTGCCAGCGCGTACTGGGTGCCGGAAACGCCTTCCAGGTTGACGGCCTGGGCAGCAGCATCTTTCAGCGCGTAGCTCTGCTGGCTGGCGCCGGCCGTGGGCCAGTACGATCCGGGGCCGTTGACTGCCGCCGCGTTTTCCGGAGCTTCCGCCACGTACCCGCGAACCGCAAGGCGGAGCTGGACGGCCGGACCGTCGGTGCGGACCTGTATGTCACCATCAGCGGACGGCGTGACTACCGTGGAGATGGAAGTCGTTCCGGCCTTTACGGGCAAGCGCTGGCCATCGAGGATCAGGGTTGTGGGAGCAGCGGCCGTGACGGTGCTGGTCACGTGTGCGGCCCGGACGCCGCTGACGGGAACGCCGCCAAGGCCGGTCAGGCCGACGGTGTTTTCGTCCTGGCCGATGCCTTCGCCCGGGCCGCCGGCGGCAAGGGCTGCGCCGGTGTCGGCACGGACCACTGCGTTGGCAAGGGCCACTGTTGAACCTGCCGCTGCGGGGTCACCGGCAAAGAGAGCGAGCACGTCCAACCGTGCGTTGACGTCGGACGTGGACTGAAGCGCCACCTGCCCGTTGCTCGCCGGGACCAGCACCGTGGTTGAGGCGGACTGGCCCTGCCGGTAGCTGAGCGCCGGCGTCCCGGCGGCGGAAACGTCCCCGTCCGCACCGGCATTGAACACTGAAATGCGGACGAGTGCGGAGTGTGCCGCTGCGGCGGCGGGGCCGAGCCCGACGGGCACCTGCTGGCCGCCCTTGAGTGCTTCGCCGCGGCCCAGTTGGGGTTCGTAGACGGGAACCGACGAAGGAACGGCCGGAGCTATGCTGGCCGGATCCGCCGGATAGGAGTCCACTGCCAGCGCCGGGGCGGCTGGGACCAGCAGGCTGAGTGCCAAGGACGCTGCGGCCACAGGCGCTACCCAGCCGCGCAGAGTCATGGATTTGTGCGCAGTTCTTCTCATGCCCGTGCCTTCTTCCTGGCGATAAGGAGGGCACCGAGGCCCAGGGCAAGGGCGGCGGCGGCAAACGGAAGCAGCATGCCCAAAACGGCGCCGGTGTCCGGCAGCGCGCCTTGCGCCGCTGCCGTCGGTTCGGTCGCCGCTGCTGCCGGGGTCAGCGTCCCGACGGCGGGCGCCACCGTTGCAGTAACTGTGGGTGCCGGCTCCGTTGGCTGCTGGGTTTGGGCCCGGGCCGCCGTCATCGCCGTGCGGTAATGCTCGGTGTAGAGGGCCGTGCCCGTGGCATCCACTGCAGTGAACGCAATGTCCGGGTCTGCCGCAACGGAAAGTCCGATTGTCACGGCCACGTCCTTGCTACCGGGAGTGACGATGGCCGCGGCCCCCAATGCCGTGTCCAGGGTGGACACGGCCTGTCCGTCCACCGTGATGGCGGTGTTGGCTGCGTTGACCGCCGGATCTTCCAGTTCGATCCAAAGCTGTTCGGCCCCCGGGGTGCCCTTGATGATGATGCGTGCGTACCCGTTTGAATCTAGTTCGACGGCTGACGCAGAGGTTGGTACGGAAGACAAACTCAGACCAATGGCCAGTGCGGCCATGGCTGCAAATCTTCGCCGGCGCAGGCCGGCGGATAGCTTTAAAATGCCCACTAAAGTGAAGCCCCCATTTATTTATTTTTGGACTCGGCCTGGCCCAGTGCGACGGAGTCTGGGCGGGAGTACGAAATCTCCCGGCAGCCGATAGTATCGAAGGAAAACTAACACGACTTGCGTAACCCGCAAAAATTGTTTCCGATTTGCGACGAAAGGGCGAATTGCTGTGGAACGTTACTCTGCTTTGGTTGGACTGGCTTTGCCATTAGGCACAGCCGGCGCTAATGGCCTCCCGGCCGAAACGCTTTTGATTGTCGTTGTTGGCGCACTGATAGCAGCAATTGGTGGGCGTATTCTGTGGCGCAAGGCGGCACGTGCTAAACGGACCCAGACGGCAACCATTGAGGGGCGCCGCGTTCCTGGCCGAGTTGTCGCAGTCAAGCCGCAAACGGGCTTTGACCGGGAGCGAAGCAGATTGGACATCCGCGTGAAGCTCCAGTACTTCAACCCGGCCCTCGGTCGCGAGGAAACTATTTTCTACATTCTCGACCGGAAAACGGACAACCTGCCCCCTCAGTTAGCCGGGCCTGGCGGGGGAATAGTTGATATGGGTGCCATATGGAACCGGCATGGGGAAATGCAGGGGTACAAGACGGCTCTGCAGGCGCAGGGCTATTCCCGGCAGCAGGTGAAAGAGGCCATGATGGAACGCGCACTGCAGCAGGCGGCGGAGGCGCCGGATGAATTGGACCATGACGGTTATTTGATCCTTAAAAGGCCCATCGAAGCCGGCGTTTTCATTAACACTAATAATCCCGGTGAATTACCTGGTGTTTATGTCGTTTTCTAAGGGTGCGTTACAGTCCCTGGTTATTTGAAAGCCGAAGCGCATTAGCCCTCGGTCGTTGTCACATCGATTCCACGCCTCCTACACCGGCAGGAGATTGGGGTGGTTTGCTAGGAGGTCTGCATTGGCTCCCTCAAAGACGTTGTTTACGGAGTCAATAAGGAAGTCGGGTTCGCCCGGCCCGGCACCGGCGTTGGGCACGAACGTAAGGTTTACCTGCAAAACACCTGTCAGGACGCCTTCCGCGTTGCCGTAATCCTTGAGGGAAACGGGAACGGCCACGTCGTAATTGAAGGCAACTTTGTTCGGCACGGAGAGGTCCATGTCCCTCACATGGCCGACCAATTGGCGGGCAGCGTTGCCCTGCCCGTCTTCGGTGGGTTCAGTGAAGGCGCAGATGCCCGAAGTCGAGGCCGCGCATGTTGGCGACGCCTTGACAGCGTCCTCACTGTCCGGGGTACCCAGGGCGAACAGCGCCCAAGCTCCGAAGGGAGCAGGGTCTCCGGAGCCCACCTGCTGGAATTTGTCCTGGAGTGCGGGGCTGAAGTAGTTGGCCCACAGTTTGGCGGTGTTGGCGTGGGAATTGCCATCCTCGGCCCACTTGCCGGAAAGCGAGTACTGGTTCTGCACCATGGCTGTTATGTACGCCTGCGCAAGGAGCATCTGCTTGTCGGTATCGCTCTGCTCGGCTCCTGGCAGCCCTTCCAGCATCTGCGTGTCCAGCGGCGCCGCTGACGGCCCGGATGGTGCCTCCGTGGCAGTTGTTGTCGCTGGTGCAGCGCTGGAAGATACGTCGGCCTGCTGGGTTGGTGCCGGCGCCCCGCATGCGCCTAAGCCAAGAGCCAGGACTCCCAGTAAAACCAAGGTGCGGTGGCGTGCAGCGGTATTCCCCATAACGATCCTGACATTGAAGCGTGCGATTTATGGGTTTGCGCGCGGACGGTGGCGTCCGTCGAAAGTTCCCCCAGACTTGAACTCTAATTGCAAGTCACATGGATTCCAACTCGACGCAGGCTATCGTTACGGCTCTGACCTGCGGAGATGCTATCTCGCGGGCAGGGCCGCAGGACCTAGGCCGTGCTTGGCGCTGCCGACATTCCGTGACGAGCCCGAAATATCGGTCGCGCCAGAGAATCTGCGTGTCATGGACGGGTTTGCGTGCCGGGGATGGCAGAGCGCGTAGGGCGGCGGGGCACGCCGGCCGCTGCCAACATGCGTTCCAGTTTGCCTGCCGTGAGATCGCCCCAGTCCCAGCGGACCACGTCCCTTCCCGTCGCTCGGATACGGTTTTCGCGGTTCTTTTCCGCCACAACAGCCTGCGAAGCGGTCTGGCCATTGAGGTATTCGAGTTTGAGGTACTTCTCCACGCCATCGAATTCACCAACGATCCTGGCCTTCTTCCAATAGAAGTCCGCGTAGCCCAGCAGGCCGGCCTCGTTTCGAATCTCCTGCTGCAGGATTGGAGCTTCGAAGCCGGCCAGGTGGATCAGGCCACGGCTCCACGATTCCCCGGCTGAGCCCGAAGCGGGATCGGCAAACTCAAGTACCGCCCGGATCCTCCGCCCGGCGGCAGCGGAATAGTTCGACCCGATGCCGGCTTCCAGTTCAGCCTTGGTCACAGCGGGCAGCCGCCGGGCCCGGTCCGGTCGAAGTACATGGTCCACGGGAACCACGGCTTCGGCGAATGGGGTAAACGCTGCCAGATCCAGAACGGTGCGGATGCGGTCGGTGACCAGCAGGCCCTCCCGCCGGACCACATTGAGGCCTGCCCTCGCGGTGTAGTGGCGGCTGACTCCGGCACGCGACCGGCCGCCGTCGTTCTTGAAAGTGAGGGCCTGGACCGGGAGGTGCATGCCAACGGTGGATATTCCCCACACGCTGGCGGACGAGTGGCGGGCGAAAACGGTGGGCTTCTCGAATGTCTCGGCAGCTGCCTGGACGCGGAGGCGGTACTGCTCCCACGGCTTCATGGCCCGCCATGCTTCCCCGTCTACGTAGACGCCGTGCCGGACGCGGACCAGGGTGCCGGCCTTCACGAGCTTGGCGAGCTCGTTCGGAGTCATCCCGTGAACGAAGCGGTCGCGGGACAACAAGAGTGGCGGAAGATCCGGCATGGACTCACGTTGCCAGCTCCGTGTCGCCCGTGGGCAGGGGGTGTGCCGCTATGTGGAGAAGTGCTGGCGACGCTTAATTCCGGGTCGACCCGCAGCTGTACTGGCGCGGCCGGTATATGGGCCGCGAAGGGGAATGTGCGCATCGAAACCGGGTTTGCGAGTCGCAGGGCAGAGCGCGCAGGTGTGGGCCGGCAGAAGCGGACGACGGCGGCGCCCGCCTCAGTAGCGGGAGATGGCGACGCTCAAATTCCGCCTCGACGCTCAGGTGCACTGACGCGGCCGATATATGGGGCGCGCGGGGAAATGGCCGCGTCGAAACCGAATTCGCGAGTCGCAGAAGGGGCGTCACGGGAAAACCTGCGGGAGGTGATAGTGCGTCGCCGGAAAACCTGCGGGAGGTGATAGAGCATTTGGCGAAAACCCGCAGGGGCTGATAGAGCGTCCCGGGAAAACCCGCAGGAGGTGATGGGGCGTCGGGAAGAGGGGGAGTAGCGGGGGCAAGGGAGCGGAGAGCGGAGCAGCGAGGAGGGGGAACACGCCCACCGCTTGACGGCCCCAAACGCTTCCGCATATCCTGAACGAACGGTCGGTAAATAATTCCGCACGTCCCAGAAGGTCTTTGCATAGGAGCAACCATGGCAGCGCAGAACCTGCAGTCAGTGCCCGCCGAGCTATCCCCGGAAGCAGAACAAGAGGCGCAGGCCCACTTCGACCGCGTCATGGCCGAGGACTCACGCATCGAGCCCAAGGACTGGATGCCGGCGGCCTACCGCAAGACCCTGCTCCGCCAGATCAGCCAGCACGCCCACTCCGAGATCATCGGCATGCAGCCCGAGGCCAACTGGATCTCAAGGGCCCCCAGCCTCAAGCGCAAGGCCATCCTCATGGCCAAGGTCCAGGACGAGGCCGGCCACGGGCTCTACCTCTACTCCGCCGCCGAAACCCTTGGCCAGACGCGGGACAAGATGATGGACGACCTCATCGCCGGCAAGGCCCGCTACTCCAGCATCTTCAACTACCCTGCGCTCACCTGGGCGGACATGGGCGCCATCGGCTGGCTGGTGGACGGCGCCGCCATCTGCAACCAGGTCCCGCTGTGCCGCGCCTCCTACGGCCCCTACGGCCGCGCCATGGTCCGCATCTGCAAGGAGGAGAGCTTCCACCAGCGCCAGGGCTTCGAGATCCTCCTGGAACTCTCCAACGGCACCCCCGAGCAGAAGCAGATGGCCCAGGACGCGGTGAACCGCTGGTACGCCCCGGCCCTGATGATGTTCGGCCCGCCGGACGACGATTCGCCCAACTCCAAGCAGTCCATGGCCTGGAACATCAAGCGCTTCAGCAACGACGAACTCCGCAGCCGCTTTGTGGGCATGATGGTGGAACAGGTCAGGGTCCTGGGCCTCACGCTCCCGGATGACCAGGTCCGCTTCAACGAGGACACCAAAAAGTGGGAGCACGGCCCGCTGGACTGGCACGAGTTCCAGGAAGTGCTCGCCGGCCGCGGCCCCTGCAACGCCCAGCGCCTGGAGCGCCGCAGGGAAGCGCACGACGACGGCGCCTGGGTCCGTGAGGCAGCCGCCGCCTACGCAGCAAAACAGTCAAAGAAGACGAAGGAATACGCAGCATGAGTCCGCACGGCAACCCGGAAGTCCCCGCAAGCTCGGCCACCGAGATCAACCGCGACGCCGAAAAGGTGAGCCCGGCGGTGGTTTCGACAGGCTCAACCAACGATCGTCCGGTGGTTGAGCCCGAGGTTTCGGCAGGCTCAACAACTGACCGCGGGGCCTGGGGCCTTTGGGAGGTCTTTGTCCGGTCGAGCCGCGGGCTGAGCCACGTGCACGCCGGCAGCCTGCATGCACCGGACGCCGCCATGGCCCTGCGCAATGCCCGCGACCTCTACACCCGCCGCAACGAGGGCGTCTCCATTTGGGTTGTCCCGGCCGAGGCCATCGCCGCCAGCGACCCGGACTCCAAGGGATCGTTCTTCGAGTCCCCGCAGGGCAAGGACTACCGGCACGCCACGTACTACACCAAGAGCGAAGGGGTAAAGCACCTGTGAGCACCCCCGAAACCACCACCGGCCACGGCGACATCTCCACCGGTGTAGCTGGCAGCGGCGACTCCAACGCCTCCGCAACAAGAATCACCCCCGGCAACGCGCTCCGCCCGGAGGACATCGCCCTCGAGGTCCGCACCGGCCTCGCCAAACCAAGCGAAGACGTCGCGGAGTACGCCCTCAGGCTGGGCGACGACGCCCTGATCCTCGCCCAACGCCTGGGCCACTGGATTTCCCGTGCACCCGAGCTGGAGGAGGACGTGGCCCTGGGCAACATCGCCCTGGACCAGCTGGGCCACGCCCGGTCCTTCCTCAGCTACGCCGGCGGTGCCTGGGACAAAACCGAGGACGACCTCGCCTACTTCCGCCGCGAGCACGAGTTCCGCAGTGTCCAACTGTTCGAGCAGCCCAACGGGGACTTCGCGGTGACCATCGCGCGGCAGTTCATCGTGAGCTACTACCAGTTCGAGCTGTACCGCCGCCTCACGGAATCGTCGGACGCCACGCTCGCAGCCATCGCCGCCAAGGCCGTGAAGGAAGTGGACTACCACCGGGACCACAGCGTCCAGTGGATCCTGCGGCTGGCCGGCGGCACCGAGGAGTCGTGCACCAGGATGATCCACGGCCTGCGCCTGATGTGGCCGTACGTCAATGAACTGTTCCAGGACGATGAGCTGACGAACCGCCTCGCCGAGGCGGGTGCCGCCGTCGCGCCGTCCACCCTGCGGGAGGACTTCGACCGGCTGACCGGCGACGTCCTCAAGGAAGCCGAACTGGAGGTGCCGGACGTTCCGGCAGCCCCCGGCGGCGGCCGGCACGGGAAGCACTCCGAGCACCTGGGCTACATCCTGGCCGAGATGCAGGTCCTGGCCCGCGAGTACCCGGGAGCCAAGTGGTGACCGCGGCCATGTACATCTCCAACTTCGAGACCAGGACCCGGACGCCGCGGCAGTCGGGGTGGGACATTGCCGCCACCGTCTGCGATCCCGAGATCCCCGTGCTGACCATCGCAGACCTGGGAATACTAAGGGACGTGCAGGTGACAGAAGACGGCGCAGTCACCGTCACCATCACCCCCACCTACTCGGGCTGCCCGGCCATGGACGCCATCCGCGACGACCTGCAGACAGCGTTCGCCAAAGAGGGCTACAGCAACGTCCACGTGGACCTGGTCCTCGCCCCGGCCTGGACCACGGACTGGATGACCGACGAGGGCAAGGCAAAGCTGCGGGAGTACGGCATCGCGCCGCCGTCGGGCAAAGCAGGGCTGGGCCACAACGGCCCCGTCCGCCTGAGCCTGGCCGTCAAGTGCCCGCAGTGCCAAAGCCTGAACACCAGGGAACTCACCCGGTTCGGTTCCACGTCCTGCAAGGCGCTGTATGTGTGCCAGGACTGCAAGGAACCGTTCGACTACTTCAAGGTCCTGTAAGGAAGCCCCATGCCTGTTGTCCGCCAGACCGCCGCCGAATCGGCGCAGGCCGCCGGCCGCCGTCGTCCGTCCTTCCACACGCTCGCCGTCAAGGAGGTGCGCCGGCTCACTGAGGACGCCATCGAGGTCTCCTTCCACGTCCCGGCGGAGCTCGCCGGCCAGTTCGACTACCTGCCCGGCCAGTACGTGGCCCTGCGCACCAAGCTGCCGGATGAGACCGGCGAGCTGCACGAGGTGCGCCGCAGCTACTCCATCTGCGCGGAGCCGCGCAGTTTCCCGGACGGCAGCAGCGAGATCCGCGTGGCCGTGAAGAAGGACCTGGGCGGGCTGTTCTCCACGTGGGCCAACGCCGAGCTGAAGGCGGGGGACACGCTGGACGTCATGAGCCCCATGGGCGCGTTTGTGTCCAAGCACGGCCGGGACGGCTCCACCGTGGAGCAGAACGTCATGAATTCCATGAACCATCCGGAGGACATGGCGGGGGAGCCGGGCAACTTCGTGGCCATCGCGGCCGGGAGCGGCATCACCCCGGTGATCGCGATCGCCCGCACCCTGCTGGCCGCCAGCCCGGACACCCGGTTCGACCTGATTTACGCCAACAAGGCGGCCATGGACGTGATGTTCCTGGAGGAGCTGGCGGACCTGAAGGACAAGTACCCGCAGCGGCTGGCCATCCACCACGTGCTGTCCCGCGAGCAGCGGATCGCGCCGCTGCTGAGCGGCAGGATCGACGCCGAGAAGCTCCAGCAGCTGCTGGGCACCGCCATCCACGCGGACGACGTGGACGAGTGGTTCCTGTGCGGGCCGTTCGAGCTGGTGCAGCTGTGCCGGGACACCCTGGCCGAGCGCGGGGTGAAGCCGGAGAACATCCGGTTCGAGCTGTTCACGTCGGGCAAGCCGGACCGCCCGGAGGGGCACGCCGGCCGGCCCGTGGTGGTGGACGAGTCCAAGGAGACGTACAAGATCACGTTCAAGCTGGACGGCCTGCAGGGCGACGTGGCCAGCCCCACGCACGCCCGCGAGTCCATCCTCAACGCCGCGCTGCGGGTCCGCCCGGACGTGCCGTTCGCGTGCGCCGGGGGAGTGTGCGGCACCTGCCGGGCCAAGGTGGTCACCGGCAGCGTGACCATGGACGAAAACTACGCGCTGGAGCAGGATGAGCTGGACAAGGGGTACGTACTGACCTGCCAGAGCCACCCCACCAGCAAGGAAGTCACCGTCGACTTCGACGTCTAAACGAGCGGGTGGTTTCGGTGGTCGAGCTTGTCGAGACCCAGAAGCCCAGGTGGTCGAGCCATCGCCGGTGGTTGAGCCTGTCGAAACCCAGCCCAAGTAGAAACGAGAACGAATGATCTCCCTCTCCATCAGCAACGGCGTCGCCGAGGTTGTCCTGAACGCCCCGCACAAGCTGAACTCGCTGGACGAGCAGGCCCTGCAGGATTTAACACAGGCGTACGACGACGCTGCTGCCGCCGCCTCGCGCGGTGAGGTGCGGGCGCTGCTTCTCAGGGGAGAGGGCCGCGCCTTCTGCGCGGGCCGGGACATCCAGAACGTGACCCCGGGGGGCGACGACGCCGCGGCGTACCTGGGCGGGCTGGTGGAGCCGCTGCTGAAGAAGATGGCGGCGTTCCCGGCGCCGACGTTCGCCGCGGCTCACGGTGCGTGCCTGGGCGTGGGGCTGGGGCTGCTGCTGGCCACGGACGTGGTGTACGTGGCGGAGAACGCGAAGTTCGGGTCGCCGTTCGCCAAGCTGGGAGCCACGCTGGATTCCGGCGGGCACTGGTACTTCACGGAGCGGCTGGGCATGCACCGGACGCTGGACCTGATCTACACGGCCGAGCTGATGAGCGGGGCCGAGGCGGTGGCGCAGGGAATGTTCAGCCGGGCGATGCCGGCAGATGAACTCCTGGACACGACGCGGGAAATTGCGTCGCGTGTGGCGCTGGGTGCCACCGGTGCCTTCAACGCCAGCAAGGAACTGGTGGCGCACATCCGCGACCAGCGGCTGGGCCTGTGGGAGGCCATGACCGAGGAAAACACCGAACAGGCGCGGCTCTGCAAGACAGAGGATTACGCCGAGGGATTCCGGGCGTTCCAGGAGAAGCGTGAGCCGAAATTCAGCGGCTTCGGTGGTTGAGTCCATCACCTTACGTGGTTGCGCCTGCCGCCTTTCGGTGGTTGAGTCTGTCGAAACCAAAGGGTCAATCTGATCACCCCGGGCGTTAGGCCTGTCGAAACCTCAACTCAAAACCTCAACGCCAAGCAGAGGAGATCTTGACTCAACCTTGAAGCTTTGGCTGGAGGAATCTTTAGACACATTCGCAAGAGTAGAAGAAGCCGGATATCCCGGCCCAAGCACAGCGTCGGCTATCAGTAGCTGACCATGCTCAAAACTACTCTGGGGGCGTCATTGTCTGAGGTTTTGAACGAAAAGGTCACTAGCGGCGAAGAGAACGGCTTCAGCCGCCGCAGGGTAGTCGCTGGGGTGGCTTGGTCGTTGCCCGTCATAGCGACTGCAATTGCCACTCCGGCTGCCGCGGCGTCGGGACCGACGCCGCCACCCGTGACCGTGACACCGGCATCCGGCTCATTCACAACCGGAACGCAAAGCATGCTTTCATCATCGGCTACGGGCCATGATCGTACAGGCGTGACGGTACCTGCAGCTTTGAGTCTTAAGGACCTGGGTGGAGTAATTGGTTCCATTCAGGTTTTGATTACTATCGCCCCTCAGTCGGCGGCCTCCTCTGCACCCGCCGTCTCCTTTTCAACGGTCACCGTGGGATCCACTACCTTGACCTTCACGCCGCCCTCTCAGGGCAACACGTTCAGCGCCAATTTTGCCCATACCTTGCAAGCAGGTGCTACAAGCCTCGAATTTCTGTTAAGCGGCTACACCTACAGCGGACGCAAGCAGGATGCCGCCACCTACGCTGTAACTTCCTTGATTACTTTCCAACAAAGCGGTACCACCAAACAACTGGTCCCCGGCTCCACGATAACGCTATGACCACGAACGTCATCTGGCGGCACTCCAGCCATGTTGCCAAAGCCCGCACCGGTTCTAGTTGCCGCGTCGCACTGCTTCACCTCGACGCAAACCAACCTGTGGTCCTCGAAGGCACGGCTGCGACCATCTGGGATCTCATCGACGGTAAACGAACAGAGCAGTCCATCCTCAGCGAGCTCGAAGCCACCTTTGAAGACCAGTCAGGGCAGATGCAGTCCCAGGTGGAACAGTTCCTTGCCAGCCTGGAAGCCCAGCGCTTGATCGAGGCTGACCGCGACGCTTCGCGCTAACAGCTTGTCCGGGGGAATCATGGGGAACGCATTTTTTGCATGGGAACAACGGCTGTTCGCCGAATTGGCAAGAAGCAGTGACCTGCTGGCCCTGGAGGTCTTGGGCACACAGTTCGCTGTTCGCTGGGGCCCTGCGGCCACGTGGCAGCAGCGCGAGAGTATGAGCCTGGCTTGGGGACGATGTGCCAGCAGCCGCAAGCCCCTGCTTCCTTCGCTGCCGATGGAACCCTCAGATGATCAGCCGTTCAGCGCTTCAGTCGCTTGGAAGTCGCATAAGCACGACGACGGGATGTTCCAGCTGCAGGCTGCCTCCTTCGAGGAGCTGGCTGAGAACCTCACGTCCCGGCTTACGGTGACCGCAATCCTTGCCAACGCAGGCGAGCTGACGATGCTCCACGCCTGCGGAGTGGCGGACCCAGCAACAGGGGCGGTGGTCGCGCTGGTGGCGAAGTCGGGAACGGGCAAGACCACTGCGGCTTCCGTGTTGTCCCGGAAATATGGTTATGTCACGGACGAAACCGTAGCCATCGCACCTGGCGGAACGGTGGTTCCATACCCAAAGCCACTCTCCATAAAGCATGCGCCCGGGCAACCCAAGCGACAGGTGGGACCGGACGAGCTTGGACTTCAGCCAGCGCCTGTTAGCCCCGTCATCAAGTCCATCGTGCTGTTGGACCGGGTCCAAAGTGACAGCCCTGTGGCGCCGGTACTGCAGAGGATCCCGCTGGCCGACGCTGTGCTTGCCCTGATTCCGGAGTCGTCCTCGCAGGGCGAGATCGAAGAGCCGCTGCAATCACTCTGCCGCCTGATCGACAGCGTTGGGGGAGTGTGGCAGGTGACGTATTCAGAGGCGGGTGATTTGCCGGCAGCGCTGGATTCATTGTTCGGCACACAGCCGCGGACAGAGCCTGAGTGGGACTCCGAGGCAATAGATGACGGCTGGCCCGGACACCTACCGAACGGCTGGATCCGGCGTGCAGTACCGAAGGATGCCGTGCGCATCGCCGGGGACATGCTGGTCATGCTGGAAAACGAGATTGTTCGGCTCAGTGGGATCGGCCCGGCGATCTGGGACGCATCCGCCGGCCCAGTCCCGCTGAACCAGTTGACTGAAGAAGTATGCAAGGTGCATGGCACACCGGAGGGCCACATGGACGCCGTCATGGCAGCCACAGAGCTGCTTATCGCGAAATTAGTCCTGCATCAGGGCAATAAGTAGTAGCCCGACCCCGGAGACCTTTCGAAAGCTATACCCGGCCGCAAAGACCGGACAGGAAAACTAGAATCTTGAGTGAAGGAAACTACCATGAGCACAACCAACGGGCCCGCGGAAGCACCGCCTGGCATGGACCTGACCGACTACCTCCGCATGCTTCGGGCGTACTGGAAGGCAATAGTCGCTTTCACCCTGCTGGGTACTTCATCGGCGGTCGGCTGGACTGTCGTCCAACCCAAGGTTTACTCCAGCGATTCCAGCGGCATCGTGGTCACTCCGGGCTCGGACAACGTCAGCCTGTCACTGGCTGGGGACAGCCTTGCCAAGGCCAAGGTCAAGAACTATGAGTCTGTAGCCAAGTCGCGGCTCGTGGCGGACCGCGTGATCGCCTCCCTGGCACTGGGGACCACCGCCGACGCCCTGCTCGGGAGTATCAGCGTGAAGGTACCGCTGGACACCGCCGAGATACGGGTGACCGCCGAATCCACCGACCCGGCCACAGCACAGCGCGTCGCGGATGCATGGGTCAACGGCCTCGCTGCACAAGTTGAAGCGATCGAAACGGCACCTGCAGCCGACTCCACCGTTGAGGCTGGCGCAAACGCTAACTCCGACGCGGGGTTGCCAGCAAACGTCACCGCAACGGCTGTCCGTGTGCTCCCGCTGGGCAAAGCGATCATTTCTACGAGCCCCACTTCGCCCAACCTTAAGCTCAACCTGGCATTGGGCGCTGTCGTCGGACTGGGCCTCGGCGTGGCCTATGCGGTGGTCCGCCGGCACCTTGACCGTCGTATCCGCAGGGCTGCAGAAATCGAAGGGTTGTTCGGTGTCCCTGTGATCGGCACGCTTCCGGTGGACCACCGCCTGGACAGGAAAAGCACGGTCTTGGATGCCGGCACTGCGGCGCAAGTGCAGGACGCCGGCGGAGCGATGGCTGAAGCACTCCGGGAACTGCGCACCAACGTCAGCTTTCTAGACGTGGACCAGCCGCCCCGGATCATCGTGGTGACTAGCTCGGTGCAGTCAGAAGGCAAATCGACCGTCACGGCTAACCTCGCGGTCACTATGGCGGCTGCGGGTGAGAACGTTGTAGTGGTCGACGGCGACCTCCGCCGTCCCACGCTGGTGGACGTTTTCAACCTTGTTCCAGGGGTGGGGGTCACCGATGTCCTCACCGGCACCGCTGAGTTGGCGGACGTCCTTCAGCCCTGGGGTGCGCTACCTAATCTGTCTGTCCTCGGATCCGGACGGATCCCTCCGAATCCCAGTGAGCTGCTGGGTTCCGGTGCCATGAAGAACATGCTCGATACCCTGGCCGAAGACGCAGTCGTCCTGATAGACGCTCCGCCTCTGCTTCCAGTAACCGATGCTGCCGTGCTGTCCCGCGCCGCTGACGGAGCTATCCTGGTGGTTCGTACGGGCCGGACCACTCAGGAACAGGTGGCACAGTCCCTAGGAAACCTTGAGAAGGTCAGGGGACGCATCCTCGGTGCGGTCCTGAACTACCTGCCGACCAAGGGAACAGACGCCTATTTGTATTACGGAACCTATACCTCCGCTGGGCGGCCAGCGGCTCTTGCTGAACTACAGCTGGTCCGCAGCGGAGGGGATACCGGTGCGGAAGGCGTCATAGAAGCGGCGCTGAGCGGGCGCAGGGCAAGGGATAAGTGACCTCCGTGGCGACCCCTGCCGATGAAACTCAGCTCAGCATCCCCGAAGGGGTGCTCTTGGGGCATGCCTTGGTGTCGCGTGTGGCCCAAGGTCTGGGCATTCGGGCCTTCTTTATAAAGGGCCCAGTCAGTGTGGTCCAAGGACTGCGCCAGCCGAAGATGTCAGCGGACGTGGACGTTTTCGTGTCACCCACGGATGTCGAACGAATGCTGCAGGGCCTACGCGAGCGGGGTTGGCAAAATCGGCCGGCAGATCCGGACACCACAACCTTCCCCAAGCATGCAATTACCCTCGTCCACCGTGAGTGGCCGTGCTGCATTGATCTCCACTTCCGCTTTCCGGGCATGGAGTTTCCCGCTACCGATTGTTTTGAGGCGATGTGGGCGCGCACCGAGGAGCTTGGGCTGGCGGGACAAGCGCTGCGGGTTCCATCAAGGGCGCTGGGGATTCTGATCTTGGCGCTCCATGCCCTCCGGTCACCGCAGTTGCCAGCTTGCCGACATGAACTGGAGTTTCTACGCCACCTGACGGAAGAAGAATCACAGGCAGCGGATGTTCTGGAAATCGCGACAGCGGCAGGGTCACTGGCGGCCATACGTCCATTTCTGGAGGGCCTCCTTTCGGGGATGGCGATGCCGGAGTGGCCTGAGCCATCCACCGAATGGCAGAACCGTCTCGTGACTAGGGCGCCTGGCAGCGCGCGGCTCATTGCAATCGTCCAAGCTCCATGGCTCGAAAAATTGAAAATGATATGGAGAGCGGTTTTCCCACCGCCTGAGGTCTTCCTAAGCGGCAACATACACGCCGACATGTCAATACGCGGACGCCTGTCGCTCCATCGAGCCAGATGGGCCCGGTTCCTACGCTCGGCTCCTCAAACCCTCCGGGACCTCAGGACCCTACGCGGTTGAGCTTTGAACCGAGAGAACGACCGATAAAATTGCCTTTATCTCCCGAGAATTTGTAAGGTTCAGCTATGACTATGGGGAAAGCTGTTACCAAAGCCGTCATTCCTGCTGCCGGACTGGGAACTCGCTTCCTGCCCGCAACCAAGGCGATGCCGAAGGAAATGCTGCCGGTTGTTGACCGTCCGGCCATCCAGTACGTCGTTGAGGAAGCCGTAAAGTCCGGCCTCAACGATGTCCTGATGATTACGGGCCGCAGCAAGCGTGCCCTCGAGGACCACTTCGACCGCGCTCCCGGCCTGGAACGGGTGCTGGAGGAGAAGGGCGACAAGGACCGGCTGGAGTCGATCCAGTACGCTTCCGAACTGGGTCCCATCCACTACGTCCGCCAGGGTGAGGCCAAAGGACTGGGCCACGCGGTGCTCTGCGCGAAGCAGCACGTGGGGGATGAGCCCTTCGCCGTACTCCTGGGCGATGACCTGATTGACGAGGCCGAGTCCCTGCTGACCACCATGATCGAGGTGCAGCAGAAAACCGGTGGCTCGGTCATCGCGCTGATCGAGGTTGATCCCTCCCAGATCAGTGCGTACGGTTGCGCGGACATCACCGCAGTCGAGGGTGAAGACTACGTCCGCGTCAACAGCCTGGTGGAAAAGCCGGCGGTGGCTGACGCCCCGTCCAACCTGGCCGTGATCGGCCGGTACGTGCTGCACCCGTCCGTGTTTGGCGTTTTGGAGAACACAGAACCAGGCCGTGGCAACGAGATCCAGCTGACCGATGCACTGCAGACCCTGGCCGCCGGCGAGGGCGAAGGCTCCGGCGTCTACGGCGTGGTCTTCAAGGGCCGCCGCTTCGACACGGGCGACAAGCTGAGCTACCTCAAAGCAGTCATCACACTGGCCTCGGAGCGGGTGGAGTTCGGTGAGGACCTGAAGACCTGGATGAAGGCTTTCGTTAACTAGCTCTTTGCCGTACTGACTTTTTAGAGGTCCGCAGCCGGAAGGCGGCGGGCCTCGAGTTTTTTGATTCCCCAAGCGGCAAGCAGAGCCCCTATGACAGCTCCCGTCGTATTTGTCATGAGATCCAGAAAGCTGGCATAGCGGCTGTGAAGAAAGAGGAGCTGGCCTAGCTCCATGCAGCCGGAGATGAGCAGCCCAAATGAGCCAGTCTCCCACCAGCGTTTGTTGGAAAATGCCAAAGCACTAACAAATCCGAGCGGCACAAAAAGGGCAATATTAGCCACCGCTTCAGTGAATCTGTAATTGAACCAGCGGGGAGCTCCTCGTTGCTGAAGGGAATTCAAGGTGTCGGTCAACTCCCCTTGTATAGGTTGGTCTACGGGGTTCGGCCAGAAAGCCACAACTGCCAAGGAAACCAGTATGGCCGCCAAGAGCAGTTGCCAAATCTTGCGATTGCGGATGAGGCTCACAAGGCCCTCAGGATGTCCGTAGAAGGGCTAACGCTGCCGCTACCACCAGGAGCGCGAGAAGGACGTGGTGGAGCACACGTGCGTGGGGGAGCGGCATTGAGAAGTCCGACTCGCGGGGTGTTTTGAACCAATGTTTCCCCATAGACGTAATAGATGCGACAGCCCGGCGGTGGCCGCGGTGCTTGAACCTGTCGAAACCTCAAACGCAGAAGGTGGGGGTTCTCCGTTCCCGGAGAACCCCCACCTTCCTTGTTGCTTTAGGCTCTGCAGACTAGGCTGAAGCCTCTGCCTTGGCGCGGCGGCGGACTACGACCACAGAAGTTGCGCCGGCGGCCAGTGCTCCAGCACCGACCAGGGTCCAGAGGACCAGACCGGAGTCAGCGCCTGTGTCAGCAAGACCGGTACCGGAGTTGGAAAGAGACGCTGATGCGCCCGTTCCATTGCTTCCACCTGCGTTAGCCCCTGCTGCGCCACCGTTAGCAAATCCCGGTGCGACTACAACCCTGACGGGCCCGACGGTTACACCGGACGTATTGCCTGTGGCCGTGATCGAGTAGCTGCCAGCCTCAGAGATAGAGATCGGGAATTCCACGACTCCCTGAGCGTCAGCGGTTGCACTGAACGTCTGCGGGGCCAAGAAAACCGGGATCTTTGCGGCGAAAGACGTACCACCAGCAATGTTGGCGCCACCGGCGGCCGGCGGGTTGCCGGGCGTAACGGTGATGGTGAGGGTTTCGCCTGCCAGGAAGCCCTGACCGCGGAAGACGAAAGTTTCGCCCGGGCCGACGGTACCGTCGGAGACGGCGGCCTGAGGCGGCAGTGGCGGGTAGGTGCCAGCGACGGCAGGTGCCGAGCCGATCAGTGCGATAGAACCGGCAAGCGCGAGTGCTGCAAGAGTTTTCTTCATGTGTCCCCCCGGAGACGTTTAAGTTTTTGATGTACCCGATTTTGGGGAGTATTCCCCTCCGCACGAGACCCTGTGCAGAACTACGGATAATTATCCCAAAAGAGACACTACCACTTGCTCTTCGCGGTGAGCAATCTCAATCAAGACGGTTTACTTAGTGTTAACGCTGACCCTTAGCTGCTACCGCAAGGCGCGTTTTCTGTTGGTCGTGTTACCTCGTTTACAGCTTGGACCGTAGGAGTGACAACCAATGTCGGTGGCGTGTGCTGAACAATTTTTCCGAATGTGAAGTCGACTGTCCGGCTTTCCCCTGGTGCTAAGCGTATGGCCAGTACTCCAACGGGCCTGTTGCTATGTAAATAGGGGGCAAATTCAGTCCTTTGCCCGTCTAGCTTCACCGTTTCAACGTTGGCTTGAATTGGTCCGTAAGCAAGGATATTCGTCTGTACTGACCCCCGCGGCACTCCGAAGTTGGCATCCCCAGTTACATAGGCTGGCAAGGAAGTGGCTGCATCCGCTGGCGCAGTGTTTGTGCTGGTGACCCGTACCGTGATCTGTTCGTAACCGTCCTTCGGGCACTCCTTGATCAACTGGACGGTTCGCCGAACATAATAATCCATTTTGGCGCCCGTCCCATCGTTGAAGTAGGCACCGAACTCCGCAGGCTGGACGCTTGGCCCTGAAATCGAGCCGCTCAAGGGGTATTTCCCTATGACCGTCTGCTCGTCAGTTAGACCTGACCACACCAGAACGCGTCCTTCCGTGGCCCCACGAGAAATGCCGCTGATCAGACTTTTCGCATCCGCGCGGCCGCCATCCAGGGCTGAGAATATCTGGCGTGCCACCTCTGCAAAGTAAGCATCTTGCATCTGAGGTTCCGGAATCCTGGCGTAGACATCCGAAAGTAGGGTTTGGACTACGTTTGTACCATTCAACTCTACCGGCAAGCCGCTTTCTGCAAGGTCGACATGTTCAGGAGCTGCAACAGAGACGGGACCGGTTGCCTGCAACAGATAACCAAGCGTCACTGGGTCAATGGACAGTACACCATCAACGTGCTGCCCCGTCTTTTGTTCCCACATGGACTGAGCGGTACGAGCTGCCGTCGGAAAATCGGGAGTCAGATTAGCGTCTTGCATAAAACGCCCCAAGCGTGTCGAGAAAATCTGAGTCTGTTCAGCATCAACAGGCACGGCAACGTCCATTACTCCTAGTTGACTCGCACTGGTCTGTTGCCCCAAGCTCAGTTTGCCTTCATCTAGCGTTAGCACCGCCAGTGCGCCTGGAATACCGCCAGATGCTCGAGACTCTGCGTTGTTCTGGATCATGAGAAGGTAGGTCCGAGGGCTGCCGTGTCCTAGCATGGGCGGTAGTAGCTGCGAAGCGTCCGCTGCGGCGTCGAGTGTTCCCGTCACTTCTCCCAGTTGTCCCCGAGCTTGAGTTAAGGGATCGGCTACTTGAGGCAGGAGGGAGCTAACGTCTAATCTTTCGAGTCGATCAGCAGATGTCCTTACCGCGTGGGCTGCAGAGACGATGGAAGGAGAAGCAGCGTCGACCACGGTCAGATCGACGCCGGCGGTACCGGGCACTAAGGTGTTCCAGTCTAGAGAAGCGGCAACGCTAATTAGTGGAGTAAGACCCAGTTCGACTACGTCGTCAGCTGTGCGAGCAACTTCCGATACGGCACCGAAATTAGCTCCCAGGCCAGGCATTGCAGAGGCTAAGCTCCAGACTGGGTCTTCAGCAGCTAGGCGCGCTGAAGTTGTGTGGGCACGCATCTGCGCAAGTGTTGCCTCGGCTTTGTCCAGATCATTTGTGCTGATGCTGTCCTTGAGAGGCGCAACCAACGCGGTTGCCGACTCAAGTTCGTCCTTGATTACCGATGCTTTTACTGCCAGCCAAGCCAGAGCGGCGGCACTTATTAGCACAAAGATTGCGAACCACAGACTCACCCGCGCCAGATTTCTTCGGTTTCTCTGGTTCGCGGTCGCCGGCGGTCGATATGCCGAACGTAGACGGTGGTCGACGCCGCTGAGTACTACTGGTGTCGTCACGGTCGCCCGATCCCTCTATAAGACCAACCGGCAGCGCGCCATTTTGCTACGTTGAGGACGTTACGGCCGTCCAGAATGCGCTTACTGGCAACATGCTCAGCGATTTCGTATGGGTCTAGGTCACGGTATATGTCCCACTCCGTTAGGAGGAGTAGTGCGTCAGCGTTGGCCACTGCTTCATCAATTACCAGCTCATACTGGAGCTCAGGGAAACGCCGGGCAGCATTAGGCAGGGCGCACGGATCGGTGACAGTTATTATGGCTCCATGTAACTGCAATTGAGCCGCAATGCTCAAGGCGGGTGAATCACGTACGTCATCACTATCGGGTTTGAAAGCAGCCCCCAGCACGGTAATTCTCTTACCCAAGAGAGTTCCCTCGCATAATTCACGCGTAAGTTCTACCACTCGCGAACGGCGCCTCATATTGATCGCGTCAACCTCACGGAGGAAGGTTAGAGCTTGATCGGCTCCAAGTTCCCCAGCCCTGGCCATAAAGGCGCGAATGTCTTTCGGCAAACAGCCACCCCCGAAACCTATACCGGCATGTAAAAACTTTCGTCCTATTCGATCGTCGAGGCCTATAGCGTCCGCCAACCGCGTCACATCCGCTCCTGCCGCCTCGCAAACTTCAGCCATAGCGTTGATGAATGAAATCTTAGTTGCAAGAAACGAATTTGCTGCGGATTTAACTAGTTCAGCCGTCGCGTGATCGGAAACTATCCGGGGGACTCCGGAGGCGAGAGGTACGGCGTAGACTTCATCGAGGATGGCGACTGCTGGATGCTCTTCGGACCCGTCATCGACACCGTAAACGAGGCGATCAGGTCGCAGGGTGTCTGCAATCGCATGGCCCTCACGGAGAAACTCGGGATTCCAGACTAGGTGTACCTTCGCGTTATGCCCGCTTAGAAGCTCGGCTAGTCGTCCTGCAGTGCCGACAGGGACAGTTGATTTTCCGACGACCACCGATCCGTCTTCCAGATAGGGAAGTAAGCCGTTGAAGGCCGCATCCACGTGAGTTAGATCCGCCCCGTTCTCACCCTTTTTTTGAGGCGTCCCAACGCAAACGAAGTGCACCGCACTGCCTGAAGCTAAGGAGATATCCGTTGTAAAAGTCAGATTACTTGCGACCGCGGAATCCTGAAGAAGTTGGTCAAAAGCCGGTTCGAAAAACGGCGCCTTGCCATCAGATAGCATGCGGACTTTCTCTTCGTCCACGTCAATACCAATGACTTCGTGTCCGAGCTTCGCCATGCATGCTGCGTGAACTGCCCCCAAATACCCGCAACCAATCACAGAAATGCGCATTACGTTTTCCATCCTTACTGTGCTGAGAAGAGAATTTTCTGCCTAGAATCTACGGGATCGAAATCTAGACTGCGCCCGTGCTTGCAAAAACAGCCTTAAAAGTCTTAAGGAGGATTACGACGTCTCCCATCAGTGACCAGTTCTCCACATAGTAGAGGTCAAGCCTGATGCTCTCTTCCCAAGTCAAATTTGAGCGACCGCTTACTTGCCATAATCCGCTCATTCCAGGGCTGACGTAGAGCCTCCTATGCGCGTCGTCGTCATAAAGTGCAACCTCTCCCTCACGCTGCGGACGAGGTCCGACGAGACTCATGGAGCCACCTAGGACATTGAACAATTGCGGCAACTCGTCCAGGGAATACTTCCGAAGAATACGACCGACCGGGGTGATGCGTGGATCATTTTCGACTTTAAAGAGTGGTTTGTCGGAAGTCCCTTGGGCTGCCAGCAACGCATGAAGCTCATCATCTGCATCAACTCTCATAGACCGAAACTTAAGCATCATGAAAGAGGTGCCCCGAATGCCAATGCGCTGCTGGCGGTACAGGACGGGGCCGCTACTTGTGGTCTTGACAATAAGTGCAATAGCGAGGAATAGCGGAAGCAGGCCCAAAACGAGTATCCCGGCGAACGTCAGGTCAAACGCCCGTTTTGCGACCTTTTTGCCACCTGTGAGTTTTGGTGTCGAGACGTGAATTAGCGGAAGTCCGGCTACAGGCTGAGTGTGTATGCGGGGCCCAGCTACGTCGGTTAAGGCTGGGGCAAGAATCATCCCAACATCTCGCGCGGCCAACTCCCATCCGAGCCGCCGCAACTCCCGCGGATGCATGTTCACACCTGCGGATACAGCCACTGAATCCACGCCCAACTCGTTGATTGTGGACAGAATCGAGTCGAGGTCTGAATCTACGCCTGCTACGGGAACTCCTACTTCGGCTAAGGCAGTGGAGGCGGGTGCACCAGGTAGGTATGCGGCCACGGGCTGATAGCCAGCTGCGGGGGCACTTCGTAATGATTTGACGAGGTGCGATGCAGCATGGCGGCTCCCGATAATGAGAACTCGAGAACTGCTTTTCCCTTGGCGGCGATCAATGCTCAGATGTTGCCGGAGAAGCCAACGGGCAACCAAAAGTCCCACCACTCCTGCTGGGAAGGCGAGACCTACGAATCCTCGGGCAGTGTCCACTCTCGCTGCATAGGAAAAAACTGCAACAAAGCCAAACAACCAAGCCGATGTTGCTATTACCCGTTTATATTCCTCGGAACCAGCACCCAGAATGTGGGGTTCCCGGGAGCCCCAGAAACCGAGCATGATCCACCAACTCGCCGCCAAGATGACAGAAAGAAGGATGTAATCAATATCCTGACGTTTGTCTTCCGAGATATCGTCAAATCCGAACCGCACGCCATACGCTCCAACAATGGCCCAAACTATGACAAGAGCATCGACACATCGGATGCGCCTGACATATTTTGCCCGCCATTTAATAGCCTTCAAAAAAACCCCATGCCTTTTTCTACTTAGCGAACAACGACTAATGACCGTACTTAGAAAGTGCTACTGCGGGAACGCCTACGGCCGTAGAGTCATCCGGGATATCGGAAAGAACAACTGCATTGGCCCCTACGGTCACGCGATTACCAATGGCTACCCCGCCCAGGACGCGACAACCAGCGCCAAGATAAACGTTTCGACCGAGTCTGGGGGAATCAGACCCATCCCAGATTCTGCCCGACGCACCAAGCGTTACTCCCTGTTGGATTTGGCAATCGGAATCGATGACGACGTCTGGGCCAATCACAACACCTGATGGATGAAATAGAACCAGATTTGGGCCGATATCGGCCTGCCATGAGATATCGGCTCCGGTAAGTACCTGATTCAGCTGCTTTATGAAATAACCGCAGGCGGGGCTGATTGCGCCAAGCCTTGATGACAACCGGTATAGCCATACGGCCTGATATCGCACAGTACAAAATGTCAAAATAGATCTTGAGGTCCGAGACACATTAGCGGTTGTGTGAGACACGTTGCACTCGAAGTCTTGGAGCATAATCTTCTCCTAAGACGAAGATGAAGTTGTAGTTTGGGAGTAAATTTGAAAAGACGCGGGTCCAAGCCGCCTACTGTCGAAACGTTGTTGGGCATAGCACGCAGCGCTTTCGCCGAACTCGCGACGGAGGCCCTCATCGTTGATGAGCTGCCAAAGGTAGTCCCGCAATTCCTGATCATCCTTAGCTATAAAGCCCGTTACGCCATGCTGAACCACGTCGACGTTGCCGACACAATTTGAGACTACGCAAGGAATACCAAGAGCTTGAGCTTGGACGACGGCGATTGGGAGGCCCTCCCACAGCGAAGTTGATACATAAACGTCGAGGCCCGCGATCTTACGAAGGGCCATCTCTTCGGTCTGCCAGCCGGTCACGTGAACAGAAGGAGTTGAGATCCAAGCATCTGCTTCAGAAGTCCCACCCCCTCCAATCCATAGAAAATCTGCAACGCCTTCAAGTTCGCCTGCCAACGCCGAAAACTTCCACGGAGCCTTTGCATACGTCACTCGGCCGGCTGTGCCGATCATCGGACGAAAGCCTTCCCGACTAGCAGGAGGCAGTGAAAGGATGTCGATTCCGTTTTCCAGTACGAACAAGCGCTTTGAGGAAAGACGGCTTCGCGCTGCCTCACGCTCGGATGGAGATACGAGCGCCATGGAGCTGCCTGTCGAATGCAGAGCTCGCTCTATCAGAGCGAATATGCGCCGTTTGCCTGCAGAGACGTCCTGGCGAAGGAACGAGAAGCCATGAGGGCTGTATATTGTTGTCTTTTGCCGATTCAATCTTAGGGCGGCAAGTCTTCCAACCGCACCCGCAAAGGACGAGTGGAGATGGATATGGGTGGGATGAATTCGTTTGATCACCCGAACCATCTCGCGAAATAGGATGAACGAAGATTTAATGCTCATGCCCCGGCCGGATGCCTCAATAAGGCAAATGTCGTCAGCGAAGAGTCGTCGTAGATCTTCTGGACTTGGCGTATCGTCCCTCCGACAAAGCAAGACATGAACACGTGCAGCGCTAGCCGACTGTGAGTTTGCCAACTGCACGAGTGCATTCAGCACGCCGCCACTACTGGCTTGAGAGACATGCAAAATTTCGAATTGATCAGACATGCTGGTTTACACCTTTAGCGAAAGATTTGCCTTGCCCTCGTTCATCGCGCTTTTCGCGACGGTATAGTCCCATAAAAATGGTAGCCATAAAAAGTGCAAGGCCTGATGAGCAGACTAAAGCAGAAACTATTACGAAATCGGGGCCCACGACGGGGATTAAGGCCACGTTGGCTATGACAGCAACCAGCGCCGCTAAGAACTGCACGATGCTCCTGAGAGCTTGCCGGCCCAAGCCCATCAGAGCATCACCGAATAAATAATGGATCCCGTTCATGGCGAGAAGAGGGGATAATGCCCATAAGTAGGTGCTTGCCTGTTGGTAAGACGGTCCCAAAATCACAGGAATGAGGGGCGAAGCCAGGGCAAGCCCAATACCGATCAGGAGTCCATAGGCCAAAGTGAAAAAGAAGGGCTTCTTTATCACGCCCCATGAAGAGACGGGTCCTTCTAATCCTGCTCGAAACAGTTTCGTGTTGAGGGAATAGACCATTGCTTGTATTGGCGCCGACGCCATCGTAATAATCTTGGAAGCGGCTGAAAGGGCGCCCGAGGCCGTCAAGAGGCCGTATGAGGAAAGAATATACTTGTCCGCATCCGTATAAAGGGTGCGTGAAGCGGTGCCTAAGCTGAAGTAGATGCCCAGCCTCCAAGTCGTCTTCATGTTGTCCCACTTGACAACCGGGCGACCAGTGGCCCTCAAAGCCCAAGCGAGTACAATCGCGCTTGTTAGCACCGTTGTTCCTGCGTATAGGAGTGACCAGTTTGCTGCCGTGGGAGTTGGATAGAAACTGAACGCCAGGGCTGCTAAAACCCGTAGTAATCCCGTCAAGATCCCGCATAGGGCAGTCCGACCAAGTTGATCTTTAGCTTGGAAGACCTGTTGAGCTAAATCAAAAAGACGAAGGGTAAAAATCTCAGAGACGATAAGTGGGACGAGCACGTTGAGAAAGCGGCTGCCGCCTAGGGAGCCTACCCAGAGAGCAGTCAGGGCAAAAGGAACCGCAGTCGTCAGTATATAAATGATTGCAGTCCCCATTTGCGGCCGAAGCATGAGAGGGTCTCTTGCAGTCTGGAGGACTAGAACATTTCCCGCCCCAACGCCAACTAAGCAAGCCAACACGGAAACAAGAGCTATAGCACCGGTGAATAGACCGAACTCAGACGCACCGAGCGTTCGGGCTATCAGAACGAAATAAATTCCCTGAGTGATAAATCCGAATGCGTAGGAACTGAGCATTCGAGCGGCACCTGAGGTCGCCACTTGTTTCATGAAAGAGGTCCTCTTCACCTTAGTATCCTCTTTCTTGACATTCCCACGCTGAATTTGGACGCGGTAGTACCATACATAATCCAGGGTAACGTGACAGCGGCGATCGCAGTCATATAGAGATACCTAAAGTCACCCAGTAGTGCGTTCACGAAGAAGGACCAAACTATGGAAACCATCAGAACCACAAGCACAGGTAGCGCGGCGATACTGCCCATCTGATACCTCCGCAAGGCCATTGAGGCAACGAAGCCGATGATCAGGGGCATGAGCACGACTCCAGGCCATCCGAAGTCGAAATAGAAATCCAGATAGGAGGTCCCGGTATTAGTGGTGAAAGGTGCACCGAATATCTCTACAGAGTAATAATCGAACGCATGGGGCGCTACTGGAACTGGTATGCCAGCCCGCTTGAGCAGCCCGAAGAGACCGGTGAAGGTATAAGCTCCGAGACCTTCAGCGGGTGCGACAGTTCCGCTTATTTCTGCCGGTGGGGTCGCTATAGAGAAGCCAGGGGCGATTCGTTGGTTAAGACCAGCAACAGAAGATACGAGATATTGGGCGAGAGATTCAAGGCCGGTCGAGTTATGCGTGGCATTATTACGCTGCTGTATAGGATAAAGGAGTACCGGAAGCAGCACGGCACCACCTATAACCAAGGCTGCAAGGCGACCGCGACTCCTTTTCTGTCTTCTTGAACGCGCTTTCGAATCATCGTTTCTTGAAATTTTATCGGCATAAAGAGCGGAAACTGTGAATATAAGGAAACACATGAAGAAAGACGTCCGCTGAAGACTGAAGAGGCTATAACCAGCAGACAGGATCAGTGGTATCGATGCCATGACACGGTGGCCGGTCTTCCAGAGGACCGCACCAGTGAACAGCGAAATATGACCGAGAAATAGAAGATAACCAAGGCTTCCACTGATAAATGTAGAACCGTCCAATGCCGTACTTGTCATCTGCAGCCGGTCTTGAGAGTACTGGTATTTGTATTCATTGCCGAGGGCGGCGGATGTAGAAAAGATGGCTTGAACGCCGCCCAGCCTCTGCAAGATGGGCCATGCGTCAACAGCCTGCATCACGCCGTAGCCTGCTAGAGCAAAGCTCAAACCGAAATGGACTCTGAATATCCGCTGGCTATTTATTTTCGGAAGG
The DNA here is from genome assembly GCF_059093025.1 of Arthrobacter sp. 210 2. NCBI lineage: Bacteria > Bacillati > Actinomycetota > Actinomycetes > Micrococcales > Micrococcaceae > Arthrobacter > Arthrobacter sp. 210 2. Next base: position 484,301 of record NZ_JBNHIE010000001.1, read on the forward strand.
ATACGTCCATCCGTTTTCCAAGACGCGCTAAATAGCCACCCTAGTAGCGAGCCCGTAGCACAGGCCAAGAACCCAACGAAGACCATCGTCCATAATTCGGGCGTCAACGAAGGCTCTAGTGCACCGGGAAAAGTGGCGATTAGCATCACTGCTACCCACGGAGCTGCCAGGGCAGAAATTGGATTGAGCCAAGGCATGCCCAAGTAGTGCCCTATGACTAGTAGAGAGGCTGCTACAGCGATTAGAGCGATGATCATGTGTTACTCACATTTTGTAATTACGAGGAAGGTACGTGGTGATGCTAGAGCGAAAGAATATGATCGAGTTCCGAGACAGCCTCTATGCGTTGTGACTCATCGAGAGTCGTCCACTTTCGGTCATAAAGAAATTCTGCTACGCGTCCTGCCGTAGCAGCAAAAAACATGGCCTCTTTGAAGTACGACCTGGTCAGGCACAGAGCCCGCGCAGCCTTGGAATCCTCAAGCGAAATATAACGAAGGAGAATCAGTCGGTTGTAGGACTCATTCCGACGAAGTCGAGAAGAGGACATTTTACGCGGAACACGGTAATACATGAGCCGATCTGGTAGCTTCGCAAACTTGCTAGTTTGACAGGTGCGAAGCCAGAGTTCTTTGTCTTGAGCACGAAGCAAATGCTCATCATAGGGGTTTGCGCGAAACCAGCAGGTTTTGCCCATAACAGTTGGATGGGAAAAGGCATTGCTGCGGAGAAAGCCTCTAGGGTGGGTCGGTAGCTCTGGCTCTATGAAGGCGCCGACCAGTTCTGAATCCTCATTGATCATGAACGCCTTGGTGCCCAGCACATCCAAGTCGGGATCCGATTCAAACTCCCGCACCTGCCGTTCTATGCGAAGCGGGTGCATCAGATCATCGCCGTCCATCCGTGCAAGGAGGGGGAAGCGAGCCAACTGAGCTATCTTATTGAGCGCAGCAGCTAAACCTGATCGCTCGTGTTGTTCATAAACCCTGACGCGCGGATCTCGAAAACTTTTCGCTACTACTGAAGCGGCCGGGCTTGGGCCGTCTCCAAGGAGAATCAGTTCCCAGTCCTCATGTGTCTGGTTTAGCACGGACTTGACGGCCAGTGCCAGTTCCTCAGTTTGATCTGTATAGGGAATCCCAATGGATACAGAACTCATGCTGCTACCGTCTGTTCCCGGCACCACTTGAAAGGAGACTAGATGGGATTCCCCGCAACCATGCGACCTGACTTTCCAAACCTTCTTCGATACCAATGGCCGGGACCCAACCCAGTAACTCTTCTGCTCGCATAGTACTTCCCCCAGTTCTCCGCACGTCGCCAGGAACCTTGGAAGCATATGAGACCTTGAGGCGTTGTCCCAGAATCGACTCCAATATCTGGAGGGTGCTATTGACAGTAATTGAAGTGCCACCGGAAAGATTGATGACAGAACCAGGGGTAGGGGGTGATGCAAGGACACGTAGGTTCGCCGAGACAATATCGCTTACATGTGTAAACTCGCGTACTTGTTCGCCGTCGCCGAAAATGGTCAGTTCACCTCCTTCTAGGCCCGCCTTTATAAATTTAGTGAACGCCATATCAGGTCTTTGCCCAGGTCCATAGACCGTAAAATATCGAAGTGAGGTCGTTGGCACTCCAAAGTTTTTTGCGTAAAGAGTGACGAGATGCTCTGCCGCTAGTTTAGACACGCCATATGGACTCATTGGGTTCGGCAGGTCAGATTCTTGTGTCGGATATGCGACTGCATCACCATAAACCGATGAGGACGACGCATAAACAAAAGCGCGAATCGAAGAATGCATCTTGGCTTGCTCAAGCAAACGTTGTGTCGCAATAATATTTTGGCGGGTGTAGTCGGTGAAGTGCGAACCCCAAGACTTTCTCACGCCAGGTTGTCCGGCTTGATGGAAAACGGCACTGGCCCCCTCGAGGAGACCAGCTAGGTCGCCATCCACTAGATCAACGTCAAGGAGAGTGAAGCGTGGATTATCCAGGGATGAGACGTTGAATCGCTTTATGTCTGGGTTGTAATAATCTGTAAAACTGTCAACCCCGACTACATCAATCTGTGGATCGCGAAGTAATTCACGGCAGAGATTACTTCCGATAAATCCGGCGGCACCAGTTACTACGACTTTCATAAAAGGGGTTCCATTCAAATAGCTTTAGTCAAATGCTTGCTGCGTGACCGGAACGGATATACCGAGTCTGACAGCCCAATTCAATATTTACGTTGAAGGGAATTTGCTCGCCGATCGAGTGGGGCGATTGTCCAGCTGGTGGACGTAGTCGTCGAAAGCCTCTGTGGCAGGAGGTACATCTTGGCTTTGGGATTTAATGGCGAGCTTCTGTGGACTGGATGCGGGGCCATGTCCGTAGTAGCTGTATGCGTACGCGTCTGGACCTTTCACCGGAAGCCGATTTAGGACAACTCCGAGAACCGTCGCGTCAACCATTTCCAGAGCATTTAGCGACTTTTCAAGCTCTGGTGTTTTCAATTTTTGTGATCCAACGACGACAACAACTCCGCCGACATGCTGCGAGAGCACGGCGGCGTCCGTAACCGGAAGCAGCGGCGGCGCGTCAATGATGACTGTGTCAAACACTTCTTCTAGCCGCTGCAGTAAACTGCTCATCTCGTCCGACCCGAGCAGTTCACTGGGGTTCGGCGGGATCCGTCCCGAGGTTAGTACAAACAGATTGTCTTCCCCCCAGGGCTGCAAAAGTTCGTTGACATCAGCAGCCCCAATCAGGGCCGTTGTGAGTCCCGCGTCGCGCCCAAGTCCGAGGTACTCATTCACCATGGGGCGCCTGAGATCAGCGTCGATCAGGCACACCGACTGCCCTGCCTGAGCAAGTGCTATGGCCAGGTTAGTTGCGGTGGTGCTTTTGCCTTCACCAGGCAGGGAAGAAGTGACCAAGACTGTTTTGGCGTTACCAGAAACGTTGGCAAATTGTAGGTTGGTGCGCAGCTGCCGGAACGACTCGGCCCGAGGGCTCTGAAACCCTGCTTGGGTGAGCAGCGGTTTCTTTGTGGCTTCCTGATCGAAGGCGATGCCGCCAAGAAGGGGAACATCTGTCACTCGACGCAAATCTGCTTCGCCCCGAATGCGACTGTCTTGGGTGTTGCGAAGGAAAGCTGCCCCTAACCCAAGGGCAAGACCTGCAGTCAGACCCGCGAGAAGATTGAGCTTTGTATTAGGTGCCGACGGCGCCGTTGGGGCCTCTGCAGGAGTAATGATCGATAACCCGACCGGTGATGTCCCACCCGTTTTTGGCTTTTCAAGACTATCGATTGCCCTGATAAGGCTATCCCCGATCGCTTGAGCAATCGCAGCGGCCTGCACGGGGGAGGTATCTGAAACGGAAATGTTGATCAGGACAGTGTTGAGATCGGTTGAAGCAATAACCCGTTTTGACAACTCTTCCGAGGTGTCGGACAAGCCCAGGGCATCGATGGCCGGCTTCAGGACTACCGGCGTTGTCACAGTCTTAACATAGGACTGGACGCGTGCTTGACTGAAAGTGTTTCCTTGCTGAAGCTCAACGACTGTGCCCGAATTTTGAATCGACACAAACAGTTGAGTAGTAGCTGTATATGTTGGCTTAACAAGGATGGATGTCACAGCTCCGGTCATTAGACCCGCTAGTGTTAGGACAAGAACCAAGATCCAGTTGCGGCGTAAGATGCGCGTGAAGTCGCGTAGATCCATACTGAGTCCCCCCGAAGTGATTACAAGAGGCTGTATTGGCGCCTCATGAGCAAGAAATAGCTCGTTCTAGGTAAATCATACCTGCTCGGCGATGCTCAAAAACGCTTGTGGCCATTGTGCTACTCAATACGTGCTCGCCTTTGAGTATGACGAGGAAGCGTAGCGTGGCTGCACTCGTGGATGGCGGTAATGATGTCAACCTAGACGGACGCTTGGGCAGCCTTTGCCAAAACTAGTCATTCAGCTCGACGGACGATGAGGTTTTGGACAGGCGATGTGATTCTCACAACTTACTCAGCAAGTTGGCCGGGCCCTGCGCAAGTAGAAAGCAATTATCAATGGTCGTTTCCAACGGAGACTCAGGAGCTGAGGACTCCAAGCGCCGACCTGTTGTGGTCTGAGGGGTGCACCTGTTTTTCTAAAAGGGCGTAGACCGATTGTCCTACGTCAGGCTGAGCTGCTGCCGTAACCGCTTGGATTTAAACTTTGCCAGCGCCAGTGGTCTTCACACATTTGGTTCAGATCGCGTTGCGCAGACCATCCAAAGTCGGCGAAAGCAGCTGACGGATCGGAGTAACTGACGGCGGCGTCGCCTGGTCGCCTCGATGCAAACTCATAAGCGATAGGTCTGCCAGCAGCCATGCTGAAGGCCTGTATCACCTCGAGGACGGAGTACCCCCGACTCGTGCCTAAATTCCAGCGGTGTATGCCGGTCTTACCAGGGAGGTAATCTAGCGCAGCGAGATGGCCGGTTGCTAGGTCAACCACATGGATGTAATCCCGAACTCCTGTCCCGTCGGGAGTGGGATAATCGGATCCGAAGACTTTGACGAGTGGTCTACGCCCAATAGCTACTTGCGCCACATAAGGTACCAAGTTGTTAGGAATTCCCGTGGGATCTTCACCTATGAGTCCCGACTCGTGGGCCCCGACTGGGTTGAAGTAGCGAAGAACACCAATCCTCCAGCCGGGGTCTGCCGCAGCCACATCCGCCAAGATGTCTTCGATTTGCTCCTTCGTGCGGCCGTACGGATTTGTCGCGTCCATTGGCGTGTCTTCGGCCAGAGGCATGTGTTCGGATAAGCCGTAAACCGTGGCAGAAGAACTGAAAATCAGAGTGCGTACGCCAGCCTTATCCATACACTCCAAAAGGTTCAACGTACCGACAACGTTATTACGGTAGTAGCGCATTGGCTGTGCAACCGACTCGCCAACCGCCTTTAGTCCAGCGAAATGAATAACAGCATCGAACTCGAACTCCGCAAATACTGAACGCAGCGAATTCATATCGAGCAGATCGACCTCACGGAAAGATAAGGCTCTTCCGGCCAGTTTTTGAACTCGCTGGAGCGATTCGTACTTTGAGTTCACCAGATTATCAAGGGCAACTATGTCGTGCCCCGCTTCGAGTAGGGCCAGAGTTGTATGCGATCCGATATAACCCGCGGCGCCCGTAACCAATAGTCTCATTTGTCCAACTTCGGTTGAATACGTTTTGTATATGAATTGATTAAATCGACAACTTCTTTTAGCGAAGTGATCACGTCTCTGGTACTCAGCAGTCGGGTGGGAGGCGGATCAGTGCCAGAATGTCCTACTGAAATCCCCTTTGAGGCCAGCTTCTATTCCTTCAGTAATACGCTTAGCCTGGTCTAGCTTCCGATAGCGAATGGCAGTGACCCACAGGGCTGACCGGAAGACTTTCTGATTCAACTTGAGCCGGAGCCGCTGGCTTGGGCCAATGCTTCTACCTACATCAAAAGCGACTCGATTGCGAACGGCGAAGTAGGTCCGTTTCGAGTCAGTTGCGTGGAGTAACCCTGCAAGGCCGGCGTGGCCGTTCGACTCAGTCCATTTGGCATCAATGTCTTGCACGACTGCATGTGTAGCCAAGGCTAAATTGCCTCCAAGTTGCCAAAATCTTGCCGTATATTCCGTGTCATCTTCGTATAGACCGAGGGCGGGATTTGGAAAACCGACAATTTCTATCGCTTTGCGGGAGACCAGCAGGCCACCGTAAGGGGCATAAGGTACTGCTGCATGAGAAGTGTCGTTGTATCGGTTTGTTTTTGGAGCGAATTTTCGCGCAAAAGAAAAAAATCGATGTGCAACATCAAAGTACATAAAGGAGCCCTTTGGCGGATAAGCGCGTGACGCGGAAGTGCCACGAGCAACCGCCACATGTCCGGTGTTAGTCGGTCTGAGCGCACAAACCCCAATAGGGCCGCCAGTACTCGATGATTCTAAGTTCTCATGCACGCGAAGTATTTCTTGTAGCGCTTGCTGATCGCACTCGTTATCGTCATCCAGCAGCCATACATAGTCTGCGCCGGCACCAAGGGAAGACTTTATTGCTTCTTCGAAGCCGGCTGCTGAGCCTCTATTCTCGTCAAACGCGACCAACTCGATTCGACTGTTGTTGCCCGAGAATGTTCGAAGCTTAGTTTTGGATGGCTCCTCTGATCCATTATCAATGATAATAACTTTGGCAGCACCGGCAGCCAGAGCAGCTCGAGCTGTCCGTTCAACTAGGTCGTATCGATTGGAATAAGTCACGGTCGCAGCAACGACGTGACACTCAGTCGCAGATGGAGACAAGGCCGAAAGTTCCTTTAGCGTAGTTAGAACTTGCGAGGCGGTAAAAAATTCTTCGTCATTGACATGTTCCCATTTGGTGTTGAACAGTACGGGCGAAAGGCCGCAGTTACCGATAAGGCCAAGAAGTGCTTGTTTCAAATGGGATGCCATGTTTCGTTTGATCCGTAAATGGGGGGCCGGATCGTAAACATCGAACTTACTTAGGATGAGTCTGTTGTAGGCCTCATCTCGTTGCATGCGCCTGGCGGGCAGAGAACGCGGGCGACGATAGTACAATAAACGGTCAGGCAATTTCTCAAATTCGCTATGCGACCAAGTTCTCAACCATAGTTCTTTGTCCTCACCGCGCAAAAGACTTTCATCATAAGGGTTTTCAAGAAACCAGTCTCGTTTGGCCATAACGGTGGGATGCGTGAAAGCGTTACTTTTGAAGTATCCTGCGCCAGTTTGCGGAAGGTCAGGCTCCTTGAAGGTGCCCGCTAATTCCGAGTTTTCGTCTATCAAATAGGCTCTGGTCCCAAGGACGTCTAAAGAAGGAGACTGGTCGAATTTCTTTTTTTGGAGCTCGATTCTGAAGGGATGCATGACGTCGTCGCCATCCATGCGCGCTACTAGCGGGTACCGGGCCAATCGACTGATTCGATTCAGAGTCGCGGCAAGCCCCATGCGCGAAGCATTCTCGTAGTGTCGAATTCTAGGATCATCGTAGAGCCGTGCGATGGCCGCCGTTGCATTGTCGGGCTTATCACCGATGAGGATAAGCTCCCAATCCTGATAGGACTGAGCTAGGACGGAACGGATGGCGAGGCCGAGAAGTTCGCCTTGATCTGTATAAGGCAAGCCAATTGAAACGCTCATCTAAGTCCCACTCTGTTTGCAGAAAGCCTGGTAACGGAGGGGCAGGTGAAATCGGAAAGACAAAGCAGTTCCGCTTCCGCACTGGGAAGCACGATCAACGCGCCACGGTTTTATACCGTCCCCCCACAGTTGGCTAGAATAGCAGGCTCGCGGCTTCGGATTTGCACTTCACACGCGGTCTAGGTGGGCTGACCACGCACGTTAGGCGACAGTCGCCGTGGTTAGGTGACATGAATAAGACGAGCCCAAACCAACGGCAAAGTCGAACGGTGTAACCACACCATGCGACAGGTATGGGCTACTTCTGCCCCTGCCGCTCAGAGACCGAGCGCGTCGCCAGCTTCCGGGATGGCTTCATAGCTAGACCACCGTCGAACTTCCACTGCCCTGAAAGGTCAGACAGCGGCCGGCCGCACCAACCTCTCCCGTCATGCAGCTAGCTCGGCATCGGCAGTAGCGGTCGTATGCGGCAAGCTACCTTCCTAAAGTGACAGAATGTTTCGACAGGTGCCAGGTGCATTCCCATTGAGTTCGGTTTCTTGGCGACCGGTTTGTCTCGGGGTCTTCACCGGCCGGGCCCCCGCGTCACCGCGGCTGCCGGTCGGTTTGCCTTCAGAGGGCACCACTCAGGGCGGCACCCGTCCGCCGTACGCTGCGTCCGCAAAGCGGCCTTAGGTGGCTCGCGGCAAGGGCCAGGGGCTCGCTCATCATTAGCTCTCGTGGAGCCCCTCAAGGGGCTGCTCGCACTGTATGCGCGCTGTAGGGGAAAATAGTTTTCTTGATCATCGATGGCCGCTGATGGACCCCACTCGGCGACCAAGGCAGAGGCGAAGTTACTTGCCGAAGCTGACCCGCTGCACGCCTTTCTACTGGAGAGGACCGTTTACCTGCTGGACGCCACGGGTGGACTGGGACGCGTAAAGAACATTGTGCGCGGTCAGTCAGCAGGGAGATGCCTAGGCTTGCCGACCAATGTCGACATAAAGCGGCTCTCGGACGCCCTTGAGCAGATGAGCCGAATGTGGGAACCGCCGACCGCCTAGGTATTGGAAGGTTCAGCCTTCGACAGATGCCTCCTACCAGAGCCACTGCCGCAATACCACCAAGGCGATCAGCAGAATAGGCGTGCCCCACTGGAGGATTCCGCAGGCTTGGCTTGTAAAGCTCAAACCTGCGCCCTCGGTGTTGTTGCTCGGGCGCCGAACCAAGGTGCGGTACGCGACTAAGTATCCACTGCCAGTGAATTCGAGTACACGACACTCTGCCCATGGCTTCAGGACCGGTCATACCGTCGGTAAATGGAGCGTTTTTATCAAGCGGTGTGCAAATTCGTAGCTGGGTGGATCGTGTGTGATGACCCGGATAAAGGGCCTTCACGCCTTGATCAGGAAGATTTGCTCGCCCACTTACGGTATGAGCTGGGTGGCCTTTCAAAGTAGGCTGCCCCTGCCGTGTCCCTTGACGAGATCCTTCACAAGCCTTGATCGAATCTTGACCGTGGCAACAGTTCTAGCTTGTAGTGTCAACTTCTATGGATGCAAAGCCTGCTGATGATCATGACTACATCACGCCCGACGCCATCGAGGCCGAGGCTCAACGGCTCTACGGCGAGGACCGGTACGCGGCGCTGCAGGATGAGCACGTGAAGGACGCCTATCGGAAGCGGGCCAAGCAAATTCTTCAGGACGCCATAGACGCCCACGGATGGAACGGCTAGCCAACCGCTACCGAGCATGCACCTTCGGCCACGACTCTTGCCACTCCTAAAGGCCAAGGTTCATCCTTTCGGCGTAGTGGCAATCAGTTAGGTTCACCGTAACTTGGTTGGTCCGTCATAGAATGACACGCCCCCTAAACTTGCAGCCTGCAAGAACCACGAAGCGATGCATGAATGCGGTTGCCTTGGATCCTAAATTCCTCGGGCGGTTTTTCGCAGAGACCGAATTCCACGTCGCCGGTTCAGCCTTGCGGGTGGCTTCAGCGTTGCGCACGATCATAGAAGCGGCCTTACGCGCTGATGGGAACTTCGCCGATTGGGATCTTATCGGAGACCGTCCACCGCGCCCGCTTTTGGTACGGCGTACTGAAATCGTCAGCAATGGCCAACGTCGGAAACATATTCTGGCCAGTCCCAAACCGCAAAGGTTCAAAGCAGTGTGGTCAAGCGCTGCGAAAAACGCTAGTCGTTCCAGATCTCAGCCTCCTTGCTTTGCATGACGTCCGAAACGGCATGCTGCCCTCGACGAAGGGCTGGACGAGTGGGACAAGAATGGAATACCCGTGGATCTAACGGCCCAGGTCACAGATTACGTGTCCGTGGGTCAGTGTCTCCGTGTTCCAGGCCAGTACGAATTTCTAGGCAGCGGCCAACGACATTTTCGAAGTGGTAGCGACAATTCAGGCGCGAGAAGCTAAAACCTTAAGATGATCTTGAGTTTCAAGTATTCTTCGCAGAATTCGTGCGTATCGAAGCAGCCGAGTTAAGTGAAATATGGTGGGTGCTCGTCGAAAATTCAGGTAGTTAGTACTGTGTGGGCGGAGAGATTCGCCCACTACTTTCGTGTCATGGAACCCATACAGCACTCCTCAGATGTCCCCCGGGTTAGTCGGCGGAAAATGTTCGGCATTGTGGCGTCTTCGACAGCCGGTGCCGGGGCGACCGCTCTTCTCGCCGCCGCGCCTAGTAGAGCGGCCTCGATCGAGCCGGCTGCCGTTGTTCCCGCGGCCACCCCCACTCCGACTTTCATGCTCGACCAGCGCATTACGAGCTCCAGGCCATACGGCGATACTTCTCAGGCTGTTGGTGGACGGTCCATCATCGGGGTTTTCAACGACGGAAAGACTCTCTTAGGCCTGAATTCGTATGGCTTGGCCCAATCTGATAATGGCGGAAGCAGCTGGTTTCCACGCAATGTGCCCGCCGATGCGCCGCCATCTGCCTCGAAGGCTGGCAAAACGGCTATTGTCTTGTTTAAGGGAAACTACTACTTTCAGACGCTCAAAATTTCTGACGGTCGCCCAGGCATTTTCCGTGCAGCCCCCGTTGCTGGAATAGGCAACTTCAACTGGTCAGGTTCCCTGCTCAACGGTGCACAAGGTTCCACCATTTTCAGCACCGCCTTCGACGCCGACGCCCAATACATCTACTGGGGGGAGTATGGCGACGCTGTGGGGGGCCCCTCCGTTTACCGCTCGGCCGACGGAACAACGTGGCAGCGCGTTCTCGGGCCCGGCGGTTTCGCTGCCCGCCATGTCCATGGAATCAGCGCAGACCCCTACAACCCCGGTCACGTCTACATGGCCATAGGTGATGCTGATTCTTCGGGCTACAACTACAGGTCAACGGATTACGGAGCTACTTGGGCGAAACTTCCCGGGGAATTGGGCGCATCTCAGGCGTACCAGTCGTGCCAGATCAGCTTCGATGCCAGTTCCATCTGGTACGCCTCAGATACCACGGCAGGAATGTCCGTTCTTCGTGTCGACAAAGAAACTCTGACTCCGAGATGGCACGCACGCCACAGCCACCGGCACACAGCCGTCCCCGGCGGGCTTCCGTCCCGCAAAATAAATGACCTCGCACTGACCAGCGGGAGCCCGGTCGTTACGTCCGCGTCTGCAAAATTCTCGGCAGAGGACGCGGGGAGCAGGCTCCGAACCCTGGGACAAGACTTCGTCCCGATAGATACATACATTAAGTCAGTTGACTCACCCACCCAGGTCACGTTGTACAACAACGCGAAGCTCACGATTACAGGTGTAACTTCCATCTTGGGCGGGGAGTCGTGGGGGGTCATGGCGTACTACGGAGCGGTCGACCCCAAGACGGGGATCTACTACTTCGTGTCCATCAACGGCGGGGCCGGGGGGAACGTCGACGGTCTGTTCGCGTGTTACCCAGATGGCACGACGGTGTTGTTGGATGTTCTCACAACCTCACCTGACAGCCGCATGTTCATTGCGGGCGGTCGACTTTGGGTTCAAGGCTTTTCGCGGCCGCTCCTCACCTTGTAAAAGCGTCTGAGACGTGCTTACGCGCCGCTCTGCAGGGTCCCGGCGGCTAGTTGCAGCAAGCGGTGTCACACAATGACTTGCCGGGGAGCGAGTCGCATCGCGAGCGGCCGAGAATATCGTCGGGCCTTCATCACCACAGAAACGGCCCGAACCATGTGAAACTTTCGGCACCAGCCAACAGTGCTGGGCGGAACGGGCTGACAGCTCGTTCGAGATCTTGAGCGAGTGCAGGTACTAATACTTCACCGCCGCCTTGCCCGCGTGGAGGACGATGACACGTCGCTGGGGACGTGTCACGTCGATCCACGCACCGGCACTGTCGGACAGGGCGAGGCCCAAGGTGTTCCACCGAGCATGTTGTTGCCATTGCCCGCCATACCAATGAGACCGCGGCGACTGCCGACCTCAGCTGAGTTCGCAGAAGCCGGTGCAGGAAGTCCTATTCGCTCATTAGGCCAAGAATTCATACGTGTTGATACGTATATCAAGTCACGGATTGTGCCACTTAGGGGACGCCTTACAACAGCGCAAAGCTATCCGTTTCAGTGTGACCGTGGTCTTAGCGGTGAACTATTTGGGGGCCATGGCTCTTAGGAGCGGCGGACGCGAGATCTGGCATAGATTCTGTTTGGATAAAGGGGGCCACGGTGCACATGTGAGCGGTCTTTTCGCCTGCTACCCCAACGGCACCGCCGTGCAGTTCTCCTGGACATATGCACACCATTCTGTGACAGGATCTATATCCGTAAAGGCCGGATTAGGGTCAAAGCATTTTGCGACCGCTGTGGGCCTGTGAACGACTGGTGCTGGCGTTCGGAGCGGGTTGTCAGGCGTGCCGACGACATTCAGATTGGCGAATACGCACTGAAGGCCGCAATCGAGTTCGGTGTCATATCTCCGCTGAAGCATGATCCTAAATGTAGCGCTGGTCCTGAACGGGCCCGTTCATCATCAAGCGCCTCCGCCGAATTGACATGGCAATAGAAGGGTTTAGCATCCTGTGTTTTGTCATGGCCGCGCGTCGTCACAATGACTGTGACTTGATCAAACCTTGAGGATGTGTTCAGTACTATCCGTTGCATGGGTAATCACACGCGCTATGCCTATACGCGAACGTCACGCTGGGATCTGCGGCAGGCGCGGTACCGCATCTTCTCCTTTTGTGCGTTGACCGTTCTTGCTGCAGTGACGATAACAACCGTGGTGATCGCCCTCTCTCCGTAGTCTCCATGAGCAGAGGGAGCTGTTAACGTGACTTGTCAAAGGACGAGTCACGTGGTTAGGTCGTGATCGATGGGGATCACTGTGACCGATGGAGGCTGTTGTGGCTATTCACGAATTTGCTATTGCTCTATGTACCATGCTTGGCACGTTGCTGGTTCCCTTTTTTGTCATACATCAAATGTTGCGATTGAAGCGCCGCGCAATCCGGTTTACCGCCCCCGTTTCATCACGAGGTAACCGCCGCTAGCTGTGCCATACGTTGACATCAATCCTCATAAGGGCCGCCCCAGATGGCACGGTTACGCCGTCCTGGCTGTCCTGCTCATCCTGACTGCCGCCGCCGTTGGGAATGCCTTCAGCAGGTTCTGATCAGGCATTCCCGCTGAGGCCCTTAGACTTAATGTCTGAACCAGTGCTGCGAAAATTTTGCCGAATCTCCTGGGGGGACTTAATGCCAGATGCGGCGGATCAGAACGCACGCGCCCATACAGAGGATGCAGGGCAGCCACGACTGCGCCGACGCCGCGACTTTCGTCGCGCCGACGGCGATTTGTCGGATACCCGGACAGGAACCATGCCAGCTGTAACACCCAACGCTTCTAGCCACTCAGAAGGCAAGCCGATGACGCGCCGCACCTCCTGGGCGGAAGCTGCAGCCGCAGCGGACGCTGCAAAGCCGGCAGCCCCCAGCCGTCCACCGGTATCAGCTCAATCGACCGACTCGGAAGCCATTCCCTCGGTCTCTGGTGCAATCGAGCTGGAAGTTGCGTCCGCTGCCCCGCGTGAAACCCCGGTTTATCGGCGTTCCAGACCCACAGTGGCGGACGCTATCGCCGAAAGCCCTATGCCAGGTTTCATCAGCTCGCCCGGACTATTCGTCAAAGAACAGAAGCCCCGCCCGGTAGGTGGGTTCCGTGGTGCCCTCTATAAGATGACCGGCGGAGCATGGAACCTGGGGCCAGGTGCTAAGCAGCGGCAAGAAGACGAGTTGGCCCGACGCATTTCGCGTCAGCTCCAAGGCAGCTACAACACAGCTATCCTGAGCCTCAAAGGTGGCATCGGTAAAACCTCGACCACTGTCGGTGTTGGCTTAACCTTGGCCGAATACCGCGGAGACGCTCCGTGCGCAATCGACGCAAATCCCGACTCCGGAGATCTTGTGGAACGCGCATTGGGTGAAGGCATCTACCAGCAGTCCAGCCCGAGGACAATCACAGATTTGCTGGAAAACATTGAATCCATTGACTCGCTCACGGCCCTTGCCCGATACATGCATCACGCCGGCCGGCTACACCTGGTCGCGGGGGAGCAGGATCCGGAGGTTTCGGATTCACTAACGGCTGCCGAATACCTGCGCATCCGGAGGCTTGTCTCCAGCTACTACTCCGTCGCGCTGACCGACTGTGGTACTGGCGTAACCCACAACGCGATGAGTGGAATTCTGCAGTCCGCAGACAACTTGGTGATCGCGGCTGGATACGCTGTCAGTGGTGCGAAGAGGGCTCGGAGCACTCTGCAGTGGCTGGCAGGCCACGGGTATGAGGACCTGGCGCGGAATGCCATTGTGGTGATCACGGACAAAGATGAAGTCTCCTCCCGGGTGGACAAGGACGCTATCGAGGAACACCTCTCCGGTATCTGCCGCGAGTTGATCGCCGTTCCGCATGATCGTGGTGTTGCGGACGGCGACCTGGTCACTCTGGACGTGCTCAAGCCTGAAACTCGACGTGCCTACAAGGAGATTGCTGCCGCAATCGTCGACGGGTACAGATAGAAAAAGGTCGCGCGAGTGTCTCGCCGTTTGCTGCTCCGTTCTTTGAGAGTGCCCAAATTTCGACCACAATCCTAGTCGAGCCTTCGGCCGAGGCCGAGCTTTCGGGCGCAGCTTGAATCCATTAGGGCACGGCATTACGAAGGAGTGGCGGAATGACTATCACCGTATACGCAGTAGCACTGGACGGAATGGTGGCATCACTCGCGGGTGTGGGACTTTGGGCCGTGGGCATCATCAAGGTAAAGGCCCGGCACAGCAATTAGCGCGTGTCCACGTCCTCGAAGACCAGGAACGTCTGAGTCTCCAGCACTCCCGGCATCCACTGCAGGTGGTCGAAGATGGCCCGTCGCAGCGCGACGTTGTTTACGGCGTGGAGCAGCAGCATCACGTCGAAGTCGCCGCCTACAGGGCCACTGAGGTAGTCCTCGGGGATAGCGCCGAGCTGGAGCTCGCGGCACGCGTCCTGCTTCCGCTTCGGCGTCGCGTAGGCTGACGAGCGGAGACTCGCCTTGATCGGGTGTCAACCAGCCCCGTGAACCTAGACAGCACCCCTTCACTCGTGATGTCGGTGACGGTCGAAAAGTGAGCCAATGTGAAGGCTTGGCGTCCAGCGGTCGTACGGTTTCGACAGGTTCAAGCGTTGAGGGATTCCGGGGGTTTGGCCAGGTCAACCCAGGATCGGTGGGTACAATCGACGCCTAGACGAACGCACACTGCTTTGACGGAGGTACGGAGAAACAATGTGGGAATGGCTCGAAGTCGGCGCGAACAACTATTTGCTGGTCACCGAAGGATCGCAGCTCAATACCGGACTGATTGTAGGATCCGAACGGGCTATGGTAATTGACACCGGCTGCGGTCCTCGGCAGGGCCAAGAGATCTTGGAAGCGGTCCGGGAGAAGACTCAACTGCCTCTCGTCGTCGTCAACACCCACCCCCATTACGACCACTTCTTCGGCAACGCAGTATTCGCCGAAGCTGGCGTCACCGAATTCTGGGGTCACCAGCACTGCGCCACTGAAATTGATGAGCGAGGGGACCTCCAGCGCCGCTTCGTCGGGACACTGGAACCGGAGATGTCAGCCGGAGAAGGTCAGAACGTGGAACTCGTGGTGCCCAACGCCATCGTGAAGGACCAGCCCGTATTGGTGGATCTAGGCGGACTGACCGCTACGCTCTTCCATTTGGGCCGCGGCCACACTGACGGCGACCTGCTGGTCGGTACACCCACTACCTTATTCGTAGGCGACCTTGTGGAACAGGGCGCGCATCCGTCCTTTGAAGACTCCTACCCGGAGGAGTGGGCGGACGCGCTCCGGCACATCTCAGCGCTGCGCCACCGCTACGAGTTCCTAATTCCCGGGCACGGTAAGCCGTGCAGCGACCAGTTTGTCAAAACCATGGCGAATACCATGACCACCGCGGTTCGCCAGGCGCGGCAGTCGATACGAGATACTCCGAGTGATGCCACTAAGGCCATACCGGTCCTGCCCTACGGACCGGAGCAGTCGCGCTGGTTTATCAAGCGGCTCCAGGAGACCCGCAGGGAGCACTAGCTCGTGTGCCGCTTTTCGGGCTCCTGTGCACAAACCTTGGCCCAACCTTCGGGTGATTCTTCACGCAATCTCGCGCCTGATCACGTAGCTCGTTGCTTGAGGCAATCCCGGGCAGGACGAAGGGAGCAAGTACGACTATCACCGACTACCTTGTAGCCCCTGGCAGAATGCTGGGATCGGTGGGGGCCGCTGCCTTCTCGGCGACGGACCTATGCAAAGGCACGCCACTAATTGGAAAGTCAAAGCCGGAATTGAACCGCCGCTCCTGGGCGCAGCATTGCGATGAAGTCCGCTACGCCAGCATTGGAGGCTCGAACCGGGTCCCCGGCGAACCGCCGGCCATCGCTTTGAGAATGTTCTCCGCAACGCTACGGACCTTCAGGTTCCGCTGCCGGGACACTCCTGCAAGCTTGCTGAACGCCTCGCTGTAGGAGCAGCGGTTCTGTGCCATAATCACCCCGCACGCAACATCGATAGAGGTGCGGCTTTCCAGAACCGTCTTCAGATTATCTCCAGCGGAACGGACGCTTCGCACCTCCAAGGCCAGCTTCATGCTGGACGATGCGAGCCCCGCCAGCCACGTGGCCTCGCCCACCAGCTCAGACGTGAACTCGAACCCCGCCGGCCCCAAGAACACCAGGGTGCAGGTGGTCCGCGCCTCAAGCGCTAACGGAACAGCCAGCGCCCCTCCGTACCCGGAGCCCGCCAGCCGGCGCCGGTACGCCTGCCACCGCTGGGCCGTGCCGTCGGTTGTCACTACCACGGGTCCTGCCGTCGCAGCCGCCTGCTCCATGGGACCATCGCCATACCGGTCCTCGGAGGACGCCACGTTCACGGCCGTGCTGGTATTGCCAGCAGTGACGGGTGGACTTCCCGGGTACACCATTGTGGCGGCACAATCAACTGCGGTCGCCGCCGATCCGGTGAGCGCCAGTGCAGCGGCATCAGCCAGCCGCTGCACGGACGCCACTTCTGTGTCCGCTCCTGTGATCAGGTCCAACAGAAACCCAGGGCGTTCCATGCGCTTGCTTCCGGATGCCGGTTGTACTGTCACGTTTTTGCCCCCACTCGACGTTCATTCCGCACCGCGGCAGCGCGGCCCTTTCCTCGAGGCTAGAGGTGTGCTCCGGCGCGGACACGAGTAGCGGGTACTCTACTTTTCCTGCCGGTTCTGGGCAGTACTTGCTTTACGCTGAAGCTTCCGAAGCTCTGCAGAAAGGCCAGTAGAAGAGGACTTTCGGTGGCGACCACTTCGGCTTCGATGAGGTTTTTGCGATATTGCTGTCGATTCAGCGAACTGGGTAGCGCGGCCAAATTCGAAAGTTTTGCCGATTCCACAACGAAGTGACAGTCGATCAACGACACCAGGTCCGGCCCCTGCTCGGGACACTTTCTGCCGCTGACGCCCCTGTCGTGGGCATGGCGCGTGCTGCACGGCGAACTAAATCATCAATCAGATCATCCGTAAGGTTCCCCTTTATAGAGCCAGCTGCGAGGCGGCACAATTCGCGAAGTGTACTGATATCCAGGCCAAGTGAAAGGCCCCGCAGCAATGTGACTAGCGCGGGGCCTTCCCAGTCCCTTTACGCAACTGATGAGTACTTGTTAAGGGGACTGCAGCCAACGTTAATCGAGAGGGTCACCCGGTTTCCAATCGAGCGGCTAAGTAGCTTCCCATCTTGTGGCAAAAGTAATCCCCGGCCTTATGGAGGAGGACAGCCTGACCCTGGATGTGCGAGCTCGCCCCCGGAGCTCAGCGGGTATCCACGTCCTCGAACACCAGGAACGTCTGTGTATCGAGTACTCCGGGCATGGACTGCAGCTGGTCGAAGATGACTCGCCGCAGGTCGATGTTGTCCACCGCGCGGACCAGCAGGATCACATCGAAGTCGCCGCCCACCAGGGCGATGTGGTGCACCTCGGGGATGGCGCCCAGCTGGTCACGGAGCTCCCGCCAGGAATCCTGCCGCAGCTTCAGGGTCACATAGGCGGACGACCGGAGACCCGCCTTGATGGGATCCACCAGCGCCGTAAACCGGGACAGCACCCCCTCGCTCGTGAGCCTGCCGATCCGGGTGTACGCATGCGCCCGGGAGATGTGGACGTTCTCCGCCACCTGGGTGACGGACATCCTGCCGTCCCGGGTGAGTTCGGTAATGATCCTGCGGTCAATGTCGTCCAACGGTACGGGTTCCGTCCCGGCATCCCTGGCTGCCATTTGTCCACGGCCCCTGTTCGGCGATTCTGGTGAGACTTACAATTCGTCTTCCAGCATAGGCAGAATCGGCCAGCTTCTCCACGGATCCCGCAGGCACAGGATACGAACCTCCCGCGGCAGGGCACTGGGAGTGGATACTGGCCTTCAGGAAGGCCGGCAACAACGGGTCGTCGTTCAGGGCAGCGGAGACGACAGGTTACCGCCGCTGGGCATCATGCAGTTCCGCTGCACGCCGGATGAAGTCGCAGTCGCTGGGGGAGAGGATGCTCTCACCGTGCCGGTCCTGTTCGAACTCGGCGCCAGTGGCTTTTTTGATTTCCGCTGCGATGGTCCGGGGGAGGATTCTGCACCCCGGATTGTCCAGCAGCCACTGCCGCGTTTCTGGCTCGAGCCGGTCCCACAGCTTGTCGATGCCCATTACAGTTACCCCACTCTTAGTCATTCCCGGTATGTGAAATGCCGCCTCGCCCGCGGGACGGATGACGCAAGTCCCAGTCCCCGCCAGCCGCAGGGAAGGCTGACCGCGAGGAGTGATCCAGAGGCGGAGGGGACCGCGCTGTCCCCTCCGCATCCGTCGCCGCACCACGAGCCCCCAAACCACGGGAAATCCCTGCCACCTGATGCGGAGCTTCCTGCCTGTAATGAACGGAAGAAATCTTCCGACATTGACTGATTGACGTTTTCGTCAATCACGACCATCCGAGTGTGGCCCTCCCGTAAGTGGGGGTCAAGGGCTTTTTGAAAAGAGACGAACCTTTACTCCAAGGGGCAGGCTGGCGGCACTTGATTGCTTTGGCAACCGGGCAGACGGGGGAGTGCCGAGGGTCAGGTTTGGCGCTGTTCCTGCCCGCTGCCAAGTTCGTCCCGGGCGGCTTGCAGCAGGGTGACGCCGCGGGTGCGTGCTGTCCCGAAAAGCTGTGCGGCTGCTTCTTCCGGGGTGCAGCCGCTCCGCGCGGCGATCGCTGTGCGGGCCTCCGCGATCACCGAGCGCGAGGCCAGAAGTGACTCCAGCTTGGACAACTGTTCATCCAGCAAGGCCGG
This sequence comes from Arthrobacter sp. 210 2, assembly GCF_059093025.1. Classification (NCBI taxonomy): domain Bacteria; kingdom Bacillati; phylum Actinomycetota; class Actinomycetes; order Micrococcales; family Micrococcaceae; genus Arthrobacter; species Arthrobacter sp. 210 2. Next base: position 503,300 of record NZ_JBNHIE010000001.1, read on the forward strand.
ATCCGGTAACTCCTCCGGCGCGGGGCGCAGGGCTCCGTCGGCGGATGCCGTCCGGGCCTGGAGTACGGAACGGGCAGCGGCGAGCAGGCCGGCGGCTTCCGGGTATGCGAGCCGGTAGACAAGGCGCCCGTCGGACCAGAGGCGCTGGATCAGCTGCTGCCCGCGCAGCTGGGTGAGGTGCCGCGCCAGGTGTGTGGCCTTCACTCCCGTGCCTTCGCAGAGTTCGGGGATGGAGGACTCGCCGTGGGAGAGCAGCTCCAGGATCTGTGCCCGGACCGGATGGGCCACGGCCTTGAACACCTCCGCCGCAGCAGACATCGCCGGTCCGGCGCCGCCACCATGTATCGGTGCGGCCATCGGAGCCGCGCGGCTCTCCGAGCCAATGTCATGGCTGCTCATGCGCTTCGCTTCCTTGGGCTATGCAAGCCATTATCCTCCGCTCTGCGGTTCACGGCCGGGAGATCAGGTCGGGGAATTCAGGCGTCAGTGGAGGTGGGTGGGTTCGGCCGGCTTGAGCCCAGTATCCCCAGCCGCCATTTTGTCCACGGCGCTGCCGGTAACCTGCGCCACACTTACAATTCGTCTTCCCGCAGGACCAGAAACAGCCAGCTTCTCCACGATTCCCGCAGACGCTGGATACGAAACCTTCCCCGGGTCAATACTGGGAGTAAATAGTGGCTTTCGAAGGATGGACCAATGACGATCTCCGCAGACCACACCGCACCGGACACTGCCAAGGCCAACCAGGCCGGCAACGCGCCAACCGAGGACGCCCTCACCGAGGCTGTCAAGAAGTTCGGGATCACGGTGGAGGACTACATGCTCCCGGCCCGGCACCAGATCCAGATGGTGGACCCGGACGGCCGGCTCAAGCCCGAAGGTGAGCAGGGCACCGAACCCGGCCACGAGTACCCTTTGCCCGGCGATGCTGAACTGCTGGCAGCGTACGAGCAGCTCGTCGTCGGACGCCGCGTCAACGACCAGAACTCTGCGCTGGTCCGGCAGGGCCGCATGGCCGTGTACCCGTCCAGCCACGGCCAGGAGGCCTGCCAGGTGGCGGCCGCCCTGTGCCTGTCCGGCGGCGACTGGATGTTCCCCACCTACCGTGATGCGGTCGCCGTGATGGCGCGCGGCGTGGATCCCGTCCAGGTGATGACCATCTTCCGCGGCGACTGGCACGGCGGCTTCAACCCCATCGAGCACAAGGTGGGCATCCAGTGCACGCCGCTGACCACCCAGCTGCTCCACGCGGTCGGCGTTGCCCACGCGGCCAAGCTCCGCGGCGAGGACACCGTGGTGCTGGCCATGTGCGGCGACGGCGCCACCAGCGAAGGCGACTTCCACGAGGCCCTGAACTTCGCCGCCGTCTTCCACCTGCCGGTGATCTTCTTCGTCCAGAACAACAAGTACGCCATCTCGGTGCCGCTGGCACACCAGTCCGTGGCGCCGTCGCTCGCGCACAAAGCCGTGGGCTACGGCATGGCCGGTGAACGCGTGGACGGCAACGACGTCGTCGCGCTCCTCGCCGTCCTGGACCGGGCTGTGAAACTGGCCAGGCAAGGCTCCGGCCCCCTGCTGGTGGAGGCGCACACCTACCGGATGCAGGCGCACACCAACGCCGACGACGACACGCGCTACCGGGAGAGCGCTGAAGTTGCCGAGTGGCGGGCCAAGGACCCCGTGAACCGGATGCGGACCTACCTTACGGACCGCGGTCTATTGGACGACGACGGCGAGCGGCGGATCCGCGAGAAGGCGGAAGCGGTTGCCACGCAGCTGCGTGACGGCCTCAGCGAGGACGTGCCGGTGGACCCGCAGGAGCTCTTCCGCCATGTTTTCGCCAAGACCACGCCGCAGCTGAAGGAACAGTCCGCCCTGCTCGCCGACGAACTTGCCCGCGACGCCGCATCATCTACCGAGGAGGCCGCCAAGTGAGCCCCACCATCACCACCTCGTCCGAGGCCAACGGCAACGTTTCTGCCGCTACTGCCCGTGCCGCCGCGTCGGCCGCGGCTTCGGCGGAAGCCGCCGGGCCGCAGCCGGTCACTCTTGCCAAGGCGCTTAACACTGCCCTGGCTGACGCGATGCACGCCGATCCCTCCGTCCTGGTGTTCGGCGAGGACGTGGGCATGCTGGGCGGCGTCTTCCGGATCACCGACGGGCTCACCGCGACGTTCGGCGAGCAGCGCTGTTTTGATACTCCGCTGGCCGAGTCCGGGATTGTGGGCATGGCCGTGGGCATGGCGATCAACGGGATGCGCCCGGTGATCGAGATGCAGTTCGACGCGTTCGCGTACCCGGCGTTCGAGCAGATCGTCAGCCATGTGGCCAAGATGCACAACCGGACTAAGGGGGCGGTGAAGCTGCCGCTGGTGATCCGGGTGCCCTACGGCGGCGGCATCGGGGGAGTGGAGCACCACTGCGACTCCTCCGAGTCCTACTACGCCCACACCGCCGGGCTGAAGGTGTTCACTCCGGCCACCGTGGCGGACGGGTACCGGATGCTCCGCGAGGCCATCGACTCGGACGATCCCGTGATGTTTATGGAGCCCAAGAAGCTGTACTGGTCCAAGGACCTGGTGGACCTGTCCGAGCTTCGGTCCTCCTACTCTTCTGCTGCTTCGGCGGGGCAGTCCTCTGAGGGGCGTGCCGCCGTCGCGCGTTCCGGCACTGACGCGACGCTGATCGCATACGGGCCGTCCGTCCCCACGGCGCTCGCCGCCGCCGAGGCCGCCGCGCTGGAAGGGCGCTCCCTAGAGGTCATCGACGTGCGCACCATTGTGCCGTTCGACGACGCTACGGTCTGCGAGTCGGTCCGGAAGACCGGCCGGGCCGTGGTGATCGCGGAGGCGCACGGCTTCGCGTCCGTGTCCTCCGAGATCGTGGCCCGGGTGCAGGAGCGCTGCTTCCACTACCTGGCGGCCCCGATCCGCCGCGTGACCGGGTTCGACATCCCGTATCCGGCGCCGAAGCTTGAGAAGTATTACCTGCCCGGCGTGGACCGCATCCTCGACGCCGTTGACGATCTGCAGTGGGAGAACTGACCATGAGTGAAGCACGCGTGTTTTTGTTGCCGGACCTGGGCGAGGGGCTGACCGAGGCGGAGCTGGTGTCGTGGCATGTTGCGGTGGGTGACACGATTTCCGTGGACCAGCCGATTGCGGAGGTGGAGACGGCCAAGTCAACGGTAGAGGTGCCGTCGCCTTATGCCGGGGTTGTGGCTGAGCTGCACGGGCAGCCGGGGGAGACCCTGGACGTGGGGAAGCCGCTGATCTCGGTGACGCCGGTTTCCTCGGTGGTTGAGCCTGTCGAAACCTCGGTGGGCGAGCCGGTGGTTGAGCCTGTCGAAACCAAGCCCGTCGAAACCGAACTGGGCGACCCGGTGGTTGAGCCTGTCGAAACCAAGCCTCTCGAAACCAAAGAGGCCGAAACCTATCGTGAAGAAGAAAAGGCCGGGTCCGGGAACGTCCTGATCGGCTACGGAACCCCTGGCGGCCACGGCGTAGCCCGACGCACCCGGGCACCCAAGTCATCAGTGGCGGTGGTTGAGCCTGCCGAAACCAAGCCCACGGAGGACGACCTCACCCTCCTGCGTACTCGCGTCCCCGGCAAGCTCGGCGCAGTGATTTCCCCGCTGGTCCGACGCATGGCCCGGGAGCACGGCGTCGACCTCGGCGAAATCCCGGGCTCCGGCGACGGTGGCCTGATCATGCGCAAAGACGTCGAAGCGGCGATCCACCCGGCGGTAGTTGAGCCGAGCCCGGTGGTTGAGCCCAGCCCGGTGGTTGAGCCTGGGGCCACGACCGCAGGGTCCCCTGGCCGAGCTAGCGAGGTTAGGGAGCGGGTGGGGAGCGAAACCAAGCCTGCCGAAACCTCCGGGGCTCCTGGATCTCGACAGGCTCGATCACCGGAGGGAACCGACGCCCGCACCGGCCTCGCCGTCTCCTCCCGGACTCTGGTCAGGGGCGTACGCAAGGCCGTCGCAGCGAACATGACCCGCAGCCGGTCGGAAATCCCCGAGGCGACAGTCTGGGTGGACGTCGACGCGACTGCCCTCGGAGAGCTTCGCAAGGGGCTCAAGGCCGGTGGTTCCGAGGTGCCGGGCCTGCTCGCGTTCATTGCCCGCTTTGTCACCGCGGGGCTGAAGATGTACCCGGAGCTGAACACTCGTATCGAGACCGGGCAGGACGGGTCGCAGGAGATCGTCTCTTTCGACGGGATCAACCTCGGCATCGCTGCGCAGACCGATCGTGGTCTCGTGGTGCCGTCGGTCCGGTCTGCTGAGAAGCTGAGTGCCCGCGAGTTGGACGCGGAAATTCGCCGGCTGACCGACGTGGCCCGGCAGGGCAAGGCCACGCCGACCGAGCTCGGCAGTGGCACGTTCACGCTGAACAACTACGGGGTGTTCGGGGTGGACGGGTCGGCGGCGATCATCAACCACCCGGAGGTAGCCATCCTTGGGGTGGGCCGGATCATCGACAAGCCCTGGGTTGTGAACGGTGAACTGGCGGTCCGCAAGGTCACCGAGCTGACGTTGACCTTCGACCACCGCGTCTGCGACGGCGGAACGGCAGCCGGCTTCCTCCGCTTCGTGGCCGACGCCATCGAAAACCCCACAACCCTCCTCGCCGACCTCTAACCCGTCGCGGGGTTTCGACAAGCTCATGCATGATGGCACCAGCCAATAGTCGAAGGCGATACTAGGTGCGCTGCATGTCAGTTGCCATCAGGGCAGCACCTGAGGCTGCTATAAAGGGATCAAGACGAGCAATTGTTATCCGGCAGTTGCTCATGTCACTGAAAGCGTAGTCCGTGACCGCATCATTGAACGCTGTTTGGAAAAGTGTTGCCGATGGGTGCTGTGAGTCCTGGCCCAGGAACGGCTCAGGACCCCCGACCACAATCGACGCCGGATTGAAAAGATTAATAAGAACAGCTAAACCCTGCCCGAAGTTGCGACCTGCGCGAGTAAAGGCAGAAATCGCAGCCGAATCGCGCTTGGTGACAAGATGTGCAGCCTCAGCAAGTGTCCTGACGTTGTTTCTCCGTCCCCAATTAATTTCACGGGTGATATTCGCAGCTGACAGCAGAGCCTCCAGGCATCCGCGTGAGCCGCATCTGCAACGTGCTCCTGTCGGCTGGACGATGACGTGTCCGAATTCGCCGGCGCCGCCAGTCATGCCGCGCAGCAAATTCCCGCCAGCAATTATCCCACTGCCTAATCCGTGTCCCTCAGGAGCAATGTACACGGCAATGATATTGCTGCCTTCCTCGACTGATGCACTGGTTTTTGCATAGTGATAGACCATGCAATTAACGTCATTGTCGAGGAATACCGGTAAGCCAGTGAGTGCCTCCAGATCGGACTTGACACTGATGTCAGTCCAGTCCTGACCTTTGGGAGCAAGGGCTGGAGCATAAACGACCCTTCCGGTCTTGGGATTAACATGTCCACCGATTGCGATTCCTACAGTTGCAATATGTTGGTCAGCCAGGCGTTCCGCACGCGCTGCAATGAGGCGAAGGACGTCGTGCGGGGTTTTGATCGTATGGTTCAGGGGGATGTCATCCAGGGTCGGTGAGCCGGTCAGAGAAGGCTCCGCGACGACTATCGTGTCTCGAAGGACCGTACAACCCAGGGCTAGGGGTTTATTCATCAAGATTGTCCATAGCAGGGTTTGGATCGCGCAGGTTCATGATAATGCCCTCAACCCAGTGCAAGACATGGCCGAGGTAATAGGGGCTAAATTCCGGCCTGTCATAATCCCACTGCCATGAACGGGCGCTAGGAGTTAAGAGGTTTGTGCGGTCCTTTTCAAAATGCTTATGCGTTAACTTGCCGACCATGTCCTGTAGTTCGGTGGTGACTTGGATCTCGACCTCACTCCGTCGGAGTTCAGGTCCTAGGTAATCTAATCCAATCACTTCAAATTCCTGAGGTATTATTATGTGTATTGCATAGTATCCCGTGTCTTTTGCTTTTGCTTGAACGCTCGGATTGATTGAACTAGCTTTTGCCTGCTCATCGATTTTATCGACCAAAAACTTCACGCCGTCCAAATACCGGACGGTAAAACGTGTCCTGATGATATCCCAAAACCGCTCGAACCAAGTGTCCGGTAGAACCCAGCCGAGGTCGGGTTCACGAGGCCAATTCCGATTGTTGAGAACGTTTTCGCGCCATGTCTTGTTGAGGAAGGAGTCCCAGGATTTCATATCCAGCCTCGCGGATGCCGGCCCGGAGAACAGTCGATGGCCATTCGTTTCGCTATATTCTTCGGCCCAGCCAGAGAGCCCGCGTTGCACCCCGGACCAAAAAGGCGAGGATTCAAAGTGATTCAGCAAATCCAGTTGTTGATGCAAGAAACGTCCTGGTCTGAGCTCACGGTTATCGCCATCCCAGGTTTTTTCGAGCCACTCAAGATAGTTTTCGAGGGTGGGTTTATCCTGCAGTGGTCCTTTTTGCATGATGCTGCCTTTACATCGTCCTGATATTTCACCCGGGGGGTACTTACACGCTCATCGGCGGCTGGTTGCCTACCCAACACTGTTCTCGAGCCTTTATTCCGTAGCGGGTCTTTCAGCAGTGCTGTGTGGTTTTCCTCCGACGAGATTGAGCACAGCGTGCGCTTGGCGGTCGACGAACTTGGTGATGAGTTGCTGTGCGGCGCCGAATATGACTGCCCAGGCCAAAATTTGAGCGGAGCTATCCAGGGCCGAGAGTCCAGGTACAAAACCTCCGCGCATGAGAAGTAGACCGACGACAGCGGTCAGTGCTCCCGTGGGCAGTTTTACGATGGCCAACGCCACCGGCAGGCTGAACGGTGTACTCGATCCCCTCACTTTCCTTAGTGAGGCGGACCCGGAGAGCGCCGCTGCTACAAGACCGACAAACTCAATGAGCAAGACATCGCTTGCACGCGCGGCTTGGGCGACTACTTCGTCGACGTCGGTGCCATCTCGCGCAGCTGCGGCCGGATCAAAGCGGCTCTCGTTGGTGGGGCACACGATTTTGTTCAGTTCTTGTGGATAGAAACATAAGGCCAAATCTTGGGGACGCAACCATCCCAGCACCGCTACCGCCACGGAGATCGCGAGGAGGGTCAATGCGGTGATAAGTAGTGTATTTCGAAAGGTTCGTACTTGTGCGTATTCCAATCGGGAGCTGGTATGGGCGGCTGCCACCGCGATGGCCAAGTTTTCTTTGCCCTCTTCGTTCAAAGCGCCGGTTCCCTCATGGACAATCTTTTCGACGCGGATTCTTCGGGGATCGTTGCCGTCGAGGTACTTGCGGACGTCCGAGTGTATGTCCGGGAGCCGCCCCTTTACATATGCGGCAGGTGCCCTTCGCAGTAGAAGCTCGTCAGCTGCGTGCAGGCTCCCAAGCGCGGATTCCATGGCAGTTCCGGAAGCGGCGCGACCGGCCCCAATGCCGTGATTGATTGCTGCTTGTTCGGCTGCCAACAAGTGCTTCTCGATACCGTCGTCTAGGGCAGCTAGTGCTTCCGGAGACCTCTGTTGGTCGGCGGGAAGGTCAAGGGTTTTGATCCATGCCATCATGGCCCTGGCATTAGTGACGCGTATGAGAACTAGTTCCCGCCATACTTGGCTCTTATGTGAAGTGTTATCCGCAGAATTGTTCATGATCGGCTCCTGATGCCATGAGCTTGGAGACACTGAACGTATCTGGAAGAGCGTTATCACTGCGTTATTGCCAAATGCGCCCCGTCAGGGTGGCTCTGCCAAGAAACGAAACGAGCACCGGTACACCTGTCTCAGCCACTTCCGCAACAGAAGAGTACGACGGGGTCCGCGTCTCGCTTGCCCACTTCGGTGGCCGCGTCTAAGAGTGCAGGTAAACGGCACCGTAATTCGAAGGGACGCGGACCGGGAGGACGTCGCCGTCGTTGGGGACCTGCCGGTCGGGCCGCGGGTTGCTTGCCTTGTCGATCTGTTCCTCCCAGCGGCCCGCCTTGGGCCATTGGATCCTGGCCTCAACGTCCTGGTCCGAAAAGTTGAGGACGACGACGATCCGTTCAGCGGGAGCACCGCCGTCGGTGTCGGCCTCCCGCCGGAAGGTGATGATCCCGTTCTCCCGGTGCACCGGATCGTCGTAGTAGAAAAAGGAGCCCCGGCTGCGCAGCGCCCGGTGCCGGGAACGCAGTTGGCCCATGATCCGGTACAGCCGGATCAGTGCCTTGCCTTGGGCATCGTAGAAGTACTCCCAGTGGAGCGGGCGGCTGTACAGCACGCGGCCCAGGCCATGGCCCGGCACGCTCCAGTTTTCTGCGAACTCCTGTCCCTGCCAAAGCATGGGCACGCCTTTGGCGGTGTAGAGGGCAATCACGTAGGGCTGAGTCTTGTAGAAGCGTTCGCGGTTTCCAAAGGGCTCGCCGAGCAGGTCGGCCGGCCCCTGCGTACCAAATTGGTTGATGAAACGGCTGTGGTCATGCGACTCGAGGTATTGGAATGGTGCCACGGGAATCACGTCACCGGTTGCCGGGTTCGTGTACCGGCTGGGGTAGCCAATCAATTCAGGGTCAAGCTGGTGCGCGAACGAAACCTGGACCTGGTTGCCCGCCTGCCGGTTTGCTTCATCGAGCAGCCCGTTCTGCCAGGCGGTGTTCGAGTACGTGGTGCGGAGAACGCCGCGGGCGTCCGGGAGGTGTTCTGCGCATTGAATGATCCGGCTGTATCCGCTGTCCGCCAGGAACCGCGGGTAGGTGCCTGATTGCTGACTATGAGTGTAGGTTCGGTAGACGAGGTCGGCGTACCCGTTGCCGGTTGGGCCATCGAAAATTCCCGGCACGTAGTCGTAGCGGAAACCGTCAACGTGAAACTCGTCCAGCCAGTACTTGCTGGCGGTGAAGAAGTAGTCGCGGGTGAATCCGCGTGTGAAGTCTGTACCTGGCCGGGCGAAGAACTCACCTGCGAACGGACCCATCATTGGATTGGGCCGGCCGGAGCTTTCATAAACCAGGTTGTAGGCAAACTCGGGATGGGAGTGGGAATAGACGGCGTCCAGGATGACCGCCACCCCTTTGGCGTGGCATGAGTCCACCAGGCGCTTCATGCCTTCCGGTCCGCCGTAGCGTTCATCGGGCGCAAAGTAGGACAGGGGTGTGTAGCCCCACTCAACGTCCTCCTTGACGTTGGTCACAGGCATCAGTTCAATGGAGTTGACGCCCAGGCCTTTGAGGTACTCAAGCTGGAGGACGAGCCCATCGAAGTTGCCGTTGAATTCGCCCACGTGCAGCTCGTAGACCACCAAGTCGTCCACAGCGGGCACCACAAAGCCGGCGTCCTGCCAAGGGAAGGCAGCGGCGGCACCGTCCACGGTGAAAGCAGACAAATTTCCCCTGCCCGTCGCCCGGGCAAAAGGATCGGAAAACCAGTACGTCACCACGCGGTTATGGTGCAGCAGCTGGAACCGGTACAGGTATGTGCCCTCCTGGCCAAAGTGGCCGTCACTGTGCGCGGTCAGGTCGATAGTGGCATCCCACAGGCTGAATTCGGAGCCGTCGTGCCAGGACAAATGGAAAATCTTCGGTTCGATGCCCCGGACAAACTGGTCCTGTTCGTGGATCACGCGCACCTGCACGCGGTAGCCGTCCCAAAAAGTGATGCCGGGCAGATAAATGCCGATATGCAGCTGCCAATGCCCGGCCGGATCCCTGGTTACTGAAGCGCCGCTGTCCCTCAAGCTGATTGGCACCTTGCTGTTCCTCTCCTATGTCGTCCAGGCAGGGCTGACTACGCCAAAGCCTTAAGGCAGGACATACGACGGCGGCGCGCGCCGCCGTCGTACTCCGCTTATTTGTCCCGCAGTTCCTCTGGCGGCAGCGGCTCGGGTGCGCTTGTTCCGCCAGCCGGCGCGAACGAATCCGAAGGCGACGGCGGCGGCCCGGCTGCGTCCCCGCCCGCCGCCGGGGCCACCAGCTGGTCCAGCGGCAGTGGTTCCGGAGCGTCGCCGGCCGTTCCGGCGGCTGTGCCTTGGGATGCGTCGGTGGGGGAGCCAAGCACATCCGGCCCCAGCGGTGACGGCGCGCTGGAACTCCCGGAACTCCCGGCGGCCCCTGTGCCGGCGGTCTGTTCCGTGCCCGAGGAATTGATGGTGATGTTGATGGGGAACTCGTTCGGCATCACTGTCTCCCGTGGCTACAGGTAGACCTGGGTGATGTTCTTGGCCGCGTCCAGGACGACGAATACCTGTTTGCCGTTGGCCTTCGCCGTGGCGAGCAGCAGGTGGACGTTGGTGACGCCGTCCGTCGAGTTGGGCAGGACCTTGTGCCACGCCCCGTCCAGGGCGAGGATGGCCCACGCGTTCTGCGAGTGGTGGGTGGTGAAGACTTGGTTGACTGTGGTCCACATGGTGCTTTTCCTCCGTGCTGTTTGTAAGGGGGTCAGATGTATGCCTGGAAGACGGCTGCGGCGTCAGCGTTGACGGTGACCGTGAGATTCCGGCACCTGGCAAGTGCGAACAGTGCCAGCATGTTGGTGATGCCGTCCGGCGTTCCGGTCTGGATTTTTCGCCAGCCGTGGCCGGCCAGATTCACCCACCCGTTTTGGGCGTGGTGGGTGGCGTAGACGCTGTCCACGGCCAGGTTGGAGTACCACTGGGCTCCTGTTGCCCTGGTCTTGACGGTCATGGATGCCCCGACGGCGGAAACCTGCTCAATCTCCAGGCCTGATGCCGTCCCGTCCCACCAGTTGCTGGAGGGAGCGGTGGCCGCGCCGAAGGTACCGCCCGCGCCGCCGTAGAGGTCCTCCACGTCGCCGGCGTTGGCCCTGCGCTCGAGGTCGAACCGGTTGTCGGCCTGTTCCAGCGAGCATTCGTAATGCTGGCTCGCGGTCATTTGTTCGTGGCTGTTGTTGCCGTTGACGTCCACATGCCAGATCGCCAGGCCGGCGTCAGGCAGCGCGGCGTCCCGGCCGGACTGCTGGCGGTTTTCCAGGATGAAGTACTCGGAAGCGTTCCGGGCATGGATGAGGAAATCGTTCTTGCCCGCCTCCACAGTGGCAGTGGTTCCGGCGGCCAGGGTGGTCACGCGTGAGGACCATCCTGCGGCGTGTTTCAGGTAGGCCTCAACCTGGGTGGGGTTTTTGTCCGGCCCGCCGAAGCACATCAGGGAGTAGTGGCCAATGCCGTTGCCGACGTTGACGGAGTCATAGTCGTATAGGTCCGGGAAATCGCAGACCATGTGCCCGTTTTCGTGGCAGAACGTGCGGAGGGTCAGCTGGCTGCCGAGGTCGGTGATCTGGTAGTCGGAGAACCGGCGGCCGCCGCCCACGCTGTAGGACGTCGCCAAAGCCCAGGCGTGCGGCCACAGCCCCTGGGACCAGGCGTTGGACCGTGCGCCGGCGTAAAAAACGCTGAGCGCCTGGATGAACCCGCCCGAGTCTGCTGTCAGGGTGGAGAAGTTGAATCCGTCTGCCTTGAGTTTGTCCAGGGCTTCTTTGATCAGCTCCTGCGCGCGGGTGCCGTAGGTGATGGCAGGATCCGTGTAATGGGTCCGTGGGTGTTTGGCGCGGTAGTAGGCCGCCACCACATTCTTGTACCTGAGCTTGCCGTCCGAGACGTCCCTGAAGTAGTCGAATGCCGAACCGTTGTTCCCGAATCCGGAGTAGCCCGGCTTGTTGCAGAAATCGTCCACTTCGCCGCGGCTGATGGTCTGCGGGAAGTCCGAAAAATCGATCAACAGGACCAAGCCGAGGTAGTCGCCGGTGGTGCTCCCGGGCGGGGGTGCGCCGCTGGGTCCCTCCGGCGCTCCATCCGGTGCCAGTCCCTCCGGCGGACGCACGTTCCGGAGGTTCTGGTCCTCCTGCCGCCGCTGCATCCAGCGGGGAACGGGTCCCATCGCTCGCCGCGCTTCGTCGGCGTGAACCCGCGAGGCCTGCCGCGTCACCCGCAGGTGCTTGGGCAGCGAAGGCACCTGCCGGTCCTCGGCCTCAGCACTGGGAGCAACACCGCCGGGAACCCTGGTCCCGCTGGCCACCAACGCTGTGCCGTCGTCCGTCAGCTTCGCATACTCGTAGTAGCCATCCTCCGCTTGGACAACGGTGTAGCCGTCAAGGGTTTCGAAGACGGCCTCGAACTGGTTTCCCCATCCACGCAGTGTCACCTCAGAGTCATCGGGGTTCCTGAACGTGAAGATGTCACCTACAAAAGGACTGGGCATATCCCGCCTCTTTCTTCCGAAGAATTGCCTTGATGAATGCAATACATGGGCGATTGCTACGGTAGAGGTGGCGGCGTTATTGGGGCGTTACCGGACCGTCAGGGTGGCTTAGACGGGTAGGGGCCAAGGCCATACAGCGAGGTTTCGAATAACGCCGAATGCCAATATTGCTGCGATAAGAACATCGGTTACTGCTTGGTCAAGACGGTGGGACAGCAACGGCTGCCTGCTCAGCAGCATGAGAGCGCACCACAGCCAGAGGCATCCAAAGAGAGGAAAACCCGCGTTCATGCTGGCGATCCCGCCCCAGTCGCCTGTTGCAAAGCTGTACGTCGCCCTTGTGAAACCGCAGCCTGGGCAGGCGTACCCACTGACTTGGCGGAACAGGCAGGGATGGGCCACAGTCAGGTAGGGGTTGATCTTCAGCGTCAGGAGGACCCAGGCAACGGGCGCAACGGCGAAAAGAATCCCAAGGCTGGGACGAATGGTCCGCCCGCTTCTGCGGTACCCGCAGCTACTTTGAGGCCAGGGGAGCGCCCATCTCGCCTTCATACGTCCCGTTCACGTCAGAGGCGGCGACAACTGTTTGCACCTTGAGAAATGTGTCATTGATGTTGCCCTGCCAGCGAAGAACCCTATTCCGTGCACGGTCCAAAGTGATAAACCCCTCCGTCCCTCCGGACGTCGACGGCTTGGCTGTTATGGTCATGTTCCAGTGGGTGATGGTCCGGTTTCCCGCCGTGATAACCAATGAATCATTGGTCACCGCACTGAAGTAGATCGTTTCCAGCAGGGGAGCGTTTTCGCGCAGGTCTTCTACCTCCAAGTTCTGGAGAATTACGCCCAACATCTCCTTCGGGTCGTGGACGACGGAGAAAGAAGCAGTAGGAATCGAGTTTGCATATTCCTCCTGCTTGCGTCGCGCCTCGGCTTCAGCGTTCCGCCGCTTGATTATGGGAATTACCTTGGCGGCCACGACAGCGGCAATGACCAGAAAACAAAAAACCGAAAAGAGATCCACTCGGGCTTCCCCCATGTAGTAGCTATTGATTTGAAAGTCGGGTTATGGGAAGGTCCTCGGCGAGCGTGCAGTCCCTTCCAGCTGTGAGACGCAAGTTGCCGGGAGGCTGGACCGCGATTACCTCAGCCAGCCCGGCAGCTTGCTGGACGTCACTTAGTTTTTGGACACTTGGGGAGTTGCGAACAACGGTGGTTCGAGTAGTTGTTCTTTTTGGCCTCAAGGCACCAAGCACAGTTGCAGTTGCACATTGTTTTCCTCCTTCCTTTCTACGAAGGGCTTCGCTCAAGCTTGTTGGCGACTGCCAGCGCATATGCGCCGTGCGCCAACGCTGCTGCACGATATGTGTTTGTCAGGGCGTGCATATTCGAGAACTCCACCCAGAAGGCACTCCGCATGAACAGGCCTTCGCCTACAAAGGAGAGGCCTACGACGGCGTACGGTGCTATCGCTGTGAGCGCTTCGAAAATGTGGTCTGAATCGATGCCTATCAGCACCTGGAAGTAGATCTCATTGATGCCGTTGTCGGCGATCATTTCGACCGGCACTGCTCCGTCAACGGAGACGGACATCTTCCACATCGCTTTCGCGCCGTCGATTCGCTCCAGCGAGACCACATCTGCGTCGCTTTGCAAGATGTAATCGATGTCGGCCGGAGTTAGTCCCGCGGGAAACGAACTGAGTTCGCTCTTCACGAGGGGAACTATCCCTTGTTACGGAGATGTCGGGCGATTTCCGCTTCGATCTCGCGGCTGGATGAGACCCCGTATTCTTTCGCGAGCGTTGATGCTGCCTGGCTGATGTTTGCCTGTGCAACGCTCGTCGCGAGCCCTGCCACAACGATCAGACCTTGAACAGCCTCTTTAATCTTGATTTCTGGAACTTTGCCCATCATGCCCCCTATGTCCGGTTCTGGTTCGCGGTCGTCCTAAACCTAGTGAGCAGATGCCGTTTTTGGTCTGCCTCGACCCGGTCTTGGCAGCACATGTCCCCGGAAGAGGGGACACCTTTCACCGGGTTGGAGCCACGGGGGACCGACACCGCCTGTACGGCTCTGTGGTGCTTTTAGTCCAGAACGGTTTAGCGCTCGGAGGACCGGTCTGTGAACTCTACGAAGGTGACCTCGTCCGAGTTTTCGGGGGCGGCATAAATGGTGACGGCCAGGTCTCCGCCTTGTGGTCTGGCGCGGGCGGTTACAGTGCCGGTGCGAGCTTGGTTAAGGATGCTGACGACGTGTTCAGTGACAGCGGCAAGCATTCGTGGCGTGAGGTTCTGACGCCGGTCATCCAGGAGCTGAACTGTGACTCCGCGTTGGCGCGCGCTCCGGGCGGCTTCAACCACTTCTGCCGTGGCCAGGACGCGCCCGCGAATTTCATCACGGAACTGGGCTTCCGCGAGTTGGAACTCCAGCCGGTCCCTTTCCGTGATGGCGTGGTGCGGATTGGCAATTTGGCCAAGGGCTGGACCGGCGACCTGCCGTACATGCTCCAGCCAATGTGTCCGGGCCACGTGCAGTGCCTGTTCGGCCGCGAACCAGTCAGCGGCAGCCTCGGCGTCGGCGCGGTACTGGCCTACCTTGCTGTCATTGGTTCGCAGGAGATGCCCGATGCCGGTGCTGACGGTTACCCACCCGACAGTGGCGATGTTCAGCATCAGGCCGCCTACGGGTCCCATCGTGGTTTGCGATGCCCAGAAGGTGTTCAGGATGACGGAGAGCAGCACGCCGATCCATGACAGCAGTACTTGCCCACGAACATTGACAGCCACCAACAGGGTGTACGTCGCGGCGAGGTGCCATGATGCGTACCCGGGCCACCTGTCCGTGGGCAGCACGCTGGTGACCAAAAGGGTGAGCGCCGTGACCGCGATGAGCACGAAGACGGTTGAACGCAGGGGCAGCCGCCCCGAAGAGGGCCTGAGCACGACGGCGACGGCGGTGAGATAGACGGCCATGGCCAACAGCACGGGCCACGCCGAGGACACTATGTCTAAGGAAAGCAGTCCCAGCGCTATGTGTACGGCGACGAACGCTGCACATAGGGCGGCCATTACTTTGGTGGAGATGGCGCGGATCATGGTTCCACTCCTTCCCAGGCGATGCGCACTTCGGTACCGGCGCGGGGAGCGGTAATGATTTTCGCTGAGCCGCCGGCGGCTTCCATGCGCCCGACAATTGATACCTTTATCCCGAGTCGGCGGTCTGAGACCGAGCCCGGGTCGAAACCGGAACCATTGTCTTTGATGGCCACCCGCAGTTTCGCCCGCCCATCCGTGCGTTGCCCGGTGATGCTGACGTCGCATCGGACGGCACCGGAATGCCGCACTGCGTTCTGAACTGCTTCCGTTGTTGCCTCGAAGACAGCCCTGACGACGTCGGCGGGCAGCAGCAGGTGCTCCGCAGACTCACAGGTGACGTTCACAAGTGGTCCCGACGTACCCGACCCAACCGTAAAACGGATGCGGGCAGCAACCTCGGCAACCGCGGCAGGGGCTGATTCCGGAGCTTCTGTCGCTTGCCGGTCCAGCCGATCCAGCGCGCTTTGCGCCAGTTTGGCGCTGGCCAGTCGTTCCTCGGGGGAGCCGGCGTGGGCGGCCGTCAGGAGGGCCGTCATCACACTGTCATGCAGCAGCCCGTCAAGGCGCAGCCGCTCGTTGCTCAGGGCAGTGGCCGAGGCGGCTCCCGCGTATTGCTCGATAGCCTGGTCCGCGGCTGTATCCGCTCGCTCCGCTGCCCGCCTGAGTATTCCGATCGTGACGCAGATGATGAGCCCCAAGACGGTTGCGAACGTAGCGTCCTGGACCGCAATCAGCCACCCACCGGATCCGCCCTGGGGCGTTGTCCTTACTACGCCGAACACGCCGCCAATGATCACCGTGTAAAGGCACCCTTTGCGGGCCCCGAAGCTGTAGGCAGACCACGCCGCGCCGACGTTGATCATCGACCAGAGCCAGGGCGTACTGAAGTTTTCCGGCACAGACGTTGGCACGGCGAAGGGCCACAACGCGAGGCCAGCGATGACCAGCACTGCGAGGGTGCCCGCTAGAAGGGACAGCCCGTGGCCCCGAACCGAGGCCACAGTGAAAACCACCACCAGTGCAAGGAACAGCCAAAGGAACACAGCATTCCACCACGTGGCAGCGTACGGGGTTTGGCTCGTCACGGAACCTGCAGCCTGAAGCAGCAGCAGAAGTGCGAACGCTGCGATGCCACGGGCCATCAACCGGTGGGTGTCCCTCGCCGAAATACCCGTTGGGGAGGCTGCGGTCATGACACTCAGCGCTTCCGCAGGGGAAGCAGAGGGGGGAGGATGCCGTCCTCGACGGCACGCCGGTAAAGGTCGATCTTCGTGGTAGCGGGGCGGCCGGCGGCCTCGTATTTTTCTCGGATCCGGTCGATGTTTTTCTTCACGGTGCTCTCGGCAACGCCCATGCGCCGTGCCACCTGGTACTGGCCCAGGCCTGCGGCATACAAAGCGATGCATTCACGCTCACGGTCCGACAGGTTTGCTTCGACGAAGTCTGTGTCCACCTCAATGGCCGCAGCCAACTCCTGGCTGTCGATCGTTTCGCCAAGGGCAATGCGGCGGAGCTTGGCGAACGTCTCGGAAATTGGTTCGGACTTCAGGGAAACTCCCATAGCTCCGTTGGCGATGGCGTCCTGAATCTGCCCCGCATTGTCTCCAAGGGTGAAGACGAGGATTTTGTAACCGGAGGCCGTCAGTCTCGAAACGTTGTCGCCAGGCTGGGAGCCGTCCGCAAGGGACAAATCGAGGGCCACAACATCACAAATGTCCCGTCCTGCACCAAGAAAGGCATCAACGGTGGGGGCGCCACCAATAACCCGTACATAGGGCGTTTTGCTATCCGCTTCACGGGCCGCCGAGGCCGCAAACCCGAGACGGACGGCTTCATGGTCGTCGATGATCCCCGCTCGTACTGTTTCCACCCTTACCCCCTGCATTTCCGGCAGCCCCAAAGAAGATCATTTTGGGGTTCCATTCAAAATGTTCCAACTGTGACGCGGTGAGTTTCCGCCGTCTCCCCGGGGTTACGCGGTGTCCCCACTTCCGGGGACATTGCCGGGATTAACTCGCTGTTGCTGGTGCTGTGTGTCCTTACCGGCTTTAGAGTCGAGCAGAACTACTGGGCGAAGGCAAAGAGCAGGCAGTTGCTTCTCCAGTAGTTCGGGAAACCAGCGGTCATATTGGGGGGGCCGCTGGATTCTCCAGAGCCATCAAACGACTGACAAAAACTAATTACCGTATGAATACTTCGTCACGCACTGGCGCCTCGAATAAAATAGCAAGCAGATTTTGGTGACAGATTTTGTCACATGCTCCCAAGGGACTCTATTTGGGAAATCCGACATATTTCACCGGACAACGTAACTTTTTCTGTTTCTGATATCTTCCATTCGATAGCGCTTTTGCCGCATTTGGGGGAACAATATGAAACAAGGTCCTGCTTCGAACGTGTCCGGGATAGCGCGCCTGAGGCGCGTCATCTCCGTAGGGATCACCTCATCACTCCTGGCGGGATACATGGTCCTGCTGCCGGCCTCGATGATCCCGGCAGGTGCCGTGGAACCCCTTCCCTCGCCCTCGGCGTCTACAAGCGAACCCTCAGGCCCCTCAGCGCCGGAACTGACAGCCCCGAGCGAATCCCTGCCTGCGTGGACCATGGATCCGCAAAACCAGAGTGAAACTGACCAGCGCATGCGGCCGGGCAATTACAGCCCCAAATTACTGTCCGTGCGGCTGGCTGATGAAACGGGTTCTCCGGTGGCGGACGCCGTCGTCAAGTTCCAAGTCACCGCGGGCGACGCTTTTTTTGACCGGACCAGCACCACCGTCCTTGAGATGCCCACCAACGCGGAAGGCGTCGCATCCGCCAGCAGCCGTTACAGCGAGGCAATGAGCGGACTCGTTGCGGGTTCAAATTACACGGGCAACATCACGGTTGATGCAACCGTGACTGGCTCGTCTGCATCCTTCACTTTCGACCAGATCCATTCAACTGTTGCCGAAAGGCTCGAATACGTGGGAGGCCGCGACCAGGAACTTCACAGCCCCTACGAGCTAATAAAGCCCCTTTCCGTTCGAGCCGTCGATGGTGACGGCCATCCGGTTCCCGGTACCCAGATTGAGTTCGTCGCCAAGGACGGAACGGCCAACTTCGGATACTCGTATCCGACAGCGACCATCGCGGCCAATGAGGAAGGCATCGCTTCCACAAGCGAGGGGGGAAACTATTACCAGGTGCTCCGATCCGGGCTCAGCCCAGATGGCTACGCCGTGGCAGCGGAAGTTGAAGCGAGGCTCGGCGGTGCGGAGGCCGTCCCGTTCTCCATACCGTTAGCTCCGGTCGAGAGCATTGAAATTCTTTCAGGTGACAACCAGGAAGTGGCCGGGGAGGAGTTCTACCAGCCCCTCCAAGCAGTTCTTCGCGACCGCGACGGCCAGGCTTTGGCCTACAGAAAAACCACTTTCCAGATCACCGGCGAAGCCAGCTTCATGAACACAGGTGAAGCCAAAAAGACCTTTGACACCTCCAGCCAATGGGATGGCACCGTCACGGTGCCCCGGTACACGCTCCGTGCGAACGGCGGCCATGCTGCTTCAGGTACGTCGCTGACCGTCGGTACCTCAAGCGGTGGCAAGAGCACCGATTTCCACCTCAAAGTCACCCCGCAGCCAAGGGCTTGGAACCTGACGCAGGAGTACGGCAGCGGCCAGACGACGGCGGCCGGGGACGCGTTCGCCACGCCGCTCGGCGTCTACGCCCGGGACGAGCAGGGCCGTTCGGCCGGCTACGCTCCGGTGACGTTCGAGATCATCAACGGGGGCGGCGCCTACTTCGCGCTCGCCGACGGTAGCCGGACGACGGCGCTGACCGTTGAGGCAGACCGCTACGGCCGGGCCAGTACACCTCAGCTCTGGAGCGGGAATTCCCTGGGCAGCTTTACCGTCAAGGCAACCACCCCTGACTTCGCCGGCCAGCTGGCTTTCGACCTGGACGTTGTGGGGCAGCCTGCATCCGTACGCCTCTATCCGGAAACGGGCACCACGGCGTACCCCGATTCCAGCCTGGGATGGCCCTACGCAGTTGTCACCGACAGCGACGGACGGCCCGTGGGCAACCAGACGGTCACCTTCACCGTGGAGAGCGGAGCGGTCAGCATTGGCCACAGCACCGACGGAAGCGGGAAGAGCCGTAGCGGCATCACCGACTCCAATGGCATCGCCTACGCGGGGGATGCACTTTACACGGGTGCCGGGAAGTCCGCCTATGGCCCGGCCGCCCTCAGCGCCACCCTCGCCGGCGGGCAGCGGGCGGACGCCTCATACACCGTTGTCACCTATCCGGCCGTCAAGCAACTGTTGGTGGTTGGCGGCGAAGGCTTCTCGGCGAAGCCGGGTGAAACGTTTGGGCCGGTAGACATTCTGGCGGACAGCCAGACGTGGCCCTACGCAGGCTACACCGACGTGACCTTTGAACTTGGCGGCAGCACGGGCAGCTACTTCCTGGACGGACAGGGCCAGCGCGTGGACGGGCCGGTGACTGTCACGGCTTCCCGCTACGGTTACGCGCAGGCGCCCACCATCGTGGCCGGTGACACCCCCGGAAGCCTCAGCCTACGGGCATCAGCATCTGGCGTTCCCGACGTACAGGTGAACCTTTCAGTCAGCGGTGGGGCCAGCGGCATCACCAAGACGTCCCAGAATGGCCTTCAGGTACTTCCCGAGGACAGCTTTGGCTACCTCAGCGTCCGTGTCCAGGACGAAGCCGGAAACCCCGTGAGCAATGAGGAAGTCACCTTCACCGTCCGGGAAGGCGGCGCTTCGTTCTCCGGGTACTGGTGGGGGTACTGCGGCGGCCAGACAAGCGGCAACAAGACTATGACCGTAAGAAGCGACGCGTTCGGGAACGCGTACTCGTCCGTGGCCTTGTGCGCCGACGCCGGCCCTGATGCTCCGGGGGAAGTCATTGTGGACGTCACCGCGGCCGGAATCCAGGGCGAGCCCTTCACGTTTACGGTGAAGCCGTTCCCCGCGGCTGCTGCCCTGCACGCATATGACCTGTCCAGTCCGCACATCAAGACCGGCGACGACCTCTACGGCTTCCCCTACGCGTACGCACGTGACAGCAGCGGCAATGCTGCGGGTTACGCCCAGGTCACCTATGCCATCGAGGGAGATACCGACGCCCGTTTCAAGGTCACCGACCCGGCAACAGGAACTGTCAGCCTGGAACATCAGGTAGTCCTCACAGGAGACCGGTGGGGCAGCCTTCCGACTCCGACCATTGCTGCCGGTGAGGTTAGGGGAACATTCTCTGTCACGGCCAGGAGCGGCGAATCGAATGAGCTGCGCTGGGACGGCCTGCGCGTCGTCGGTCCCATCGCTTCCGTGGCCGCCGTAACCGGCGATGGCCAAAAGCTCTACCCGAACAACTACACGTCCGGGCTGCGCGTGGTGGCCAGGGACTCAGACGGGTATGCCGTTCCAAACCAAGCGATCACCTTCAAACTGCCGCCGGAGCTGGAGCACCGCTTCGCCTACGGCTGGTCCACCGCCGCGGCGGCAACAACCGACGCCAACGGCGAAGCGGTGCCCGGATACTCCTACCAATCCGGCGTCTATCTGGGTAACACCACCGGACCTTTCAACGTGACGGTGGAACACGGAGGCCAGACCTACACCGCTTTCAGCCTGGAAGCGCTGGCATACCCCGCGGCGAACGTGCTGGACAGCGCCGGCGGGGGAGGCCAGAGCACCCAACCCAACAGTGGCTTCCCCGCACGGCTGTCAGCCAGGGTCGCCAACTCCGGCGCCGCCGTCGGCATTCCCAACGTCCCCGTCACGTGGGCCATCGAGGGGACCACGGACGCCTACTTCGTCCTCGACAACGGGACCCGCGCCTCTTCAACGGTCGTGACCTCGGATGCCGCAGGATGGGTGGTTGCACCAGCACTCTTCTCGGGCAGCCAAGGCGGAAGCTTCACGGTGACGGCAACCGCTGACGGGATAGTGCCGGCGGTCTTTGACCTTGGCGTGCTCAGTTCCGCGCGGATCCTGGAGAAACTGGCCGGGGATGGCCAGGTTGTAAAGGTCGGCAAGACTTTTGACCCGGTGCAGGTAGTTGTTAAGGACGACGCCGGGAATCCGGTACCGAACCAACGCGTTCGTTTTACTGCCGAGGCGCCCAGCCGGGCGAACTTCGCGGGGACCTTCAGGACCTACGCCATCACCGACAGCCAAGGGCGGGCCAGCTCCGGCCCGATCACCGCTGGACCCGAAACAGGCCAAGCCACCGTCACTGCAGTCTCGGGAACCCTGGAACCGCAGGCCTTTACGTTGACCGCAGAGCCGCTGGCCACGCCCGCGGTTCTGTCCGAAGCCACGGGCAATGGACAATCAGTAACGGCAGGAGGCGTTTTCCCGGTACCGCTGGGCATCCGTGCCCTGGACGCCGAGGACAACCCCGCCGAGCAGGTCACGGTCACCTTCACTGTCACCGGCTCCAGCGGGTCAAGCTTCGCCGATGGTGCTGCAATCTACACGGGGAAGACGAACGCGGACGGCTGGATCTACCCGCCCTTGGTAACTGCGGGGGCAACGGCCGGCACGCTGTCGATTGTTGCCTCAGCGGACGGTGTTGCTCCCTTCGCCTACGAGCTCACCATCAAGGATCCCAACACGGCACCGCAGCTTGAGCTGGCCACGTCAGCCGCCGCCGTCGAGCTCGGTACGTCGGTGACGTACACGCTCACCGCCACCGACGCGGACGGTGACGCACTGTCCTACGCCATCGATTTCGGTGACGGCGCAGGCGTTGAGGGCCGGTATCCGAGCAGCCAAACAATCACTCACGCGTACACCCAAGCCGGCTCGTACCTGGTGCATGCGACGGTACGGGATGCCGCCGGGTCAACATCCACAACGGCCCGGATCAACGTGGTGCTGCCGGAGCCTCTGCTGGCGGACGCGGGGGAGCCTCAACAGGCCGAAACCGGTCAGGCAGTGCTGTTCGACGCCGGCGGATCCAAGCCTCTGGCCCTGATTCAGGAAGCCAGGTGGGATTTCGGTGACGGAACCACGGGCAGCGGATTGCGCGCCCAGCACGTTTACTCGGCGGCCGGCGAGTACGCTGTCTCGCTGACTGTCCGCAACGGCAGTGAGACGTCGACGTCCTCGACCACTGTCAGGGTGGAACAGGCGAGTGTCCTGCCGGGGCTGGCGGTCACGGTGAAGTCAGGGACCGGTCTCCTGTCCGGTGCCGTCGTGACCACCAACCTTTCCGACGGCCGGCGGGTCACCGCCACTTCCGGAGCCGACGGAGTTGCCGTCCTTCGAGGACTGCCCGACGGCGGGCACAGCGTCTTTGTGTCAGCCGGTGGACACCTGCCCCTGGTGGTGCAGGGAGTGGTGAGCGCGGGAACAGGCAGTGCGGAGGCCGTACTGACCTCCGGGGATGTCGGTACCGCCGTCCTCGACACGCGGACGCTGACCATCGGTGAAATTACCGACCTCGGGATCGACCCGGCGGCGCCTGAAAACCAGCAGGTGTTCGAATCAGAGATCCATCTCGCTGTCAATGGTGAAGAGGTCGCTGAGGTTCCGCCGCTGCAGGTGATCTGGAACCTCGATAACACCATCGGTGTCCGAACGGACCCCTTCGCGCCGGTCCACTGGGTTGGAAACACCAATACCAGCCTCACCATCGGAAACTACGACTTCGCACCGAGTACCACCACCGTTGGCGGCCAGCGCATTGTGCAGTGGCTTATTGTTCCAACGCGGGGGAGCTACCTCAAAGAGTTCTTTGAGGCCCGACTCGTTGTCCAGAACCTTTCGGATGTGGCCTTTACCTTCACCAAGGGGCAGGCGGAGATTGTCCTTCCCGCAGGGGTGAGCCTGGCCCCCACGGCGGCCCTGCAGACGGCGCTCGTGCCGGCAGCGGACATCCCGGGCGGCGGAAGCACCACCATCTACTGGACCCTGAGGGGCGACACAGAGGGCGAATACAACATCGCCGCCACGTACACAGGTGTCCTGGAACCTGTGGGGGCTCCGGTCCGCCTTGAGGCCAGCACGGAAAAGCCCCTGAAGGTTTGGGGCGGCTCGGCGCTGGAAATGGAAGTGATTGCCGATCCTTCGGCCGAAGAACTTCACCCGTTCCGGGTCACCGTGAAACTGCGCAACCAAACGCCGAAGGACTCCGGCATACCGGTGTACAACCCGACGTTCGAGGTTTTCGCAGGCACGAACTACCTGTTGGCACCCGACGTTGACTACAAGATGTCAGCCGCTGCGCTCCTCCCTGGCGAGGTGCTGGAAAAGGACTTCATTGTCTACTCACGCGGCTCGGGCGAGATCGGGGTCGACGATGACGACCTCCGCCAGAGCTTCATTGTCTCGACCGGCGGAACCGTAGATGTGGACTATGCACCCGTGGCGACTCACTCTGCGCGTACTCCAAGTTCGAACGTGGACGGCTTGTGGGGAGGTCTCTGGTTCGACAGGGAGCTGGCGATCGGCTGGGATCGCAGCATCGAGGGCGCCGAATTTTTCCTTTACTCCCGGAACAACTTGGATTCAGGGGAGTGGAAGCTCGTCACTGAGGGGCACATTCCGAAACGCGCCCTGGTGCGCCAGTTGGCTGCCGGCAGCAGCCAGCTCGGAAAGTACTACGCAGTGGTTACTAAGTCACCGGGTGGCGACATGATGCCAATGCACAAGCTCCTCGAGATGCCAGTGACTCCTCCGCCGCCGCCCGCACCGGAGACGGATGACGAATTAGAAATCCATGACAGCTCGGTTGACCTGGAGTGTAAAGAGGTTCTCTTTATTGGCGCAGCCGGATCCGGAGAAGAACTGTTGGGGGCGGCAAATAAGGAGGTAGCAAAAGAACTCGCGAAGTTGGAGGAGGAGGAAGATGACAGAGCCTTCGGCGCGGTCCGTATTGACTACCCTGCGGCGGCGGTCCCGCTTGTAGGCGGCGACTTGACTGTCGATGCCCCAGACTACATCAGCAGCATCGCGTCAGGCGTCGTCGAACTTAAGCGCTTCCTGTCCAAACGAGCCGAAAAGAACTGCCTCGATGAAAAGTACGTTTTGGCCGGGTACTCCCAGGGCGGCATCGTTGTTTCACGCGCTATCTCCGAATTACCAACTGAACTAGTGCCAGCAGACAAAGTTGCTGGGGTCTTCCTCCTCGCGAACGCGGCCAACAGCCCAGTCATCGGAGGGCACACGTGGGGTACGGCCCAGTTCAAATACGGGATAGCACGGCCTGTTTGGCAGCCGGAAGTGCCCATCCACCTTGCTGATCACACGTATTCTCTGTGTGATCACAACGACTTGGTCTGCGACTCTGTTACAACTGTTGGAGGAGCGGCCCTTGAACGCGACGGCAGTAAGGTCATCGACGGCAAGCGCGTGCATGAGACTTATGACTCAAGGCGAGGCAAGGAACTTCTTGAATTTGCGAAACTGATGCGCGACCGGCTCATGAGTGTCGCAATTCCAGAGTCTGACCCGCACAGGATTGAAGCGGCAGGAAATGTTCAGTTTCGGTCTCAACTCACCACTAAGACACTCGAGGGCGCCACGGCGTTCTGGGAACTCGCTGGCGGGCCTTTGCCGTCGGGTGTTGAGCTGACGGTTACCCCCGAAGGAGCGGTTAGTGGGCGTGTGCCGCCGGGCTTTTGGAAGTTCCAGGTGTCAGTGATGGGCCACGCATGGCAGGGACAGAGATTCCTCACGCTCGAAGTACGTGCTGGGTGGGCCGCGGCCGTGTCGCAGATCATCCCGGAGACCGTCGGCGCCCCCGAGAACATGCTCAAGCCATATCGGGTCAGGCTGCTGGACAGTGCTGGCAAACCGGTTGCCCGGGCAGAAGTTGAGTTCCGCATTGAAGGTCCAGCATCCTTCACGGGAGGGGCGCAGACCGACAAAGTCCTGAGCGACGCTAAGGGGTACGCGGAATCAATTATTCCGGTTCCCACCGGTGGGAACGGGACAGTGACAGCCGTGGCAACGGTTCCTGGCCAGCCGCCCGTTGCTCTTGACCCGCAAGAAGTTGTTCCTGAGGTCCTACCGGAGGGTGTTAGCGCAGTTGTGACCCCGAAGTTCGTTGCAGGGAAGGTGGTCCTGGAAGTCCAGGTCTCGAACTCCTCCAACGAGTCAAAAATGGTGACGTTGGACAGCCGCTTCGGGTCAAAGAACCTGGAGGATATTGCGCCCGGGTCGGCCGTTACTCACGTGTTCGAAACGGAGCAGAAGCAGGCGCCGCAGGGTTCCGTCCGCGTGACCGCAATCGGTGCAACTTCGTCCGGATCGGAAGTCCGGAACTACGCCGCCTACAACCCTGGCACCGAGAAGAAGCCTGCGTAGGCGATTTCCCAGGGGGCACCCGCCCCTTGCAAAAGGTGAAACGTACGACGGCGGCCCGCGCCGCCGTCGTACGCGCAGCCGATTACTGCGTGGTAAGGGTGTAAAGTTCGGTGCTCTTTTGTGGACGCCCGGCGTCAAGCAGCTGTGATAGCGCTCCCTCAGGCAGATCATCTGTCCGGCTCAGCAGGCTTTCTCGCGGAGTGGAGTTCTTCGACCGCCAGACCGAGGAGGTCCAGGTCCAAGGCGCTTGGCTCGATAACCCCGTACAGAAATGACTCGAACTCAAATGGGCTTGCGTTGCCGCCGCTGGCGAAGTACTTCAGCCAAAGCTCATTGACGTCAGTTTCGTCTTGTTCGATCATTGATCGCGCTGTCAGTCGTGGGTCTTCCACAATGACTACTCCCACTTTGGCGGCCCGGGTTCGGGTGCCGGCCGCTCTCCTTGTGTCCCTGCTGCTTAGGATCACTCAATGGTTTCATAGACTGGCCCGAGGTCACCAGCAGCCGCCGAGGATCGGTTCCGCCCGGATCCGCATTGCGGCTCGGAAGGGGCCTGATTCCGTAATAGATTGGCACAAATGGGCACTTCCGAAGGCATGGACAACACCGAGCGGCTGCAGGACATGGTCGCTGGCATGGATGACATCAAGGACCTCCTCGACGGCATGACAAGGCTGGCCGCCACCACTCTCACGCGGCTCACGGGAGCGCGGATCGAGTGTTCGATGACCCTTCACAGACGCCAACGTCCGGCCACGATTGCCGGCAGCAGCGACCAGGCCATCCTCCTGGACGGCATCGAACAACGTCTCGGAGATGGGCCGTGCCTCCACGCGCTGCGTACCGGTGTACCGGCACTGCTCGAGGACGTTTCGGCGGACTTGCGGTGGCCCAGCTTCCGAAGCGAACTCACGGACAGAGGCTTCGCCAGCGTCCTGGGTGTCCCCCTGAAACTGGGAACCAACGCCTCCGCAGCCCTGGGTTTCTTCGCCGCCGCACCTGGCGCCTTCGCTGAACATATCGTCAAGGACGCTGAACTGTTCGCAGAGGTCGCCGCCAGGGCCCTGAGGTTGGGCCTCAGAATCGCCGCAGCCGAACTCCAGACCGAAGACATCACCGCCGCACGGGACCAAAGGACCATCATCGACATGGCCCGCGGCATCATCATGGCCCAAAACCGCTGCAGTGCGGAGGAAGCGTCCAACATCCTCCGCACGACCTCCACCACCCGCAACCTGAAGCTCCACGACGTCGCTCGCAGGCTCATCGCCGGTACCTCGGGAACGCCCGGCGACGCCCACCTCGAACCATAGCGGAAAGGCACGCCTTCCAGCTTGGGTTCCCGAAACCTCCTCGTCTCAAATCTAGTGACGACCGCGGGCCGGTCCCCCCAAACGGTGGCACCGGCCCACGGCGGCGGCCTCCCTGCTCGGGGCCACCGTCACCTACTGCCACATCCTCGGGGCAGCAGGTGGTCCTAACTCGCTTCCGGGTATGGGCCTCCAAAAGTAGGTGTTGAGGCGGGAGGAATGATGCCCCCAGGGGAGGCGGAGCGGAGGGCGAACTCTGCGTCAACAAGGTCAAGGAGCTCCTGCGGTACGGCCAATCCGTCGGCCTCGACATGGCGTTTGAGCACGTGACGGAGCCGGAGGAGATCCGATACCGGCACGGCCGGCCAGCGCCGGAAGGATTTGAAGACCCTCCCTGAGGGCGTAAGGCCAAGTGTGGTGTCTTGATGGGAGTAGCCTATTTCGGATGCCATGGTCGGTCGCTCTCTTGAGTGCCGCGCCGGCTGACTGCTCAACCACGAGTACGAACAAGATACCAAGCACGTCCCCTCGATGAAACCACCTCGCGGGCTTCCTGCAGGAACAGTTGCCTGTCTAGGTGCATCTCGGAGAGCATGACTAATGCCCCACTCCCCATCGCTCGCTGAGTCAGGGCAGTTTAGTGAGGGCTAGGATGCCGGCTGTTGTCTCGGCGGCACCGCCGTGTTGGAACATGTGTGGTTTTCCCGGTATTTCCAGGAAGCGGCCGTCAGGGGCGGTAGCGGCCAGTTTTTCACACCAGATTCGGGGGGCGACGGGGTCCCGTGAGCCCCGGATGACCAGTGTGGGTTGGCTCACCGGGGCGAGTGCCGCTTCGAGGTTGTAGCCCATCATGACGGGCAGTTCGGTGAGGTACCAGCGCAGCCGGAGCGGGCGTAGTCGTGCAGGACCGTGGCGTTGGCCAGCGGGCTTTCCATCAGGGAGTCACGGCCGAGTGCCAGGGTCTGCTGGAGAACCGTGCGGCGGGCCGGGTTCACTACCGGACCCAGGAGTATGACGTGGGAGACAAAGTTGGGACGCTGAAGTGCGAGTTCAGCGGTGGGACGTGCCGATGCCGTGCAGCAGCACAAACGTTGGACCGGATGGAAGCCCGTGGGCGGCGAAGGAGTGCACGTGGGCGGTCAAGGACCCGGTGGTGACGATTCTGGGAGTCAGGCGGGGACGTGCTCACGGCAAGGTGCGGCGGTAGGGTGCTGCTCCAGCGTCTGATGTTTCATCGGTTAAAGGGTGCAACGTCTTCCTTCTGTTGTTTTGGGGGTTTTGCCCGCTCATCCCAGTGTTGCCAAGGCAGCGGGAGCGCATTCAATGGTGACGGTTGTGTTCGCCTCGACCGAATTCACCTCTCCGTCGATCTGGTACGGGATGGGTTTGAGCGTGGTGAATTCGTAGCTGCTGACGCTGGGCTGGTCTCCCAGGCCCTGGGTTGCGGATTTAAGTGCGGTAAGCAACACCCGCAGCTTTGATCGGTGCGGGAAAATAATGACTTCAAACAAGCCGTCTGATGCCTTGTCGTCGGCTTCGCTGAGGGTGGCGTACTTTGCCATCTGGGCGATGTTGGCGAAGACGAGGCTGTCGAACTTCCGGCGCTTGCCGTCTTTTTGGCGGATCTCGAACGGTTTGAATTGGGAGAAAGTGCGGATGACGGAGATCATTTCCTTCAGCGCGCCTTTGCTGCCTTTCTCCAGATCAATGGCCATGACAGGTGTCAGTCCGAAACCGATGTAGGAGTGCGCATATTCGGCAGGGGCATCGGGCGACTGGCCTTTTTTGATGCGCAGCAGGTCGATCCGCCGTACAGCGCCGCCGGCGATGGCGTCCTCCAGCGGTTGGGTGCCGGTGGTGCGTCGGTGATCGTTCGCGTTCCCGGCAGCCATCACGGCGCACACGGCGTTGGGGTTTCCGCTTTGCATGACGCCGTTCACGACCTCGTTGTAGCCCCCGTCCCCGCTGACGGAAACGATCAGCACGTCCCTGCCGCTGCTGGCAGCCGTACGTGCCAGCTCTACGGCATGGCCCGCATGACCCGTTGGCTCGAGCCTGATTTCTGCGACATAGGGGAGAATCCCGGCGAGTTCGGAGTGCAGCTCCCCGGCGAGCTTGGGTGCGTCGCCGGTGCTGTTGGGGTTGAAGATGATCACGATTTCGTCGAAGGTCCGCGCTGTGCCTGTGGTCATTGCATGCCCTTAGCTGTTTCCGGTGTGGACGATGCTGTCCGGGTCCTGCTGGTGGGCCGGGGCGTCGGCAAGGCCCGCGGGGGTGAGGTCAAGGTCCTCCAATGGGCCGTCACCCTGGCTGACGGCCGGAAGGGTTGAGGGGTCAATGTTGTGGTTGTGGTTCGTCATGATCGGGTGCGCCTTTGGTCCTGCCCGCGGGGGCATCGGTGAGTGGGTTTAGTTGGCCTGTTCCATTTGTAAGCCGCAGAGACCAATGCCTGCCGCAGCCTATATAGGTCCTCATGGGTCATCAGTTGCAACGAGTCGGGGGTCTTGCATCAGGGTGCCTTCACCAGCTCACCGTGTTGGTTGGCCCCATTGCTTGAGACGCTGTTTCGATGCAAGTTTAGTGCGCCCGGATCCCGACGCCCGCTGTTCCCCCACCAAAGGGGCCAGGGGCATCCGTTCCGAGTCCGGGCATCAAAGACAGGAAGGCCTCGACCGCTTTGTGCAGTGAGTCCAGATGGCCCGCCCTCCGGAGACGGAAAGCGGGCCACCTGGGCTCTCGTACGGTCGGCTTGTCGGCCGGGACTTGCCTCTTAGCGGTGGGTGCGGCCGTCGTTGTCGAGTTCGATGTTTTCTTTGCGGACTTCCTCGGTGACGGTGTGCTCGTCGGTGACTGTTTCCTTGTCCAGGCGGACGCGTTCGACGGGGACGGCTTCCTTCTGCACAACGGGGCGTTCTTCGTGGAGGATCACTTCGTGTTCCTCTTCGCTGATTTCGGGTCCGTCCAAAGCGGCGCCGATGTTGGCGTCGGTGATGGGTTCGCGTTCGAGGCGTACTTCTTCGCGCTGGACCGGGACGGTGGTGGTGACATTCTCGGTCACGACGTACTTGCGCAGCCGTGCCTTGCCGGTGGCCTGCTTTTCGGTGCCGACGTGCAGCTGTTCTTCGGAGCGCGTCATTGCGTTATCGGTGGTGGGGCCGGAGGTGTCGTGCCCCACCGCGCCACGTGCCGTAGTTTCACGATCGGTGGCGTCCCGGTCGGTGGTGTCTCGATGGGTGCCGGTGTAGGCGGCGCCGCCGGAGCGTTCGTAGTAGGTGTAGAGCTGGTCTTCTTCTTCAGGCTCCAGGTGGCCGTCGGGGGCGACCCGGGGGGCGTCCTTGACCTTGTCCCTGGTGTAGGGGACGACGACGTCGTTACCCTCCTGGGTGGCTGCGTCCAGCGGGACGAAGGACTCGTGGTTCCCGAACAGGCCGGTCTTGACCGTGACCCAGGTCGGTTCCGTCGTGTCATCATCGGCGTAAATCTGGCCGATGGACCCGATCTTGGTTCCGTCGGAGGCGACGACGTTGCCGCCTGCGGTGGTCAGTGCGGAGAGGTTTTCGGTGCTGATCATGAGGTGTGCTCCTTTTTATTTATTGGGTGGACCTGAGACGGCCCACTACTTTCGTTCGGTACTGTCGCCGGGGTGAGTCTTGGCGTTGAGATGGGTGGTTAGCGGTTCATGTCCGTGCCGGGACCCCAGCTCTGTTCGTGCCCGCCGTTCCGTCGTCCCATGCCATGCGGTGCTGCTTCGTTCTGTGTTCCTCAGACGGAGGATGTGTTGTTCCAGCTGGTGGCGGAACTCGTCCTCATCTGCTGCTTCAGCTTCTGTCTCCTCCCGGATCAGGTCTTCAGCAGCATTGAGGACGTCCCGTCCTTCCGGTGTGAGGCGAAGGTAGGCGCTGCGACCGTCACGGGCCGGTTCTTTAGTCAGGAACCCCAGGCTTTGCAGACGCCGCAGGACCTTGCCCAAACTTTGCCTGGTCACGCAGAGCATCGCTGCTGCCCGGGGCCGCCAGCCGGGAGGTGCGGTCCGTGTCCCTTGGCCGTCCCGCCGGGTTGCGGGACGGCTTCGGGGCCTTGTCCTGGCCGCTCACATGTTCTGGACGTTGTCCTTGGCGTCGAAGGCGCGGTCTTTGACATCGGTGGCCGCGCTCTGGCCTTCGGCTTTGACGTTCTGGAGGGCGTCAGCGGCGGTGGTCTTGACGCTTTCCACCGCTTCCTGGGCCGGTTCCTTCAGGTCCTGGACCACGTCCTTGGCGGCCTCGCTGACCTTGCCGGCCAGCGGTTCGGCTGCTGTCTTGAGCTGCTGGGCCGCTTCGCGTTCCCTGGTGCTGGCCGGGATCAGGGACGAGATAAGCATCCCGGCGCCGAACGCGATCAGGCCGGCAGCCAGCGGGTTGCCCTGGGCCTGGGCCTTGACCTGGGCCGGGGTGTGGGAGATCGCGGTGCCGGCGCCCGAAAGCTTGGCGGCAACGGTGTCCTTAGCCCCGTGAAGAGTATCGCCGGTGGAGTGCAGGGCGTTACCGGCCTGCCCGGTCCCGGAGGAGACCTTGTCCTGAACAGTGGACACTTTGTCTCCAATAGTGGACGTGGCGGAATCGGCGACTCCCATGACCTTGTCCTTCACCCCGGTGACGGCGTCCTTGACGCTGCCCTTTACCTTGTCGGTCTGGCGCTGGACGATGTTGGACGGGGTAACCTTGTCGGCGACGGCGTCCACGTTGGTGCCCAGGCGTGCGCGGGTCTCTTCTATTTCCTGACGAATTGCATCCGGGTTATCGCTCATCGGTTTACCTCACCTGGTTTTAGGGTTGGGGGAATTTCAGACATTGTCTCGCCGGTCTGGGGCATGCCCTTGATCTGCTTGAGTTCCTTGCGCCCCATCGAGGCCAGGACCGCGGCGATGATGCCCCAGATCACGGCAACGATCACGGCGGCCCAGCCCAGCGGCATCAGGGCGCCCAGGGCGAACATCAGCGCCAGGGACAGGAAGACCAGGACGAAGTGCCCGGCGACGCCTGCGCCGGCGAACATGCCCGCACCCTTTCCTGCCTTCGAGGCGGACTGCTTCGCCTCTGCCTTGGCGAGTTCGACTTCCTGGCGCATCAGCGTGGACAGATCGCGGGTCACCTCACCGAGCAGGTCACCGAGGGAGGTGTTGTCCGCTTTCAGGTGCGCCTCGCTGGGCGCGGGTTCGGATATCTGACTGCTCACAGGTGCCGTCCTTCGGGGGCCCGATACACCTCGTCGTCGAACCGCAGCGGGGTATCTTCCGCAGTGCCTGAGGGCAGCGTGGCGGTGGAAGCGGGTGCTGCACCGATGACAACCGGCTCCTCGTACAGGTCAGTGCCGCTGCCCGTGGCGTACACGGTCTGCTGCGGCAGGGTAGCTGCCTGCGGAGCCCGGACCGGCGGCTGGGCCTGACTGGACTGGCTTCCGCT
The DNA here is from genome assembly GCF_059093025.1 of Arthrobacter sp. 210 2. NCBI lineage: Bacteria > Bacillati > Actinomycetota > Actinomycetes > Micrococcales > Micrococcaceae > Arthrobacter > Arthrobacter sp. 210 2. The sequence goes on from NZ_JBNHIE010000001.1 coordinate 535,646, forward strand.
TTGTGAGTCCGGGACGCCGGCGGCGAGGCTTCGCGTGAGCCGTCCGGCCAGAAGACCGGCGCCTGCGGCCAGCAGCAGGAAGGTGCTTGGACGGTTACGGGCGAAGCGCTGCACTTCGTTCAGGAGATCACCCGGTTCCTTGTTCTCGATCCAGGAAGCCACGGATTCGCTGCGCTGGGCTGCCTGCCGGATAAGGTCGCTGGCCACACCCTGCTGCTCCGGGGCCTCAGCCATCATCTGCAACTGGCTGGAAAGAGTGCGGATACCCTCGGCAGCCTTCTGCTGCTGTGTGCCGGCCTGGTTCGACAAACCCGACTTCGCCTGGGACAACAGGTCCTTCGCGCTGGACTTCGCCTCGGAGGCGACGTTCGCGGCCTCTTCCTTCGCAGTCTGGGCGACACCCTGCGCGGTGGTCGCGGCATGCCCTGCCACGCTGGAAACCTGTTCCTTCACTGCGTCCTTCTTGGACCCGGGGCCTAAGTCCGGGGTGACGGACGGGGTCATCTCGAAGATGGTGGTCGCTTCCGGATCCCGGGACGAGGACCCTGTGACGTTGGTCCACTGATTTTCCGTCATCATGCTCTCTTTCCTTCGCGGTCAACTGCTGGGATGACCAGCACTGATGCAATACTAAGCATGATTACTAATTTTTAGTAAGTACCCTTTCTATATTTCTGTACTGACTGGTCTGTCTGCTTTGCGTGTAGTGTCTGCTGGTAATGGGACACACTTATAACTTTCCACCCGCCACTGATGAAGCGCCTGCTCCTCCACACCAGAGCACCGGTGGTGCCAGGGAGCGCATACTTGCTGCCGCTTACCAGCTGTTCTTACAGCGGGGCATCCGCGATGTCGGCATCGCCGAGCTGATATCACGGGCCGGGGTCGCCAAAGCGACGTTCTACGCGCACTTCACGTCCAAGGATGAACTGGTTCTTGCCTACTTGGAGCGCTGTCACCAGGACCTAACCGTTGAGGCAATCATCGCTGAAACCGCAAGACGGACCGAGAGCCCGACGGGCCGGCTGCTGGCCATTTTCGATGTCCTGGACGGATGGTTCCGCCAGGAGGACTTCCAGGCCTGCGCCTTCGTCAGCACACTGCTGGAAATGGGTCCCGCCCATCCACTCGGAGTCGCATCAATCGACTACTTGGCGCAGGTCCGGGCCTTCATACGCACGCTGGCCGTGGAGGCCGGCCTTGAACAACCCGACATCTTTGCCCGCTCCTGCCACATCCTGACAAAGGGTTCGATCATTTCAGCGGTCGAGGGAGACCGGGAGGCAGCCGTCTTCGCCAAACGCATGGCCGCCTCCCTCATCCGCGACCACGGAGGCGACGCAGCCATGCTCCCCTGACTCATTACCATCAGTCACTTGATCCATCTACATCTGCGTTTTCTGGCGGTAACGAGCCCGCCAGATGCGTAATCCCCATTTATGTAGAGTCCACGAACAGGAGCAATTAGAGATGGAAAAAACCCCGGACTACGCCCGTTTTGTTCAGGACTGTATTGCCGCCGATACGCGCGATGACCACAGGCTCACAGAAGACCAGTTGTTCGGGGTGTACCTGAGCTGGTGCGCACTCCTCGCACAGACCCCCGGACCCTGCGAATCGTTTTGGGCAGCGATGTCCCGGCTGGGCATCCACGAACGGCGCGGGAACGACCACCAGTACATACGGCCCGGACTCCGTATGACCGGTCCAGCCGCCCTGGACTACATCCTCGCCAGCCAACCAAGCCTGGTCTGACTACAAACCTCTGCCCACTCAAAACCCAGGCCACCAGCTCCCGGTGCAGAGGGCCGTCATAGCTGTCGAAAAGTTGGCTGTTCACCTCAAGACGCCCCGTCGCCGAGCTGCTGCAGCGACGGGACCTAAGGCTCTGCCTTGAGTTCGCCGCACTCTGCTATACGACCGCCCCAGTATCGCTTCTGCTCCCGCACGTCTCCAAATTGATCCGAGGAATCATCGTGTGTGCGCAGGCTCCGGCCAGTTCCACAAACCCGAAGGTCACAAATCCGACTGGATATGCCTCGAAACCTCTCCGCTTCAAAAGCCTAGGGTTTCGAGGTGAGTTCAAACCGGCACCGGCTGAGACTGCCTGCCGGGCCTGTGCCAGCCCTGGGATAGCGATGCGAGGGCGACACGGAGCGGCGCAAAAACACCGCCATTTATCGCCAACAGTCACAGGCAAGGGTGAACGTGGCTGCCTTATCGCCAACGTCGTCGGTGACCACGATGGTGGTGGGGCCCTTCTTGACGTCGAACACCACTACACCCTGGCGTCCATCGCCGGCGGCGACTTCCTCGGTGGGCAGGCCCTCGAGCCCGTCCTCCAGGTAGATTCCTTCGCCCTCGTTGCCGTCGGCGTCGTAGGCCTCGAAGTTTGACGAGCTGGCCAGGCTGGTTCCGGTCAGCGTCTCCCAGGAGACATTGATGGCGAGGAAACCTCCGTTTGTCGGCTTCATGTAGGACATGCCGGGAATCTCCTGAGTGTAGATGGCGTCGATGAAGCCCACCTTCACGGTGTTCCCATCGGAGACCGTAATGACGAAGGAGGTGTCATCACCGGCAGTAACGAAGGGCTGTGATGCCGCTTCACTGATCCCCGGGGCGGTGGCAGAAGGAGGGTGTCCATAGGGGTCCGGCTGGTATCCGCCCTGTTGTCCTCCCTGGTACGGTCCGCCAAAGCTGGCAGGTGCGGTGGGGATGGGTGGAGCTGACTTTTCGTTCACCCGTTGAACGTACTGGAGACGGCGAAGAACGGCGATGGGCAGAAATGCCCATCGCCGTCGTTCGTTCTCTTCAGACGTCAGTGCTGCAAAGCCCGGATTCCCGCCTCGCGGACGACCGCCCGGTAGTATCCCTTGGCGTAGCCGGTTTCAGTGGGGTGGAAGCCGGCGTCACTTCCGGGCAAGTGGATCCAGGATGCCGGCGAGCCGATCCCGTGCCCGTCGAACTCGTCAGTGACGTCGACGTAGACGGTCCCGGAGACCTGCCTGGCAGCCTTCCTGACGACCTTGTTCAAGGTGTCCGTGCCCTTGTTGAAGACCTTGGCCGCTTCGTCGGTGATATAGGTTTGGTCGCCGAATTCCGGGGAGAACTGGTACGGATATCCCAGCGCGACGATCGTGGCGTTGGGGGCCTTGGCGCGAATGGCCTCGTAGGCATTGGTTAGGGCGGCCAGAACCTTGGTCCTGGCAAGTGCTTCGCCGGCCTTGACCGCCCGCTTGCAATCGTCCAACAGGCTGGGCTTGAGGCAGGCTTCGAGAATGCCCTGGAAGCCGACGTCGTTGCCGCCGGCCGTGATGGTGACCAGATCCGTTTCAGCATCCAGCCGGCCGGCGGCCGACGCCACATTTACCTGGAGGGGAACCATCGCGGCGGTCCAGCCCGCGCAGGCGGCGTTGGCTGCGAGTTCCACGTCGGGCCGGTCATCCAGCACGTTCACATAGCCCGGCGATGCCTGATAGCACGGCGCCGGATTATCGGGGTAGAGCGGGGAGACGCTGACATTCGGCGCGCCAATGCCTGACGTGTAGGAATCGCCGAAGGCTACGTAGTCCAGTGTTTCGGATTCATGTGCGGCTGCCGGCGCGGCTATGGAGCCGGCCACCAGTGCGGTGGCAGCAACGGCCAGGGTCGCGAGGCGCCCCGCAAACTTCCTCATGGTTCTGTCCCTTCGCTTTCTGTCCGGGTTACGGCAGATGCCCTGACGTTCGTGGAGAACGATGTCCCACAACTACTTCCAGCGGCGTTACTGCGGCGTTACTGCTCTAGCTTCGGGGATGGTCGAGGTACACGGCGGGCGGCTGTTGGGGGCGGCCCTGTCCACGAGATGGAGCCGGCGCTACCATTACTCCCTGGTTGAAGGAGGCGCGTGATGCTCGAAGAGGCGGACCTCATGCAGGCCCTGCGGCGTCACTGGGAGTACTCAGGCAAGGACGAGGACGTTGCCCACGAGATTTACCACGACGATGCAGTCCTGGAGTTCCCTCAGTCCGGGGAACGGTTCGAGGGCGTGGAGAACTTCCGCGAATGGCGGCGCCGGTACCCAGCCAAGCTCAAATTCCACACACGGCGAATCAGCCATCGTGCCGACCTTGTGGTCGTGGAGAACCTGATCAGTTATGACGGCGCGCCCTGGATGTTCACTGTCAATCTCTTGGAATTCAGGGGCGACCGGGTTGCGCACGAGCGGATCTACATCATGGATGGGTGGGACGCCGCTGAGTGGCGCGCTCCCTGGCGCTCCGCCGTGCCGGCAGACCAGCCCCCGCCACCGGTTTCCTCCGCTTCGTAACGAAAGGCCTGCACACTCCTAGCCGATATCGCAGCCGGCCCGCTCCTGAGGTGGGGCGTACGACGGCGGCGCGTGCCGCCGTCGTACGCCTATAGCTGTTTCAGGCAGCCTTCAGGATTTGGCCTGCCGGGCTGATGCCGCCGGCAGCCAGCAGGGCATCCAGCTCGGCGGCCTGGTGTGCTTGAAAGGCCTTGTCCGCGTTGGCGTGCGTGCTGGCGAGGAGAGGTATGTCGAGACTGGCGTTGCATCCCCGGCAGCGGATCTCGTCTGTCCACGCCCAGCTGTATGCTGCGTGCGCTTCCCGTACCCGTTGCATCGCAGTGGTGATGACTTCAGTCTTGGCCGCAAAGTGCGCCGCGTCCTCATTGCTGAGGCTGCTACCAATTTCGATGTCGATGCTCATCGTCGCCTCTTTTCCGTTGTGTCCGGATGGTGGAGTCGACAGTAATGGCTGTTGCGCGGCGAAGGAACGACCGGAAGGTCACGGTTGGTTAACCCTTTTAGCAGCGGTGCCGTCGTGAGCAGAAGAAGAGCCCCGCTTCGGGTCTCTTTCCGCACGGTTCTTTACCCCGGCGATCGAAGCCGCAAGCGGCCGGCTGCCCAGATGGACTCGCTTCCGCCGGTAAGATGTGCCCGTGATGGGAAACGGCGGGCGCATGCAGGAATGGATCAAGTACGCCGCACTTTTCGTGCTGGCCGTGGCCGCCTTCGGGGTGGCAGCCATCGCCCTGATGGGTCCACGCGGCGTGGATGAGGCCGTCCCCGTGACGGCACGCGCTTCGGTGGCCGCGCCGACGCCGACTGCCTCTATGGCTCCCACGTCTCCGGCTCCCACACCCACGGGCCCTGCAACAGCGGCACAACCGGGAATTGCGCTGCCGGCCGAGCCCGTCCTTCTTGTTATGGGCGACTCGTATACGGCCGGTGTTGGTGCAGACCAGCCGGACCAGGGGTGGGCGTACCTGGTTGCCGGGCAGCTCGGATACCCCACCAACATTGACGGCGTGTCCGGGACCGGATTCGCCTGGGGCGGCGGGCAGGACGAGCTGGCCGGCGAGTACGAAATTCGTTTGCGCGAAATTGCCGCCAACCCCGCGTTCGTGCCCAACGTCCTTCTTCTGCAGGGAGGACAAAACGATTCCCAGGTTACCAATATTGAAGAAGTCACTGCTGCCACGACGCAGACCATTGAGGCCGCCCGCAGGTTCTGGCCGGGAGTCCAGGTGGTGGTGCTTGGGCCGTCGGCGCCACAACCCCTCGCGGAGCAACTGCGCGGTGTGAACAGCGCCGTCCGCGCCGGTGCCGCAGCTGCCGGCGCACCATTTATTGACGCCCTTGAGGCCGGCTGGTTCACAGCTGCCAACAGCCCGGCATTCGACGCTGACGGGGCCCACCCAAACTCCGCCGGTCACGCGTACATGGCTGAGAAGTTCCTGGAGTCCTGGGCCACGCTGGTCCAATAGCCCCACGCCGTGTGGGCGGTGACGGGTACGACGGCGGCGCGTCCCGCCGTCGTACCTGTCACCACGGCCAAAAGCGGGCTCCGATGAGCTCCTTCGCTCAGGTTCCTGAAGGAACTAGCCAGAGGTTTCAGGAACATAATTAGTAGTGGGCTGGGCGACACATTCTCGGAGAGGAGTGGTCATGATCCGGGCCCTGCTGTACAGGCTTAATATCGGGCACCACTGGCTGCCCGGGCAACCCCTGGGGTCCGGTTCCGTGACGAAGGGGAAGCCCGCAGTGGTGGCCGTAGTTCTTGTACTTTCCGGGTGCACGTTCGGCACCCCTGACGGAAGCGCCACCACCCCTGCTGCGGAGCTTGCCCCGGTGCTGGAAGCTTTTGTCGCCGATGCGTCCGCTCATGGAGCGCCTGCTGTGGTCTTCCATGTCCGGGATGGTGACCAGGAAGAGCTACGGGCCACCGGGGTGAAAGACCTGGAGTCCAACACGAAGGCGGTCCCCACGGACAGAACGTGGATCATCGGGGCGGGGACGCCGATGGTGGCCGTGTCCGTGATGAAGCTGGCGGAGGCCGGCACCGTGCGCCTGGAGGATCCCGTCGCCGCCCATCTGCCCGAGTTCACGGCGATCTTCCCGGCATGGGACCGGATAACCGTGCGGGACCTGTTGGGCAGTACCTCCGGCCTGCCCGACTACTTTCCACCCCTGATTGAATCCAGGAGCCTGGACGAGCTCCAGACGCGCCCGTTGAGCTTCGAGGAACGGCTTCGAATCGCAGCGGGGGTGAACCTGCCGCCGGGGCCCGTGTCCTACTTTGCGTGGTCTGCAACGGACTGGGAAGTGCTGGGCTGGCTCCTGGAACGCAAACACAACCGCGGACTCGCAGAGGTGCTCGCCAAGGATGTGTTTGAGCCGGCAGGAATGGGCAACACCCACCTGGCGGCGGCAGGGCAGCCCCCCGAGCGCATGTTGCATGGGTACGTGCTGGAGGACGGGAACAGGCGCGACTTCACGCGTATTGACGCGGTGGCCGGGTCGGCTGATTCCGGGGTCATTTCAACCGTTGAAGACCTCAGCAGATTCGTGGCGGCGCTCACCACGGGCCGGCTCATCCGCGAGGAAACATGGAAGGGCATGATTGAGGCCGAGCCGTTTCCTTTGGGTGGCATCTATCTAAGCGGCGATGTCTGCCCGGGCGCAGGCCACGTCTTCGTATCCGGGGGTGGTGGCCCGTACAGCGTCCAATCCGTTTCCTCCCTGGACGGCCAACAGCAGGTAACGGTAGCTGCGGTGCTTCCGCCCCAGGAACTGAACGTCACAGACGCGCCTCCGCTCGTCCCCGAGATGGAGGACGCAATCCTGCAGACAGCCAAGAGCATGTGTTAGCTAGAGCACCACAACCGTTAGGCATCCATGTACTTGAGGCACGGCCGGACCTCACCCTCCAGTTGGCCCCACCCAGGAGCTGAAATCGCCCCTTGTCCCTTCGCCGCGTTGATCGTCATCCTTGCCACACCGGCGGCAGCGTTTATACACGGTCCCGTCTTCGGCATGTTCGAGATGCCATTCGTGCCGAAGGTTCAGCTTGCACAGCAGGGCCTGGATCATGGCAGCCTCCGATTCAAATCGCAGTGCTCTGTACCTTTAACTATGGCCTTCGTCCCCTCTCTGGGGAACCGGCAGTTTGTCAGCTCGAGCATGCCGGCGCCCGATGCGCTCCTGATCAAGTGACGTTCACCCCCCAATCAAATTGATTTCCTGAACCGTTGAGCCGCTGAGAAGTTCCTGGAGTCTGGGCCAGATTGGCCGAAAAGCCGGATGCCTGCGCGGGAACCAGTTGCCGACGAGACCCGGCGAAGTTCCGCAAGTCCGAAGCGCATCGCGCTGGCTGGCCTGTCGTGCCAGGCCTGCACTTAAGGAGTTATGGCAGCGGTGGGAGCCTCTTCCGGGTTCAGACGCATCCACTCCGGGTCGACCGGGTCCATGTCCGGATTGACCTTCAGCAAGCGGATCTGCTGGCCAACAGGGCCCCACGCCTTGACTAACTCGCTGTGCGAGAGAGCGGCATGCGCTTGAGGAGCGTTTTCTATCCCCAGGATTTCTCCTCCCACGAACACCTCCATGGCACGGCCCGTGAAAATGTAGTCAACGTCTTTCCACCCGCCGGGCAAATGTTCCGCCTGCTCCAACGGGTCCCGGTCCAACTTGAAATGCCAGAGCGGACCGGACCAGCCGTCCGAACTCCACCCCATGTCCACCAGCTCGTTCCACGCATTGTCGTCAGTAAGAATTGTCGTATCCCTAGGAAGATTGGAGTCGATATAAGCCAGCGCCTCCTGGTACGGCACGTTCTGGTTCTCGGTCACTGCGCGGAACGATTTTGCGGCCCATGAGGGAGCCACAGCGAACACAGAGGCCGCGACCAGGCCCGCCACGACCGCACGAGCCGTCCACTTGACCGTTCCTCGAGATCGAAAGCTTGCCGCGTGCCAGAGCTTCCAGGCGAGGTGAACGATGATCAACGCAAAGAACGGCAGCGGGGTGATGATGTACATTCCGGGGATGTAGCCGCCGCGCAGCGCTACCAGGAGGTAGACCACCGGAACGAGCGCGATACCGCGCGACTGTCGGAAAAACAGCCCCACGAAGCTCAGCAGCATCCCCGCGGTGACAAGGTACGGATCGAGCCCCAGCCACCCCTTCAGTATGTTGTTCGCACCTGAGCCATCAGTGAACATAAAACCCGCACTGCCTCGACCGTGGAGCTGCCAAACTATGGTTTCCCAGAGCGAGACGTGCCCGGGTCCCGGGACTAGTTCATTCTTGATGATTGCGAACAGCACCCAACCGCTGATCACTAACGCTCCGGTTCCCAGGAACCCAACGAACGAGAAGGCACGAGTCCGGGTCCATGAGGATACCCACAGGGCTACCAGGGCCGCTGGTAGAGCCACCGCCGCAGTCTCCTTACTAAGGACGGCAACCCCGAAGGCAGCTCCAGCCGCAATGTGGTACTGGAGCTTGGGCTTACCCGTGACCAGTGCGAAGCAGACGAGCAGCCAGACAAGCGCGATGTTGTCCAGGAAAATCTGCCGCCCCAGATTAATCGTCATCGGAGACAGCGCCCATACCAGCGGGGCCACGAGTGCAACGTATTTGGGCAGTCCCACGTGGCGTGCGATCTTGTACATCAGCGCAGCGGAGATCACCGCGATCAGGGCCATCACCCCACGCCCCGCGGTTTGAACAGGGATGTCGTCGCCACTCCAGAACCACTGCAGCGGCGTAAGCAGTACGGCCAGCTGGATCCATCCGAGCGGGGGATGGTCGTACCAGTACGTGTAGTGCGCCATGACTCCTTGATTGGCTACTGCCCAGGCCTGTGCGAAGTACGTGCCCTCATCGTCGTTGCTGAACTCCGGGTATCCGTGAAGATTGACACCGTAGAGGACTGCAACGAGTGTAAGGACCAGAATGAGCGGTACTGCTCTGAGCAGCCGGTAGCTCCAGCGATGCGGATCAGCCTGCTTTGTCTTCGAAGGATGTTCCACCACCCTCGGGGTGATCGGAGTGGTGTCCTGGATCGCGGTCATGCTTTGGCCCCCTCAGCCGGAGGATTGATGATGCTGGTGGCGAAGACATTGAGGTGCGTACCGGTGTGGGGAGTCTTGTCCCAGATAAAGTTTCTACGGCGGAACTTAACGACGGCGGCAACGGCGGCGTATAGAAGCATGCCTTGGTAAAACGGAGTCGAGACGACCAGGAGGATATAGTCGCGCACTCCGATCCTGAAGTTCATGTCGCGCCCGAACTCCCGCAATACCAAGACCTCGAAGATCACGGTCAGCATCAGCGGAATGAGTGGTACGTAGGTGATCAACACGATGCCGGTAGGAAGCGAGAACGCGATCGCGGTGAGGAACGCTATGGGGAGGAGGACCCCCGCCAGTGCCATCGCGTACTGCTGGACCAGTGTCCACCAGCCGCTCAGGCGACGCTGCCACGACGGGAGCTTCTTCCACTCTCCCTTGGCCAGCACCTGCATAAAACCGAGGCTCCACCGGGTCCGCTGCTTGATAAACGCCTTCACCGTGGTGGGCGCCTCTTCCAGAGTTGTAAGCGCCGGATCGTAAACACACACGACGTGCTTGCCCAGTGCTGAAAGCCGCACGCCGATTTCGCAGTCTTCTGCAAGGCAATTGTCATCCCAGCCGCCTACCTCCTCCAGGAGATGACGCCACACGAAGACCGTGTTGCCCCCGAGCGGAATGAACCCGGAAACCGCATGGCCGTGCAGGCGTGATCGGAACCAGATGCGGTACTCCAGGCAGTTGCGCAGCGTAAACCATCGACTCCGGTAGTTGATGAGGTGAACCGCTCCCTGAACGACGTCCGCACCAGTGAGCTGGAATGTTCCGTCGATGTGATCGAGCAGCCCGGGAGCGGTCAAGGACTCAGCATCTATGATTCCGACGATGTCCCCGGTGCAGAGCTGGAGCGCGGAGTTGAGCTGACGGGGCTTGTTTTTGACGGGGTCGCAGTTGATCGAAACCTTGATGTTCTGAGGGTGCAAGGCGGCGAGCATCCGAGCACGGTCCACCGTGTCCACGTCGTCATCCCCCACGGAAATGACGATCTCGACTTCGCTGTGAGTCTGGTCCAGGAGCCGCTGAACAGTCGCGGTCATGACCTCATACGGTTCGTCCCGGCAAGGAACGATGATCGAGAAGGAGCGTTGACTGGACACGCTGTCGGTGGCGAAGTTGGTTGACTCGTAGTTCTCAGGAGTCCGCCAGGCATGGAGCATCCACCATAGCGTTCCTACGCAGACTGTGAAGAGCAGGACAGTGCCGAGCAGCAGGAAGAAGATCAGCGCGCTCATGCGGAGACCCCCTCTACTCGGTCGCCTACTCGGTCGCCGGCTGCACGGTGGCGTGCGTCCCGCTTCACCAGCTTGGGACGATAGACGACCCTGCTCGCGAAGAGGAAACGGGCGATGAACGCGATGGCCAGTGTCACCGCTTGGGCAAGTACTGCCAGGACGTGCATCGTTTCGACAAGGAGGATCAGAAACGGCAGACGGATAAGCGCCTCGACGTTGTTGAACAGCAGGTGCTGGGTCAGGCGGCCCTGCCATGAATGGGTGCCGTCCCGCAGGTCGCGGAACACGAACCGCTCTTGAAGCAGGAAGTTATGAAGCATGGAGATTTCAGCGGCGATGACCGCGGCAGCAACGTAGCCGATGGCGAATCCATCTTGGACGAGCAGTGCCATGACGAGCAGATTGACAACGGTCCCGAGCGCTCCAACTACCGCGAACCGGGTCATACGGCCCAGGCGGAGGCTCGCCGCTTGATAGAAAGACAGAGTTCCGTTGCGCCAGCTGGTCTTATTCTCTGCCGCCAGGCGTTTACTGACCGTGAAGGGCAACTGGGGCCAGTGCAGATTCTTGAAGCTGCGTTGAGGCGGCTGCTTAGGGCCGAAAATCATGGTAGCTCCCGGTGAGTTTTCGCAGTTTTGACTCCATGCAGGCAGGCTGCAATGGCGCCGAGGTCATAAGCGTTGTGCACTCTCAGCGGAGTTAGGTTGGAGTTCGGTGCTGCCATTCAGGGAACCAGGTCCAGGGCATCAGCCCGGGAATCCCCGATGTGGACGAGCGAAATTTAGTTCGATTGAGCGGAAGGTCGTAACCGATACCGCTTAGGGGCTATTAGCTTTATTGCCGTTTGCTCGACGTAGAGTCAGCGTAGATCGCCTTCGGCCAGCTTCTATATAAAGCCGAGTACCTGTTTTTCATAGAGTGGATTACTTGTATTAGTCCCGTCTCGGAACTAATCTCCTAACAATTTGTTTCCGTCCGATTACTCGCACTTCACTTATGCGTGGGAATATTTCTTTTGTTAACCCATGCCGTAGCAGTCCACCCCGTCCGAGCTGCGTTTAGGGTTATTTTGCGCCGGAATGCTGGCACGTGGACCATGATTTTTTCACCGTCTAAATAATGACTAAATCACCTGACTGAGCTCATGGGACATGGTCATCATGGCGCTCGCGTTATTGTCAATCTCTTCGTCGCATTTCAATTGAGGACGTAATTTTGCGTGCCCGATCTCCGGCGGCAAGTGGTGAAGAACAAATCCTACTGAGGAGTGTTGGGTTCGTCGGGATGTTGCCGGCCCAGCTCAAGGAAGTTGACGTCCACCCTGCCGGGAGTGCGCGGCTTCGGTGAGCCCCGCAGCTTACGGGGCTCACGAAGAGCCGCTTACCGAGCTGGGTTGCCCGGTATTCGTCGCGGGCCAGCGTAAATGTATAGAAGGTGGTGCTTCCGGACAGAGCAGTTACGAACAGCCCACACCAGGATGGGCCTTCTCCTGGCCCAGCGGGGCCAGCAACATCAGCACCGAAGAGACAGTCAGTAGTGCGGAAACGACCGCGAGAATTCCATGACCCACCAAGTGCTGCCCTGGGGCTCAACCACCGACCACGCTTAATCACCGGCTTACCCGGAGAATGAACTATGGATGACGGCCAGGCCCTAGAGCAAAAGCAGTCCCTGCCCGACCGGCTGCAGTTCGTACGCGTGGTGGCCTGGCTCATGGTGGGAGTGTCCGCCGTCGGACTGTTTGGCATCGTCGATCTCATGACCCTCCCCGGCTGGGTGGACCAGCGCTACGTCTGGGCCGTCTCCCTTGAAGCCAGTTGGGGGAGCCTGATGACGTTCATCGTGGCAGGATCCTACGCCAGCATCGCGCTGAACCCCCGTGACCCCTGGCCCGGAACAGCCCTCCTGGCCGTGGCGGGCATGGCGCTCGTACTGTGCGCCATTTTCGGTGCCGACAACCGCCCGCTGCCGCTGGCGCTGATCGTCGCCGTCCCCGCCATCGGGCTCCTCTATTCTGCGCGGAAGGAGATCGCGCCGCCCGACCGCTCCCTGCGGCCGGCCTGGCTGCACCTCCTCATAGGGGCATCAGGAGTGCCACTGTGGCTGGCCTACTCGATGCACGCCCTCCAGATGTCCAGGCTTGAACCGAACGCGGGCCACGACACCTGGGGTATCGAGCACTGGCCAGTCCAGGGCGCCGCCGGCATCACCATCATGATGGCTGCCCTGATCATGGGCTGGTGGGGTCCGGCCCGTCCCCTTGCCCGGGTGAGCATCAGCTTGTCCGTCGTCTATATCGGCGTGGCGATGCTCGCCTACCCCGACCGGGCAGGCGCTATGGAAGGTCCGATGTGGGGTGTGGCAATGGTGCTGTGGGGGACGGTCCTGTCGCTGCTGCCCGCGAACGGAACCACAGCCATGCCGCCACGGCAGTCCGCACGATAGCCCACGCAGCCGCCAACACCAGGGCGGGCACGATAAACAGCCCGGCGTCCGGGACCGTGCGCACGATAACCGGCAGGTCGGCGTCGAAATGGCTCGGGATGTAAACCGATCCCAGCCACAGGATGGCTGCGTCCAGCAGCAGGGGCAGAACCCCGACGGCGGCGATCCGGCGTCCCGAGACCTGCTGGCCGCTCCGTGCCCACCGGTACAGCGCGCGGCCCACGAAGCCCAGCGACACGAGCTCCGCGAGGAGGGCCAGCAGCGCCACCGCCCAGCCGAACTGCTGAAGCGGCTCCTCCCGGACTGTGGCCGGCACGGGAGCCTTGCCGTGGAGGATCCGCAGGACGTTGCTGTCCATGGCGCGGGCCAGGGAAGCGGTGGACTGGCTGGCGCCGTTCACCAGCAACACAACGCCCAGGCGCTCGCCGGGGACCATGGCCAGGAACGACTGCGTGTTGGACCACGAACCGGTGTGCTCCAGCACCAGGGGCAGGCCGTACCACTGCTCCTTGGGCGCCGCCGGGTCCAGGCTCTCCCACAGCGGACGGGCGAACCACGCCATTGCGTACGAGCTGAACTCATTCACCGTGACCGTCGGCTTCACGAGGGCCGCCGCGGACTCGGGGGAGACGATGGCCCTGCCGCCATACTTCCCGCCGGACAGTTCTGCGATGAGCAGGCGGCTCAGGTCCTCGGCCGAGGAGTACATCGTGGATGACGGTGCACCTGTTGCGGGGGCCGGCATGTCCGTCGGGCGCCAGATGGAGCCGAACCACTGGTAGTAGCCATGGGCTGCCCGGTTGGCCGCTGCATAGTCGGCAGAGGCGTGGCTGTCAGCCATCTGCAGGGGCGTAAAAACGTAGAGCTTCATATACTGGGCGAAACTCTCACCCGTCACCGACTGCACCAGCAGGCCCAGGACGTCGTAGTTGAGGTTCGAATAGGTGAAGGTTTTGCCCGGGTCATCAACGAGGGCTGCGTCCGACAGGTCCCTGACACCCTGCTCCAAAGCGTCGTGGCTGCGGTCGTCCGCGGCCTGGTAGGCGCGGCCGTCCCGTTCCGAAAAGCCCGCGGTGTGGTTGAGCAGGTGGGCCACGGTAATTTGTGCAGACTTTGTCTCGTCCGCCGTGCGGAACCACGGAATGTAGTGCTTCACCGGCGTGTTGAGGTCCAGCAGGCCGGCGTCCACCTGCTGCATCACGGCGACGGCGGTGAGGGCTTTGCTCGTTGAGGCGAGTAGTACCGGCGTCTGCGGGGTCATGGCGCGGCCGGAGGCGTCTGCCACGCCGAATGCGGAGAGGTGGACCAGCTGGTCACCCTCCACTACCGCGAGCTGCACCCCCGGCAAGCCCAGCTGCTTCATCTGCTCCTGCAGGTACCGGTCAGCGGCCTGGAACCGGTCACTACCTATCTGCGCAATGGCGGCGGGTGGGTCCTTAACGTGCACCTGGGCGGCGGCGCCCAGGCCTAAGGCGATGAGAACGGCAACAGCCACCTGAACGACGGCGGCACGCGCCGCCGTCGTCCGCGTTTCCACAGGCACAGCCACCAGGGCAGGTTAGAACGTCTCGGGAATGGGTCGTCCCGGAAAAAGTGCGGAGTACTGCCTCCGGTACATGCCGCGGCCCACGAGTTTGTAGGCAAGGCGGACGGGTGTGGGGATCTCGTTGAACAGTTCCCTCCGGTCCGCGGGCGGGTTCGTGGCCAGCACCATCCCCAGGTAGGCGACCATGAATTTCTTGTCGAACTGCTTGATCCCGTGCTGCCCGATGTTCTTGTTCTCCTCCTCGGTCATCACCCTGTCCGCCACGGGCATCACCTCCGTGACCTCGCGCCGCAGGTGCACTTTCAGGACAGCCGAGAGGTCCTCGTAGCGTGCGGCGAGTTCCGAACCGGCTTCGAGGTCAGCGGTCTCCATCCAGCGCAGGCGGTTGGGCTCGATGTGCTCCAACCGTTGGGTGACCTGCCGGTGCTGCTCGAGCATCTGCGCCACGTGCAGCGCGCAGGCTGGGGCCCGCTGCTCCAGCTGTGGGTACATGAGCAGGTCCTCACCCTCGTGGTGCACGTGGAGGACCTTGTCGAAGTTGCCGAGCACTTCCCCCACGTACGCCGCGCGGCCGGTGTCGCCGGCGCTAACGGAGCGCACCAGGCCGGGCGCCTCGTCGTAGGCCCACAGGAAAAAGCGGTGGATGCGCCTCATGGACGCCGACCCGGTGCAAAGTTCGGGCCCTGGAGGCAGGGGAGCAGCGGTCTCGCCGGGCTGCATGATGAAGAAGTCGGTCATTGGTGAATCCTTCAGCGCTCGTCATGCGAGACCCGGACCTCTCCCCGCCAGCATCGTAACGCCTGCCCATGTGCTTCACAATGGCGGCACGCCCCTATTTGTGGAGCGGATAACGCAGCAGTAACGCCATTGGGCGGATTCTGTAGGCACTCTTGTATCCGTCAGGAAGGGACAGGTCATGAGCCTCGATGAGGTTATCCGCGCCACCAGCAGCCCGTACAGGTCGCTGCTCTGGGACGGTGAGATTCTCGGCAGTCATTTTATTTCCAAGCAGCTTTCCTTCACCATGCAGGCGCAGACCCAGTCCAACTGGTGCTGGGCGGCGGCGTCCACCAGCGTTTCGCACTACTACTGGTGGTTCAGCCATTGGACCCAATGCAAGGTGTGCAACGCCGAACTCAACCGCACGGATGCCTGCAATTCCCCTGCGCCCGCAGCATGCAACGTGCCCTGGTACCTGGACCGCGCCCTGACCCGGACAAAGAACTATGTGAGCATCACCGGACCGGTGACCTTCGCGCAGATCCGTGCCGAGATCGACGCCGGGCGCCCGCTGGGTGCGCGCGTGGGCTGGAGCGGGGGCGGCGGTCACTTCATGGTGATCTACGGCTATGCCAGGATCTTCGGCCAGCAGTATCTTGATATCGATGATCCGATCTACGGCAAGAGCCACCTGAGGCTCAGCGACTTCTCCAGCAACTACCAAGGGAGCGGAACATGGACCCACACGTACTACACGAAGAGCTACTTTAAGTTGCCGTGGCGCCAGGTTCCGCTGCCCGACCCGGTCCTCAGGAAGATCTGGGAATCGCGGCAGATGCTGCACGTGAAGCAGTTTGCGGACCCCCAGCATGCCGAGCAGCGCCGGGCCGACGACGACTCCGTCCAGATCGGCATGGCCCAGCGCGTCTACAGCCTCGGCCTGGACCGGTTGCTGGGAGAACGCGCCGGGGGCGGGCCGGAAGCCGTGGGCCTGCGGGTGTATGAGTCCACCGACGGCAACGCGTCGGCGTTCTTCGATGTAGACGAGGGCGAGGAGGGAAACGTCCGCCAAATGTCCGCCGCCGCGTCCCATCTGGAACCCTTCAGCCGGGCGGTGGAGGCCGCCCTTCCGTTGGCTGAGAATTCCGCCAGGGACACCGAACTGCGGCTGTTCCGTGTCCCCGCGCTGAACTTCGAGGCAGTGTGGGTCAGCCACGAGGGCGGCGAAGAGGACCTGCTGCTGCCCCTGACCAACGTTGGAAGCCTCCAGGTCGGGTCGGAGTACGGCTATGAGGAGGCGCTCAAAGCACTCCGTGACGCCGCCCGGCCGCTGGCGGACATGGACGACACGATGGGCGCGTAGCGGGCCGCGTCGGAAGTCTACGCGTCCGAGGGCGGGCCCGTTCCGCCGTCGTATGCGTTGTTCAGCCCCTACGCCCACGCAGTTGCAGAGCGGCAAGGAGGCAGGAGAGTGACACGAGACGAAGCTTTGAGCACGGCGGGGCGTTCGGCACCAAGCGGGCATCTGCCGGAACCGGAACAGCAACCTGACCATCGGGTGGACCCGCCCTTGGACGTCAACGCCCTCCGGCACCCCGCCGAGTACAGCAGACTGGTCTTGGCGGCGACTACGGCCGTCATCGCCCCGGGCGTGATGGTGATGTTCATCGTCATCGTGCTTTCCACCGGTCCCCTAGAGGTTGTCGGTCTTGCTGCCCTGTTTCTGGCGCTGGCAGTTGGGGGTCTCTGGTTGTTCCTCATGAGTGGACGCGCAAGACTGCTGGGCAACTGTCTTCTCGTCTCCCATGAGTCCCTTCCCGAGCTGCAGCTCGTGGTAGATGCGGTGCGCGATCGAGTGGGGTACAACCGACGGGTGGACGTCTACGTTTCCGACTCCGCGGACAATCCGGTCACATTGGCCACTTTCCTGGGGACCCGCATCCTCGTCCTCAAGTCGACTACCGTGAGTGACCTGCAAACTGAGGCAAACCTGCCGCAGTTGGAATTCCTCCTTGGCTCAGTTTTCGGTGCCTTGAAGGCACGGCACCAACAGTTCATCCTGCTGAGCGTCTTGCTCGAGTTCGAGACCAAGCTGAAGATCCTCAACATACTCCTCGCCCCCTATTTCAGGGCCACCGTCTACACGGGAGACCAGATCGGTGCCGCCTGCTGCGGTAGTCTTCCGGCTGCCTTAGCCATGATGAATCGCCTCCTGGTTGGCAAGGAACTTGGTTCCAGCGTGTTGTCCGAAGGCGTTGTGAACCAGGCCGCTGACGTTCGGAAGCGCTGGTTACCGCGGCTGGAGCAAATGAACTCAACGATGCCCCACCTGACCAACCGCTACCTAAATCTCATGGCTTTTATGGCGGCAAATTTCCCTGAGGAAACCAAGGCATATCTGGACTCGCTGGAGGAGCCTGCCCGTGAGCTTCTGACCGCGTTCAACGAAACCTCACCCCACAGGACGCGGCGCATTCCCCGGCCCGCCCCAATGGCGGCCGTGGCTGCCGCCCTGATCACAGCGGTAGTGCTCTTTCTGGTTGGTGTGGGAATGACGCAGTTGCGACCAGTGCTGCTCACGGTTTTTGAATCGGCTCCAGTTCCTTCTCCATCGCCAACAGCCGAACCAGAACCCGGCCCAACGTTTCCGGTACCTGAGCCCAGCCCGACATTCTCGATACCCGAGCCCAGCCCCACGACTTCAAGCCTTTTGCCTCTGTACCTTCTTCTCAGCGCAATCCCGGACGCAGTCGAGCCGTGCCGTCAAGTCATTGTGGAACCGGCATTTGGGCAAGGTGCCGTGCTAGAAGTGGAATGCACGCCAGCGAATATGGATTCCCTTGCCTACGTCGAGTACGAATCTGCAGCATCGATGGAGGCAGCCTATGCTTCCCTCGTCCCGGCCAGTCTTCCCGGGGCGGACTGTAGTGCTGCTCCATCCGGCCTCGTTTATGACATCAGCGCGAGTAATGGAGTCCGGGCTCTCTCGTGCTATGAGAACCAAGGCGGGGCTATCGCTTTTGTCTGGACTTCCACCGTGCGTAATGTCCTGGGTGACACCCACTTGCTAGGCATCTGTACAAGTAGCTCCTTGGCGTACCCACGGATGTACGCGGAGTGGGAATTTCTGGTCACCGGGGGACCCTAGGATTCACCGGTGCGCGCCCGCCGTCGTCCGTCTTTATTCGAGTAGTTGGCCTTTCAAAGACAGGTACGCGATGCGCGGGTGCCGGCGCCTGCGGCTGCATAGACTCGGCGCATGGCAAATGTAATGGAGCGCAGGCATGGGCGCCGCAGAGGGCCAGGGCCTGCCAAAGGAACGGGCCAGCCGCTCGCTGTTTTGGGCGTCGTCGTCCTGATGATTGCCGCGCTGGTCACGGCTTACGCCCTGATGCGATAGTCCGGCTGATGCACGTCGTACTGCCGGCTCCGGATGGACAGGATTTCGATTGCCCCCATCAGTTTGTGGGACGTTGTGACGCATGCAGCGGGTCGTTAACGGGACAGGGAGCGCTGGGCGGCACCGGCACTTTTGACTCCTCCCGCAGTGGTCCTTCTGCCTTCACAGAACCTCTGGACGCAGCGTAGGGTCCTGGGAAGAAGGCTTACGACGGCGGCCGCGCGCCGCCGTCGTAAGCCTCCACATGGAGGTTCCGCCCAGCGCTCGTTCAGCGGAGTTACCGGAACGTTATATATGCTTGCTGAGTGGTTTTTAGGTCAAGCAGCGGAAATTCATCAGTCAACGAACGCGCGGCAGCCCCGGAAACAGGGCTCGTATCCGGGCGCCAGCATGCCCTGGACGGGCTCCGCACCCTCGCCGTGGCGGGGGTCTTTTTCTTCCACACGGCAACGGAACTCATCCCCGGCGGGTTCATCGGTGTGGACGTCTTCTTCACACTGAGCGGATTTGTGATCACCCTCCTGATCCTGAAGGAACGCCTTGCCACCGGGCGGCTGCGCCTCGGTGTTTTCTACGCCAAGCGGCTGGCCAGGCTGTGGCCCGCCCTGCTGGTGCTGTGCGCCGTGATCATCGCGGTCGGCCTGCTCTTTCCCGCGTCCGGCTGGGGCGGCCAGGAAGGCTTCGTCCTGCCGGCCGCCGGGTACGTCATGAACCTTGCCCACTTCGGCGTCTTCGGCAACTCCATCACCGGCGAAACCCTCGGCCCCACCTGGACCCTGGCCGTGGAGGAGCAGTTCTACCTGGTGTGGCCGCCGCTGCTCCTGCTGATGCTCCGGTTCTGGAAAGTACGCACCGTCACCTGGATGACGGCCGGGCTGGCGGGCGCCTTCCTGCTGGAACGGTTCGTGCTGGTTTCACTCGGCGCGCCGCTGGGCCGTCTCTACAACGGGCCGGACACCCGGGCCGATGAACTGCTGATCGGGTGCGCGCTGGCCCTGCTGTTTACCTGCGTCCGCCGGGGCTCCGGACTCCACGGTTTCCTGCGGGCGGCTGCACGGTGGGGCGCCCCGCTCGCCGCCGCCACCCTGGTGGCTGCGGTGTTCCTGCTCGAGGAACCGGACGCTCCCGGCCCGTGGTTCGGTGCTTTTTGGACGGCCGGCCCCACCGCGCTGTCCCTGCTGGCGGCCGTGCTGATCGGATCGCTTGTCCTGCAGCCGGCCGGTTTCATGGCACGGTTCCTCAGCCACCCCTGGCTTGCGGGCCCCGGCCGCGACCTCTCCTACGCCATGTACCTCTGGCACATCCCCGTCTACCTCCTGCTGATGCCCTTGATCCCGGTGTTGCCTGTCCGCATCGCGCTGGCGGCGGCCCTCACCGTGCTGCTGGCTTGCGCGTCCTTCCACCTGGTGGAGCGGCCGCTCCGGCGCTGGGCAAACGCAAGGCTGTATCCCGTCGTCGTCCGTCCAGCTCCTGCGCACGTCTCGGAGCGGGAACTGGTGCACCTGCGCTAAGAATCTCCAGTCCATTTCCTTTGCCAAAGCCCTTTACGTGGTGGGTCCGGGTTACTAAAGTCGTTTCTTGTCATAGTCCGGATGGGCGCTGTGGGGCGTCCGGGAAGGGGGAGTGCATAACCGCTGACCGTTGCCAGAAGACAAATGACCACTACGTTGAAAGCCCCTCTCAGGAGGGGCTTTCCCTTTGCGGTGCGCCAGAGCGAGCGCCGCTTTTGCGGGCGGTCCAGTTTTTACCGGAGGAAAACGTAGAAGAGCACTGCCAGGCCGGGAAACAGTGCCTGTCCGAGGGCACTGATCAGCAGGCGTTTTTCGGTGACCCACAGCCAGAATCCCAGGAAGACGTGGCTCGCGCAGCAGAAGAGCACGATCGCTGTCCCGCCGGCTGCGTTGCCGGAGTTCACCATCCAGAGCCCCGCGGCGATGCCTAGCCCAAAACTGATGTTGTAGGCGCCCACGTTCATCGCCCACATGCGCACGGCCGGAACGTCCTCCGGTCTAATCAGGAAGATCCAGTGTAAGCGGCGGTCGCCGTGAAGGAAGATCTCCAGCAGGCCGACGGCGATCAGTGCCAGGGCGGTGCCGCCGGCGAAAATCTGGCTCAGCAGGTTCATGTGCGTACTTCCTCATCCCATGGGCGCAGGCTTTTCGTGCAGAGTACGCCGCGGCGGCAAGCGCCTTCAATGGGTACAGGCAAGGTGCAGCGTTTCAGGGACCAGATTTCCCCAATGTTTTCTCAGGGTGGTTATTCCAGTCTTTAGCCATGTCAATTACACGCCGGCAGGCATTGCAAATAGGTGGAGTTGGAATCATCGGCGCCTTTGGTCTGGCGGTGCCGTTGACGTCAGTGGATGCGAAGTCGGCCAGCCGGCTGGCACCCAGCAACATGCCCAGACCCTTCCAGCGGGCCCTCGAGGTGCCCACGGTACTTGCGCCGACGCGCACCACGGTGGACCCCGATGGCCACAAGCGGCATCATTACCGGATTGAGCAGAAGCTCGGTTCGGCCAATATCGTCCCGGGCCTGAGCACACCCATCCTTGGCTACAACGGGACCTTCCCGGGGCCCACCATCAAGGTGAACCAGGGCGAACGTATCACCCTGATGATGGACAACGTGCTGCCGCTGTTCCATCCGCAGTGGGGGTACCGGCTCGATACGTCCACCCACCTGCACGGTTCGGCCTCGCTGCCGCAGTTCGACGGGTACGCCAATGACCTGACCGGGCTTGGCTACTGCAAGGACTACGAGTACCCGAACTTCCAGCCTGCACGGACCCTCTGGTACCACGACCACGCGGTCCACAACACGGCGCAGAGTGTCTACTCGGGGCTTGCAGGCCAGTACCACATGCATGATGACGTGGAACGCAGCCTCCTTCCCCAAGGCAGGTTCGACGTGCCGCTGACTGTATCGGACGCCATGTTCGACGCTAACGGATCCCTGGCCTACGACGACAACACCCACTCCGGCCTCTGGGGCGACATCGTGCTGGTCAACGGGGCACCGTGGCCCGTGATGAAGGTCCAGCGGCGGATCTACCGCTTCCGCATCCTCAATGCCTCCATTGCACGTTCCTACCGTTTCTCCCTCAGCACAGGGGATCCGGTGACGATGGTGGCCACCGACGGCGGGCTCATGCCCACCGCACAGCAGGTGTCGTCATGGCGGCACAGCGGCGGGGAGCGTTACGAGGTCCTCATCGACTTTTCCAAGTACGCGGCAGGAAAGCGCGTGGAACTGCGCAACCTGTCCAATGACAACAACGTGGACTACGACTTCACGGGCAAGGTCATGGCCTTTGATGTGACCGATGAACCGGTGGACACGTCCGGACCGGCCGCAAAGGTCATGCCGACACTGCTCACCCCCAGCACGCCCATGAGCCTGACCACTTCCCAGTCCGTGAAAAGCCGGCACATGCGCGTGAAGCGGGACAACGACATCTGGACCATCGGCGGAATGACGTGGGACGAGGTGGTGGAAAGCGGCTACAAGAAGGTCCTGGCGGATCCGGACCTGGACGATGTGGAGATCTGGACCATCGAAAACAGCTCCGGCGGATGGTTCCATCCCGTCCACATCCACCTGGTGGACTTCCAGATTCTCAGCCGCAACGGTCGTCCCCCGTTCGCCTACGAACGCGGGCCCAAGGACGTGGTGTACGTGGGCGAGGGGGAGACGGTCCGGCTGCTCATGAAGTTTGAGCACCACCGCGGCAGGTACATGATCCACTGCCACAACCTTCCGCATGAGGACCATGACATGATGGCCCAGTTCAGCGTGGGCATGGACCCGAACGAACCCGACCCGAACCACCCCATCGAGGCCTCGAAGCCGCATCCGATCAACCAGGCCGCGCCGGTGGAGGCACCGGTGGACGAACCAACGGACGAGCCGACATTGGAAACCCCGGAACCAACCGCCAGCGCAACCGCGACTGCCGAGCCAACGGAAACGGCCACCACCCCGGCGGAGCCGACGGCGACAGCAACCCCGACGGCAAGCACCGACGTCCTCACCATCACCACCGCGCGGCACCGCCTTAACAAGGACATGGACGTCGCGGGAACCTCCAGGATCGACGCGGCTGTCCCCACCGGTTCAGCCTCGGTGAAGGTTTATGACGTCACGCCCGGACGTGCCGAAACCCTGCTGGGAAGCGTCCCCATCAATTCCCTGGGCAGCTGGTCACTGTCAGCCAAACCCGGCCCGCGCCAGCAGGTCACATCCGTCCGGGCCGAATCCAGCCGCGGCGGAACGGCCACCCGACGGGTGGATACCCGGTAACAGGTGCCAACGCCCCCGGCGGTCTTACCGCCGGGGGCGCCTAACCATGTCTTGGGGGCTTCGGGGGCCCCGGCCGGGGTGCCGTCGCCTACCCGGGCCACGTGTCCGTCGGGGCGAATTGTGGCTAGGGATCGAAGTAGGTGGCTCCAGGCGTTCCTGAGATGCTGGAGACGATTTGGGCGGCCACCTCGTGGAGCTTTTGGTTGCGGGTGCTGGAAACGCTGCGGAGTATGTTGAACGCTTCCTCTCCTGTGCAGCGGTTCTGGGCCATGATGATGCCGCGGGTCATATCGATCGCGGTCCTGTGGTGCAGGGCAGCGGTGAGATCCTCGGAATGGAGTTCCGCATCTTTGATGATCTCCTCAGTGAAGATCCGAGGGGCGGCAGCGAAGAAGCTCAGGGCCGCCGAGGCGTTGGTTCCCAGCTTTAGTGGAACAGCCAGAAGGCAGTCAAAGCCTCGGTTTGTTAGTTCGGCACTGAACACGGGCCATCGGGTGTCTGCCGAGAGGTCTTTCATTAGGACCGGCGCCTGCAGCCGTTCGGTGTTGTCCATTCCTGCCGGGGTGTCCATGGGGGCCAATCTATGAGAGAAAAGCGCCCCTCGTACCCGCAACAGCCGCCCGTACCGGTGCCATATCTTCACCCAACGCTGGTGACCTCTGGCCCTGTCCACCGTATGATTCGATTGGGTGGTCTTGAGCAACAGGGACCTACTGAGAGGGGCGGGCGTGAGTTCGGCCCGCCAAAATGAGAGTAGTCAATGTGGACGATCCCCGACTGACAGCGCGATCGATGATCGAACACGACGAAGCCGATGTCTACGACCTTTGGTTGCAGTACTTCGCCAACGGCGGTAACGCATTGCAATTCGATTTCGAGACGTTCCTCTACGGCGCTTCCGAGCCAAGCGCCTTGGACATGGTCTTTCTCGGCTTCGCGATAGAAGAGCTTCATACCCGGGGAAACCCTCCGGGCCCGGCTACTGCCCCCGGCCTGCAGAAGGCGTTTACCGGCGGTGGAGCGTGAGGATGCCTGCGGCTGTGCCGGGGGCGCCGCCGTGCTGGACGATGTGGGGTTGGCCCGCTACTTCCAGGAAGCTCCCGTCCGGGGCGGTAGCGGCAAGTTTTTCGCACCAGGCCCGCGGCGCTACGGGATCCCTTGAGCCGCGGATCACCACGACGGGTTGGGCCACAAGAGCAACCTGCGCTTGAAGGTCGTAGGTCATCATGACCGGAAGCTCGGTGAGGTACCAGCGCAGCCCGGACCGGGCGTAGTCGGTGAATACGGTGGCATTCCCCAATGGGCTCTCGAGTAGCGAGTCAAGGCCCAGGGACAGGCTCTGCTGAAGTACTGTTCGGCGGGTTGGGTCAACCACCGGGCCCAGAAGCGCGAGGTGGGAGACCATGTCCGGGCGTTGAACCGCGAGCTCGGTAGCGAACTGTGTCCCCATCGAGTGTCCGATCACCACGGCGCGGCTTACACCCATTTTTTGGAGTGTTGCGGCGGTGTGGTGCGCGTAGTCGGCCACGGAGAGTTGCTGGTCCGGTCTGGGCGTTCCGCCGAAACCGGGCAGGTCGATGGCGTAGGTGTCCCCGTGCCGGGCCAGAAGGACCTGAAGCCGCCGGTAGTAGCGGTGGGACATGCCGATGCCGTGCAGCAGCACAAAGACCGGGCCCGACGAACCAGAAGGGCCTGCCAGGGTGTGAACGTGGGAGGTCAGGGACCCGGTGGTGACGATCCTGGGCGTCGGCCGCGGGCCCCTCCAGGGCAGGCGCCTGCGGTAGGGCGATGATTCAGTGTTGGGCTGTTGCTCGGTTGCGGTGTGCACCGGTTGTCCTGTTCCTAAGGGGCGGTTCGATTGGTTTGTTAGCCCAGGGTGGCGAGGGCACCTGGGGCGGATTCGATAGTGACCCGCGTGTGCGCTTCAACGGATTTCACTTCTCCATCGATCTGGTACGGGATGGGTTTGAGGGTCGTGAAGGCGTAGCTGCTGACGCTTGGCTGCTGTCCCAGGCCCTGTGTAGCCGCCCGCAGTGCGGTCAGCAGCATCTGTAACTTTGATCTGTGAGGGAAGGTCACCACTTCGAATTTGCCGTCTGAGGGGTGGGCCTCGGCTTGGCTGAGGGTGGCGTATTTTGCCATTTCTGCAATATTTGCAAAAACAAGGCTGTCAAACTTCCGGCGCTTGCCCCCTGCTTGGCGGATTTCGAACGGCTTGAACTTGGAGAAGGTGCGCATCACCGAGAACATTTCCTTCAAAGCGCCCTTGCTGCCCTTTTCCAGGTCGATCGCCATGACCGGGGTGAGGCCGAAGCCGATGTAGGAGTGCGCGTACTCGGCGGCGGCGTCCCCTTCCTGCCCTGCCCTGATGCGCAGCAGATCGATGTGCCGTACGGCGCCACCGGCGATCGCTTCCTCCAGGGGCTGGGTACCAGTTGTCCGGCGGTGGTCATTGGCGTTCCCGGCACCCAAGACTGCACATACCGCGTGCGGATTACCGGCCGCCATCACGCCGTTTACCACTTCGTTATAGCCCCCGTCCCCGCTGACCGAGACCACCAGCACGTTCCGGCCTGTGCTTGCAGCGTCGCGTGCGAGTTCGACGGCGTGGCCGGCATGCGCTGTGGGTTGGAGCTTGATGTCGGGAGCGTAGGGAAGAAGATCTTCCAGCTTGGAACGGAGTTCCGCGGCGAGTTTGGGTGCGTCACCGGTGCTGTTGGGGTTGAAGATGATAACGATTGATTCAAAGGTCCGAGCAGTGGTCATGGTGCGCTCCGTAGTGGCGGGCTGCTCTGGCAGGCGGGATGCGGGCCGCACTGTCTAGCTGTTTCCGGTGTGGACGATGCTGTCGGCATCTTGTTCATTGGCCGGGGCGTCGGCGAGGCCACTGGGGGTAAGGTCGAGGTCTTCTATGCCGGCAGGGCTGGCCTGGCCGCCAATAAGAGTGGTTTCAGGCTTTGTGTGGCCGTTGTTCGTCATAATCTGGGTGTCCTTCGTCCGGCCGTGGGGGCGGGCTGGTGGATTAGTTGGGCAGCTCTCCCTGGAACCCGCCCGGAGGAACCGTGGCGAGGGCGGTGTGCGGTCTGGTTCCTGTTGCCGGACGATGACCATGGGGGTCAACGAGGTCCTATTGTCCCGAAGAGAGCACGGGAAGAGCTGCGACGTGATCCGCGGTCGTGTCCAGGACCCGGGAGGCAAGGCACTGAGAGCAGTGGACGGCCACGGCGAGGGTACCTGCCCGCCGGCCCGTGACGGGCGGGGATTCGACGAGCAGGTGCGAATCCGTGTCACAGTTGGTGCACCAGGGGCGTTTTCCGCGTGGCTGGTGCACGTCCTGGGGGACATAGCTGTGCGTATTTGTCGTCATCGTGGACTAGACGACGGCCCGGTAGCTGTGCAGGATATAGTCTGCTGCCGCTGGGCCCTTCATACGCAGGCACTGCCCGGGATTGACGCGATGCGTCATCGCGGCCCAGAACGTGTGCTCTGACAGGGGGGAGTGGTGGGACACGAGGCACCAGCTGGTGTACAGGCCGTACAAGGAGTCTCCATCAAGAGTGGAGGTGGAATCATGGTCCAGGTAGGTAGCTTCCTGGAGGAACTGGTCGAACTGTGAATGCGCCATGAACGGCTCTTTTCAAACACGGTGCAAAATTATCCGCCGTTCGGCTACAGCGGCCTCAAACCCGGCGCCCTGCACGGGACGCCAAGCGGTACTGCCGTACGAGTTCTTCAACCCAGGCAGGCCAAACAAAAAAGGTAAAACAAGTCAGTGGTGGCGCGGCACCGTTGTGGGTGCCGCGCCAGCATCAGTCAGTTCCCGGCGCGGGGGCCGGAAGAGCACGCGCTAGGCGTGGTTGTTGCTCACGCGGTTCCCCGCCTTGGCCAGGCCGCGGGCCACCATCAGGCCGACCGTGAGGAAGGCGATGTACTGCATTGCGTCGTTGGCGTTGAACACGTCAACTCCGTTTTCGCTGGCGTCATCCCCAACAACCGTTGCGGTGATGATCGTGGCGATGACTGCCGCAACATAAACGGCGAACTCAAGGGTCCGGGTGGAGATCTTGATGTCGTTGGCGTTGCGGACAGCGCTGGAGTGCTCGTTCTGCGTGTGGGTTGTCATGTGGTTCTCCTCTAGTAAGGGCGTGAGTGACCGTGCCGGCCATGCAAACTCTGATCCCTTTACTGAAACCATGTCGACAACTTCTCTACAGTGTAGACTTTATCTGTAGACTAATCATTAAGCAAGCTTACGTATCTCTCAATGGGTGGGCCTGACGCAATCAACAGGATGGATTCCTCCATGGCCTCCCCCGCAGAACCCAACAATCCAGCAGGCGCCCGTAAAGCGCGCCTGAGCAGGGAGCTGGTGCTCTCCACCGCGCTGGCGCTGGTGGACAAGGAGGGCCTGGATGCCCTGTCCATGCGGCGCCTTGGGCAGGAACTGAACCGGGACCCTATGAGTCTTTACCGGTACGCGGCAAACCGGGCGGCCCTGCTGGACGGAGTGACCGAGATGGTCCTCAATGAATTGGCCATCTTTCCGCATGACCCTGACTGGCAGGCGCAGCTGCGCAACATCGCCCACGACCTCCGGCTCCTCGCACTGCGCCACCCCAACGTAGTGCCCTTGTTGGTCACCAGGCCCCTTTCCACGCCCCTGGGCCTGCGGCCGTTAGGTACGCTGCGGCCACTGGAGCAGATCCTGACGCTGCTGATAGAAGCCGGCTTCACCCCCACGGACGCGCTTCACGTCTACCGCGCTTACTATGGATTCCTCTACGGACACATCCTCAACGAACTCCAGGAATACATCGTGGACCCGGACGAAAACGAGGCCATCCTCCGGCTGGGCCTGCACCGCCTGCCGGCAAAAGACTTCCCCCACCTGCGGGCCCTGGGGCCCGTCCTCGCGGACTACGACGGCGACGCGGAGCTCGACCAAGGTCTCACCATCCTGCTCAGCGGACTCGCAAACCAACTCGCGACACCCGGAGCTGACCTTCGTAACGGGGACTAGCAGAACCCCAAGACTCAATCCATCAGGGCACGCCGCCGCGTTCACAGTCAACGGCTTTGGGCGGCGCCCGGGCCCCCGCTCTTTATTCTGAAAGTAGGGGGATTCCGTGATGCGCCGCGGAACGCGTGATTCCGCCCCCGCGCGGGGCTACTTAGGTTTGTCCAATCGTTTGAGCCCCATCCGCGCCTACTCACGTTTCACCAGCACAAACGCTCCACGATGCAGTTGCGCACCTGCGTATCCGCCGGCTTCCGCTGGATGGGCTCTGAGTACCTGCAGCCAAGTACTAGGTGGCCGGACATAAATGGCTGGCCTGGAAGCGAGTAGTGACCACTGTTGTTCGCCCTTTTTCCCGCCAATTCAATGGAACCCAGCAGTACTCAACTACTCGGGGGCACATCGTGACTATATTGGAACTGGCGAAGAAGAGCGGCGATCCGGGTCCGACTTCCGCATCACCGCAGGCACCTGTATTGACGATTTCGGTTTTTGGTCCGTTGACCATCCGCCGCGGGAGTATGGAGCTGGGCTCTAATGATCTTGGCGGGCCCAAGCCCCGGCAGGTGCTGGAGATCCTTTTGTTGAACTTCGGCTCGGCGGTGTCCAAGACCCGCATCATGGACCTGCTGTGGGGTGATAATCATCCGTCGGTGGCGTTGCCCACGCTGGAGAGCTATGTCAGTGTCCTGCGGCGGCACCTGCAGCCGGGGTCTGGTCGGGGCGGGCCGCTGCGGACGGTCACCGGCGGCTATGCGATTGACCGGTCGTTGGTGGACCTGGACCTGAACCGGTTCGATACGCTGCTCAAGCAGGCCAGCCAGGCCGCCGCGCCGGCCGCGCTGGCGTTGCTTAGCGAAGCGCTCGAGATCGCTTCGGCCCCGCTGCTGGGGGATGAGCTGCTGCCGGCCTGGGCCGAGGAGGAACGGGCCCTGCACGCGGCCAAGGTCAGCCTGGCCCGGGTCCAGGCGGCCGAGACTGCGCTGGCCGTGGGGGATGTGGGCAAGGCGATTGCCTGGGGCGGTACTGCGGTGAAGGAAGATCCCCTGAATGAACGGGCCTGGACGGCCCTGATTCTGGGGCTGGAGCGCAACGGGGAGAAAACCGAGGCGCTGCGGGCGTATGACCGTTGCCGCAAGGTGTTGGATGAGGAACTGGGCTGCGCGCCCAGCCCGGCGCTGAAGGAGGCACATGCCCGGCTTCTGACCAGCACCGCGGCCGCCCAGGGGCCAGCAGAAGCCCGTCCCTCCATTCATGTGGTGGCCGGCAGCCGCGAGGTTGCACCGCAGCTGACCAAGCAGGAAACCGAACGGCTGCGGATCCTGATCGTTGATGACCACACCACGTTTTCGGACCTGCTGGCCGGGGCGCTGGACCGGGAGCCGGACCTGAAAAGTGTGGGGGCGGCGAACTCCGTGGAGACTGCGGTGACCATGTTCCGGGAGCTGCGTCCCGACGTCGTTATTATGGACCTCTATTTGACGGACGGCTCGGGCCTCAAGGCCGCCGAACACATCCTCTCGGAATCACCGGGAGCCCGGATCGTGATGCTCACCGGCAACCCGTCGCAGGAAGCGCTGCGTGAGGCTGCCCGGATGGGTATCTGCGGGTTCCTTCCCAAAGACGGCGCGCTGGGAGTCATGCTGGACACCCTGCGGCACGCCCACCCCGGCAACATGATCGTCCACCCCTCCCTGGTGGCGAGCTTGGTCGGTGCTGCCTGACCCTGCCGGTTCATCGTTTGAAAATTAATGCCTGCCTGACCTCATTCGCTGCCACTAAGCTCGTGGCGGCCACTTCACCGAAGGCTACGGCTCTTCTAAGAACTGCAGGAGTAAAGATGCCGCCCTTGGTGGCAAGGAGCGTCATCGCGCCAAAGTGACCGGCTGCCAGTTGCAGCGGCACTGATGCTACTGACCGACAAACTGCTACTGACCGATAAACGGACATCCGTCACCGTTCCCGGTAGGGGGGCAGCGCGCACCTCGTGAGGCCGCGTTGAAGACGACCGTCAGCCGCCCGCCCAATGCCTGCGACACGGGCCAGTCACCGGACTCTTGGTCCCATGTGGCAAGGCCGGCGGCACGGTTGCAGTTGCCGGCAGTCAAAGGGACCTCTTCCGGACGGATCAGAGTCACGGCACAATCGAAGGCGTGGCCGGTAGCCCGTAGAAGTGCTGATTCAGCAGTCGGGGCGGGAAACCCTAAGGAGACATGCTCCGCGCCGGCATGCACATCCAGCATGAACGTGGAGGGGCTTTCCCACCATTTATCCCGTGAGAAGGTCCCATTCCGGGGGCCAGCCGAGTGGATGCCGGGGCCGGTGACCGCCCGCGGGACCACGCTGTCCCGCTGTTGCCTCCGTCACCGGCCCCTGCCTAATATCGTGCATGGCGCACGTTGATCTCAGTGTCCATACCCTGCCCCCCCGACAGTAAGAATGCCCTCAGCAATATTTCTGGCGACTGTACCCGGGCGTCGAGGGGGAGCACACGAGTAGTGTGTACTCTATTTTCGCTCCGGGGGAATCCCTGGAAGATCCCCTGCATGCTGGCGGAGCATTTGGGAGGCCGTACCTCCATGTAGCCTAATTCACACCGAAACTCGAAATTTATCCCCTTTAGCCTGAAGTTGTGCGTAGAGCCACAAATGGAATTATTCGGCATTATTGGCGTTTGTTAAGGCCGCTAAAGTCTGAAATTTAAAAGCGGATCGCGAAGCTCAAGAAAATGCGTTGAGGAAGAATTGAGAGTAATTGATTGAACCTTGATGCCGCGCGGGGGTTTAATCTGCGATAGGGGCTATTAGCTGGATTGGAAGGTCCGGCCTGGACTTTTCCACGTCCAGAAGGAGGCCTCCGTGTCCACAGTTCTGCCCTCGGCGGCTAGCGCAAAGGTCCACCCAGGTGCCACTGTCCCCGGGCTGCGGGTGGTAGTGCTGGTTCCTGCGTACAACGAGGCCGGGTCCATCGGGGCGACGCTTGACGGGCTGATGCGCCAGGACCGGCCTGCGGACCTGATCGTGGTGGTTCCCAACGGCTGCACGGATTCAACAGCGAGGGAAGCGCGAAAGTATCCGGTCACCGTGATGGAGCTGCCCCGGCTGGAACACCGCAAGTCCGAGGCATTGAACCGCGCTTGGGCGCAGTATGCCTATGACGCGGACGTGCTGGTTTGCCTGGACGCGGACACCGTGCTGCCACCGAATGCGCTGGCAGCCTGGGAAGCTGAATTCAGTGGTGGGGAAGGCGTCCTCCTGGGAGGATCCTCCTCGAAATTCACCATGCAGGATCCCGGGCTGCTGAGCCGGCTGCAGAAAGCCGAGTTTGCCACGTGGACCGATACGGCGCTGCGGCGGGGACGGACGAGCGTGCTGGCCGGTACCGGCTGTGCGATCAACAACGCGGTCCTGCGGCAGATCGCCGCCCGGGACGACCGGGACGGGCCGTGGGTCTACACCTCCCAGGTTGAAGACTTCGAGCTGACCTACCGGATCCGCGAACTCGGCTACGTATGCCAGGTCTCGCCGGACGTGCGCGCCTACACCGATTCCATGAAGTCAATCAAGGCCCTCTGGGGCCAGCGGATGAAATGGCAGGTGGGCACGGCAGAGGATCTGCTGAACCTGGGGCTCAACCGGCTGACACTCCGGGACTGGGCCCAGCAGGCCATGGGCCTGCTGGGCGTTTTCCTCAAACTCCTGTGGATCACCGTCATCGTGCTGTCGTTGAGCCTTGGCGTGTTCCAGGTGGTCCTGTTCTGGTGGCTGGTGCCCATCCTGTTCGTGGCGCTGGACGTCAAGCGCGCACTGCGGATACCGCACTGGGACTGGAAAGACGTCCTCATCGCGGCCACCTTCTTCCCGCAGGAACTATTCATGTGGCTGCGCTCCGGATGGTTCCTGGCGTCCTGGTCAGCAGTACTCACCACCAAGATCACCCGGCGGCGCATCGACCGCTGGGAAGCACAATACACAGCAGAGGAAATCAACTAACAATGTACGGAATGAACACCTCCATGCCCGCGTCCGGGGCCGCCCTGGCCTACACCGGACTCAACGTTGGAGCAGGCCTCCTGACGGCACTGGGGATCATGCTGATCGGCGTGGCCCTGATCGCCCTGGTCCGCCGCAACCCCGCAGCCCGGCCGTAACCATCAACACGGACTACGACGCCCGGCGCGCCGCCAACACAGAATTGAAGGCGGCCGCCGAGGCGTCGCTGCTGTTAATTCGCCAGTCGGCTTCCTTTTGCATGTGGAACCAGACGAAGCCCACCACATCCGACTGCGCCGCAAGGTAGGACACCAGGTCCGTGTTCCACGCGGCCTTGGACCCGCCCGCCTCACTCGACGCCGTCTCGGCAATCAAGATCGGAACTCCTGGTGCCAGGGACCGCAGTTGGGCGATTCCGGGCGCGAAGAGATCCTGCGGCGAAATCCAGCCGCTCCACGAGGCGGACGTGCCCCAGTTGTACCCGTCCAGCGCGACGATATCCACATAGCCGGCACCCGGATAAAGCCCGGACAAGTCGGTGGAACCCCAGTAGGGAACATTCGGGCTCCATACCCACGAGACATTGGACGCCCCTGTGGCCGCCATGACGTCGTGTACGTGACGCCACGCCTGGACGTAGTCCCCGGCCTCGTTGCCGTTGACCCCCTCAGCCCAGGGGTACCAGTCACCGTTCATCTCGTGGGCGAACCTCAGCTGCACCGGGTAGCCCCAGGCGGCCAGCGCCTGCCCCCACTGGATGATGCGGGCATCAAAGTCTCCTGCCGCAATCCTGTCCAAGGAGTAGGCGGGCTGGTTGAGCCCTCCACCCCAGGCCCACGGTTCCCACGTGACCAAGGGCACCGCACCACGGGCCCGCACGGCGTTCATTTCACTGATCGGCGGCGCCTGGAGGAAGTCCTTGTAGAACAGGATGTTGGACGGGCTTTCCCCGGC
This sequence comes from Arthrobacter sp. 210 2, assembly GCF_059093025.1. NCBI lineage: Bacteria > Bacillati > Actinomycetota > Actinomycetes > Micrococcales > Micrococcaceae > Arthrobacter > Arthrobacter sp. 210 2. Next base: position 568,674 of record NZ_JBNHIE010000001.1, read on the forward strand.
CAGCCGTGACACTTCGTCCAGTTCTGCGCTTGCCAGCGGCCCGCCGGTCGTGGCGACTCCAAACCGCAGGGGAGCCGTGCTGACCGGCGGCAGCGCCGGCGCCGGGGCCGCCACAGTGAACACCGAGGACGCCTGGACTGAAGATGTTTTTGCCGAGATGGTCAGCTTTCCGGTTGCGGTTAAAGGAATGGTGATGGCTGTGCTGAATGCACCGGTTGAGGTAGTCCGAAAGCCAAACGTGGTGGAGCCCGCGATGACCGTTCCTGATGTGGAGACCCTGAACCCGGTCCCGTTGACCGTGACTGCGGACCCTGCAGGACCGGTGGTTGGACTAAGCGTTATCTGGGCTGTTGCCGGTGCTGCCTGCACCGGCTGCACGCCCGCAAATGTGAGGCCTAGGCCGATGCCAAGAGTGGCCGTAAGTATCTTCACGAACTTGAACACAGAGATCTGTCCCCGCAATCGTCAAGGCTGCCCCAGCAGCCGCCAGTTCCGTGCCAGCAGGCACTTCCCTGATCCTAAAGGCCGCCAATTGCCCGTGTCTCAAGATCCGCTCAAGTTTCTTGCCGAGTCCTTTACGCGGCGGACCTGGCCTATCGAAGTCAGTTTTTGTCCTGGTCCGGCTGGCATCGGCCGGTCGCGCTGATTCAGCGGGGAATGCGGCGTCCCCTGAAACGGTTCAGCAGCAGAAGGACCAAAGCAACGATCACCAGCACCGGGGCCACACCCAGGAGGAACCCCAGCGTTTTGACGGCCAGCCCCACGATGAAAAGGATCACGGCGACCACCAGAATCGCCACCACCAAAGTTCTCATCTGTCTCCGCCTCATGGTCGCAGTAATCTCCCCAGCGTACGCCGATGCCCCCGTTCCTGATCCCTGGATGCGCGATCAGTCCTTGCGGTTCCGCAGGTGGAACGAGGTCAAAGATTTATCCAAGGTCAGTTGCCTAAACTGGGCGCAACTGCTTTATGGCCAGGCAAGGGGAGCTCATCATGACCGACAGCAGCGCTTCATCACCGGATCGCCCAGCAGGGGCAAAGGCCTGGCGGGTAGCCGGGCGGCGCAAGTGGCCGTGGTGGATTGGAGGCGCGCTGCTGGTGCTGGTCCCGTCGCTGATCCTTGCCGGCATCACGTTCCTGGGCGACAAGGATGACCCACCGGCGGCCGGACCGACGTCATTCACAGGCTTCGTTACTGCCGCCGGCCGAGGCCTGGTCCTCAACGGGGAACCCGCCAGGCTGAAAGCAGTGAACTTTTCCAACCTCTACCACCGGAATCCGAAGGGGACTGAGCTTCTCAATTCCCAACACCATTCCGAGACGGATTTTGAGCGTGCCAAGGAGCTGGGATTCAACAGCATCCGCTTCGCCTTCGACGGGGACTGGTTCGTCGATTCGCCAAAGATTTTCCTGGAGTGGCTGGACCAAAACGTCACCTGGGCGCGGCAGCATGAGATGCGCTTGATCCTTGACCTGCACACACCCATCGGGGGCTTCTGGCTGGACCCCACCAGCGATCAGGTAAGTTTCGACATCTGGTCCAACCCCCGGATCCAGCAGCAGAACGCCGATCTGTGGCGCGTCATCGCCGATAAGTACAAGGATGAACCTGCCATCGCTGCCTACGACCTGCTGAATGAGCCGGTGACCACTGATGCGACCGGGGAGCAGTGGAAAAAGTTCGCGCAGCAGCTGGTGGATTCGGTCCGGTCCGTGGACCAGAACCACCTCCTGGTTATTGGCGGGATTTACGGGGTCAACGGCCGCTACGGGGCCGCCGGAATCGACCAGCACTTTCTGGTCAACGACAACAACGTGGTGTACGACTTCCATTTCTACGAGCCCATCAAATACACGCACCAGTACGCCTCCTGGGTTGAAGGCCCCATTCAGGACGGCGGCCGGTACCCGGACCCGGACGTCATCCTGCCCACAGGAAACAGGACCCTGCTGCCCGGAAGCCGCATCACCACCCCGAGCCTGCCGAACGGCACCTCGGACTGGGCTCCCTATGACAGCGGCATCATCGCCATCAACGACCCAAACGCGGTAGCGGCGGCGCCGCTCATGACAGTGCAGGGCGGCGTGCAGGGAACCGCCGGGTTCGACGCCGTCACCGTGACCGAGTACCGGGCGGATGGGACAGAACTCCGCAAGATCGTTGATGAACAGCTGAACAAGGACTCCGTCCTGGACTGGTACCAGTGGAGCTTCGGCGGAAACACGGCGGCGCCTGCCGCCTTTGCACGGGATACCACCGGGCACCTGGATGACGGCAGCCTCTCCATCAGCAATGCAACAGACCCCGCGGCCATCACAGGGTGGAGCAACGACAGGCATCTGTTCAAGGTGACACCTGGCAACAAGTACCGCATCCAGGGCTTCATGCGGGGACAGGACATAACACCGTCAGCGGGCACGGCGACCCGCATCGGGCTCCAGCTGGACGTCTACGCCAAGACGCCCGGAGCACCCGGAAACGGCTTCCTCCAGCGCGACAAAACCTACCTGGCGCACGAGATGGAAAAGCACCTGAAATTCGGCGCCGACAACAACGTCCCCATGTCCGTCATGGAATTCGGGACCGTGCGGCAGGCCTTTGAAATGGAGGGCAAGGGCGGTCAGCAATGGGTCACTGACATGCTCAGCCTCCTGGAGGAGAACAACCTCAGCTTCGCCTACTGGGAATACCACGGGGCCCAAATGGGCCTCTACCTCAGCGGCCAGGGCCAACCGGGCGAACCCAACGTACCGCTCCAGGACACCCTCCGGCGCGAGCTGCCCTGAGGGCTGCTGAGCCCCCACCTAGGTGACCCATCCAGAAAATGACGCGTACGACGGCGGCCCTCGCCGGCGCCGTACGCGTTGCCTTAGTGCCCCGTGCCCCGCGCATCCCGCTCGTGCCGCCGGAGCGCACGTCTCAGCTGCCGTCGCCGTTGGCGGCGCTGATGAACTGGGCCAGCATTTTTGCCTCGCTTGAGGTCAGGAAGACCTCAATGGGCTTGGCCTGGTTCGCGATTTCGAGGGTGAGCGTGAAGCCCTCGGACCCGGCGCATGGGCGGGCGGACCATGTCTGCAGGATCGGCGCCATGTCCTGTCCCAACAGCACGTAGCGCTCCTCCATGTCCCAGGGCGAACCGGCCTCGATCAACGCCTTGTGCTCAGCGCAAACGAAGGCCTCGTGGTAACCGGCAACGAGGTTCTGGTTCCCCACCAGGAAGGCGGAACCGGGATTGGTGCACCGCAGCACCGAGCAAGTAATCATGCTGCGAGGGTAGGTAATGAACGTTGGGGAACCCTAACGGCGCAGCTAGGGATTTCCTTGTTTCACAAATGTGTCCATCGCCTCACTTCGTCCCGTCTGCGCAGCAGTCGTCGGACGTGTCAATTAGGCGTGGGCCTGCGCCCGGACTGACGTGCGCTCCACTGTGGGGCAGTGGACTTTCGAGATTCCCTCGGTTGCGCCGTCGAGCTCCAGCAGCATGCGGACGCCCGCAGCGCCCAGTTCGTAGTGGGGGAGGGACACCGTGGACAGCGGTGGGCGAAGGTGCGCGGCGATGACTTCCTGGTTGTCGAAGCCCACCACGGCGATGTCGTCCGGGATGGACAGTCCGTGCTCGCGCAGCCCGTCGTAGAGGCCCATCGCCATCCGGTCGTTATAGCAGTACACGGCCGTGGCGCCGCGCTTGAGCAGTTCCCCGGTTGCCCCGTACCCGCCTTCCTGGTCCGGATAGGCTTCCATGACCAGCTCGGGATCGAACGGGATGCCCGCGTCCTCAAGCGCTTCCCTGTACCCCAGGAGCCGTCCGTCCTTGGCCGGGGCGGGGATGGTGGCGTTGATAAAGGCGATGCGGCGGTGGCCGTGCCGCAGCAGGACCTCCGTGGCTGAGCGGCCGCCCTGCACCTCGTCCGGAACCACGGACCGGGTGCCCGGCTCGTTAGAGAAGCAGTTGACCAGGACAAAGTCCGCTTCCCGCAGCGACGCCGGAATCTCGGTCTGCCGGTGGAACCACGTGGAGTAGAGGATGCCGCGCACTTTGTACTCGAGCATCATGGTGATGGCGTCCTGCTCCAGCTCGCCGTTGCCCTCAGTGTTGGCGATGAGGAGGGCGTAGCCGTGCTTCCACGCCTCGTCCTGGGCGCCGTGGATGATCTGCCCGGCGAACGGGGTGGTGGCAACGCCGTCGGCCACCAGCCCGATGAACCGGGACGTGCCGCTGACCAGGGTCTTGGCCATCGCGTTGGGGCGGTAGCCCAGCGACCGGATGGCATCCTTCACGCGCTGCCGCGTTTCCTCCGCGATCCGGGCGTCCTTTTTCTTGTTGACCACCAGCGAGACCGTGGCGGTGGAAACCCCGGCCGCTTCCGCGACGTCGCGGAGGGTGACGGGGTGGGCGCGCTCGGGAATCCGCCGGGCACGGGGCGCCCGGGCCGGTTCTCCCGGGCCTTTCTCCATTGAAATCATCTGTCCTCCTTCAGGAGTATATCCATCCGCTCCGGACGTCATCCCTTGGTCGCCCCGCTCTCAAGGCCCTGGATCAGGGCCTTGTTGAGCACCAGGAAGACCAGCAGCAGCGGGGTGATGGTGACGCACACGGCGGCGAAGGTTGCCGTCCAGTCCACCTTGCCCATGGCGCCGATGTAGTTCTGCAGGCCCAGCGGAATGGTCTTCAGGTCCTCGGACAGGACGAAGGTGTTCGCGAAGATGAAGTCGTTCCAGATGAAGATGCTGTTGACCAGCACCACGGTGACTACGGTGTTGAGGGACAGCGGCAGGGTGATTAGCCCGAAGATCCGGTAGGGCCCTGCGCCGTCCAATGATGCGGCCTCGTACGTTTCCCGCGGGATGTATTCGAAGAACGACGAGAACAGGTAGACGGACATGGGCAGGGAGAACCCGGCCAGCGGGATGATCATCGACTGGTAGGTGTCCAGCAGGTTCACCGCCGAGTAGTCGATGAACAGCGGGACAAGGGCGATCTGGACCGGCACGATGATGCCGATCAGGAACAGCCCGCGGACCAGCTTGCTGAGGCGGAACCCGAGCACCTGGATGGCGTAGGCGGCCATCATGCCGAACAGGACAATGAGGATGTTGGCGCCCATGGTCACGACGAAGCTGTTCAGGATGTTCCGGCCCAGGTCGCCGGTTTCAAACGCCCGGGCATAGTTTTCCCACGTCAGGGAACTGGGCAGGGCAAAGGGGTCCCCGGTGGCGAAGTCCTGTTCGGTGCGCAGGCTGGTGAGGAACAGCCAGGCCAGCGGATACACCTGCACGATCACGATGAGCATGATCAGGACCCGCGACAGCGTCCGGAACAGGTTGGGCTTACGGCGGCGGCGCGTGGCCTTGTGCGGAGCGGGCGGGACGGTGGTGGGCGGCGTAGCTGGGGCTGCCTGGGCGATCATTAGTCTGCCTTCCGCTTGAGCAGGAACAGTATGAGGCCGACGGCGACGAGGCACTCAATGACGATGAACACGGAGATGGTGCTGGCGTAGCCGAAGTCCGTGCTGGTGAACGCGGTCTTGTACATGTAGGTGGTCAGCAGTTCGGAGGACTGTCCGGGGCCGCCGTTGGTCATCAGGTACGGGATGTCGAAGCCACGCAGCCCGTAGGTGGTGGCCATGATGGTGGTGGTAATCCACACAGGCCGGATGTACGGAAACCGGATCTTGGTGAACAGGGTCCAACGGGACGCGCCGTCCAGGACCGCGGCTTCTTCCAGTTCCTTGGGCACGGCGATCAGGGCTGCGTAGATGATGAGCATGTAGAGCCCGGTGAAGCGCCAGCCTTCGGGTGCGGACACTGCCGCCAGGACGGTGTTGACGTCCGAGAGCCAGGGCCGCTCCAGGGCGCCCAACCCGATCCAGTGCAGCAACTGATTGAGCAGGCCCGCGGGGTCGATGGAGTAGATGCGTACGAACAGGAAGGCGATGGCGACGGTGGAGATGACTGCGGGCAGCAGATAGAGGGTCTTGATGAGCTCCCGCCCGCGGCGGAGGGACGTGAGCAGGCTGGCCACAACCAGGGCGCCGCCGAGCTGCAGGACCAGGCAGATGGCCAGGTAGATCAGGGCGTTGAAAAACGCGCGCCAGAAGATGTCGTCGGCAACGAACATCCGGACGTAGTTGTCCAGCCCGACGAACTCCATGTCGCTGATGCCGTTCCAGGAGAAGAAGCTTAGGAACAGGGACTGGAGGATGGGGAAGAGGACTGCGGCGCAGTAAAGCAGCAAAGGCGGGAGCAGGAAGACCAGGACCGAGGTCCGTGACCTGTTGGGAAGCATCCTGTTGGGTTGCATGGCGGGCCTTTCGGGCGGGGGACCGATGTGGCCCCCCGCCGCAGTGGTTACGTGAAGAAGCAGTGCTTACTTGAAGAACTTGGGAGCGTTCTGGGCGATGGCGTTGTCCATGGTGCTGGTGAACTGCTCGGGCGTGATGTTGCCCTGGACCAGGAGGACCAGCTCCTGCTGCAGCCGGCCGTTGGTGGTGGGGTCGAGCTGCGTGTCCCACGGCATGGCCTGCTTCGACCCGAGGTTGTCCGCCTGGTCGAGGGCCTTCCGGTACAGGGGAGTGGCGTTGGCCGGGATGGCGGTTTCGACGTCGGTGGTGGGGGAGAGCGCGCCGGTGGCGGCGTATTCGGCCGGGTACTTTTCCAGGGCGAACTTCAGGAAGTCGCTCACCAGGGGGTCATAGGTCTTGGCGTTCACTGCCATGCCGATGCCGGAGGGAGAGACGAACTCGTTGGCCGCCGTCACGGACCCTTCAGTAACGGGAAGCGTGAAGAAGTCGATATCGTCCCGGACGTCGGGGTTCAGCTTGTCCGTGGCGAGGCTGGGCAGCTCCCAGGTTCCGATGTTGTACATCGCGGCCTGCCCGGACGTGAACTGGTTTTGCGCATCGGAGTAGCCCTGGGCGGAGAACCCCTCCTGGAAACACTTGGCCTTGCCAAGCTCGGCCAGCCAGGTGACCGTCTTCTGGCCTGCCGGATCGGCGAACTTCGCTTCGCCCTTCTTCAGCTTCTGGACAAACTCCGGCCCTGCTTCCCGGAACGGCTGGTAGGCGGCATAGCGTTCCAGCGGCCACTGGTCCTGGCCGTCGATGGCGATGGGCGTGATGCCGGCGTTCCGCAGGGCGGTGCACATGGCGGGGATGTCATCAAGGGACGTTGGCACCGCAACCCCGGCCTTTTCCAGCAGGGCTTTGTTGTACCAGATGAATTCCAGCTCGAACTGGAACGGAATCATGTAGAGGGACCCGTCGTCGAACCGCTGGTAGTCCAGGGCGCCCGGACGGTAGTCCTGGTAAACGTCCAGGGACTTCAGCAGCTTCTCGGCGTCCACCATCTTGCCCTGCTTGGCCAGCTGCTGCGCGAAGGGCGTGGCGTCGGTGTCGAACAGCTCGGGGAGCTTGTTGGCCGCGGCCAGGGTTTCGAGCTTCTGGATGTAGGAGGGCCGGTCCGGGGTGGTGATCAGGTTCAGTTCGAAGCCCGGGTGGTCCTTGGCATAGTCGTCAGCGATCTTTTTCATGATGTTGATGACGGCGCCGTCTGCCGGGCGGGAGAGCAGCCACGAGATTTCGCGGGGTTTGATCTCCCCGGTGGGGCTGACGTTGGAGGGATCGGTGGAGCTTCCGCCGCCACAGGCCGTCAGGGCCAGGGCGGCAACAGCTGCGGCAGCGGCAGCGCGGAACAGGTTTTTCATTGCGGCAATCTTCCTTGATTGGAACGGAGGGGAACGGGGATATTCAGTTGTCGGTGCGCTTGCGTACTTCAAGGTTTGCGGTGGCGGATCCTTCGCCGGCGAACACTCCAATCCGCCCGGCCGCCAGGTCGTAAATGCGGGCGCTGAGGGCCACCTGCCGGTCCAAGACGGCGACGCACACGTCCCCGTCCACCACGACTTCCAGGGTGTGTTTCCCAGGGCGGAGGTCGCAGGGGCGTTCGAGTTCAATGGCGAACGGGACGTCGCCGGAGACGTGCCATTGGGCGTCGCCGGTGATGGTGCGTGGCCACCGGTCGAACACCAGGCGCCCGCGCTTCGGTTCCAGCCTGAGGACGTAGGAGTGGTCACCGTCGGGGGACGACCGCAGCAGCAGTCCGCATTCGGTGGTGCCCGGTTCGATGTCCAGCACCGCCTTCGCATAGAACTGCGCGGGCAGGTCCTCGTTGGAGACCGCGGCGGCGTAGCCGTCGGGTGCCTCCAGCCGGGCGGGAAGGTCCCGCTTAAAAGTCACCGGGACCTCGTCCCAGAAGCTGTCCACCAGTTCGTCGGCGAAGCCGAACCCGAGGGTTCCGTCGGCGTTCTGCCGCGCCTCCAGGACGGACATGGTGCCCGCCCACTGCCAGGGGCCGCCGTCGTGCTTTCCTTCCTTGGTGGCGATCCACCCGAAGAAGAAGCGTCGCCCGTCCCGCTCTGCGGTCTTCGACGCGTAGAAGGCGCGCCCGTCGATGGAGTCCCGGCCAGGTACTGTCCACGGGCCGTCGGGGCTCTTGGCCATGCGGTACCGGGTGGTGAACGTTTCGGAGAACTCGGAGTACACCATGTACCACCAGTCGCCCCAGGCGAACACGTCCGGGCATTCGTGGGTGATGTACCGGCGTGGGTCCCAGAACGGGTCGGTGTACTGCCAGGTGATGAGGTCCGTGGAGACGCACTGGGCTATGACGCCGCGGCGCCGTTCGGGTCCCTCGGAGTGCCGGGCCGCGATGAGCATCCGCCATTGGCCGGCGGCCTCGTCCCGGAAAACGAAGGGGTCCCGCCAGTCCCCGGGCTCGTAGCCGCCGGGTGCGCCGAAGGTGTGCCCGGGGTGCTTGGCCCAGGTGCGCATTCCGTCTGAGCTGGTGGCGTGCATGACCAGCTGCAGCGGCAGCCCGTCCGGTCCCAGGTTCTTCGGATTCTGCCCCGTGTAGAACAGGTGGTGGTGGCCTGCTTCGTCAACGACGACGCTGCCGGTGTACGCGTTGAAGTCCAGGTCGGTCTCGGTTCCGTGGGGGAGGGCTACCCCGTGGTCCTGGTACTGGGTGAGGTCTTTTGTGGTGACCAGGTTCCATGACGTTCCCGGTTTCGGGGCGGAACGGAGTTCGTGAAGGTAGTAGAGCCAGAACTCCCCGTCCTTCTGGAAGGGGATGAGGTCTCCCACCCATCCATCGGCGGGCTGGAAGAAGACTGGATAGCTCATCGGCGTTGATGTCCATTTCTGCTAAAGCGTTTGATCAATCAAAGGCTAGCGGCGGTCGACCCCTTGATCAAGCGTTTTAGCAGAAAACTTTTCGAGTCACTTTGCTCGCACCCGCTCGGTGGTGTGGGGAGTGATAAAACGCTTGACCGGCCGGCGGAAACCACATTATCTTCTGCCTAAGCGATTTACCACGCCGACGGGGATCGCGACGAACCAAGGACGGTTCTGCAGCAGCAAAGACGCAGCTGCCACCCTGAGAGGATTCCTTTCCCATGACACCTGACATTTCGCGGCGCCATGTCCTGCAAGGCACGGGAGCAGGAGCGCTCACCCTGCTGATGAGCGGCTCGCTGCCTAGCCCGGTCGCCCACGCCCAGCGCTCGCTGCGGGCGGTTTACCACATGACACCGCCGTCCGGCTGGCTGTGCGATCCGCAGCGTCCGGTGCACGTCAACGGCGCGTACCACCTCTATTACCTGCACTCCGGGCAGAACAACGGCCCGGGGGGATGGGACCACGCCACCACTACCGACGGCGTGGCCTTCACCCACCACGGGGCGGCGCTGCCGCTGCAGCCGGACTTCCCCGTGTGGTCGGGATCAGCGGTGGTGGACACCGCCAACACCGGGGGTTTCGGGGCAGGCGCGATCGTGGCGCTCGCCACCCAGCCCACCGGCTTCATCCGCAAGCACCAGGAGCAGTACCTGTACTGGTCCACGGACGGCGGCTACACCTTCACGGCACTGCCGGATCCCGTCATCGTCAACACCGACGGCCGGACCGCCAGCACCCAGGCGGAAATCGAGAACGCGGAGTGGTTCCGCGACCCCAAAATTCACTGGGACGGCACACGCAATGAGTGGGTGTGCGTGATCGGCCGGGCCCGGTACGCCGCCTTCTACACCTCGCCGAATCTGCGGGACTGGCAGCTGAAGCGCAACTTCGACTACCCCAACCGTGCGCTCGGCGGGATCGAATGCCCGGACCTGTTCGAGATGACTGCCAGTGACGGCACCCGGCACTGGGTGCTTGGCGCCAGCATGGACGCCTACAGCATCGGCATGCCCATGACCTACGCCTACTGGACTGGCGTTTGGGACGGTGACCAATTCATCGCCGACAACCTCACGCCGCAGTGGCTCGACTGGGGCTGGGACTGGTACGCCGCCGTGACCTGGCCGGCGGCCGAGGCGCCGGAGGAGCGCCGGTACGCGGTGGCCTGGATGAACAACTGGAAGTACGCCGCCCGTGATGTTCCCACCGATGCCTCCGACGGGTACAACGGGCAGAACTCGATCGTGCGGGAGCTGCGGCTCGAGCGGCAGCCCGGAGGATGGTACAGCCTGCTGAGCAGCCCTGTCGCGCAGCTCGCGAACTACGTCCGTTCCACAACGTTGCTTCCCGACCGCAGCGTGAACGGCAGTGCCGTGCTGCGGTGGAGTGGCCGCGCCTACGAGCTCGAACTCGACATCTCATGGGACGCCGCCGTGAACGTGGGGGTATCCGTGGGCCGCTCAGCCAACGGCACACGCCACACGAACATCGGCAAGTACGGTGCCGAGCTGTACGTCGACCGGGCTCCGTCAGACCAGGCCGGCTTCGCGCTGGCACCCTACACGCGTGCCGCCGCCCCGATCGACGCTGCCGCACGGACAGTGCACCTGCGCATCTTCGTGGACACGCAGAGCGTCGAAGTGTTCGTCAACGCCGGGCACACGGTGCTGTCACAGCAGGTCCACTTCGCGGACGGTGACACCGGGATCTCGCTCTACACCGACGGCGGTCCCGCCACCTTCTCCGGCATCACCATCCGCGAATTTGAAGGAAACTAGGCACCAGCTGCGGTGAGGCGTACGACGGCGGCGCGCGCCGTCGTCGTACGTGTTGCCTGAGGTGCCTCCGCCGGAACTAGTGGGCGGGTTCGAGGGCGAGCTTGAGGCCGAAGCCCACCAGGACTGTTCCGGTGATGGCGTCGATGATGCGGATGCTGCGGGCTCCCTTGAGCCAGCGGGAGGCGTACCCGGTGCCGAAAATCAGCAGGGTGAACCAGGCCATGGCCAGCAGGCAGTGGACGCCCGCCAGCAGGATGCCCACAAGCAGGGGCGACACCCCTGCGGGAATGAACTGCGGGATGGTGGCGATGTAGAACACCCCGACTTTAGGGTTGAGCAGGTTGGTTCCGGTCCCGGTCAGCCAGCCCCGGACAAGGTTGTCCCGGCCTTCCACCGGGGCCATTGTCCCGCCCGCGGCGGGTAGTCCTTTTTGCCGCAGGCTTTTCCAGAGCAGGGACAGTCCCAGCCACACCATGTAGGCCGCGCCGGCGATGGTCAGTATGCGGTAGGCGAACTCCGACGCTGCCAGCAGCGTCGATACACCCACCGCCGCCGCGACGCCCCAGATCATCGCTCCCGTGCTGATGCCCGCCGCGGTGGCGAAGGCATAGCGGCGTGACTTGGAGATGGACGAGCGCAGGACAAGCGCGGTGTCCAGGCCGGGAACCAGCGTGAGGAGTCCGGCAACCAGGGCAAAGGAAAGAAGGGCCTGAAGAAGGGTCACCAGTCAAGAATAGGGTGCGGGCGATGCCGTCTTCTGATGTACTCCCAGCCGGTAGACCGCCGGGCGTTACCGCTGCGGTGCCGGCGAACCGCCGGGCGGAAGCGGGCTGTCCGTTTGGAGCAGCCAGTCCAGGGCGCCTTCGCGGGACGTGAAGAAGCGGGTAGGACACGGCAGCGTCTGCCGTTCAATGGTGAAGTTGGCAATGATGCGGTCCACCGGGCTGGAACCAAGCAGGGCAATCCGCGAAGCGGCGCACGGGATCTGGAAAGCGGACTTGGCCTGGCGGGTCACCGCTTTTGTGGTCCCCATGTCCACCAGCATGGGGTATTCGGACCCTCCGGAAATTTCGTTGACGGTGGCCATGGCCGCGTGCACGTCATCGCTTTCCAGAACAATTCCCGGTCTCCAGGAAAGGTGGATGATTCCGTCGGCACCGAGTTTTACAGTGCCTTTGCCGCCATCAACAACGATTGGTTCCATTTCTCTGCTCCCCCAAAATACTGATCAGCCACTTTTAGCGGCATGCAACAAACTACATGGGTACGTGGCTGTATGGCGCCAGCCCAGAGGCGGCGGTAGCTTTGGAGTACTGTTCCTTCGAAGCAGCCGAGGTGCCGGAGGTACCGCCGATGCAGGGCTTGTCCACGTCATTGGTCCTGATCGCCCTGCTGGCTATCGCAGCGCCCCTTGCGGCGCGCTTCCTGGACCGGGTGGTCAAGGTGCCGATTGTGGTCTTCGAGATTGTCCTCGGCATCATGCTCGGTCCCAGCCTGTTGGGGTGGATCCAGCCCACGGAGTTCATCGACACGCTGGCGCAGTTCGGGCTGGCCATGCTCTTCTTCGTGGCCGGAAATGAGATTGATTTCGCCGTGATTCGGGGACGGCCGGTCAACCGTGCCGCCGCCGGCTGGGTCATCTCATTGGCGGCAGGCATCGGCGCCGGGTTTGTCCTGGGCCCGTCGCCGGCTGCTGCCGTGATCATCGGGGTGGCCCTGTGCTCCACGGCGCTGGGTGCGCTGTTGCCGATTCTCCGCGACGCCGGCGAATTGAGATCCCCGATGGGTATCGCGGTCACGGCACTGGGTGCGGCGGGGGAGTTTGGCCCCCTGGTGGCGATTTCGCTGTTCTTCAGCGGCAGGGAGTTGGGGCCTGCCACGGCGGTGCTTCTCGGGTTTGTCCTCCTGACCGGCCTGGCGATCTTCCTCGCCTCCCGGGCACGGCACGCGCTGCTCCACTCCCAGGTCACCCGGACCCTGCACACCAGCGGCCAGTTCGCCGTCCGGTCCATCATGTTCATCCTGACCGTGCTGGTGGTCCTGAGCATGGTGGTGGGACTGGACATGCTGCTGGGTGCCTTCGCCGCCGGGGTCCTCTGGAAGGTGGCCATCGCACGGGCCCCCGAACAGGACCGGCACGTCATCGAGACCAAAATCGACGCGGTCGCCTTCGGGTTTTTGGTGCCCATTTTCTTCATCGACACGGGCATCGACTTCGACCTGCGCGCCCTCACCGCCAGCCCGGCCGCCCTGGCACTGGTCCCGCTGTTCCTGCTCCTCCTGCTGGTGGTCCGCGGCCTGCCGTCGCTGCTCGCCGCCCCACCCAAGTCAACACCCGCCGATAAACGGGCCATCGTGCTGTTCGGGGCAACGGGACTGCCGATCATCGTGGCGGTGACCGCCATCGGCCGGAACGAGGGTCTGATTTCCAGCGGAATCGCGTCGGCACTGGTGGGAGCAGGAATGCTCTCCGTGCTGCTGTTTCCGCTGCTCGCACTCCGCCAGCAGCGCCGCAGACCGCCGGGACGCCTCCGCGGCCCAAAGAACTCCCGGCGGAAGGTGGCCCGGGTTGATACCTCTGGTGAAGCACCTCAGTGAGTGACGGTTAACGGGATGTACGACGGCGGGCGTGCCGCCGTCGTACGTCCCAACCTCTCGTGGGGTATTACTTGGTGCCGATGCCCTGCTCGGCGGTCCGTGCGTTGGTGTCGTCCAGTTCCTGGGCGGCGGTGATGCGCCGGTCCAGCTTTGCGAGGGTTTCCGGTGCCAGGAGCGTGGCCACAACGGTGATGACGCCGATCACGCTGAAGTAGAGGATCACCCAGCCGGGCTCGCCGTTTCCGGCGTTCAGGAGCGCTACCGCGACCAGCGGAGCGACGCCGCCCGCCAGGACGGAGCCGAACTGGTAGCCCATGGAGGCGCCGCTGTAGCGCAGCTTGGTGGAGAACAATTCAGAGAAGAAGGCAGCTTGCGGTCCGTACATGGAGTTGTGGAAGACGGCGAGCCCGATGACGATGGCGAGCGTTGCCAGCAGTGCGCTGCCGGTGTCGGTCATCACGAAGTAGAGCGGGAAGAACAGGAGTCCGCCGATCGAACCGAACAGGTAGAGCGGCTTGCGTCCGATCTTGTCCGAGAGGATGGCCCACAGCGGGACGGCGATGACGCCGATGCCCGAGGCGATCAGGACGGACAGCGTTCCCTGGTTGGCGCGCTCTGCTCCGAAGGTCCTCATGATGTAAACCACCGAGAACGTTGTGTACAGGTAGAAGGCCGAGTTTTCTGCCAGGCGCATGCCGACGACGAGCCAGATGCCCTTGGATTCCTTCTTCATGGCTTCGCCCAGCGGCTTCTTCGAGGTCTGCTTCGTCTCAAGAAGTTCCTTGAAGTCGTCGGAGTCCTCAAGCTTGGCGCGGACGATCAGGCCGATGACAATCAAAACCACGCTGAGCAGGAACGGCACGCGCCACGCCCAGGCGTCGAAGACTTCTGCGGGCACGGCCGACTTGACGATCAGGACGCTGGAGTTGGCGAGCAGCATGCCTGCCGGGACGCCCATCTGCGTGAAGCTGCCGAAGAATCCGCTGCGTCCGGGAGGGGCGTGTTCGATGGAGATGACGGCTGCGCCGGCCCATTCGGCTCCGGCGCCGAAGCCCTGGAGCAGGCGGAGCACCGTCAGCAGGATGGGAGCCCAGACGCCGATCTGGGCGTAGGTGGGCAGCAGCCCCATGGCCAGCGTGGCGAAGCCCATGATGAGCAGGGACAGTACGAGCATGGGCTTACGGCCGATTTTGTCGCCGAAGTGGCCGGCGAACATGCCGCCGAAGGGACGGGCGACGAAGCCGACGGCGTAGGTGACAAAGGCCAGGAGGAGCCCGGTCGCCGGGTCCTGTTCGGGGAAATAGAGCCTGCTGAAGACGCCTGTCGCGGCGAGCAGACCGAAGATGTAGTAGTCGTACCACTCAATGGTGGTGCCTGCGAAGCTGGCCAGCGGTACGCGCCACGCTGCCTTCGGCTTGGCTTTGGTAGTGGAGATCGTCATTGGTCTTTTCTTTCGGATGGAAACGAAGGGAGCGGCGGGCTACCAGTCGAGGGCGATGTACTTGGTTTCGGTGAAGTCCAGCAGGCCCTGATGCGCGCCTTCGCGGCCGAGGCCGCTTTGCTTGACTCCGCCGAATGGTGCTGCGGGATCGGAGACGAGTCCCCGGTTGAGGGCCACCATGCCGCTTTCGACGCGTTCGGAGACCCTGAGTCCGCGGCGAAGGTCTTCGGTGAAAACGTAGGCTGCGAGGCCGTACTCGGAGTCGTTGGCGGCGGCGATGGCTTCGTCTTCGGTGTCGAAGGGGATGACCGAGGCCACCGGCCCGAAGATTTCTTCACTGACCATGCGGGCCTGGAGCGGCACGTTGGTGACGACAGTGGGCGGGTAGTAGTAGCCGGCCCCGTCCACGGCCTTGCCGCCGGCGAGGAGCCGTGCTCCCTGGCTGACCGCGTCGCGGACCAGCGAATCGACTTTGCGGACGCTGGCCTCATCCACCAGCGGCCCCACCTCGGTATCGGCTTCGGTACCCGGACCCACGCGCAGTGCGCTCATCCGTTCGGCCAGCCGGCGGGCGAACTCGTCGTGGATGCCGCGCTGGACGTAGATGCGGTTGGCGGCGGTGCAGGCCTGGCCGCCGTTGCGCATCTTGGCGACCATGGCGCCGTCGATGGCCAGGTCGAGGTCCGCGTCATCGAAGACGAGGAAGGGCGCGTTGCCGCCAAGTTCCATGGAGCACTTGAGGACATTGTCGGCCGCCTGGTGCAGCAGGTGCCGCCCGACGCCTGTGGAGCCGGTGAAGGACAGCTTGCGGACCCGGGGGTCGGCGAGGATCGGGGTCATGACCTCGCTTGTTTTGCTCGTGGTGATGACGTTGACCACGCCGGCGGGGGTTCCGGCGTCGAGCATTAGCTGGGCGATCGCGAGGGAGGTCAGCGGCGTGAGCGTGGCCGGCTTGAGCACGGCCGTGCAGCCGGCTGCCAGCGCGGGTGCCAGTTTGCGGGTGGCCATTGCCGCCGGGAAGTTCCATGGGGTGATCAGTACGCAGACGCCGATGGGCGGGTGCTGGACAAGGATCCGGTTCGAGCCCGACGGCGAGACGGACGCATCCCCGATGATGCGGACCGCTTCCTCGGAGTACCAGCGGAAGAATTCGGCGGCATAGGCCACTTCGCCGCGGGCATCGGCAAGGGCCTTGCCGTTCTCGAGGGAGATGAGGTGGGCGAGCTGCTCGCTGCGCTCGGTCATCAGTTCGAAGCAGCGGCGCAGGATCTCGGCGCGGCGGCGCGGGGGAGTTGCCGCCCATTCGGGGAAGGCTGCTGCCGCGGCGTCCACGGCTGCGAGGCCGTCTTCGACGTCGGCGTCGGCGATGCCGGTGATGATGGAGGCATCGGAGGGGTTGATCACCTCGACGAGGTCACCGCCGGCCGCGTGCTGCCAGTTGCCGGCAATCAGCAGCTCGCGGGGCACCGTCAGGCCGTCAATGTCGAGGGGTTCGAGGGTGGAAAGAAGTGTCATGTGGAAGTCCTTGGTGCTGGTCAGCGGATGGTGCGGTCGCCGGTAAAGGCGGCGTGGACGATGGAGGTTACGGCTTCGAGGTCGAGGGGCACAGGGTTGTTGTCGATGAGCCGCTTGGAGTTCAGAGACAGCTTGGCCACCTGTGCGAGGTCGCCTTCCTGCAGGCCGAGGTCCTTCAGGGTGGGGGGCAGCTCGATCGCGGCGATGACTTCATCGATGGCCTCCACGCCTGCGACGGCGGCGGCGCGCGGGTCCAGGCCCTTGGTGTCGCGGCCCAGGGCTTCGGCAATCTGTGCCAGCTGCGGCTGGATGGCCTGGAAGTTGTGGCGGACAACGTAGGGGAGCAGCAGGCCGACGCCTACACCGTGGGGAGTGTGGGTCAGTGCCCCCACCGGGTACTGGATGGCGTGTGCCGCGGCGGTTCCGGCATTGCTCAGGACGACGCCGCCGTACAGTGCCGCGAGCATCATTCCGGCGCGGGCCTCGATGTTTTCCGGGTCCTTGTAGGCAGTGACGAGGCTGCGGCCCACCAGTCCAATGCCGTTCAGGGCAATGGAATCGGTCAGGATGTTCTTGCCGACGAAGACCCGCTCAGCGGCGAGCTCGGGGGTGGGTTCCCGGGTGATGGCGGTGAAGGACTCCACCAGGTGGACCAGGGTGTCAGCGCCGGTGGCGGCCGTCAGGGGCGCGGGGCAGGAGTAGGTGAGTTCGGGATCGCAGACGGCGGCGAACGGGATGATGTGCGGGCTCGAGATGCCCATCTTCATGCCCAGGTCAGGATCGGAGACGACGGCGATGGCCGTCGCTTCGGAACCGGTGCCCGCGGTGGTGGGCAGGGCGATGACCGGCTTGGTGGGCCCGGGAACGGCAAATTCGCCGTAGTAGTCGCTGGGCTTGCCACCGTGCGTGAGCAGTACGGAGACGACCTTGGCCATGTCCATGCAGCTTCCGCCGCCAAAGCCGATGATGACGTCGATGTCCTGGCCTTTGAGCTCCTCAACGCAGGCCAGGATGCCTGGCGTGGGCAGCTCGGCCTGGGTGTCTCCGTAGACCGTTACGGTCAGGTGCCGGTCCTCGAGGCTGCGGACCAGGGCCTTGAGCTCGTCCGAGGCGGCCAGCCGCGGATCGGTGCAGATGAGGATGTTGGTGCCGAATTCGGCTGCGATGCCGGCAATTGCGAAACGCTGCCCGGCGCCGACGACGACGCTCCGGGGCAGGCGCAGGACGCCGAAAGTTGCGGGACGGATGCCCGCTGCATGCGCACACGACATTGTGAATGACTCCTAAAGATGGGGTTGGCGGGCTGCCTGACAGGTGCCGCAGAAACCAGCATTCCAGAGCCGCGTGATGGTCACCATGTAGATGTGCGCCACACAAAAAGCGCGCTTATGTGCGCGGGCGCCATGTGTGTCCCGGTGGAGGGCAGAACAGCTGGTCAGGCGCCGGACGTGACCCCGGACGTCTTTATCCTCCAGAGACGCAGCGCCACCTGGACGTCGAGGGAACGGCTTCCCCGGCGCCACGTGGCACCGATCAGGGCGTCGATCCGGTCCAGCCGCTGCCGGAGGGTGTTGGGGTGGATGTGGAGGGCGTCGGCCGTCTCCTGCATGGCCCCGCCTTTTTCCTGGAACATCCATGCCGTGAGGACCAGCTGCGTTCCGCGCCGCTCGTCGTAGCCCAGGAGCGGGCCCAGCTGTGCTGTCAGGAGTTGTCCGGCGAAGGGGCTGTCCATGGCTCCGAGCAACATCCCTGCGGTGCCCAGGGCGGCGCGGTCCGCTGCCTCGCCGTCACGCGAGAGGGCCTGAAGTGCCCGCAGGACGGTGTGGGCCTCGGTGTGCGCCGCCGACAGGCCGGCAAAGCCGGTGACCGGTTCCGATGTCCCCACGCTGGAGGTGATGCGGCGCCGCTTGAGCTCTTCGATGATGGACCGGCCGTTGTCCCCGGCGCCGGTTCCATCAGCTCGTCCCGTGCGCCGTTCGAAGGGTTCGATGATGCACAGGTGCGACTCGTGCAGGGCAATGATTCCCGGGGTGCCCTCTGCCCGGAGCCTCAGCACGGACAGCGCCCGCTGGCGCTGGTCGTCAGCGACCCCCACCACGCGCACCACGAGCTGAAGGTGGTTTGCGAGGCCGAACTGCCCGGCCCTGCGCGACAACGCCTCCGCATGTTCAGACCGCGGGCTGAGCAGGTCGTCGATGAGTTCGAGCTGCAGCCGGTACTGCGCGTCCTGGAAGGTGCGCTCGAAGAGCAGGGACACGCTGAGCACCAGGGCGCTGCGCTCCAGGACAGCAAGACGGGCCGGGCTGAGTTGCTCTGCGACGATGAGCGTAGCCAGGTGCTGGTCGCCCGCAACAGCGGACATGGCCGTGTACTTCCTGCCCGTGACCTCGAACTGCACCGCCGAGCTGTTTGCCACAGATTCCTCAGCCGCCCTCAGGGCCGGAAGACTCGTGAAGTCACTGTCCGGCGCGACTCCCGCCAGCGGCTCGCCCATGGGGGAGACCAGGAAAACAGGGGCGCCCAGCGATTCGGCCAGCAGGCTGAGCAGGTGCGGGAGGCTGCCGGTGGAGGCAAGGGTCTCCATGAGCCGCCGGTCAAGGGATGAAAGCTCTTCCAGGTCCCGGACATGGGCCAGGTTCTGCTGCTGTGCCTGGTCCAGCCGGGCGAGGGCATGGGCCATTTCGCTGAAGTAGCGGGCGTTCTCCAGCGCGACGGCGGCGTGTGTGCCGATGGATTCCATCAGGGCAACGTCGTCGCTGCTGAACTGGTGCGGGTGCCTGTCGGCCACCAGCAGCGCGCCGATGACTTTCCCTTCGGCGCGCAGCGGAACACCCATGATGGCCCGGACGCCCTCCGCGGCAACGGCACTGTCGCTGGACTCCAGGTGGGATTTGGTTTCGTCCAGGAGATAGTCCGCGCTTTGAGCCGGTGCCTCACCGGTGGCCACGGCGCCGAGCACGCCTTCGCCAAGCGGCATGCGGATGTTGCGGAACAGCGCCGTGGTTGCACCGTCGGTCACACGGACGTAGGACTCGCCGCTGTCGTAGTCGTTCAGGCTCAGGTAGGCGATGTCGCTGCCGATGAGCGACCTGGTGCGCCGGACGATGGCTTTGAGGACCGCCTCGACGTCGCGTATGCGGGTGAGGTCGGTGGCTGTGTCGTAGAGGACGCGCAGCAGGCCCTCCCGGCGGCTCGCCTCCCACAGCCGGGCATTCAGCCGGCGTGCGGCCGCAGCGGTGGACTGGCCGATGGCTCCGTCGTCCAGCCAGTCGGACAGTGTTGTCTCGAGCTCGGCCGCGGAAATACCGCTGTCCAGCATGGCCATAAGCCGGCCAGCGCTCCTGGCGCCGGGTGACGGTCCTCCTCCGGCGTGGATGGCAGAACTGTCATCGGCGCGCATGAACATAATGCTAGCCGCGGCAAGCCCGCAGGAAAGCGGACGACGGCGGGCGCGTGCCGCCGTCGTACGGCCCCACCTTAGTGGCTGTTGCCTTAGTTTCCTGCGCCCAGCTTGCCGGCGAGGCGTTCACGCATGAGCGTGCTGGCGTCATTGAGGCCGATGATCCTGACCTCCTTGCCGTGGTGACGGTACTTCTCGGTGATGGCGTCCAGGGCAGCGATGGTGGAGGCGTCCCAGAGGTGGGAGGCGTGCATGTCGATGACCACGCGCTCCGGGTCCAGGGCGTATTCGAACTGGGTGAAGAGGTCGTTGGAGGAGGCGAAGAACAGCTCGCCGTTCACCGTGTAGGTGGCGGTCTCCTGGCCCTCGATGTCCTTGACGGTCCGCTCGACGGTGACGAAGTGCGCCACCCGGCGTGCGAACAGCACCATGGCCACCAGCACGCCGGCGCCGACGCCAATGGCCAGGTTGTGCGTGGCCACCACCACGATGACCGTGGCCACCATGACCATGGTTTCGCTCTTGGGCATCATCTTCAGGGTGCGGGGGTGGATGCTGTGCCAGTCGAACGTGGCCCAGCAGACGAAGATCATCACGGCCACCAGCGCGGCCATCGGGATCACCGAGACCACCCCGCCGAGGGCCACCACCAGGATCAGCAGGAAGACGCCGGCCAGGAACGTGGAGATCCGGGTCCGGGCACCCGAGGCCTTGACGTTGATCATGGTCTGGCCGATCATCGCGCAGCCGCCCATGCCGCCGGTGAAACCGGTGACGATGTTGGCCACACCCTGGCCCCACGCCTCGCGGGTCTTGGAGGAGCGGGTGTCCGTGACATCGTCCACCAGCTTGGCGGTCATCAGCGATTCCAGGAGCCCGACGAAGGCCATGGCCAGCGCGTACGGGAAGATGACCTGCAGCGTCTCGAGGGTGAACGGGACGTTGGGGATGAACAGGGACGGCAGGGACTCGGGCAGGTCGCCCTTGTCCCCGACGGTGGGGACCGTGATGGACGCGAACACCGTAATGAGGGTCAGGACAACGATGGCGACCAGCGGGGCCGGAACCACGGTTGTCAGCCTGGGCAGCCCGAAAACGATGAGCAGAGCAAGGGCGGTGAGCGGGTAGACCAGCCACGGGACGCCCAGGAGTTCGGGGACCTGGGCCATGAAGACCAGGATGGCCAGGGCGTTGACGAAGCCCACCATCACCGAGCGGGGGATGAAGCGCATCAGCTTCGCGACTCCGGCAAGTCCCAGGATCACCTGGAAGATCCCGGCCAGGATGACGGTGGCCACCAAGTAGTCCACGCCGTGGGTCTTCACCAGCGGGGCGATCACCAGGGCCACGGCGCCGGTGGCCGCGGAGATCATGGCCGGCCGGCCGCCCACCACAGCGATTGTCACGGCCATGGTGAAGGACGCGAAGAGGCCCAGCCGGGGGTCCACTCCGGCGATGACCGAGAACGCGATGGCTTCCGGGATCAGGGCTAGGGCGACGACGAGGCCACCCAGGACCTCGGTCTTCAGCCTCCTGGGGGACCTGAGTGTTTCCCGCACCGACTGGAGCTGTTCGGGCGTAGAGGCAGGGACATTCCCGGCGGTGGCGGCCATTGCTGGCTCCGTTCGTGGTCTGGAAGACGCACGGCAGCGCCCTCGCACTGTTCGAAGAAATGGTCTGTTCGAAGATTGAAGGGGCGCAGCACCGCGCCGGGGCGGCCTTTGTGGTGCGGCCGCTCCCGGTCAATTCTACGTGGCCGGAACGGGCCTTATGCGGGGTACTGTGGCGGGATGGAGATGCGCCTTGAAGTAGTGCAGGTACCGGTGGCTGACGTGGACAGGGCCAAGGCCTTCTATACGGAGAAGCTGGGTTTCGTGCTGGACCACGACGTGGAGCACATCCCCGGAATGCGGGTGGTGCAGCTGACCCCGCCGGGATCGGCGGCGTCAATCGTCATCGGGACGGGCATGACCTCCATGGTGCCGGGCAGCCTCGAGGGGCTGCAGCTGGTTGTTCCGCACATGGACACCACGCGGACCGAACTCCTGGCACGAGGTGCAGGCATCAGCGAGGTCCAGGACATGGGCGGCGTGCTGTTCGCCTACTTCTCGGACCCGGACGGCAACCGCTGGGTCATCCAGGGCGCGATTCCTCCCGGCATCCGGGATGCGCATCTGCAGGACCAGGCCTAAGCGGCCCTGCCGCGGCGCAAAATTGCCTGTATCTTGAGCAAACCGCGCTGACCTGTGGCAGCGGCATGGCTATGGTGAATTTACGGGTTTAAGCATCCGGACCGTTCGAAAACTGCATCGGGAGCAGCTCCCCATGCCACAGCGCAAAGCAACGCGAATCTGGCTCACCGCCGCCCTGGTTACCGCGGTGGTGCTGGGCGCGGTCTACTACACCCAGTCCACGTTCATTGCCAGCGGCGACCTCAGCGATGCCTGCCTTGCCGCCGGCCAGGAACTAGACCTGAACTACCGGCTCCGGCATCCGCGCGACGGCAGTGCGGTGTTCCCGCTCCACAACAGATGCAATGCCGTGTCGGACCTGGTCCCGGAGTGGGTGAACCCCACGCTGAGCCTGATCGCCGCAATGCTCTCCCTGGCCCTGGTGGGCCTGCTGTTCAGCCGCATCCGGAAGCACGCCTAATTTTTTGGCGTTCAGGTCCGCTTAAACGGCGCCTTCCAGCCACTCCAGGAACGTCTGGCGTCCGACGGCGGCACCCTCCGCCGGGACCAGCGCGCCATGGCGCATGGCTTTCCCCATCGACCCCGGGAACGGGACCTCGACGATCCTCTTGCGCCGGCCCGTCTTATCCAGATAAGCGCGGACCAGGCGGGCGAGCTCCTCGGTGCGGGGGCCGCCCAGGTCGGCGATGCGTCCCTGCGGACCCGCCTCGGCTGCCGCAACCAGGGCTTCCGCCACCTCGCTGGCCGCCACGGGCTGGGTGAACATTTTGGGAACCAGCACCACCGGGCCTACGGAGGCGACGTCCGCCGTCAGCGGTACAAACTCATGGAACTGGGTACAGCGCAGGAGGGTCCAGGGCACGTCCCCGTGCCGCACCGCGTCCTCCTGCGCCAGCTTCCCGGCGTACAGGCCGGACGTCGCATGGTCGATTCCCACGATCGAGAGTGCCAGGTGGTGCCCTACACCGGCCTTCTTTTCCGCGGCGAGCAGGTTCTGGGTGCTGTTGGTGAAGTAGTCCACGTTCTTCTTGGTGGCCATGGACTTGATGCCGGACACGTCGATGACCGTTTCCACGCCCTGGAGGGCCTGCTCCAGGCCCTTTCCGGTCACCAGGTCAATGCCCTCGGAGCGGCTCAGGCTCACCACCTCATGGCCGCGCGCGCTGGCCTGCTCCACGACATAGCGGCCAACGGTTCCGGTTCCCCCTGCAACGGCAATCCTCATACAAGAAATCCTAGGACTCTTCCCGGCCGGTGCTGGGACGTCGCTTGGGTTGATGGCGCCGATGAAAGCAGCAACATATTTCTGATAAGCGCTGTTGTGGTGTTTGTTGGCAACCTTATGGCGACTTTCGGGGCTGCTTGGCGGTGCCGGCTTCGTGACACCGCCAAGCGCTGAGACCATCGGTTGCCCGACTCAAGGCCTGTGGGCTGCTGGGCCCAATTCCCAGGTGCACCCCCATGCGCTCCAGGCCTTTCACCAACTACTGTGCATGCCGTAGCTCAAGGACCTCGGCACGTTCGCTCAAGAAGCCCTCAAGAGTTCCTCAAATCCTGCCCGCGGAAGGCGCCGGTGGTATGGGGGCAGCGATAGCCCGTGCCGCCGTCGGACGCTGGCATGTCCTGCCCCTCCTAAGCTGGGCTGTACGGCAGGGACAAGGTGACCGTGGTTCCCTTCCCGGGTGCGGTGCTGAGGCTGATGGACCCGCCATGGCCCTCAACGATGGTCTTGCTGATGGGCAGTCCCAGGCCTGCTCCGGGGATGGCCGTGTCCCGTGACCGTTCGGAGCGGAAAAACTTTGAAAAGGCGTGTGCGGCCTCATCCCCGGTCATCCCGATGCCGGGGTCGGTGATGGAGCAGACGAGGCCCTGGCCATTGCTTCGGAGGCTGGCGGTGACTGTTCCGCCGTCCGGGGAGTACTTGATGGCGTTGGACAGCAGATGCTTGAACACGTGGCGGATCCGGCCCGGGTCCACCCGGGCAACCAGCGGCTGGCTGGCCTCCATCACCAGGCGGAGCCCTGAGCTGGCCGCCCGCGGCCGCATGGATTCCACCACTTGAGCCAGCAGGTGGGTAATGTCAGCTTCCTGCACGGAGAGTTCCACGCGGTCGGATGCGACGGCGATCAGATCGTTCACGAGCGTCAGCAGATGCGTCGCGTTCTTGTGAATGATGAGCAGTTCGGGCTCGATCTCCTTGTGGTCCGGCTCGTCAAGCACGATTTCGAGGTAGCCGAGGATGGAGGTCAGCGGGGTGCGCAGCTCGTGCGAAACCGTGGCCACGAAGTTGTCCTTGGCCTTCAGTGCGTTGATGAGTTCAGTGACCTCCGCAAAGGTAACCACGGCGCCAGTACACACGCCTTCCGCTGAACGAATGGGGGAGGCGCTGACCGAATAGGCATGCTGGTCATCGCTTGTGCCGGCGTAATACAACTCGTCAGTAAACTCTTCGCCCTTTGCCGCCCTGATATTCGGCAGGCGTTCCGTGGGGGCTTCGCTTGTGCGGTCGGGGAGGAACAGCGGCCGCCGCCCTGTTGCCAGTCCGGCCAAGGCAGGGTCCACCTCCAGGGCCTTGTTCGTGAGCACGCCGCGTCCGTCCTGATCGATAACCCAGACACCGACGTTGATCGAGGACAGGACTGCATCGAGGAGCTGCTGGCGGCGGATGCTTTCGGCCAACGTGTCTGCCAGCTCCCGGTCCTTTTGGGTCAGCGTCTGATGCTGGTTGATAAGGGCGCGCGCCACGAAGTGGGCGGTGAGGGCGACGCCGGCCATGATCAGCGGAAGGAAGATGGTGCGGATGGCGGAATCCTGCGCGTCGTCCCGGCCCATGGCGAATGCCGGAACGGTGGCGCTCAGCAGCACGCCGAGGATCGCCAGCAGCACGCCGGGACGCCCGCGATTAACGGAAAGCCGGATCACAGGAAAGACCAGGAGCAGGCTCAGGACACTGAATTCCGGGCCGCCGGCCTGCCGGGTGAACCCGATAGCCACGCAGTCAAGGACGGGAACTACTGAGAAGACGGCGGACGGCAGGCGATGCCACGGAACAATGGCGGCCAGTGCGAACAGTAAGGCGTGGCCTGCCACGGCTGCCTGGAAGGCAGGGTCCTGCAACGTTGCCGGGCTGAACACCCCGGCTGCTGCCACCAAAAGGACCAGCATGATGGCCAGCGGTAGCTGCCCGGCGGCGGCCTGCCACCGGCCGCCACCAGTGCCCAGCAGGGGCTCGGCGGCTCCTGCCCACGAACCCCCGGCTGTTTGCCCCAGACGCTGCCGCCACTCGAAGACAGTCCCGCCTTTAATATCCTGCATCCGACTCATCTGTTCCCCCCGGCACAGACTAAAATAGACAGCCTCCGGCTACTTGAAGTGCTGCTGCCCACAGCCTACCTGCCGGCGTCCGGCCATAAAGGAAGCCCAGCGTTCGTTGGCTGAGGTTACCTGCAAAATTCGCGCAAGCCGAACCGGGTCCTAGGATTCCGCATCACCCCGCCGCTAATATCAGGAAAAGCACAGTCACCTTATTTAAGGGCGAGTGAATATGGTCGAAGCAGCAACCGCCGCCGTTTCATCGGTGATCCGCCGGAACAACGTCACGGTGACGGGCAATGCGGAGGGGCCGGTGATGCTGTTCGCGCACGGTTTCGGCTGCGACCAGGACATGTGGCGGCGGCTGCTGCCGTACTTCGCCGACGACTACCGGGTGGTGCTGTTCGACCATGTAGGTGCGGGCCGCTCCGACGCCGCGGCCTACAACCGTGCCAAGTACGGGACGCTGGACGGTTACGCAGCGGACCTGCTGGAGATCTGCGCCGCCCTGGAACTCCAGGACGTCATCCTTGTTGGGCACAGCGTCAGCGCAATGATCGCCGTGATCGCGGCGGTGCAGGAACCCGGCCTGTTCTCCCGCTTGGTGCTGGTTGCCCCGTCCCCCCGCTACACGGACGATCCCGACGACGGCTATGTGGGCGGGTTCTCGCAGGCTGACATCGAGGGCCTGCTGGACTCACTGGACAACAACTACTTCGCCTGGGCCGAGGCTTTGGCGCCGATGGTGATGGCGAACCCCGAGCAGCCCGGGCTCGCCGAGGACCTGCGGAGCAGCTTCTGCCGGACCAACCCGTCCATCGCACGCCACTTTGCCAGGGTCACGTTCCTGTCCGACACACGCCAAGTGCTGGACGAGGTAGGCACCAGCAGCCTGATCCTGCAGTGCTCCGACGATCTGCTTGCCCCGCCGGAGGTGGGCGACTACCTGAACCGGCACCTGAGGCACAGCACGCTGGTGCACCTGCAGGCCACCGGCCACTGTCCCCACGTCAGCGCGCCGGAAGCAACCGCCCGCGCCATCCAGCAATATCTTGCTGCGAGCCCATGACAAGCGTGCCTGGCCCGGAGCCTGTTGGCTTCGAGGCGCTCTTCCACCAGGCACCCTGCGGTTACCTGGTAACCGACGACGGCGGCCGCATCACCGCGGTGAACGGCACCTTCCTGCACTGGTCCGGTTACAGCCTTCCGGACTTGGTCGGTTCCGCCATCCAGTCACTGATGCCGGTGGGTGACCAGATCCTGTATTCCACCCACTGCATCCCGCAGCTTGGTATTGCCGGTGCGGTGTCCGAGGTTGCGGTCGAAATTATCTGCGCTGACGGCAGCCGCCGCGCTGCCCTGCTCTCGGCATCACGCAGTCCGGCATCCGGGCAGCAACCGGCCACCGTGCGCATCATCATCTTCAGTGCACACGAACGCCGCATGTACGAAAAAGAACTGGTCTCGGCGCTGCGGGATGCGGAGGAATCCGAAGCCCGCCGCGCCGAAGCTGAGCGTGAACTGCAGCGGCTCGCCCTGCAGGACCCCCTGACCGGCCTTCCCAACAGGGCCGGGCTGAAGGCAAAGCTGGATGGATTCCTTGCAGCCAGGCGTGCCGGGCAGGGCACGCTGGCGGCTTTGTGCATCGACCTTGACCACTTCAAGGCGGTCAATGACAGCCTGGGGCACGCAGCGGGGGACGAGCTGTTGGTCGCCGTGGCGCGGCGCCTGGTCCCTGCCGCGGGGAAGCAGGCCACCGTTGCCCGGCTGTCCGGCGACGAGTTCATCGTTGTGGACATTTTTGCCGGGACGGATGAAGCAACGGCACGGGCCGCGCGGCTCCTGGACGTCCTCCGGGCCCCGATGCTGATCGAGGGGCTGGAGATTGTGACGTCCGCAAGTATCGGCGTCGCGGTTGCCGGCGAGGACGGCGAAACCACGGACGATTTGGTCCGCCGCGCCGACATCGCGATGTACCGGGCGAAATCGCTGGGGCGGAGCCGCTGGGAACTGCACCAGCCGGCAGAATCCGACCCCACGGCGGACCGGCTCCGGGCCCTCGCCGAGCTGCGCCACGGCATCAGCGAGGGCGCACTCCGGCTGCACTACCAGCCGCGCGTCGATCTGCGCACCGGCCTTGCCGTTGGCGTGGAGGCGCTGGTCCGCTGGCAGCACCCCTCGCGGGGACTCCTCGCGCCGTCGGAGTTCATCGGGATGGCCGAGGAATCGGGCCTGGTGCGGCCGCTGGGCGCATGGGTCCTGGAGGAAACGCTGCGGCAGGCCGAAAACTGGCGGATCGAAGACGCTGGCGGGTCCAGGCTTGAGGTGGCGGTCAACCTGTCAGCCCGCCAGTTGAACGACCCCGGGCTGGTGCCGATGATTGAACACGCCCTCCGGCTGCGGAGGATGGATCCTTCGCTCCTGGTCCTGGAAATTACCGAGACCGCCCTGATGGACGATCCCGGCGGCGCCCTCGACCAGCTCATGGCCCTCAAGGACCTCGGCGTCAGCCTCGCCGTTGATGACTTCGGCGTCGGCTACTCCAGCCTCACCTACCTTAAGAAATTTCCCATCGATGAGTTGAAGATCGACCAGTCTTTCATTATGGGGTTGGGAACCGACACCGGCGACGCGGCGATTGTGACCAGCTGCATCGACCTGGCGCACGCTGTCGGCATCCGGGCCGTGGCCGAAGGCGTGGAGACCCCGGGCCAGGTCCAGGTGCTCAGGGCAATGGGCTGCGACTATGCCCAGGGCTACCATTTCGCCCGCCCGCTGCCGGCTCCGCTCCTCAGGGAATGGCTGAAGGCCAACTCCCAAGGACAGCGCCCGGATTCCAGCCCGGTGCTGAGCTGAAGTCCTGAGAAGGCCCCTTTAAACCCAAAAGCACAGCCACCCGTCTATTCAGGTACAGCTGCGCTCAAGGGTTTGGGTCAAGAAAAGTTTTGGGTGGCGAACCCGGGGCCCGATGCTGGGCGCTGTGGGTTGCCGTTGCCTTGGCCTATGCGGCCAGGCGGGTGGCTGCTGCCGGAGCCTTCCGCCGCGGTGCCAGGACGCTGATGGTGCAGGGCGCCTGCTGCGGATCGATTTTGGCTGGCAGATGGTGGGTTTCGGAACAGGCCCGGAGCATCTCCAGGGCTGCTTCATCCACCCACGCGTGGGAGATATCGAGTTCCAAATCCAGGCCTTCCCTGAGGGAATTGGCCCGCTTTGCTACTACATATAGGGCGTTGACGCTGTGGACGGTGATATGCCCCTTTGCAATCACCTTTGCACGTGCGTGGTCGAGATCGATACGGACAACAATGTTCAGCTTAGAGTTCAAGTTGTAAAGCCTTCCCCGGCATTGGCTGCGACGCTGCAGCTTCTTGCTATGGCCGTTTGCATCAGCCTCATCCAGAGTAGGGGGCGAATGTGACCCACGCAACATGGTGACGTTTATTACATTGGATGGTCTTTTCATTACCCCGCGCTGGCCTGTGAAAGAAGGGGGGGGGGCTGGCAGCCTTTCGCTTCCGTCCGGCCCGGGTGGATCATGTAGCCATGGGCAAGCGCGTGAGCGATGGCCTGGGGGATGCCAAGAAGGACAACGACGACGCTGACGTTGCGGAAGTGCCGGGCAGGCCCCCGGACCACGCCGTGGTGTTTGTCCATGGCATGGGCCGGGCCCTCAAAGGCGGCACCCTGCAGGAGTGGGCCCAGCCGCTGATGCTCAGCCTGCACGATCTGTCCCTGGACCTGGTCCGCGGTGACGTCCCGTGCCCGCACCTGGTCATCACCAAGGCCAATGCGGTGGGGGACGCGCCGGAGGTATGGGTGAAAGTGCTGTGCGGCTATGCGGACGGCAGGCCGGACTACCTCACTGTCCTCATGACGGAGGCGTCCTGGGGCAGGGACTTCGAGCCGGCGTCGGCCGCGTCCACTTACTCCTGGGCGCTGCGCACCGCCCTGCGCGTCTACAAACGGTCCGTGCAGCTGATCAGGTGGAACCTCTATCCCGGCCGCCGGCGCAAGCCCCGCATTGCTCGCGGCCCGGCTGCGGCAGATGCTGCTGACGCTGATCGCGGCGTCTGCCGGGTTCTTCATCCTGCTGGCCGTGCTGGTGGTGCTGCTGCTGATCATCGTGCTGGCCTGGATTCCGGGCCGGGCCGGTGGATCGGGAAAATCGTGTCCCTGTTCGCGGACTTCCTGGGCGATCCGCAGGTGTGGAAGCGCAAGCCGCTGCAGGCGGCCGCGATGCGGCAGCGTGTGGTGGACACGCTCCAGCGCTGGGACCACGACGGCGGGACGCAGGTGACGGTGGTGGCGCACAGCCAAGGTGCCGCGATCACCGGGCAGGTCCTGTTCCAGATCCAGGCGCGGGCCACCAACTTCGTCAGCGTGGGCAGCGGCCTGGACCTGCTGGGCTACGCGCAGTGGGGCGGCGGAACGGGGAGGACCCGGTGGACTGGCTGGCCAACCCGGACCGGCTACGCTGGATCAACGTGTGGGGCAAGTTCGACTTCGTCCCCGCCGGGCCCATTTCCACGCACGAGAACGGGCTGCTGCCCGTGTTCGGAAAGCTCTATGCGCGGGACACCGCAGGCGACGGAGGGCCCGGCCCGGAGGAGCACCCGGTGTACAACAGGTCCGGGCGCATCTACGACCACATCGTGTACTCCAGCAGCCGGGTGGAGGTGCTGGATCCGCTGGCCCGCCTGATTTTGGACCCGCCGGCAGACCTGCACGGCCTCGTGCTGCGCGGGCTCGACGGCGACCGGCGGCTCCGGCCGCACCGCGTGATGGTCAAGAGCCTGGGAGTGACCCGGCTAATCTCGATCCTTACCGCTGCGCTGAGCGCCCCGGCCGCGCTCGCCTGGCTGGGTTCGCAGGACTGGGCGCGGAACCGGGTCCAGTGCGGCCCGCCCTGAGGTGGCCAGGATCCGTGGTGGTCCTCCTGGCTGTGCTCGGGCCCGTCCTACCACTGGGGGGACTGGGAAAACTGGGGTGTGCTGGCGGTGACCACCGCCGTGTTCGCTGCTGTTCTCATCGGACTGCTCAACGGGCCAGTGTGGGGTGTGCTGCACAACCGGCTGCAGCGCATGCGGAAGCCGTCCTTCCGGCAATCCAGCGACCCCACCCGCAATCCGCCCGCCAACGCGTGGTGGTACGTCACCTGGTACCTGCTGATCGTCACCGCGGTGGCTGTGGCCGTGCCCTTCATGCTGGCATGGCCGGACCCCTGGGTGCTGGTGGTGGTGCTGGTGGTTGCGCTGTGGGCGCTCTGCTTCACGCGCACGAGCATCAGCGGGTTGCCGACGCGCACGGGTGAAATGCGGGACACGAAGGAAGCCCGGGGCACCCAGGAAGCCCCGGACACGCAGGAAGTGCGGCCGGAACCGCCGCGGACGGCAGCGAGCCTGCCGCCTAACTGATGACGGGGATGCTCCCGGTTAGCACTGTCACCGGGGCGGACGACCAGCGCTCGCGTTCCGGCTCGTAAGAGATCACCATCGAGACGTCGGTTTCCTTTGCCTCGTCGATGGCGAGCAGCAGGGCGTCCTCCATGTGCCGCGCATACTCGAGCCGTTCGGCCAGGGTGCCCTGGAGGTCGGCGTCGTCAATCAGCACATGGCCCTTGCCGTCCACGATGACCTTCAGGGAATACCCCTGGTCCTCATGGAGGGATCCCCGGGTGGATGAAATTTCGGTGACTCTGTCTGCCCGGACCAGCCCGTTGCCGAGCGTGCGGATCCAAACTTCACCCATCGAATGACCTCCCCTTGGCTGTGGGCGCGGAACAACGCCCCATAAGTCGAACGCTACTCCTCCGCGGGTCATTTGTGACCCCCGAATTTGCGCTGATGTGTCCCGGGCCGTACGTGGGAATTGCCTGCTGCTCCCGGCCATAAAATAAATCTGATGACTTCCCCCGAAAACCAGCAGCCCTTCAGCCTGCGCAGCATCGCCGTGGCCGCGTTCGGGCCCACTTTGCTCTACGGAATCGGCACCGGGGCCATCTTGCCGGTGGTGGCGCTGACCGCCCGGGACCTGGGTGCCTCGGTGGCCGTCGCGGCGCTGATCGTCACGCTGATGGGGCTGGGATCCTGGTTCTTCAACCTGCCGGCATCCCTGGTGACCCTCAAGTTCGGTGAGCGGTGGTCCATCGTGGGTGCCGCCGTCGCTGCAGCTGTAGCGCTGGCGGCAGCGGGACTGACCTCGCTGGTGCCCGACGGGCTCTGGCTGCTCGCGGCGGCGATGGCCGTCGTCGGCATGTCCGGAAGCGTTTTTGGCCTGGCCCGCCAGAAGTACCTCACCGAGGCTGTGCCCGTGCAGTTCCGGGCGCGGGCGCTGTCCACGCTGGGCGGCGTGAACCGGATCGGCGTGTTCATCGGCCCGTTCCTGGGTGCGGCCGTGATGCAGTTCTCCGGCATCGGCGGTGCCTACTGGGTGGGTGTGATAGCCATGGCGGCCGCCGCGCTGCTGTCCCTCACCATCCCGGACCTTGCCGCGGTGGGCGTGCCCGCCGGCGGACACAAGGGTCCCGAGCCCACCCTCCGGAGCGTCGCGGTGTCCCATGCGGGCGTGTTCCTCTCGCTGGGTGTGGGCATCCTGCTGCTGAGCGCACTGCGATCCTCACGGCAGGTGGTGATCCCGCTGTGGGCCGACCACCTGGGCTTCGACGCCACCTCCGCCTCGCTGATTTACGGCCTGTCCGGGGCGATCGACATGCTGGTGTTCTATCCCGCCGGCAAGCTCATGGACCGCAAGGGCCGGCAGTTTGTCGCCGTCCCGTCCACGCTGCTGATGGGCACGGCGCTGCTGCTGATTCCGCTGACCGGGTCCTTTGTGGGGCTGCTGCTGGCGGCGCTGCTGATCGGGTTTGGCAACGGCATCAGCTCAGGGCTGGTGATGACGCTCGGCGCGGACTTCTCGCCGGACCGCGGGCGGGGCCAGTTCCTGGGGCTGTGGCGGTTCATGGCCGATGCCGGGTCCACCGGCGGGCCGGTCCTGCTCTCGGGGGTGACGGCGCTGGCCTCCCTGGGCGCGGGGATCTCAGCCACGGGTGTCCTGGGGTTCGCGGCGGCGGCCGTGTTCGCCGTCGTCATTCCACGGCTGAAGCACCGCCGCAACTACTGACCCGTTATCCTCATCAGATGAGTGAAACGGGGGCGCCTGCCCGGAGCAGTCCGCTGCAGAAGGCCGTGTGGTGGGCGCAGGACTACGTCTATGCCGCGGTCTGCCAGGTCCAGGGCATGCTGTCCCGGGTGCAGCCGGGCTCCTTCCACCAGGGCCACCGCACCCCGGTGCTGATCATCCCGGGCGTGTACGAGAACTGGCAGTTCATGATGCCGCTGATCCGGTCAATCCACGACGCCGGCCATCCGGTCCACGTGGTCACGGTCCTGCAGCGCAACAAGCTGGACGTACCCGTGGCGGCGCGCCTGGTGGCGCAGCACCTTGAGGAGGCCGGGTTGCGGGACGCGGCGATCGTGGCGCACAGCAAGGGCGGGCTGATCGGCAAGTACGCCATGCTGAACCTGGACCCCGAGGGCCGGATCTCCCGGATGATCACGGTGTGCACGCCGTTTTCCGGGTCCCGGTACGCGAAGTACATGCTGCTGCCGAGCCTGCGGATCTTCTCGCCCAGCAACGCGCTGACCCTCCAGCTGGCGCGTGAGGAAGCCATCAACAGCCGGATCACCTCCATCTACGGCCCGTTCGACCCGCACATCCCGGAGGGCAGCGTCCTTCCGGGTGCCACCAACATCGAGCTGCCCACGGCCGGGCACTTCCGGATCCTTGGGGATCACGAAACGGCCCGGATTATCGTGGAGCAGCTGACCCCCGACGAGCCGTGAGCCGCGTTCCT
The DNA here is from genome assembly GCF_059093025.1 of Arthrobacter sp. 210 2. Taxonomy (NCBI): domain Bacteria; kingdom Bacillati; phylum Actinomycetota; class Actinomycetes; order Micrococcales; family Micrococcaceae; genus Arthrobacter; species Arthrobacter sp. 210 2. The sequence continues at coordinate 601,997 of NZ_JBNHIE010000001.1, forward strand.
GATCCCGGCGGAAGGTACGACGGCGGGCGGCCAGTTCCGCACGAGCCGGACCATTCGCGTTCCAAGAACGGGGTGGAGCGGCGTCAAAGCCGGTGGGCAACCGTCCTGGCAGTGCTGCAGCGGCTGCTCTATCTGGTGGTTACCGTCGCGGTGGGCTGGGCAGTGTGGTTTTTCCTGCTGTCGCGGCTCTCCCGCGGGCCCGAGCAGGCCTGGGTGTTCCTTCCGGTATGGCTGATTCTTGCGTACGCGCTGCTGCCGCGCATCCACAAAATCCTGAGCAGCCTGTACATCCCGGACTACTTCATCGGCAGGACCCGGACAGGCGACGGGGTCCTGGGCGACCCCGTGAACCTGGCCGTGGTGGGGACGGGGGAGGAGCTGCGGAAGGCGATGCTGACTGCCGGCTGGGTTGAAGCCGACCCCATCACCCCGGCCACTGCGTGGCGCACCCTGACATCCACCCTGTTGGGCAGGAGCTACCCGGCGGCGCCCGTCAGTTTCCTGTACGTGTTCGGCAACAAGCAGGACTTGGCGTTCCAGCGCGAGATCGACGGCAACCCCCGCAAGCGCCACCACGTGCGGTTCTGGAAATGCCCGGCCGGCTGGATGCTGCCCGGCGGGCTGTCCGTGGACTGGGTTGGCGCGGGCACGTATGACAGGAGCGTCGGACTGTCCCTCTTTACATTCCAGATCACGCACAAGATCGCCGACCGGACCGACGAGGAACGCGACTTCATCATCGAGACCCTCCGCGCGGCCCGCGCCGTGGAGTCGGTGCACGTGATCCTCAACTACTCCAGCGGCTACCACCACCGCAACGGCGGCGGCGACGCCATCCGCACCGACGGGCACCTTCCGATCATCGACCTGTACGAGCCGGGTCGGCCGGGGAGTTCCAAGCCAGGCAGTGACAGCTAAACACGCAGGTCAGAGGCCACTTTAGCCTTCAATTTCTTGAGCAAACTTTGACGGTTTCCCCCCAAAATTCCTGATAAAGCCCATGCATTGTTGTTCCCAGCTAGACCACACACAAAAGTCTGAGGGACACATCATGAAGAACAGCACCCTGATCAAGGGAACCGCAGCCATCGCCGTAGGCGCAGCACTGCTGCTGGGCGGCGGCGGAACGTTGGCCAACTGGAATGCCGAAGCTTCCGCGACGCCGGGCACCATCGTTTCCGGTGACCTCAACGTTGAGAACAAGGTAGCGGGTGTCTGGACTGACGGACTCGGCAAAGATATCACCCCTCAGATTGACGCCGGCACCTACCTAGTTGTCCCGGGTGACAAGCTCACGTTTAAGCAGGAGCTGGCTGTAACGCTCTCGGGTAATAAGATGGCAGCGGAAATAACGACCGACGGCATTGATGAGACCAGCGGTTTCTTGGCAAAGAATGTCAGCGTCTCCGAGCCCGTTCTGACCGTTGGCACCGCTGAGATCAAGAACCCCTTGACGCCGACCGGCAGCACCCAGACGGTAACCGCCACCATCACGTTTGATTTCCTTGCCAGCACCACTGAGCGCGACAGCGTGAATGCAAGCTATGACTTCAAGGATGTCGCATTCAAGCTGACACAGGTGAACTCGACAGGTGACGGCCTGTCCTAGTCTGACGCGGGCGGGTGGCTGAACCGCCACCCGCCCTCAGCAATCGGAAACAGGACCAGGGGAGGAACCGGTGCGCATCAAGTGCTCACTGCAGGCAACGGCACTCGTCGCCGCAGCAGTGGTCCTGGGACTCCTGACGGTGCAGGGGACGTATGCGCTATGGAGTGCCAGCGCGTCAGCTGCACCCGGGACTGTTGCCTCCGCATCGTTCGACGTTGCACTTAGCGCGGTGCCATCTGGCCAGGCAACCAACATGACCCTGGCCGACGGCACAACGTCCGCAAACCTGGCAATCACACCTACCGCCACTTTGACGCCCGGGACTTCGGTTTATGGGGGAGTCCTGGTCACGAACAACACCAATGCAGGCGGATCCTTCGACACGGTCATCACAGCCAGCCAGGGTACGGTGACAAACGTTGCCAGTGGAAGCTTGCGATCCTACGTCAGCTTCTACGCCAAAACTGCCACCTCCTCCGCGGAGTGCAGCACCATCGCGGGCTACGCACCCATCGGTTCAGCCGGATTGTCATCCCCCGCAGTGGGCAAGGGCGGATCCACCGTCTTCTGCTTCCAAGCAAGTCTCAGCTCTAATGCCCCGTCGTCAGTGAAAGGACAAGCAGTGAACATCTCTCTTCAGCTCACCGCACGTCAGCTCTGTGGGGTGCCAAGTGGCTGACTTGACGGAACGGCCCGTTGCCAACGCAATTCCCCAGGGGGAAGCGAGGCACTTGGTGCAAGCGCCGTCGGGCGCCGAAAAAACTGGGGGCACCGGCTCTGGTGCATGGACCGCCGTCGGACGGCTCCTGAGCATGGCTGCCATGATCATCGCATTGTTCGCCGCGATGATCCTGATTGTCATCCCCGTCGTGACGGGCTCGCACACCTACACGGTGCTCACCAACTCCATGGCACCGAAGTTCCCACCAGGAACGTTCCTGGTGATGAAGCCCGTGCCATTCGATGAAATTCAGTACGGTGACGTGGTCACGTTCCAGCTGCACTCGGGGCGGCCCGAGGTCGAAACACACCGGGTGGTGGGCTTCGGTGCCACCCAACAGGGTGAGAAAACCCTCATCACCAAGGGCGACAACAACGGTGCCAACGACGCCGACCCTGTCCGTGAGATCCAGATGAAGGGCAAGCTGTTCTACGCGGTTCCTTCTGTTGGTTTCCTGGCCAATGCCCTTGGGAACTCCGACCGTGACGCATGGACCATCGTCGCCGCTGTCGGGCTCATCGGTTATGGCGCCATCCTGGTTTTCAAGTCCGTGCGCGCATCGCGTCGCAGCCGGGCTGCTGAGGGAAAGTAATGGCCCGGATTCGGAATCTTCCAGGTGCGGCAACGGCCGTCGGTGCGTTTGTGCTGACTGTGCTGCTGGGCCTGGGTGGTGCATCCACGTCAGCATTATGGCAGCAGAGCGCCACGGCGACCATGACGGTCACGGCTGCGGCTGCCTGGCCCGGTCCCGCAATTGCATCACTCACCTGCACCAACGATTCGCCGGAGAAGGTCGCGACGCTAAGGGTTACGGTCCCGGCCACCGCCACCATCACGTACGCGGCCCTGCAGGCCAACGGTACCTACGGGCCAAGCTACTCGGGCCTGCTTAGCCTCCTTGCGTTGACTCCCGGAACTATTGTTCTGACGTCAAACACCAACCCGTTGCTGGCATCTCCGATCCTGCGTGACAATCCTGCCGGCCCGTTAACCCTGCGGATTACGGCAACTTACCTCGACCAGACCACGGCATCCATGGACATCACCTTGAACAACCACATGTCCAACGGGAAGATCATCTGCCCCGTGGCTCCCGTGCCCTCCCGCGGGTAATCACAAGCTAGCTCGGCGGAAGCAGGTGCCGCTATGTCCCCCCACATAGTGGCACCAGCTTCTGCCGAGCTGGCGTGTGAGTTCAAACGGGAATACTCAGCCAGTTTGGGAAAGTTTTGGCGGAGGTAAGCCGGTATTTGTATCGGGCCTTCCGGTGGGGCCGAGGCCAGGCACTCGGTGCGCGTCCGCCGTCGTAATTCGGACCAGGGCGGGTACCTGGCGGCGCCTACTTCAAGACGCCGCCAGGAGTCTATGGCTTCAGGAGAGCCATCCGGCCGGGGCCCAGGGGCCCGGCAAGAGCAACTATCCATTGCATGGATCAAAATATGGCGCTGAATCACTCAAGAAACCTTCAAGTTCTCAACAGGATTTGGTCATCAGCGGCAATCCCCTAAATCCGCAGGAAAACCCCATAAACCAACCGTGTTTCCCGTGCCGTCTTCCCGGGGACCTGTTGCGGCGTTAACTTGTATTTGGGCACGCTGGCGGATTGCTCCTCGAATCGCCGAGGCCCTGACCAACAGCCAGGAGCCAAGAAGCGGTGTCCGGGCAAGCCACAGACCTGCCGCCCGCCTCCCGGGCCCGGAAGCGACACCCCTTGAGCGAATTGCTGTTGCTGGCCGCCACTGGACTGGCGCGCGAAGTGCTGCTGACCGTGCGCGCCAGCGGCCAGTATGACGTCCTGGGGATTCTTGACGACGACCCCCAACTCCTCGACGTCCTGATCGACGGCGCCCCCGTCCTCGGCGCCCTCGAGGACGCCGCCATGTTCCCGAAGGCGCTCTTCGCAGTGTGCCTGCCCATAGGGCCGGGACAGGGAAGCGGTGGTGGAGCGGCTTACCCAGTCGGGTGTGGAAGGCACCCGGTATGGCACAGTGCTGGATCCGGACATCCGCCTGCCGGACGACTGCCGGATCGGCCCGGGAAGCATCCTGCTGCGGCACGCCACGGTTGGACCGCAGGTGTCACTGGGGAACCACACGGTGGTGATGCCGTCCGTGACTCTGGGCTGGGCCCTGCAGGCAGGGGACTTCACCACGTTCTCCGCCGGGTCCTCGCTGGGAGAGGGCGTGCGGGTGGGCCGGGGCGTCCACATAGGCGTGAACGCCGGCATTGCTGACGGCTTGTCCGTGGGTGATTATTCGTCAGTGGGGATGGGTTCGGCGGTTGTGCAGGACGTGCCCGAGTACGAGACGTGGGTGGGAGTGCCGGCGCGCACCTCCCTCCCGGGCGGGGGCCTTGCCTTCTAGCGGGCCGCGAAGATCTGCGCCGGGTATTGCCGGTCCCGGTGATTCCCATCCACACACATGCGGAGGACAGTTCATGGAACTCTTCAGCGACAGGCCCGCCATGGCTGCCGCCGCCCTGACCCGGCTCGCAGCGGCAGACGCAGAAGCCGGAGGCCGTCTGGCAGGCCGCCTCCAGGTCTTCCTCAGCGACCTGATCGTCCGGAACGGGCCGGCAATCATGGAGCAACTCGCCATCGAACTGGCTCGCCAGCATCTGGCATCCCTGGACAGGCTCGCCGCCGCCACCGGATGGCCGGCTGCCAGGTACCTTGACGACGTCGAGCTTGCCGCGGCCATGGCTGAAACGCCCGACAGCGGAACTGAGATGTGATCTTCATCCGCTTGAAACAAAGCAGGGCCGCCACTCTCATATCCTTAAAGGCAGAGAATTCGCCTGGAAGGAAAACCTTGGAAACGACCGACGCCGCCGTGAAGCCCATCATCGGCCTCAGCACCTACCTTGAGCCTGCCGGCACCACCGGCTGCGGCACAGTCAGCGCGGCGTTCCTTCCCGAGACCTACCTTGCCCCCATCATTGCAGCGGGCGGCGTGCCCACCCTCCTGCCGCCCCAGCCGGTGGCCCCCGGCGTGGTCGAAGCCCTAGTGGGCAGGCTGGACGGGCTGCTCATCCCAGGAGGCTGGGATGTTGATCCCGCCCTCTACGGCCAGGAAGCCCATCCCGAAACCGGGGAGCCCCGGCGTGAGCGGGACGCCTGGGAACAGGCCCTGATCCGGGAAGCACTCCGCCAGGACGTGCCGCTGCTGTGCATCTGCCGCGGGGAGCAGCTGCTCAACGTGACGCTGGGCGGCACGCTGCACCAGCACCTGCCCGACGTCGTGGGGAACGGGCAGTACCAGTTGGGCGGCTACGCCTTCAACCAGATCCCTGTCGATGTCCGGCCTGACTCGCAGCTTGCCCGCCTGATTGGCCCGGACACCCAAATTGTCCCCGTGGCCCACCATCAGGCGGTGGACCGGCTCGGCGAGGGGCTCATTGCCGCAGCCTGGAGCGAGGACCAAGTGGTGGAAGCCATCGAGTACCCGGCCAACACCTTCACGCTCGGCATCCAGTGGCACCCCGAGGAACTGCCCGAGGACTTCGGGCTGTTCCGCGGGTTCGTCGAAGCAGCCCGGGCAAAGTACCTGTCCCGCCTGCTGCCGGCCACGCCGTCGTCGGTCTCGTCCGCATCGATGGCAACGTCCGCCGCCACGGCCACGATCTCCATCCAGCCCGAAGCCTTCTAGCCTGCCCTGTATAACTGCCCCTCTTTGGGGGCAGTTGACTCCCCACGACTTGCGGACAGGAACTAAGCATGCTTACGATGTGGTGACCAACGGAGGTTAAGCCAACGCCCCACGGGTTCAACCGAGGAGTAGTCATGGCTTATCTTGTCCCCATCTGTCGTCCTGCTGCCGGGCACGTCCGCCGCAGGGGAAGCGCCGGTTCCAAGGAGCTGCGCTGATGCGCCGCGTGGGTGTCGAGGAAGAGTTCCTGATCCTCGACTTCACCGACGGCCACGCTGTTCCTTTGGGCCAAGTGCTGGAAAGCCTGGCCGACGATGGCCTCAGCAGCGAGATGAAGCAGGAACAGATTGAAACCTGCACCCTTCCCAGGATCACCCTGGAGGAACTCGCACAGGACATCACTGCTCGGCGGATGAGTGCAGACGCCACAGCCCGAGCGGCCGGAGCGCGTTCCGTGGCCCTGGCGACGTCACCCCTGCCCGTGCAGTCCACAACTACGCCGGGCCTGCGGTATCAGCGGATGATGGAGCGGTTCGGCCTGACGGCGGTGGAGCAGCTGACCTGCGGCTGCCACGTGCATGTGGAGGTCGAGTCGGACGAGGAAGGCGTGGCCATCCTTGACCGGATCCGGATCTGGCTCCCGGTCCTGACGGCCATCACCGCCAACTCCCCGTTCTGGAACGGCGTGGATTCCGGCTACGCAAGCTACCGCTCCCAGGCCTGGAACAGGTGGCCCACCGCCGGGCCCTGCGAGATTTTCGGTTCCGCAAAGGCCTACCACGCGCAGGTGCAGGAGATCCTCACCTCGGGAGTTCCGTTGGACAAGGGGCAAATCTACTTTGACGCGAGGCTCAGCCACCGCCATCCCACCGTGGAGATCCGGGTGGGCGACGTGTGCCTGTTTGCCGACGACGCCGTCCTCCTCGCCGGCCTGGTGCGGGCCCTGGCGGAAACGGCAGCCCGGCAATGGCGCTCCGGCGTGCCGCCCGTGTCTGCGTCCGCCGCGCAGCTTCGGCTCGCTGCCTGGCAGGCGGGCCGCTACGGGCTGGACGGGCAACTGTTGGATCCCCTGACCGGCAAGCCCCGGGCCGCCTTCGAGGTGGCGATGTCCCTGCTGGACCATATCCAGCCCGTGCTGCGGGAGCAGGGCGAATTCGGCACAGTGGAGGGTTTGCTGTTCCAGGTCCTGAACAGGGGAACAGGGGCCGCCAGGCAGCGGGCCGTCCACGCCACCACCGGCAGCCTTTGCGGCGTCATCGCCGACGCCGCCGACGTCACCTGCCTGCCTGCCACACCGATCCGAAAGCTCACAGACATCCCTGCTCATGGCTGAACAGGGAATTTAGGCGAACTACCCGGGAGGGCAGATGGACCAGAATGAAACACCGGTGCTCGATGCGCTGGCTGAACACCAGAAACTCGACAGGTACGGCTTCACGCCGCCCGCGCACCGCCAGGGCCGCGGCGTCGATCCGCGTGTGCTGGAGGTGCTGGGCGAACAGAGTTTCTAGTCCGACGTCGTTGCCTCCTCGGGCCTGGACGACCGGAAGTCCTCCAACGGCTACCTGCAGAAGGCGGAGCAGTTGATGGCCGAGGCGGTCAATGCCGACATGGCCTTCTTCTCGACCTGCGGAAGCTCCCTGTCCGTGAAGGCAGCGATCCTGGCCGTCACCCGTGGAGAAGGGGAGCTCCTGATCAGCCGCGACGCGCACAAATCCGTGGTCTCGGGGCTGGTGCTCTCCGGGCTGCAGCCGCGGTGGATCAAACCCAAGTGGGACAACGAGCTCAAGCTCTCCCATCCGCCGGCGCCGGAGACCGTGGAGGAGATGTGGCAGCGGTACCCGGACGCCTCCGCCGCGCTGATCGTCAGCCCCACTCCCTACGGCACATGCGCGGACATCGAAGCGATCGCCGAAATCTGCCACAAGCGGGGCAAACCGCTGATCGTGGACGAGGCGTGGGGCGCGCAGCTGCCGTTCCACCCGGACACACCCACCTGGGCGATGAATGCGGGCGCGGACATCTGCGTCGTCAGCGTGCACAAGATGGGGCTCGGCTTTGAGCAAGGCTCCATCTTCCATTTGCAGGGAAACCTGGTGGACCCGGTCCGTCTGAACCAGTGCGCCGATGTCCTCTCCACCACCAGCGCCAACGTTATGCTGTACGCCGCAATGGACGGGTGGCGCCGGCAGATGGTGCAGGAGGGCAAATCGATGATCGACAAAGCCCTCGAACTGGCCCGCGGACTCCGCCGGGACATCGATGCGCTGCCCGGTTTGCATGTCCTGGAAGACGAACTGGTCCACGCCGAAGCCTCCCACGACCTGGACATCCTGCACATCTTGATCGACGTTTCAGAACTCGGAATCAGCGGTTTCCAGGCCACGGATTGGCTGCGCGAAAACTGCCGGGTGGACATGGGCACCACGGACCACCGCCGAACCGAAGCCGTCATCTCTGTCTCCGATGACAGCGAAACCGCACAGCGGCTCCTCGATGCCCTCCGCGCACTCACCGTTGCCGCCCCGGACCTGCCCCGGCCGCCCGCCGTCGTAATTCCTGATGAGGAGGACCTCTTCCTGGAGACGGTGATGCTGCCCCGGGATGCCTTCTTCGGCCCGGTGGAAAACGTCCCCGCGGAGGAGGCACCCGGCCGCATCGCCGCCGAAATGGCCACCCCTTACCCGCCGGGCGTTCCGCTGTTGCTGCCCGGGGAAAGGATCAACAAAGCCGCCATCGATTACCTTCGCAGCGGGGTGGAGGCCGGCATGGTCCTGCCCGATCCCGCCGACCCGTCCCTGAAGACCATCAGGGTGGTCCGCGAAGAGCAGCATAGATCGCTGTAGGCCGCAGGAAACGAGGAAGTTATGTGCGGAATAGCAGGCGAAATCGCCTTCAACGGTAGGACGGCCTCCCGGGAGCCCGTCCTCGCAATGATGGGGGCCATGACCTCCCGCGGACCCGACGGAAGGGGGATCTGGGACGACGCCGGCTGGGTTGCCCTGGGACACCAGCGGCTGAGCATCATCGACCTGTCTTCGGCGGGGGCGCAGCCGATGCTGGACGACGGCGGCCTGGCCCTCACCTTCAACGGCTGCATCTACAACTATCGCGACCTGCGGAGGGAGCTCGAGTCGGAGTTTACCTTCCGGACAACCAGCGACACCGAGGTGATCCTCAAGGCCTACCGGAAGTGGGGCGACGACTTTGTCCACCACCTGGTGGGCATGTTCGCCATCGCGTTGTTCGATCCGCGGCGGCAGGAGGTCCTCCTGGTCCGCGACCGGCTGGGCATCAAGCCGGTCTACGTTTCACACCTGCCGGGAAAGCTGCGCTTTGCCTCCACGCTCCCCGCGCTGGTGGCGTCCGGCGGCGTGGACACGTCCCTGGATGAGGTTGCCCTGCACCACTACCTCAGCTGGCACTCGATCGTTCCGGCGCCGCGGACCATCCTCCGCGGGGTCCAGAAGCTGCCGGCGGCCACCATCCGTACTGTGCGCGCCGACGGAACCTGGGAGGACCGCGAGTACTGGCGCCCTGATTACACGCGCGACGCTTCACGGTCCGGGTGGTCGGCTGGGGACTGGCAGGACGCCGTCCGGGATGCGTTAAGGACGGCAGTACGACGGCGGATGGTGGCCGACGTGCCGGTGGGTGTCCTTTTGTCCGGGGGCCTGGATTCGAGCCTGCTGGTTGCCCTGCTGGCCGAGGAGGGCCAGCACGGGCTTTCCACCTTCAGCATAGGATTCGACGGCGCCGGCGGCGACGCAGGCAACGAGTTCGCCTACTCCGACCTGGTGGCACGGGAGTTCGGCACCCGCCATGAGCGGCTTCACGTCAGCACGTCCGAGTTCGCCCCGTCCATCGATGGCGCGGTGGGTGCGATGTCCGAGCCGATGGCCAGCCACGATGTGACCGCTTTCCACCTGCTCTGCAGGACGGTCTCCGAGCACCTGAAGGTGGTGCAGTGCGGACAGGGCGCAGACGAAGTCTTTGCCGGCTACGCCTACCATCAGCCGCTCGCCGCGGCGGGCCGACAGGACGCCCTCCGGACCTTCTCTGCATCCTTCGTGGACCACAGCCACGAGGACCTCATGGGGATCCTGGAACCTGAATGGTTCTGCGGGTCCGATGTAAGCCGCAAGGTCCTGGCCGCCCATCTGGAAACACCCGGAGCTGATACCGCCCTGGACGCCGTCCTGCGGCTGGACACCCACCTGTTGATGGTGGACGACCCCGTCAAGCGGCTGGACAACATGTCCATGGCGTGGGGCATCGAGGCCCGTGTGCCGTTCCTTGACCATGAGCTGGTGGAGCTCGCCGCCGCCTGCCCGCCCGGACTCAAGGCCTCGCAGGACGGGAAGGGAATCCTGAAGGACCTGGGCCGGCAGATGCTGCCCGCAGCCATCATCGACCGGCCCAAGGGATACTTCCCCGTTCCGGCCCTGCGGCACCTTGAAGAACCGTTCATCTCCATGGTGCGGGATGCCCTGCATGCCCCGGAGGCCAAACAGCGCGGACTCTTCCGGCCCGCCTACATCGACGGTTTGCTCGCGGATCCCAATATCCAGCGGACCCCCGTCAACAGCAACGTGCTGTGGCAGTTCGCCCTGCTGGAAATGTGGCTGCAGCGCCACAGGGTGGGCTGATGTCCCTGCTGCCCGGATTGCGCCAGGCCGTCGCGGCGGACTTTCCCGCCGTCGTCGACGAACTGTCCGCACTGGTACGGATCCCGGCGATGGCGTGGGAGGCCTTCGACCCGTCGCAGCTGGACAAGGCCGCCCAGCAGGTGGCCGGGCTGCTCCGCGATGCCGGGATGGCCGACGTCGACATTCTGCACGCGCCACGGACGGACGGCGCACCCGGGGCGCCCGCGGTGGTGGGACGCCGGCCTGCGCGGCCGGGCCAGCCGACCATCCTGCTGTATGCCCACTATGACGTCCAGCCAGCAGGGGACGTGGAGCTGTGGGAGAGCCCGCCGTTCGAAGCGGTGACGCGGGGCGGCCGGCTCTGGGGCAGGGGAGTGGCCGACAACAAGGCCGGCGTGCTCCTACATATTGCCGCCGTCCGCACCGTGCTCCGGGTGCTCGGCGACGGGCTCGGCCTGGGCGTGACCGTGTTCATCGACGGCGAGGAGGAAGCCGGGTCGCCCAGCCTGCCCCTGCTGCTGCAACGGCACGGGGACCTGCTCAAGGCGGACGTGCTGGTGGTGGCCGATTCCGGAAACTGGAAAGTGGGCGTCCCCGCGCTCACCACCAGCCTGCGCGGGTTGATTCTGGGGACCGTGGAGGTCCGGGTGCTGGACAACGCCCTGCATTCAGGAACCTACGGCGGGCCAGTGGTGGACGCCGTCGCGGCGCTGTCCCGGCTCCTCGCAACGTTCCATCACGACGACGGCAGCGTGGCCGTGGAGGGCCTGCTTGCTTCGGAGTCTTCCGGGCCCGCGCTCACGGAAGCCGAGTTTCGGGCTGACGCGCGCGTCAGGCCGGGCGTCCCCCTTGCCGGGACGGGCAGCATCACCTCGCGGCTGTGGACCAAGCCGGCGCTTGCCATCATCGGTGTGGATGCCCCTTCCGTGGCGCTCTCCTCTGACACGCTGCAGCCGGTGGCACGGGCCCGGTTCAGCCTGAGCCTTGCACCAGCCAGCGACACCGCGGCGGCCATGGAAGCGGTCCGGCGGCATGTCGAGTCACACGTTCCCTTTGGTGCTGAAGTCACCTTTACGCCGGGCGGCCAGACCGAAGGATTTGCCGGTGACGCGTCCTCCCCGGTGTCCCGGCTGATGCTCTCGGCGATGGAGGAGGCGTGGGGAGTGCCGGCGGTGTCCATGGGTGTTGGCGGGTCCATCCCCGCCGTCAATATCCTGAACAAGCTGTACCCCCAGGCGGACATCCTGATCACCGGCGCCGAGGACCCGGACTCCCGCGCGCACGGGGCCAACGAGTCCATCCATCTGGGTGACTTCCAAAACGCCATCCTGGCCGAGGCCCTGCTGCTGGCCCGGCTTAACGCCCGCGACTAACCCCCGTCCTACCTGCCCAACTAAGTAGCAGTAACTGCCGTTATGAGCCGTCAAAACGACAGTTACTGCCACCTAGTTGGGCCGGGGGCTGCGGAGGTGACCCTAGCGCCTGGGTGAGCCCCGGCGTCGGGCGGCGTAGGCGAACAGCGACGTGGTGGCAACCGTGGCCAGATACCCGGCGATCACGATCAGCGAGATGCCGGCCCAGAAGTAGTTGGTGGTGCTGGCCTCCTGCCACGGGCTGGGCGCGAGCCGGAGCAGCGAGTACGAGGCTACCGCGGCCGACGCCAGCCCGATCATGACCGGCAGCGTCAGCCAGATCCGGGCCGAGCCGATGTGGCCGCCGAAGCCGTCCCACGCATTCCAGGCACCGCGCCGGACAATGAGCCAGCCGGCCGGAATCATGAACGCCCCCACCAGCAGGAACGCCGCCACCACGTCAGCCGGCCGGTGCCACTGGTTGATCAGGGTGGACACCCCGGAGGCGATCGCGAACGTACCGCCCACAAAACCCGCCATCGGGCGCCAGCGCGGCGACGCCATGAGGAACACCGCCGCGGCCGCGGACGCCGCCAGCGTGGTGTGCCCGGAGGGCAGCGAGTTCAGGTCCAGCGTCACCACGCCCTTGTCCGGGCGGGCCGGGAGCAAAGCCTTCAAAACCTGGGTGGCCACGTTCGCGCCGATGCACGCCGCCACCGCGATGGCCGCTTCGGTCCAGCGCCGCCGGATCACCGTAACAAAGAGCACCACGACGGCGGCCATCACCAGCGAGATGGTGGGCAGCAGGTCCAGGAACCTGGTGGTCGCCTTGCCGGCCGGTCCGTGCAGCTCCACGGCTTCCACCAGGGCCGACTCGTCGATGAACTGCCCGGTGGTGGTCTGGATGAAGTAGTAGTACGTGGCCATGAGCCCTGTGACGCAGGCCAGGGTGGCAAGCACGAAAAGGAACCCCGATCCCGGTGCGGGGCGGGCTGCGGTCCTTGCGGTTGCTTGCCGTGAAAGAGTCATTTGTTCAAGGATTTCACAGAAAGCTGGGACTGCGCCGCAAGCCCAGGCCGGTCCGCGGAAGACCCGGAGAAGCAGTTACGCCAGCGCCGCCGCCAGCTCCTCGATGATCTCGAACTGCTCCCGCACGCCGCCTTCCATACCGGACTGCGCAATCATGTCGCGGACTTCCCTGCTGCCCGCGTCGGTGCGGATACTGACCAGGGTGGCGCCCCCGTCGGCATCCGCGAAGGTGACAGTGTTGACCACTGCCCCCTCCTCGCTGTCCGGTGCCGCGTCCGGAGTTTCCATGACCTCCGTGTGCACAATCCGTTCGTTGGGCACAATCTCGCGGTACGTCCCGTGGAAGGCCAGCTCGAAGTCGCCGTGGGCCAGCATGACATACCGCCAGGCCCCGCCCACCCGGAAGTCCATGTCGACGACCGTCATCTCGCCGCGCCTGCCTGGCCACCACTTTTTGACGAGCTCCGGTGTGGTCCAGGCCCTGTACACGAGGTGCCGGGGTGCGTTGAGCGTCCGGGTGATGAGGATTTCATGCTCTCCCGGGAGGGTGACGTTGATGGTGCCGCTGCTTGTCTGTGCCATTGCCCTAGTCCTTCTCTTGGTTTTCCTGATCCTTGAGGTCCTCCAGCACGTCGGCCAGGGCGTCCAGCCGTTCCTCCCAGAGGTGCCGGTAGCCGGCCACCCAGTCGTGGATGGGCTTCAGGGCCTGCGGATTCAACCGGTACAGCCGCTGCCGGCCTTCACCGCGCACGTCCACCACGCCCACGTCCCGCAGGACGCGCAAGTGCCGGGAGACGTGCGGCTGGGCCAGGTCCAGGAGGTCCACCAGGTCGTTCACCGGCCGTTCGCCGCCCGCCAGGACATCCAGGATCTCCCGACGGCGGGGCTCGGCCACCGCATTGAACGCGTCCGACGTTGTTGCTGCCCGTGCCATAACCACATCATATATCCATATCGATATGCATTGAAAGGGGTTCCAGTCCCCGCTTGTACAGTGAATCCATGCCCTCCCGCCCAGCTGTCCCTTCCGCCGACATTCCTGGCTTCGATGAATTGCTTGCGTCCGCCCACGTGGTCAGCCTTCCCATGCGCGTGAAGTTCCGGGGAATCATGGAACGCGAAGCACTGCTGCTGCGCGGTCCGGCGGGCTGGGGCGAGTTCTGCCCGTTCCCGGAGTACGGCGATGCAGAGGCATCCCGCTGGCTGACCGCCGCCATCGAGGCCGCCTGGTCCGGCTTCCCTCCGCCCGTACGGTCTGTCATCCCGGTTAACGCGACCGTCCCCGCCGTTCCGGCTGACCGGGTTCCGGACGTCCTGGCCCGTTTTGGCCGGGTGGGCGCCGTCAAGGTCAAGGTTGGCGAGCGGGGCCAGACCCTTGACGACGACGCCGCCCGCCTCGCCGCCGTCCGTGCCGCGCTGCCCGAAGCCGCCATCCGCGTGGACGCCAACGGCGGCTGGGACGTACCCACCGCGGTTGAGGCACTCACCCGGCTGTCCGCCGTCGGGCTTGAATACGCGGAGCAGCCCGTGCCTACCATCGAAGGGCTCGCCGAGGTTCGCCGCTCGCTGCGGACGGCCGGCATGCCCGTGCTCATCGCCGCCGACGAAAGTGTCCGCAAGGAGTCCGACCCCCTTCGCGTCGCACGGGCCGGAGCTGCCGACCTGATCGTGGTCAAGGTGGCGCCGCTTGGGGGAGTCCGGCGTGCGCTGGACATCGTGGCGCAGGCCGGACTTCCCGCCGTCGTGAGCTCAGCGCTGGACACGTCGGTGGGCATCCGCGCCGGGCTGGCCTTGGCGGCTTCCCTTCCGGAACTGCCCTATGCCTGCGGGCTGGGGACCGTGTCCCTGTTCGAATCCGACATCACCAAGGATCCGCTGGTGGCCGGCGACGGCGCCATCCGGCTCCGCGACGTTGCCGCCGACGCCGGACTGCTGTCCGAGTACGTCGCCGCACCGGAGCGCCGGGACTGGTGGCTCGCGCGGCTCCGTCGCGTGCACGCATTCCTCGCTCCGCAGCAACCCCCTATCACTTAACGCGGCTTTTCCTGGGACCCTCTATCACATTTTCGCAGGTCACCACGGGTTACCGGCGGGTTTACCCTGGGTTCACCCTACTGACCACTTGACGTAGAAATCGGCTGACAGGGTGGGCGAACCGCATCGATTTTCCCTGGAAGGCCCCCATGTCTGAAACGACTGCCCGCAAATTCACCCTGCTGCCGATGCTCGGCCACACCAAGGGCAAGCGCAGTGCCGTCACCTGCGCGCTGAAATGCGACAACGCCTGCGCCGGCGACGTCTGCAACACCAGCTCCAACAGCTACTTCCGCGACATCGCCTCCGCCACCATGTCCCGCCGCGCCGCCCTGGGCTTCGGTGCCGCCGGCGCGCTCGCCGTCGTCCTCGGTTCAGCGGTGACCTCTCCCGACTCAGCTTCCGCCGCCGGCCTGTCCAAGGCCGCGAAGGAAGGCTTCGGAAAGTCCAAGCTCCAGTTCACACCCATCCCGTCCATCGACGCCATGGTGGACGCCGTCACCGTGCCGGAAGGCTTCACCTGGCAGCCGGTCATCCGCTGGGGTGACCCCATCTTCAATGGCACGCCCGAGTTCGACATCAACAACCAGACTGTTGCAGCCCAGGAAAAACAGTTTGGCTACAACAACGACTACACGGACATCCTGGAAATCCCGGGCAGCAAGGGCCGCCGCGCAGTCCTGTTCTCCAACCACGAATACACCAACGAGAACATCATGTTCCCGCCCACCATGCCCGCCAAGCAGATGCGTGCCGTGGGGGCAGCCGCACATGGCCTCTCAGTGGTGGAACTGGAACGCAAGAACAAGAACAAGCCGTGGACCTACGTCAAGGGTGCGGAGTTGAACCGCCGCTTCCTGAACAACACGGTGTACGAACTGACCGGCCCGGCCGCCGGTTCAGCCTTGGTCAAGACGAAAGACGACCAGGCCGGCCGCTTCATCAAGGGAACCCTGGGCAACTGCGCCGGCGGTACCACCCCGTGGGGCACCATCCTGTCCGGCGAGGAAAACTTCCAGGGTTACTTCGTCGGCAACGGCACCTCTGACGGCGACAAGCGCTACGGCATCACCTCCAAGCCCACAGCCCGGCAGTGGGAGCTGGACGAGGACCGCTGGGACACCCGAAAGCCGGGCTACGAGAACGAGGCGAACCGCTTCGGCTGGATCGTGGAAGTTGACCCCTTCGATCCCGACTCCACCCCGAAGAAGCACTCCATGCTGGGCCGCTTCAAGCACGAGGGCGCCAATGTCATCATCGCCAAGTCCGGGCATGTCGTGGCCTACTCCGGCGACGACGAGCGCTTCGACTACCTGTACAAGTTCGTGTCCAAGGACAAGTACCGCGAGGGCGACCGCAAGCACAACATGACCCTGCTGTCCGCCGGTATCCTGTACGTCGCCAAGTTCACGGGCAACTCCCCGGCCGCGGAAATCACCGGAACCGGCGCAGTCCCGTCCGACGGCGCCTTCGACGGCACGGGCGAGTGGCTGCCGCTGGTGCTTGACGGCAAGTCCGCCGTGCCGGGCATGTCCGTGGAAGAGGTCCTGGTGTACACCCGCCTGGCCGCCGACAAGGTTGGCCCCACCAAGATGGACCGCTGCGAGGACGTGGAGCCGAATCCGTTCACGGGCAAGGTCTACGTTGCCTGCACCAACAACTCCAACCGCGGTGTTGGATCCAACGAAGGCGCAACCGAGGTCAACCCGCGCAACCAGAACCGCGACGGGCACATCGTGGAAATCACCGAAAGCGGTGACCAGACCTCCACCAAGTTCACCTGGAACCTGCTCATGGTCTGCGGCGATCCGGCGCAGGGCGATGTCACCTACTTCTCCGGCTTCCCGGTGGACAAGGTTTCGCCCATCTCCTGCCCGGACAACCTGGCCTTCGACTCCGTGGGCAACCTGTGGATCTCCACCGACGGCGCCCCTTCCGGTATCGGCCGGGCGGATGCCCTGTTCAAGGTCACTTTGGACGGCGTTGAACGCGGCAAGGTGGAGCAGTTCCTCGCCGTGCCGCGTGACGCCGAGACCTGCGGCCCCATCATTCACGACGAGGAGCGCACCGTGTTCGTCGCGGTGCAGCACCCGGGTGAGGACGGCACCTTCGAGAAGCAGGTTTCCTTCTTCCCGGACTACGTCCCCGCAGGTACTACCCCGGCTCCCGGCCAGGCCCGCGCCCCACGCCCGTCAGTGATCCAGGTGTTCCGCACCGACGCCTAATTCCTGCCGGGTGATTGAGCCTGTCGTTTTCAAACGCTCTATCACCTTTCGCAGGTTTTTATGCGACGCCCCATCACCTTTCGTTGCTTTTCCGGCGACGCCCCATCACCTCCTGCAAGGCCACGGCCGAAAGGTGATGGGGCGTTTGGGCTTTTGGTGCGAAAGGTGATGGGGCGTCGGTGATGGCAGACTGGTTTGGTGACTTCGCTGAACGACTCTGCCCCCGACGCTACGGACACCGCCCCTGAGCTGAGCGCCCTCGCGGCGGCACGGATCGCCGTCGGAATCCTGCTCGACGGCGGTGTGCGGCACGTGGTGGTTTCGCCGGGTTCGCGGTCGGCCCCCATGGCATACGCGCTGGCGGAGGCGTCCGCGGAGGGCCGGGTGGAGCTGCTGGTCCGGATCGATGAGCGGGCCGCCGGGTTCACAGCCCTGGGGCTGGCTCTTTCCACCGGCTCGCCCGCAGCCGTGCTGACCACGTCCGGGACCGCGGTCGGGAACCTGCTGCCCGCCGTGATGGAGGCCAACCACGCCGCTGTCCCGCTGATCGTCCTGTCCGCAGACAGGCCCGACGAACTCCGCGGCACCGGCGCCAACCAGACCACCATCCAGCCGGACCTCTTCGGCGAGCAGGTGCGCTTCGCGGCCGATGTTCCCGCCGGCAGCAACCCGGAACGTGCCATCCAGACCGGCCTCTCCGCAGCCACCGGCGCCTTTCCCGACCTGCCGCCCGGCCCGGTCCAGCTCAACCTTGCCTTCCGCGACCCGCTGGTGCCGTCGCCGGAGGAGGCCCTCCCGCCGGCGGTGGAGCGGCAGCGCTACCGGATTGGCACCGAGCCGCTCGTCATGAACCTGCCGCCGGCGCCGGATGAGCTGCCGGAACGGCGGACGGTTGTCCTCGCCGGGCACGACGCCGGTCCCGTCGCCGAGGCGTTTGCCCGCGCCCACAACCTTCCGCTGCTCGCCGAACCGTCATCCAACGCCCGTTTCGGGCCGAACGCGGTAGGCCCGTACCGGCTGCTGCTGGAGCATTTCGGGCCCTCTGCCGCGCAGCCGATCGAGCGGGTGGTGCTGTTCGGCCGGCCCACGCTGTCCCGGCCGGTGGCGGCGCTCCTTGCCCGGTCCGACGTCCAGGCTGCCCTGTACCAGCCGGTTCCCGTCGCCTGGTACGAGCCCGGCCGGCGCACCGAGCTGCCGCTGGAGAACCTGGCGGACCTCGCTGAGTTCGCCGGCCGTGGCGCCGGAGCCTGGCTGGATACCTGGCTGCTGGCGGGGTCGGCGGCGCAGCATGCCTTGGACGGGGTGCTGTCCGCCGAGGCCGCGGCAACCGGACCGTCCGTGGGGTCCCTCGTCTGGCAGCACACCCGCGGCCAGCTGCTGCTGGGCTCCTCCAACGGGATCCGGGACGTTGACCTGGCCGGCCTGCCTGCCCCCGAACCTGCTGCCACCGTGTACGCCAACCGCGGCCTCGCCGGGATCGACGGCACCATCTCCACGGCCACCGGCATCGCACTGGGCGGGCGGCAGGAAACCACCGTCCTGCTCGGCGACGTAACCTTCCTGCACGACGCCGGCGGTTTGCTCCTCGGCGCGGGGGAGGAGCAGCCTGAGCTGCGGATCGTCGTGCTCAACGATTCGGGCGGCGCCATTTTCGGCCTGCTCGAGCACGGCGCCGTCGCGGAAGGCGGCCGCTACGGAGACGCCGTCGAACGCCTCTTCAGCACCCCGCACTCCGTGGACATCGCGGCACTTGCCGCGGCGTACGGCGTCGGGCACTCCGTCGTGAGTACGACGGCGGGACTCGCCGAAGCGCTCGGCCAACCGGTGGCGGGACGCAGCATCGTGGAAGTCCGCACGGACCGCCATTCGCTCCGGCAGCTCCACGGGCGGATCAAGGAATCCGTGGCCACGGCCGTCGGGGGAGTCCTGGCGCGTTAAGGCAGTGGATGGCGGATGAGGGACTAGCCCGTTGGCGGCGTGAACTGGCTGGCCGTGAATTCCGCTCCTTGCGGATCCTGGATCAATGCCTGACGCGTCCACCCGGTGTCCTCCTGGCTAAGGACCTGCCCGCCGAGCCGTTCGGCGTCCAGGACCGTCTGGTCCCGGTCGGCCACGGTGAAGGTGACATGCCAATGTGGAGGTTCGTTGGCGGCAGTGTCGCCGATCCAGGCGATGGCATCCTCGAAGCCGGGCGGGGCGGAGAAATCTGTCTGACGCTTCCTGATGTCCGGGTAGATGGTCGCTTCGAGGTGGTCGCCGTAGCCGGGACGTCGAATCATCAGACCGAAGCCGACGTCATCCACCTGCCATCCGAACGCGTTCTCGTAAAACGCGATGGCTGGCTCGCGTTCGGACGTGTGCAGGTCGCTGAAGTTCCAGGCCCCCGGCTGGTTAACGGCCTGCGCTCCCAAACGCCGCTTGGCCTGCCAGATGCGGAACACCACTCCTTGCGGGTCGGCCAGGACCGCGCTGCGCCCGCCCTCACCTGCATCTTCCGGCGGAGACAGCACTTTGGCTCCGGCTGCGGCGAGCCTCTCCACTGCAGCATCCGCCTCATTAACCGCAATGTACGTGTTCCACGCTGTGGTGCCCTCGGAACCGCTGCCGATACCGCCGACCTCCTGCCCGTCGAGCCGTGCTATCAGATACCTTCCGGGCGCCCCCGGCGGCATCACGTCTTCAAAGGTCCAGCCGAAGAGGCCGCCGTAGAACTCCTTGGCGGCCTCGACGTCAGGCTGTTCGGTGTCGACCCAACACGGGACACCCTGCGGGTAGGTCCGTTGCATGTTTTACTCCTGTCCCATCACGGGCGGTGCTCCTCAATCGCTTCTTTGAAGGCAGGCAGGCTGCGTTCGACCATGTCGTCGTTCGCTGTCAGGGAGATCCGGAAGAAGCCCGGTGTTTCGAACAGCACGCCCGGAAATACGAAGACATCCCGGCGGGCAAGGGACTCGGTAAATGCCTCGTCGTCCGGAACGGGGGAGGGAACGTAGAGGTAAAAGCTCCCCTCCGGCGGCTGGACTCGGTATCCCATTCCGCCCAGCGCGTCCACGAGCCGGTCCCGGCGCCGCTGCAGCTGGCTGACGTCGATGGAGAACTTCTCAAGTTCGGGAAGCGCGTGCTGCAGCAGGGCGTTCGGATACACCCAGCCCATCGCCACCTGCAGGCCTGTGATGGCCGGGCGCATCGCGTCCCGGTGCGGCATGGCGGGCGGCAGCGCGAGATAGCCCACCCGCTGGCCCGGGGAGAGATGGGTCTTGCCATAGGAGTAGGCCAGAAGCGTATGCGGATAGAACTCCGCCGGGCTGTGGAAGCGCAGGCCGTCAAACACGATCCGGTTGTAGGCTTCGTCCGAGACAAGATAGATCCGCCGGCCAATTCTTGCCGAAGCCGCCTCCAGCAGATCCGCCAACCGGGCAAGCAGTTCCGGGGGATAGATCCTGCCCGTGGGATTGTTGGGCGAATTAACGATCACCACCCTGGTCCGCTCCGTGATGGCCGCCTGGATCGCATCGAGATCCAGGTCGAAGGTGGTGGTGTCCACCGTGACCTTGACCGGTACCAGCCCGGCTTCGAGGATCAGCGGCTCGTAGAGGAACCAGGGCGGCAGGCTGTAGATGACCTCATCACCCGGATCAGCCACGGTTTTCAGCGCCAGGGCGATGGCGGCGAACCCTCCGGTGGTGAGGTAGATATCCTCGGTCCGGAAGGGAACGTCCAACAGCCGCTGGAGGGATTCCGCGGCGGCCTCCCGGGCTGCCTCACCGTTGGTCTGGTATGCGAACCACTGATCGTTCTTCGGGGTCAGGGCGTCTCGAAGCGTATTGACGTATCGGTCGGGCGGCATCTGGTGGGGATTGCCGAAAGTGAAATCACAGACATCTGACTGGCCCTTCCGGCGCAGGCTGGCGTCCGTGATGTAGGCGTCCACCCGCTGGAAAGACCGGATCGAAGCCAGCCGTGCGGCGCGGTGAGATACCGCTTCCGTGGCCCGGGATGTGGTTGCCGGATCTGTCATGCCAGCGCTCCTCTCAGTGCCGGCCGGGATGGGACGGCAGCCGGATGGGCAGCACGCTGCTGAGCCAGGGCTGTTAGTGGGACCCATTCTGTTCCCGGCACCGGCGGAAGTAAAGGTCGGGTGCAAAGGTGCGTGCCGCCGTCGTACATGCCCGGACGGGCGGCGCCCATAAACCCTCACGACGCACAAAATCCCTGGCGCTATGGATATATCCAGGCGCCAGGGAATGTGTGTCGATTGTGAACCAGCGGAGTCGGGAAGTGCCTACTCTTCGATCTCGATATGCGTCGGATCAAGGACGCGGCGCAGGAATTCCTTGGTGCGCGGCTGCGTGGGGGCGCCGATGACCTGCTCGGCCATGCCTTCCTCCACCACAACGCCGCCGTCCATGAATACCACGCGGTCCGCCACTTCGCGGGCGAAGCCCATCTCGTGCGTGACCACCAGCATGGTCATGCCCTCCTTGGCCAGGTTCCGCATGACGGACAGGACATCGCCCACCGTCTCGGGGTCCAGGGCGGACGTGGGCTCGTCGAAGAGCATCAGCTCGGGGTCCATGCTCAGCGCGCGGGCGATCGCCACGCGCTGCTGCTGCCCGCCGGAGAGCTGGTCCGGGAAGCGGTCTGCGAGGTGGCCCAGACCCACACGCTCAAGGTTGTGCATGGACACCTTGTCCGCCTCGGCCTGGGACCGTTTCAGGACTTTGGTCTGGGCGATGGAGCAGTTGCGCTTCGCGTCCAGGTGCGGGAACAGGTTGAACTGCTGGAACACCATGCCCACCTTGCGGCGCATCTTGTCGATGTCCACGTCGGGGTCGGTGGCTTCGAACCCGCCAACCTGGATGCTGCCCTGGTTGGGCTGTTCCAGCAGGTTGACGCAGCGCAGCAGGGTGGATTTGCCGGAGCCGGAGGGCCCGATCAGGCACACCACCTCGCCCGGAGCCACGTCCAGGCTGATGCCCTTGAGGACCTCGTTGGATCCGTAGGACTTACGCAGGTCCTTGATTTCCACGCCGGCGGCGTGGATGGTGCCGGTTCCGCCGGAGGAGCGTACGACGTCGTTCATTGTCTTCCCTGCCTATCGCTTGGTCCGCGCGGAGCGGCTTTCGAACTTCCGGGCCAGGAGGCTCAGGGGGATGGTGATGACCAGGTAGAAGGCGCCCGCCACCAGGAGCGGCGTCAGGCCGGCGCCCAGGCTGGAGATGCCGTCGCGGCCGAACTTTGTGAGCTCGTACTGTGAGGCGGTCAGGCCCAGGACGTAGATCAGAGAGGAGTCCTTGGTCAGCAGGATGATCTCGTTGGTCAGCGGCGGCAGGACGATCTTGAACGCCTGCGGGATCACGATGGTCACCATGGCCCGCCACTGCGGCATGCCGAGCGAGCGGGCCGCCTCGAGCTGGCCTTTAGGGACAGCCTGCAGGCCGGCGCGGAGGGTTTCGGCGATATATGCCGAGGCCACCATACCCAGCGAGATCATCACGATGACGGTGACGTTCCACGAGACGCCGAAGGCCAGCGGAACGCCGTAGCCGAAGGCGATGAAGACCAGCAGGGCGGGGATGCCGCGGAAGAATTCGATGTAGCCGGTAGCGATCCAGCGGTACAGCGGAAAGCTGGAGAGCTTCATCAGGGCCAGCAGCAGGCCGCCGGAAAGGCCCACAATGAAGCCCAGGAACGTGTAGACCAGGGTGTTGACCAGGCCGGTGACGAAGATGCCCGGGAACATGGGCCCGATCTTGGCGAAGTTGAAGACACTGTTGCCGATGGTCTCCCAGTCGGTGGCCAGGGTCAGCGCGGCGACGGCCACAATAAAGATTCCGGCCTGGACATACAGGCTTACTCTGGCGCGCTGACGTGCGGTCATTGCCATGAATTGCTCACATTCGTTATGCGTGGCAGAGGCCCCGGACGGAAGCGGTACAGCTTATCCGGGGCCCCTGCTGCGTGGTTCTCAGGGCTGGAAAGGGTCCGGGGCTGCTGAAGCCCCGTATCCCCGCTCTGGTTTACTTGGCGGCTTCGCCGAACCAGGTGGTCTTGAACTTCTCCAGCGAACCGTCGTCGTTCAGGCGCTTGAGCGTGCCGTTGACCTTCTCGGCCATGGCGGTGTTGCCCTTCTTGATGGAGATGCCCAGCTGCTCGCCGGTGGCGAACTCCTCAACGCTCTTGAACTTGGGGTCGTCCTTGATGGCGTAGCCGAGTACGGACTGGTTGCCCAGTGCGGCGTCGATGGTGCCGGCCTGGAGCGCCTGGACCAGGAGGCCGGTGTCCTCGAACTGCTGGGCGTCGATGCCCTGTTCCTGCGCGTAGTCGGCGCCGGTGGTGGCCTGCTGGACGCCCACCTTCTTGCCCTTGGCGTCGTCCAGGCTGCTGATGCCCGACTCTTCGCTGGCAACGAGGGCGAGGTCGTCATCGAGGTAGGGGGTGGAGAAGTCCATGACGGCCTTGCGGGTGTCCGTGATGGAGATCGAGGAGATGCCCAGGTCGCACTGGGTCAGCGCGGTGCCGGTCTCGATGGCTTCGAAGGAGCTGTCCACGATGCTGAGCTCCGCGCCCAGGTCCTTGGCGACCTCCTTGGCGATGTCCACGTCGAAGCCGACCGTCTGGCCGTCCTTCTCGAACTCGAAGGGCTCGTAAGGGATGTCCGAGCAGACGGTGAGCTTGCCTGCGTTGATCAGCTGGATGCCACCTTCCGAGGCGGCGGGGGTGGAGCTGCCGCCGCACGCCGTGAGGGTGAGGGCGCCAACGGCGAAGAGTGCTGCTGCCTTGGCGGTCATTTTGGCCGTGGCCAGGGACTTGAGCTGCATAATTCTTACCTTTTGTTGCAGGGGTATGCGGTACTAAATCGGTTCATAGTGTAGCGCCGATTATGAGATGTGCATC
Organism: Arthrobacter sp. 210 2; assembly: GCF_059093025.1. Taxonomy (NCBI): domain Bacteria; kingdom Bacillati; phylum Actinomycetota; class Actinomycetes; order Micrococcales; family Micrococcaceae; genus Arthrobacter; species Arthrobacter sp. 210 2. Next base: position 626,160 of record NZ_JBNHIE010000001.1, read on the forward strand.
ACAGGAAACTTAGTTTCACTATTGGATAACTAAATCACATAAGAAATCAACCCGGCTGACTGCCCGGCTGTCTCCTATTCCGGACTCTTACCCAACTAAGTAGCAGTAACTGCCGTTTTCACCCTCCAAAACGACACTTCCTGCTACTCAGTTGGGCCAAGCGGGGGGATCAGCTCCGGATACCCAAGGCTTCGAGCATCGGGCGGAACTTGGCCCAGGTTTCAGCCAGCTCGGCCTCGGGCTGCGAGCCGTCCACTATTCCGCATCCGGCATACAAGCGCACGGTATCCGGAGCTTCGATCACAGCGCCGCGCAAGGCGATGCCCCATTCACCGTTTCCGGCAGCGTCCAGCCAGCCCACGGGCCCGGCGTACGGGCCGCGGTCCAGGTGTTCGAGTTTCCGGATCAGGGCACCGGCAACCTGCGTGGGCGTTCCGCAAACGGCGGCAGTAGGGTGCAGCGCATTGATCAGCGCGAGGCAGGTGGGCACGTGGCCTTCCACCTCGGTGAGCTCTGCCTTGACGTCCGAGGCCAGGTGCCAGACATTCGGCAGTTCGAGGATGAAGGGCTCGTCGTGCGCGTTCATTGCCTCGGAGAACGGCGCCAGCTGCGTGGTGAGCGACTGGATCGCGATCTCGTGCTCGTGCCTTTGCTTCTCGGATCCGGCCAGCACGCGCGTGGCGTAGTCCATCGGGATGCCGTCCTCGCCGTGGGCATCGCGGCGGTCAAGTGTTCCGGCCAGCACGCGCGCCTGCGCGGTCCGGCCCTCCACCTGGATCAGCATTTCCGGGGTGGCTCCCACCAAACCGTCAACGCCGTAGGTCCAGCATTCGCGGTACCGCACGGCGAGTTCGCGCAGCACCTTCGCGGCATTCACGCCGGTGGGGACGGTAGCCACAACGTCCCGCGCCAGCACCAGCTTTTCCAGCGCCCCGGTCCGGATTTCCGCCACCCCCGCTTCAACGGCCGCCATCCAGGCTTCCTCGCTGAGGGATCCCGTGTGCAGCGTGGCGCCGGCAGCCAGGGGGAGAGGGCGTACGACGGCGCCGCCCGCCCCGGCGGGAACCTCACCGTGGTCAGGGTTCCCGGCGGAGTCCGCTGCCGCCGCCGGCCGCCCGCCGCTCAGCCAGCGGTCCAGCGCGGCGAGGGCACCCTCTTCGGTGAGGTCGCCGTCGTCGAACGTCAGCTGGGTAAGCCAGACCTGGCCGTCCCGCACGCCCACTACGATCTCCGGCACGATCAGGCGGGATTCGTGGGCGGAGGTCTTGGAGAAGGCGAAGGAGCCGAAGGCCACCGGGCCCGTGCCAGGCAGCTCCACGGAATCGGTGATCTCGGCTTCGATGACGAGGTGCCGCCACCAGATGTCGGCTTCCAGGAAGCGCTCCGGGCCCGTGGCCGTGAACCGCGCGATCTCGCCAAAGCCCGCAAGCCCGGCCTCCCGCCGCGTCCAGCAGAGAACATCGTCCCGGACCAAGAACGAAGGCAGCCCGCCGGGGAATGCTTTTCCATCCAGGGGGATTGTCAAGGTGCGGAAGGTGCTCGTCATGATTGCCTCAACGCTACCCGAAAGTACTTAAAGGTACTTGCGAAACCGCGTACCTTGGACGCGGTCCGCTCCCGTGCCCTCTTTCACCGGCGGGGCGTACCCTTCAGCTATGGACGCGGAAGTCCGCAGGCTCACGCTCAGCACCGGTATCACCGTCCCATGCCTGATCCAGGGCGATCCCACGGCCAGGCCGCTGCTCCTCCTGCATGCCTGGGGTGAATCGCGCAGGTCCTTTGACCGCCTGGTCCCGCTGCTGCCTTGGTTCCGCATCGCCGCTCCGGACCTCCGCGGACAGGGTGAGGCCGACAAGCCACGCCACGGCTACTCCCTGCGTGACCAGGCCGGGGACGTGGCGGCCATCCTCGATGCCTTGGGGCTGGAATCGGCAGCCGTGCTCGGCTCTTCGAGCGGCGGTTATGTGGCCCAGCAGTTGGCTTTGGGCCAGCCGGGACGCGTGGATGCGCTGGTACTTGTGGGCTCGCCCCTCAGCCTTGCCGGCCGCCCGCCGTTCGCGGACGACGTCGATGCCCTGGCGGATCCGATGGACGAGGCGTGGGTGCGGCAGTCGCTCGAGTGGTTCCCCCTGCACCGGTCCGTCCCGCAGTGGTTCTTTGAGGACCGCGTCCGAGACGGCATGATGATGCCGGCGTACGTCTGGAAGGACGCGCTGCGAGGCCTCTACGAAGCCATCCCGCCCACCGAAGCAGGAACGATCAACGTGCCCGCGCTGATCCTGTACGGCGGGCAGGACACACTGCTGTCCCGGACGGACCAGACAGAGCTGGCGGCACGCATCCCGGGCGCGGAACTGAAGATCTACCCGGACGCCGGCCACCTGGTCCTGTGGGAGTGCCCTGACCTGGTGGCGGAGGATGTTAGGGCATTCCTGCGGCAGCCGTGAGTCAAACGCCCGGTGGTCCGGACGCTGCCGAACATTTGAGACAATGACATGGTGAACCGAGCATCCTTGGATAAGCGTCCGGACGAAGTAGCCACGATGTTTGACGACGTCGCACCGAAATACGACGTCGTCAATGATGTCCTCTCGATGGGGCAGACCCGCCGCTGGCGCAAGGTTGTGGTGGAAGCCATGGAAGTCTCCAAGGGCCAGCGGGTGTTGGACCTGGCCGCCGGCACCGGCACCTCCAGCGAGCCATATGCCGATGCAGGCATAGATGTGGTGGCCTGCGACTTTTCCCTCGGGATGCTCAAGGTCGGCAAGCGCCGCCGCCCCGATATCGACTTCATCGCCGGCGACGCCACCAACCTGCCGTTCGCGGACAACACGTTTGACGCCACCACCATTTCCTTCGGCCTGCGGAACGTCAACGAGCCCAAGAAGGCGCTGCAGGAGATGCTCCGCGTCACCAAGCCCGGCGGCCGCCTGGTCATTGCCGAGTTCTCCCAGCCCGTGGTGCCGCTCTGGCGCACCATGTACACCGAATACCTCATGCGCGCCCTGCCAGCCATCGCCGTCAAGGTCGCCTCCAACCCGGACGCCTACGTCTACCTGGCCGAGTCCATCCGCGCCTGGCCGGACCAGGACCACCTGGCCTCATGGCTGCAGGAAACGGGCTGGGAAAACGTCACCTACCGCAACCTCACCGGCGGCATCGTGGCGGTGCACCGTGCGTTCAAGGCTCCGGAGTCAACGCCCGACGGCGGGGCTGCCGCCATCGCTGCGCGCAAAGGCCCGGTGGCCAAGCTGCGCCGCAACATCACCCGCTGACCTGTGAGGGTACTGATTGTCGGCGCGGGTCCGGCTGGATCCACTGCCGCGTACTACCTCGCCAAGGCGGGCATCGAGGTCACGGTGCTGGAAAAGACCAGCTTCCCCCGGGAAAAGGTCTGCGGTGACGGGCTCACGCCCCGCGCCGTCCGTGAGATCCAGAAGCTCGGCCTGCCGCACCCGGAAAACGACGGCTGGCGCCGCAACAAGGGCCTGCGCCTGATTGCCGGGGGCCGCACCATCGAACTGCCCTGGCCCGAGGTCTCCGACTTCCCGCAGTACGGCCTGATCCGAACGCGCCTGGGCTTCGACGAGGAACTGGCCCGGCACGCCCAGGCAGCCGGAGCCACCATCCTTGAGAGGCACAGCGTTACCGACGCCCTCTCCAACGGAAGCGGCCGCGTGACCGGCGTCCGCGCAGCGCTCTTGGACGAGTCCGGACGCAAGACGGGGGAGACGCGCGAGTTCAGCGCCGACGTCGTCCTCGCCGCGGACGGCAACTCCACGCGCACCGCCGTGTCCCTCGGCATCCAGAAGCGCGACGACCGTCCCCTCGGCGTGGCTGTACGCACCTACTTCACCAGCCCGCGCACCGACGACGACTGGATGGAAGGCTGGCTGGAGCTCCCCGGACGCGACGGCAAGCTGCTGCCCGGCTACGGCTGGGTGTTCGGCGTGGGCGACGGCACCTCCAATGTGGGCCTGGGCATCCTGAACTCCTCCAAGGAATTCGGCAAGCTCGACTACAAGCAGGTCCTGCGTGAATGGACCGCCGGCATGCCCGCGGACTGGGGCTTCACGCCCGAAAACCAGGTAGGCGAAATCCGCGGCGCCGCCCTGCCCATGGGCTTCAACCGCACCCCGCACTATTCACCCGGCCTGCTCCTCCTGGGCGACGCCGGCGGCATGGTCTCCCCGTTCAACGGCGAAGGCATCTCCTACGCGATGGAGTCCGCGCGCTTCGCCGCCGAATTCATCATCGATGCCTCCTCGCGCTCGGCTTCTTCGGGCGGAATGTACGACGCCGACGCGCACCTTGGCAGGTACGCGGACTATGTGCGCCAGCAGTGGGGATCGCACTTCACCCTGGGCCGCGCGTTCGCCGCGCTGATCGGCAAGCCCGCCGTCATGAAGCTCGCGCTGCGTACGGGCATGCCCATCCCGGTGCTGATGCGGTTTGTGGTGCGGCTTCTGGCCAACCTCACCGACCCGTCGGCGAAGGGCGTCGAGGACCGGATGATCCGTGTCCTGGAATCGCTGGTTCCGGCCACATCCACTACCCCGTCTGCTTCGAACCAGCGGTATCCGCAACAAAAAGTTAGGGTTAACCCGTGACCAACCCCGCAGACCACAGCTGGACCCACGCCGGACACGGCATGACGGCCGCTGAACCTTCGCTCAACACCAGCGCCATCGCCACCGGCCTCCAGCTGCCCGCGGGTTTTGCCGCCATTGCCGAGGACGCTGAACTGGGCCCGGCCATCACCAACAACCTGGCCAAGGTGGAGAAGAAGCTCCGCGAAGCCATCGCCAACTCGGATCCCCTGGCTGACGCAACGTCGCGTCACCTGGTGGAAGCCGGCGGCAAGCGGATCCGGCCGCTGCTCACCCTGCTCTGCGCCCACCTCGGCGACGCATCCCTGCCCGCAGTGGTGCAGGCCGCCGTCGTTGTTGAACTGACGCACCTGGCAACCCTGTACCACGACGACGTGATGGACTCCGCCCCGTTCCGCCGTGGCGCCCCCACGGCCCACGAAGTGTGGGGAAACTCCGTAGCCGTCCTCACCGGCGACCTCATCTTTGCCCGCGCCTCCATCCTGGTGTCCGAGCTCGGCTCCCGGGCGCTGGGCATCCAGGCCCGCACCTTCGAGCGCCTGTGCCTGGGCCAGCTGCACGAAACCGTCGGCCCGCGCCCGGACGAGGATCCGGTGGCGCACTACCTCTCCGTGATCGCCGACAAGACCGGATCGCTGGTGGCCGCTTCCGGCCAGCTGGGCGCCATCTTCGCCGGGGCTGATCCCGAATTCGAGAATGTGCTGGTGGAGTACGGCGAGAAGGTGGGGGTTGCCTTCCAGCTCGCGGACGACGTCATTGACGTCACCGGCGTTAAGGTGAAGTCCGGCAAATCGCCGGGGACCGACCTGCGCGAAGGGGTGCCCACCCTGCCGGTGCTGCTCCTGCGAAAGGCTGCCGCGGACGGCGACCAGTCCGCCGTCGAACTTCTCCGGCTGATCGACGGTGACCTGACCTCCGATGAGGCATTGGCCGAGGCTGTTGCCGGCCTGCGCGAGCACCCCGTGACTGCAGAATCCTGGGTGGTTGCGCGCCGCTGGGCCAATGAAGCGATTGCCGCGTTGGCCCCGCTGCCCGAAGGCGTGGTCAAGGATTCGCTGTCCAACTTCGCCCTGGCCGTGGTGGACCGCGCCAGCTAGCTTTCTTTGGATATGTCGAAGCCCGGCTCCCCCCAGGCGCCGGGCTTCTCCATGTGCGGCGCCGCCGTCCCGTTCGCCGGGGCGCCTGTTAAACGGGATAGCCCCGGTCCGCAACAACAATACGAGTCATATGTTGCTGTGAACCGGGGCTATCTCTCCGTTCGCATCAGACCCGCCGGAGGCGTTTAGCGGATCCGGAAACAGTCTATGACAGGTTTGTCACAAGAAGCAAGCCCCTTGTTACTGTCCGTGTCAAAAACTTTTCGCCGCTGGATCTGGAGCCCTCGTGGGGCACTTTGAAGGCCTATTGCGGGATTTGGCGGCAAAGTCGCGGCGTGTCCGCGTCGAAGTGCCCCGGGACGGACCGGTTGTCCACATGAGGGCGCTTCGCACTGCTCCTGGTATGAGCTTCGCGCCACTGTGAATTCATGGACATCGAAACCTTTCTCCGGCGCCGGGGCGGCGCTGCCCGGACCGCCCGTCTCCTGAAAGCCGGCTACTCACGAACACGGCTGGACAAGGCACTGGATGCCCGGCAAATTGTCCGGGTCCGGCGGGGTGTTTACAGCCTGCCGGACGAAGCCGGAGCTCTCGGGTTGGCGCTGCAGCACAATGCACTACTGACTTGCCTGTCCGGCGCGCCCCTCTACCAGCTGTGGACGATGCAGGAGGCAGACAAGGTCCATCTGAGTCCGGGCCACAAAAAGACGGTGCCCGGAACGTTGACCCACGGCCGCATACTCCATCCTGTGCACCCCTGGCTGCCTGTCGCAGGTTTGGCCGACGTCCTGATCCATGCCTTGCACTGCCTGCCCGAGGTCGAGGCCTTGGTTATGGTTCAAAGCGCGGCACAGCGGGGAGACATCACCCTCGACTTCCTGCGCCGCAAGCTTCCCGGAAACCGTAATGCCCGCGCCCGCTCAGTTCTGGATTATGTGATCCCACGGGCGGACTCTATTTTGGAGGTACTGGCCAACTACCACTTCAGCCGGGCGGGGCTCCATGTCCGGAGGCATGTCCAGATTCCAGAAGTGGGCGAGGTGGATTTCCTGGTTGAGGAATGCCTGGTTGTGGAGACCGACGGCGCCACGCACCTGGAGCCCAACCAGGTCAAAAAGGACAGGACGCGCAACAATGCCACGGTGATCGGCGGCCGCCTCTGCCTCCGGTTCGGCTATGCCGACGTCGTCCATCACCCGGAGCGGATGGTGGCCCAAGTGTTGGCGGTGCTCGATCAGAGCCGGCGGGGAGCTTTTAGCGGCCGCTGAGTACCGCCGTCGTGGGGCATTTTGGGCGCTGCAAGCCGAGGAACAGGCTCGATACCCCGCGTGTCCGTGTCAAAGTGCCCCAGGAAGGCCGGAGGCCCGAAGCAGAGGAGCCCTAGTCCTCTTCGTCGTCCTCGAAGGCCCATTCGAACATGTCGAACACGAACTCGGAGAAGGTGCCTTCTTCGGACTTCCACTGGCCGCGGGCGTTGTTGCGGCGGTACACGATGGGGTCCGGGATGCCGAGGTCGCCCACCCGGAAGCCCCAGGTGAACTGCTCTTCCTCGTCCTCGAGGAACATGAGGAAACCTTCGTCGTCCACCTCGAGCTCTTCGGGGTCCCAGAAGTAGTGGTAGGCCTCCATGAGGTCCTCGCAGCCACCCAGGGCGAGGTAGAACTCGCGGAGGACCAAGGGGATCTGGAACTGGTGCTCGGCCAGGGCCTTGTCCAGCTCCTCTTCGGACAGCCCGTCCTCTTCCTGCCATTCATCCTCGAGATACTTCGGAACAAGCGAGCGGAACTTCTCGAGGAACATGTCAGTCATGCTCATATCCTAGCTAATTGCGGACCCTCGCTTCGCCGCCGTCAGGGCCCGGCCGGTGCCACCCCTGGACCGCCAGCGGCACGTACCAGGACCGGCGCCACGCCACCACCCGGAAGGCAAAAACAACAGCCGCAACCAGGCACGCAGTGACGGCATTGAATGAACCCGTCACCCACAGCACGGAGGTCAGGGTTGCCCCGCTGAAGGCCGGCAGCGCATACAGATCCCCGGCATCAAACAGCTGCGGCACCTCGTTGGCAGTGATATCGCGCAGCAGCCCGCCGCCCACCGCAGTTGTGACGCCCAAGAGGACTGCTGCAAGCGGGTTCATTCCCAACGAAATCGCCTTCAGGGTGCCGGTGATGCAGAACAGTGCCAGCCCGCCCGCGTCGAACAGGACCAAAAGCGAGGTGAAACGCTGGACGCTGGAGTACAGGAAATACACCAGCACCGTTGCCAGCAGCGGCGGCACCAGGTAGGCCGGGTTGGTGAAGGCGGCCGGAACGGTGTTGAGGATAATGTCGCGGATTACGCCCCCGCCCAGGGACACCAACGAGGCCAACAGGAGCGAGCCCAGGATGTCGAACCGCTTCCGCGCCGCCAGCAGGGATCCCGAGACGGCAAAGAAAAAGATACCGGCCAGGTCCAGCCATACCAGGGCGATGTCAAAAGGGAATGTCATGGAGCGTCCCGGCAATTCAAAGAGGGCGGACAGGGCGGCTCCAACGTTACGCTAGCCCCTATGAACAGCCCCATCATGATCGCCTGCGCCCATGGGACGTCCAACACACAGGGAGCCGCCGAGGTCAACGCCCTGCGCGACGGCATCGCCGCCCTCCGCCCCGGCCTCGACGTCCGGGAAGCGTACGTGGACGTCCAGCAGCCCGACCTGGTGGACGTGGTGGCGGGCCTGCCGGAGGGGGAGTCCGCCGTCGTGGTGCCGCTGCTGCTGAGCGTGGGCTACCACGTGAAGGTGGACATCGCGCGGGCAGTCAAGAGCCGCCCGGGCAGCGCGGCGGCCGCACCGCTGGGCCCGGATCCCCGCCTGGCGGCACTGCTTGACCAGCGGCTGCGCGAAGCCGGGGTAACGGATAACGACGTGATCGTGCTGGCCGCTGCGGGTTCGTCCAACCCCAACGCCGCGCTCAGCGTGGAGGAGCTATTGGGCCAGCTGCAGGAGCTGCGGTCCAACCGGATGGTGGCCGCCTATGGTGCCTCCGCCAAGCCTTCCGTGCCCGACGCCGTCGCGATGCTTCGGGAGGAACTGGAAGGCGGTGCCGGCGCGGGGGAGTCCGCGGGAGCGGTCGACGTCGGCGGGCGCGTCGTGATTGCCTCATACCTCCTGGCGCCGGGCTTCTTCCACGACCAGCTCGCCAAGGCGGGCGCCGACCTCATCACCGAGCCGCTGCTGCCGTCTCCGGTGCTCGCCGAGATTGCGCTCGAACGGTACGACGCCGCCGTCGCGAAGGCCCGGGAAGCTGCCGCAGCAGCGCCGGCTGCGCAGCCGGCGAAACCGAAGGGTAAGGGCCCGGCGGAAGCCGCCGCGGACCGCCCGTCCGATGCACAGCAGGAAGGCTTCTTCAAGGCGGTCCGGCGTTTCGTGACGAAATATTTCCCTAGGTGACTTAGCGTTTCCGGGCCTTTGTGACGCAATTCGGGCGGGACCTACAGTCGATGCATGACTGATACAGCTCTAGCCGGAGCGTCCGCGGACTCCGCTGCCCCTAAGCGCCCCGCCCGCCCTGCCCGTCCCGCTGCAAAGCCGCACGGGCAGTGGAAAGTGGACGGCAAGACGCCCCTTAACGCCAACGAAACCTGGAAACAGGAAGACGACGGCCTTAACGTGCGCGAGCGTATCGAAACCATCTACGCCAAGGAAGGCTTCGACGCCATCCCGGGCCAGGACCTGCACGGCCGGTTCCGCTGGTGGGGCCTGTACACCCAGCGCAAGCAGGGGATCGACGGCGGCAAGACCGCAACCCTTGAGCCGCACGAGCTCGAAGACAAGTACTTCATGCTCCGCGTGAGGATCGACGGCGGCGCGCTCACCACCGAGCAGCTGCGCGTCATCGGCCAGATCTCCGTGGACTTCGCAAGGGACTCCGCCGACCTCACCGACCGCCAGAACATCCAGCTGCACTGGATCCGCGTGGAGGACATCCCCGAAATCTGGAACCGCCTGGAAGGTGTTGGCCTGTCCACCACCGAGGCCTGCGGCGACGTTCCCCGCGTGATCCTCGGCTCGCCCGTGGCCGGCATCGCCAAGGACGAGATCATCGACCCCACCCCGCTGATCGCCGAGCTGGGGGAGCGGTTCATCGGCAACCCGCTGCTGTCCAACCTGCCCCGCAAGTACAAGACCGCCATCACCGGACACCCCAGCCAGGACGTGGTCCACGAGATCAACGACTTCGCCCTGGTAGGTGTGCGCCACCCCGAGCTGGGCATCGGCTACGACCTCTGGGCAGGGGGCGCGCTGTCCACCAACCCGATGCTCGGCAAGCGCCTTGGCGCGTTTGTGACGCCGGAGCAGGCAGCGGACGTGTGGCTCGGCGTCACCAGCATCTTCCGCGACTACGGCTACCGCCGCATGCGCACCAAGGCCCGCCTGAAGTTCCTGATGGCCGACTGGGGACCGGAGAAGTTCCGCCAGATCCTGGAGGACGAATACCTGGGCTACAAGCTGGCCGACGGCCCCGCCGCGCCCAAGCCCACCACCCCCGGCGACCATGTGGGCGTGCACGAGCAGAAGGACGGCAAGTTCTTCATCGGCGCCACGCCGGTGGCCGGCCGCCTGTCAGGGGCCGCCCTGGTCAAGCTCGCGGACACCCTGGAAGCCCGCGGCTCCTACCGCCTGCGCACCACCCCGCACCAGAAGCTCGTTGTCCTGGACGTCGAGAAGGACCACGTGGAGCCCTTGGTGGCCGAGCTCGACGCGCTGGGCCTGTCCGCCCGCCCGTCCGTGTTCCGCCGCGGCACCATCGCCTGCACCGGCATCGAGTACTGCAAGCTGGCCATCGTGGAGACCAAGCACACCGCCGCCACAGCCGTTGCCGAACTTGAGCGCCGCCTGGCCGACCTCGCCGAATCCGGCGAGCTGCCGCACGCGCTGTCCCTGCACATCAACGGCTGCCCCAACTCCTGCGCCCGCATCCAGACCGCGGACATCGGGCTTAAGGGCATGATGCTTCCCACGCCCGACGGCGACCCCTCCCCGGGCTTCCAGGTCCACCTGGGCGGCGGGCTGGCTTCCAGCAGCCGCGAAGAGGCCGGCCTGGGACGCACCGTCCGTGGCCTGAAGGTGTACGTGGACGACCTGCCCGACTACGTTGAGCGCGTTGTCCGCACCTTCGTTGCCCAGCGCGCCGAGGGCCAGACCTTCGCCGAATGGGCCCACGCAGCAGACGAGGAGGCACTCCAGTAATGAGCAAGCACGCACTCGGAGTAGACCCTGTGGTTGAGCCGGCTGAGGCAAAGGCGACGGTGGTTGAGCTTGTCGAAACCAAGGCTGCCGAAACCCCCAAGCTCCGCTCGAAGGAAGAGCTGAAGGCCCTCGCCGAAGCCGGCGCCGCCGAGCTCGGCTGGGACGCCCCCGCCCGCGACGTCATCGCCTGGGTGGAGCGCAACTTCGACCTGCCCGCCGTCGCCGTCGCCTGCTCCATGGCCGACGCCGTCCTGCCGGCCCTGGTCGCGGACCAGATGCCCGGCGTCGACGTCCTGTTCCTTGAGACCGGCTACCACTTCCCGGAAACCTACGCCACGCGTGACGAGGTAGCCGCAAATCTCCGCGTCAACGTGGTGGACGTGCTCCCCGAGAACACGGTGGAGCAGCAGGACCGCCTCCTGGGCAAGGACCTCTTCGCCCGTGACGCCGCCCAGTGCTGCGCCCTCCGCAAGGTGGCCCCGCTGCGCCGCACCCTGTCCGGCTACGAACTCTGGTTCACCGGCGTCCGCCGCGACGAGGCACCCACCCGCACCAACACCCCGCTGGTCACCTGGGACGAGGCCAACGGCCTGGTCAAGGTGAACCCGGTGGCCGCGTGGACCTTCGACCAGCTGGTCCAGTACTCGGACGACAACCTCCTGCCCGTCAACCCGCTGCTTTCCCAGGGTTACCCCTCCATTGGCTGCCAGCCCTGCACCCGGAAGGTGGCGCCGGGCGACGACCCCCGCGCCGGCCGCTGGGCAGGGACCGACAAGACAGAATGCGGACTACACGTATGAGCACTTCCCTAACCGAGGAGACCACCCAGGTGACTGAAGCCGCCGTTTCCACGCGCCTCTCCAGCCTGGACACCCTTGAGTCCGAGGCCATCCACATCATCCGCGAGGTTGTTGCCGAGTTCGAGAAGCCCGCGCTGCTGTTCTCCGGCGGCAAGGACTCCGTGGTGATGCTGCACCTGGCCACCAAGGCATTCTGGCCCGGCAAGGTCCCGTTCCCCGTGCTGCACGTGGACACCGGCCACAACTTCCCGGAGGTCATCGACTTCCGCGACCGCACCGTGGAGCGCCTGGGCCTGAAGCTCGTGGTCGGCTCCGTGCAGGAGTTCATCGACCGCGGCGAGCTCGCCGAGCGTGCCGACGGCACCCGCAACCCGCTGCAGACCGTCCCGCTGCTGGACGCCATCCAGCAGAACAAGTTCGACGCCGTGTTCGGCGGCGGCCGCCGCGACGAGGACAAGGCCCGCGCCAAGGAGCGCATCCTGAGCCTGCGCGACGAGTTCGGCCAGTGGGACCCGCGCAACCAGCGCCCCGAGCTGTGGAACCTCTACAACGGCCGCCACACCGTGGGCCAGCACGTCCGTGCGTTCCCCATCAGCAACTGGACCGAGCTGGACATCTGGCGCTACATCGAGCGCGAGAACATCGAGCTGCCCGGCCTGTACTACGCCCACGAGCGCGAGGTTTTCGCCCGCGACGGCATGTGGCGCGCAGTGGGCGAGGTGTCCCAGCCCCTGCCCCACGAGGAAGTCATCACCAAGACCGTCCGCTACCGCACCGTGGGCGACATGTCCTGCACCGGCGCCGTCGAGTCCGACGCCTACACGGTGGCCGACGTCGTCGTTGAAGTTGCTGCCTCCACCCTCACCGAACGTGGCGCCACCCGTGCAGATGACCGCATCTCCGAGGCAGCCATGGAAGACCGCAAGAAGGACGGGTATTTCTAATGAGCACGATTTCCGAGATTTCGACAGGCTCACTCACCGAAGGCCTGCCCACTACGCTCTTCCGTTTCGCCACCGCAGGATCGGTCGACGACGGCAAGTCCACTTTGGTGGGCCGCCTCCTTCACGATTCCAAGGCAATCCTGGCTGACACGCTCGACGCCGTTGCCCGCACCTCCGCGGACCGCGGCTTCGGCGGCGAAAAGGGCGGCATCGACCTGGCGCTGCTGACCGACGGCCTGCGTGCCGAGCGCGAACAGGGCATTACCATCGACGTGGCCTACCGCTACTTCGCCACCGACCGCCGCAGCTTCATCCTGGCCGACTGCCCCGGGCACGTCCAGTACACCAAGAACACGGTGACGGGCGCGTCCACTGCGGATGCCGTCGTCGTACTCATCGACGCCCGCAAGGGTGTGCTGGAACAGACCCGCCGGCACCTGTCCGTGCTGCAGCTGCTGCGTGTGGCGCACGTGATCGTGGCCGTGAACAAGATCGACCTGGTGGACTTCAGCGAGTCCGTGTTCCGCGAGATCGAAGCCGACGTGCAGCAGGTGGGCCGCGAGCTGGGCCTCGGCTCCGACGGCATCTCCGACCTGCTGGTTGTGCCCGTTTCCGCGCTCGACGGCGACAACGTGGTGGAGCGCTCGGAGCGGACCCCCTGGTACACCGGCCCGGCCCTGCTTGAGGTGCTCGAGACCCTGCCCGCCGCCGACGAGCTGGAAAGCCACCTTGAGAGCTTCCGCTTCCCGGTGCAGCTGGTCATCCGTCCACAGGGCGCGCTGGCTCCCGATGCCGTGGCCGCCGGCCTGGATGTGGAGGCCTACCGCGACTACCGCGCGTACGCCGGCCAGATCACCGAAGGCTCCGTCAAGGTGGGCGACAAGGTCTCCGTGCTGACGCCCGGCCAGGACCCGCGCACCACAACTGTTGTTGGCATCGATTTCGCCGGCGCCTCGCTGGAGGAAGCCGCCGCCCCGCAGTCCGTCGCGATCCGCCTGGCGGAGGAGTTCGACGTCGCCCGCGGTGACACCATTGCTGCTGCCGGCACCGTCCGGGAAGCGTCAGCCGACCTTTACGCGGCGCTGTGCTGGCTGTCCCCGAAGCCGCTCCGCGAGGGCCAGAAGGTGCTGGTGAAGCACGGCACCCGCACCGTGCAGGCACTGGTCCGCAACGTGTCCGGCAAGCTGGACCTCGCGTCCTTCAAGCTGGAGCCCGCCTCGAACCTGGAACTGAACGACATCGGCCACGCGCAGCTCCGGCTCGCCGCGCCGCTGCCGCTCGAGAACTACCTGCACCACCGCCGCACCGGCGCGTTCCTGGTGATCGACCCGCTGGACGGCAACACGCTGGCCGCAGGCCTGGTCAAGGACCACCCGGGCGACCACGAGGACGAGCGCTACAGCATCTGATTTTCGCCGAGTTCGCCGGAATGCAACGAGGTCGCCGCAAAATTGCGGCGGCCTCGTTGCATTCCGGCGATTTCGCGGTTTAAGGGGACTGGCTTACTGGCGGGCCTCAAGCATCGACTTGAGCTTCTGCAGGTCCTTCCGGGTCTCGCGGCCGATCATCGGGGCCATGACCAGCCCGGCGAGTTTGGAGGAACCCGAGGGCTTGCCGGTGTTGCCCAGCGTCATCCGGGTTCCGCCGCCTTCGTCGGTCCAGGTGTAGGTGGTCTGCATGGGGAACGGACCCTGGGCGGTGCGCATCACCAGCTTTTCGCCGGGAACGTATTCCACAAACTCATAGGTGTAGTTCAGCTCCCGGCCCAGGAACTTTGCGGTGAACGCCACCTTGGAACCTGTACCTGTTGGGCCGTCAGTCAGCCGCTGGGATTTATGGATATTGACGTACCACTTCGGCGCGTTGTCCGGGTTGGCCGCATACGCCGCCACCTCCGCGCGCGGGCGGTTGATGAGGATCTCGGTTTGGACGTTCACCATGTTTGCGTCTCCTTCAGGGGGTACCGGGTTTAGCCTAGGACTTACGTTAGTCCTCGGCGGTGCAGTGGGAGACGGAGCATGGAAACCATCAACAACAAGCTTCTCAACTGGGCGTCCATCCTGGATGACCAGACCCGGAAACAGGCCGTGATGACGGCAGAGTTGCCGTTTATCTACCCGCACCTGGCGCTCATGCCGGACGCGCACCTGGGCAAGGGCGCTACCGTGGGTTCTGTCATCCCAACCCTGCGGGCGATTATTCCCGCCGCGGTGGGAGTTGATATCGGCTGCGGCATGATCGCGGTCCGGACGCAGTACACGCTGAAGGACCTGCCGGCGGACAGGAAGCGGATCCGGGAGGACATCGAACGGGTCATTCCGCTGTCCGCTGGCCATAACAACAAGAAGATCCTGCCCACCGCCGAACCCCGGATCGCCGAACTGAAGGCGCTGGCCTCAAAAGCGGGGTTCGATCCCGCCCAATACGTGGCCAAATGGGAACTGCAGCTGGGATCCCTGGGCTCGGGCAACCACTTCATCGAAGTCTGCGCGGATGAGAACGACAACGTCTGGCTCTTCCTGCACTCCGGCTCGCGGGGCATCGGCAACAAAATTGCCCAGCACCACATTGGCGTCGCCCGGCATGTCGCGCGGAAGGACCAGGTTTACCTCCCCGACCCGGACCTCGCCTATCTCGACGAGGGGACGCCGCAGTTCGACCGGTATATCGCCGAGCTGCGGTGGGCCCAGCACTTCGCGCTGCTGAACCGCGAGGAAATGATGGACCGGGTGAGCGCCCAGTTCAGCCGCTGGGTGGGCGGGCCGGTGCAGGAACGCGAACGGATCAACTGCCACCACAACTTCACCCAGCAGGAGACGCACTACGGCAAGTCCTTGTGGGTGTCGCGAAAGGGCGCCATCAAAGCCGAGCGCGGCGATCCCGGACTGATCCCCGGGTCCATGGGGACGGCGTCGTATGTTGTGGAAGGGCTCGGCAACCCGGAGTCTCTGAACTCCTCGCCGCACGGGGCGGGCCGGGAGTACTCACGCAACGCGGCCCGAAAGACTTTTTCGCTCGAGGAGCTGAAGCGGGCCATGCGCGGGATTGAGTTCCGTGCGTCGGAGGCATTCATCGACGAAATTCCCGCCGCGTACAAACCGATCGACCAGGTGATGCAGGACGCCGCAGACCTGGTGAAGGTCCGGCACAAGCTGCGGCAGCTAGTCAACGTCAAGGGCAACTAGCTGGACCCGGATGCGGCCTCGCCGGTTTTCGAAGAGAAGGACCCATAACGGGTGAGGTAAAGGGACATCCCCACAAAGGCGGCCACGCCCAGGAGCGGTCCCGCCCAGAGGGCGGCCGGCGTGCCACGAAGGAGTACCGCGGCGGCCCCGAAGATGCTCCCGATAACGCCCGCGCCCGGGCCGGCCCCAGCAAACCTGCCGCGGATGTCCCGGCTCAGTTGGCGGTGTCTGCTGCCGTACAGGACGGCGACGAGAATCAAAGCGGCACCCGTAATCACCGGCCACGGCCATGTTGCCGTTGCCACCACTCCCACGGTCAGCCCTAGCATGCCGGCCAGGACCAGCCAATAGTTCCTTACGGTGGCAGTAACAGCAGTCTTCATCAGCATCCCCCAGGTGACGTCATACCCGCCGGCAGGCTACAAATCTATCTAAAGCCTGCGGAAACAAAGCGCACTCACACCGCCGAATGTGACGCTAGATGAACCTGCGTGACCCCCCGTTTAGGCTTCATTGAACGGGTTTATGTCACTCCCTATGGTGAAACAATGACTAGTTCCAAGCCCGGGATGACCCGCATCGTGGCAGGCGAAAGCGCAGCACCCAAGCGCAAGCGTGCCATCGAGGCTGCCCTGGCCGTCGGGCTGGTCCTCCTGATTGTGGTGGGAGCTGTTGTGGCCTCCACTGTTTCCCGTAACACTGAGGCCCAGGCCGTGACCCCCACCCCTGCCGCGGAGCTCAAATTGGGGTACTTCGGCAACGTCACGCATGCCCCGGCCCTGGTGGGCGTCAAAGAGGGCTTCCTGGCCGAATCGCTGGGAAACACGACCCTCAGCACCGAGACATTCAACGCCGGTCCTGCTGCCATCGAGGCGCTGAACGCCGGCGCCATCGACGCCGCATACATCGGCCCCAACCCGGCCATCAACTCGTTCGTGAAGAGCCAGGGCGAGTCCGTGAAGGTCATTGCCGGCGCTGCCGCGGGCGGTGCCCAACTGGTGGTTAAGCCTGACATCAATTCCGCCGCAGACCTTAAGGGCAAGACCATCGCGTCCCCGCAACTGGGCGGAACCCAGGACGTTGCCCTGCGCGCGTGGCTGGCGAACCAGGGC
This sequence comes from Arthrobacter sp. 210 2, assembly GCF_059093025.1. Classification (NCBI taxonomy): domain Bacteria; kingdom Bacillati; phylum Actinomycetota; class Actinomycetes; order Micrococcales; family Micrococcaceae; genus Arthrobacter; species Arthrobacter sp. 210 2. The sequence goes on from NZ_JBNHIE010000001.1 coordinate 643,141, forward strand.
TACAAGACCAACGTTGACGGCAGCGGCGACGTCGCCATCAACCCCACCGAAAACGCCCAGTCCCTGAAGCTTTTCCAGGACGGAAAGCTCGACGGCGCCTGGTTGCCTGAGCCGTGGGCGTCCCGGCTGGTGCTCCAGGCCGGAGCCAAGGTTCTGGTGGACGAAAAGGACCTGTGGGACGGAACCGGTACGGGCAAGCCCGGCGAATTCCCCACCACCATCCTGATCGTGAACCAGAAATTCGCCGCCGAACACCCCGAGACGGTCAAGGCGCTCCTGGCAGGCCACGCCAAGTCGATCGCCTGGCTCAACGAGGCACCCGCGGACCAGAAGGCCGGCGTCATCAACTCCGCCCTGCAGGAATCCGCCGGCGCATCCCTGGCCCCGGATGTGCTGGAACGTTCACTGGCCAACATCACCTTCACCCTTGACCCGCTGGCCGGAGGCTACCCGCGCCTGCTTCACGACGGCGTCGAGGCGGGCACCACCAAGCAGGCCGACATCAACGGCCTCTTCGACCTCCGCGCACTCAACGAGGTCAACGCGGCTGCAGGCAGCACCACCAAGATTTCAGCAGCCGGCCTCGGCCAGGACTGATCCATCCCACTACCTAAGGACGGCACCATGCCAGTCGTACTGGAAAACCTGGGCAAGCGCTTCGGCGACGGCGCCCCGGTACTGGACGACGTCAACGCCACCATCGCGCAGGGCGAGTTCGTTGCCCTCCTCGGTGCGTCCGGCTGCGGCAAATCCACCCTGCTGAACATCATCGCGGGGCTGGAGGCGCCGACGTCGGGCGCCCTGGAAGTGCCCAGCGACGGTGCCGCCTTTATGTTCCAGGACGCGGCCCTCTTCCCGTGGCTCACCGCCCGGGAAAACATCGAGCTGGCCCTGAAGCTGCGCGGCGTGGGCAAGGCCGAGCGCCGGATCAAGGCGCAGGAACTCCTTGAGCTCGTGCACCTTGGTACCGCCGGCGACAAGCGGCCGCACGAGCTGTCCGGCGGCATGCGGCAGCGCGTGTCCCTGGCCCGCTCGCTCTCACAGGACCGGCAGCTGCTGCTCATGGACGAGCCGTTCGCCGCGCTGGACGCCATCACCCGGGACCTCCTGCACGACGAGCTGGAGCGCATCTGGAAGGAAACCGGCCGCACCATCGTCTTTGTGACCCACAACGTCCGCGAAGCCGTCCGGCTGGGCCAGCGCGTGCTGCTGCTGTCCTCCCGTCCCGGCCGCGTGGTCCAGGAATGGGCCGTCACCGAGGAACACCGAACCGACGCCGGGCTTGCCGGCCAGCTGACCGGGGTCATCACCGCCCGGCTGCGGGAGGAGATTCGCCGCCATGCCAAGTAAATCCCTGTCCGGCTCCGCGCCCGCATCCACTCAGCACGTCCATGCCGCTTTGACGAGGACTTCCACCGGGAAAGAGGACCTGCGGGAACTCGAGTCCGGGCTGGACTCGCTGCAGTCCGATGCCGACCGCAAGCACCGGATCGAGTGGAGCCGGATCCTCCTGCCGATCGCCGCCCTGGCCGTCCTGATCCTTGTCTGGCAGTTCTACGTCTCCCTGGGCGTCAAGCGCCGCGACCTGGTACCCGGCCCGCTGGATGTTGTGGGCCAGATGGGCGTCCTCTGGAACGAGGGTAAACTCCAGGAGGCCCTGTGGACGTCGATGCAGCGCGGACTGGTTGGCTTCCTGATCTCGGTGGCCATCGCCACACCCATCGGCCTGCTGCTGGCACAGGTTGCACCGCTGCGCCGAGCCTTCGGCCCGCTGATCTCCGGCCTGCAGGTCCTGCCCTCGGTGGCATGGGTCCCCGCCGCCATCATCTGGTTCGGCCTCACCGACGCCACCGTCTATTTCGTGGTGTTCATGGGCGCCATCCCGTCCATCATCAACGGGCTGATCTCAGGTGTGGACCAGATACCGCCGCAGTACCGGCGCGTCGGCACCGTGCTGGGCGCTTCCCGGCTGCAGATGGCGCTTCAGGTCATCCTCCCGGCCGCGCTTCCCGGGTACCTGGGTGGCCTCAAGCAGGGCTGGGCCTTCTCCTGGCGCTCACTCATGGCCGCGGAAATCATCGCCGTGGGCGGGACGATCGGCTTCGGTTTGGGCTCGCTGCTGGACCAGGGCCGCATCCTGTCCGACATGACCGTGGTGATGTCGGCAATCCTGCTGATCCTCGCCGTCGGCATCCTGATTGAACTGCTGGTGTTCGGCCCCATCGAGAAGCGCCTGCTGCGCAGCCGCGGCCTCCTCTCCGGCAGCACCCGGTAGCCCTTACACCACCCTTGCAAGGCCCGACGGCGACCTCCGCCGTCGGGCTTTGCTGTGTGCTTGTGCTTTTGCCCGCCGCCGTCGTGGGGCACTGTGACACGGACACGCCGCGTCTTATGGCCGGTCCGGCACTGTGGCCCCCCAATGTGCCCCACGACGGCGGGTCCCTGGGTCCCGTGACAGACTGGCCGGATGACCGTCAGCTTCGTGTGCCGCACCGAATCAGCGCTGCCTCCGGAACGCCTCTTCGACCTGGCCCGCAGTATCGACGTGCACGTGAACTCCCAGCAGGGCGCGGGGGAGCGGGCGGTGGCTGGTGTGACGTCCGGGCTGATCGAAGAGGGCCAGGAGGTGACGTGGCGGGCGCGGCACTTCGGGATTCCCCTGACCATGACGAACCGCATCACCCACATGGACTTCCCAAGCAGCTTCACGGACGAGCAGGTCCGCGGCCCGTTCAGGAGCTTCCGCCACGTCCACGAATTCGAAGCGACGGCCACAGGCAGCGCCATGACGGACAGGGTGGAGTTCACCGCCCCGTTCGGGTTCCTGGGCCTGCTGGCAGAGCGGCTGGTGCTGGCCGGCTACCTGGAGAAGCTCATCGTCCACAGGGGCCGGTTCCTTGCCGGCCTGACCTGAGCATCCTTTGTGACGCAGCGTTACCTTACGTGAACTGGTGTTGCTCGGCCTTTGTGGGCGATTGTGACGCGGCCCTACCGTTGATTCATGGCAATTCAGGATATCTACCCCACAGCGCTGCGCCTCCTCGGCCGCCCCGTGCTGGTGGTGGGCGGCGGCCCCGTTGCTGCACGCCGCGCCAAGGGGCTGCTCGACGCCGGTGCACGGGTCACCGCCGTGGCTCCCGTTGCCTCTCCCGCGCTCCGGGAACTGGCCGACGCCGGCCTTCTCACCTGGGAGCCGCGCACCTACCGTCCGTCCGACGTCGACGGTGTCTGGTTCGTCCAGACCGCCACCGGTGATGCCGCCGTGGACGCGCAGGTTTCGGCCGACGCCGAGGCGCAGCGTGTGTGGTGCGTCAACGCCTCCGACCATGAAGCCTCCGCAGCCTGGACGCCCGCCGTCGCAGAAGTTGACGACGTCAAGATTGCTGTCAACGCCGGGGGCGACCCCCGCCGGGCCATGGCCGTGCGCGACGCCGTCGCCACCGCCCTGGAAACCGGCGACCTTCCGCTGCGCCGCCGCCGCGCCCACCGGGGATCAGTTGCCCTGGTTGGTGGAGGCCCCGGTGACACCGGCCTCATCACCGTCCGCGGCCGCCGGCTCCTGGGCCAGGCTGACGTCGTGGTGGCGGACCGCCTGGGTCCGCGTGAACTCCTCAACGAACTGGCACCCGACGTCCGCGTGATCGAGGTCGGCAAGACCCCCGGTCACCACCCCGTGCCGCAGGCCCAGATCAACCGCATCCTGGTCGAAGAAGCCCTCGCCGGCCACCGCGTGGTCCGGCTCAAGGGCGGCGACCCCTACGTGCTGGGCCGAGGCGGCGAGGAAGCCGAACACTGCCGGCAGCACGGCGTCGAGGTTGAAGTGGTTTCCGGCGTCACCTCCGCGATTTCCGTTCCCGCAGCAGCCGGCATTCCGGTCACGCACCGCGGACTGGCCAAAGGCTTCAGCGTGGTCACCGGCCACGAGGAACTGTCCGAGGTTCCTGCCCGCCCGGACCACACGATCATCCTGCTCATGGGCGTCGGCCAGCTCCGCGAATCCGCGTCCGCCCTCGGCAAAGCCGGCCTGCCCGCTGACACTCCGGTTGGTATTGTTGAAAACGGCTACTTGCCGGACCAGCGCGTCACCATTGGCACGCTCGGTTCCATTGCGGACCAGGCCGAGGCCGCCGGCGTCGCAAATCCCGCAGTCATTGTCATCGGTGACGTTGTGCGCGTGAGCCCCTTCGCGCCGTCGCACTTCCGAACCGCTGACTACAGCACCACCACCCCGAACAAGCCCCGAATCCTCACCACCTAGCCCACCAACCCAACCGGGTAGCGCCAAGTGTCGTTATGAGCCGTCAAAACGACAGTTAGTGCTACTTAGTTGGGCCGGAACGAACAAAAGGAACACAGCCGTGTCATCAAGCACTACCGTAGGTTCTGCCGAACGTCCGCTGCGCGTCGCCGTCGTGGGCTCCGGCCCGGCCGGCGTCTACGCCGCCGACATCCTCACCAAGAGCGAAGCCGTCAAGAGCGGCGAGCTGACCGTGAGCATCGACCTCTTTGACCGCTACCCGGCACCCTACGGCCTGATCCGCTACGGCGTTGCCCCGGACCACCCCCGCATCAAGGGCATCGTCAACGCCCTGCACAAGGTCCTGGACCGCGGCGACATCCGCTTCTTCGGCAACGTGGACTACGGCACAGACCTCACCATCGAGGACCTCCGCACCCACTACGACGCCGTCATCTTCGCCACCGGCGCCATCAAGGACGCGGACCTGAACATCCCCGGCATCGAGCTGGACGGCTCCTACGGCGGCGCGGACTTCGTCTCCTGGTACGACGGCCACCCCGACGTTCCCCGCGAATGGCCCCTCGAGGCCAAGGAAATCGCCGTCATCGGCAACGGCAACGTGGCCCTGGACGTGGCCCGCGTCCTGTCCAAGCACGCCGACGACCTCCTGGTCTCCGAGATTCCGGACAACGTCTACGCCGGCCTGAAGGCCTCGCCCGTCACCGACGTGCACGTCTTCGGCCGCCGCGGCCCGGCCCAGGTCAAGTTCACCCCGCTGGAGCTGCGCGAGCTGTCCCACTCCAAGGACGTGGACATCATCCTGTACCCGGAGGACTTCGAGTTCGACGAGGAATCCGACCGCCAGATCCAGACCAACAACCAGACCAAGACCATGGTGGGCACGCTCACCAACTGGATCGCCGAGCAGCCCGAGGACCTCTCCGAGCTCAAGGCTTCCCGCCGCCTGCACCTGCACTTCCTGCACAGCCCGGTGGAGATTTATGACGACGCCGAGACGCCGGGCAAGGTTGCCGGCATCAAGTTCGAGCGCACAGAGCTGGACGGCACGGGCAATGCCCGCGGCACCGGCGAGTTCGTGGACTACCCGGTCCAGGCCGTCTACCGTGCCATCGGCTACTTCGGTTCCGCCCTGCCGGAGATCGAGTTCGACCACAAGAAGGGCGTCATCCCGAACGACGGCGGCCGCGTCCTGGACGCGTCCGGCACCCACGTGCCGGGCATCTACGCCACGGGCTGGATCAAGCGCGGACCCGTCGGCCTGATCGGCCACACCAAGGGCGACGCCCTGGAAACCGTGACCTACCTGCTGGAAGACCGCGAAAACCTTCCGGTGGCCAGCGTTCCCGAGGCGGACGCCGTCGTCGAACTCCTGGACGGCCGCGGCGTGCAGTTCACCAGCTGGGAAGGCTGGCTTGCCCTGGACGCGCACGAGCTCGCCCTCGGTGCAGCTGCCACGGAGGCCGGCGGCTCGCACGGCGTCGAGGTCAAGCGTGAGCGCATCAAGGTTGTGCCGCGCGAGGACATGGTGGCCATCTCCCGCGACGGCGTGGCCGCGCAGGTCTAAGACACCACAAGCAACGCGGGGTCTCTTTCCGCCCGATGAACGCGGTTCATTGGGCCGGAAGCGACCTCGCGTTGTTGTTTTAACCCGACGGCGCTACTTTCCGGCGCCGCCTGCCGCCATCAGCTCCAGCCGCTTGAGGGTTTCCCGGTTCCGGACACCGATCATGGCGTCCCGGAGGAACTTGGGCATGAGCTTGCCGGGACCCTTGATGGCGTCTTCGACGATGGTCACCTGGCACTGGTTGCCCCGGTCCTCAAGGGTGATCACCACCTTGGCCTCACCCATCGGCCAGCCACGCGCCACAAGTTCCAGCAACCGGCCCGACTCGGCGTTCACCACCCTGGTGCTGTCGTTGATCACCAACGGCCAGGCGCCGACGGAGTGGTGCAGCCGGGCACCGGCCTGGGGCCACGCATCGTCCACGGCCCGGATCCTGGAGGCTCCCACCACCCAGCCGGAATACAACCAGCCGTCGGAGAGGACGCGCCACACGTCGGCTGCGGGGGAGTTGAACAGCTGGGACACGGTGGACATGGTCTTCCTTCTCTCTGCGATGCGGGCTTGGTTGAGGGCAGAACGTCCGACCGCGGCAGGCGCCGGCCGCTGCGCCGTCCGGTAGGAGCGCTCCCGCAGGCGGCGCGTCCAGGCATAAGTCTGCGCCCCGGGCGGCTGGTTCTCCAGTGGGTTGAAGCGCAGCGGCGTGTCACCGGGCGGGGACCCCGCGTGAAGCACCAGCTCGCCGCACTGCCGCCACCGTCCCAGCGGCCTGGCCCAGTACAGCCCCAGCACCCATTCCCCGGAGGACAGCGATCCCGGCGGCAAACTGACCGTCCGCAGTCCCAGCAGAACGGGCCCGTTCCTGCCGCGGTAGGGCATGAGGGTGGTCATGGTGGCGCCGTCGACGTCGAGCCGCGGCTGGAGCAGGAACCGTCCGGGAATCCGCCAGCCGGTGGAGGAGAAGAGCACATCCGCGGGACCGCCGGTGCCAGGGGTGCCGACAGCCGGCGTGACGTGCAGCGCGAGCCCCAGGACGTCCGGCAGTGCCTGCGGCAGGCCCACTGACCGCGAGAACCTGGCCTCCACTGCGTCCGTGCCCGGCGAATCCAGCCACTCCAGGCCACTCGCTTCGTGGGGGTTGCCGGTCCGCGTCAGCTCCCCGGCCAGGCCCAGCCCCTTCGGATGGATGGGGCGGTCCGGCCTGGCCAGCTTGAGCACCCGGAACAGACCCTCGAAAGCACGTCCGGCCGTTCCGGAGATCGCCGGGGCGGCGTCAGCCGGTTCCCTTCGCCCGGTGCCAGCCGCAGGCCCTCCCGCTGTGGAGGCACGCAAGGTGCGTTCCGCGCCCCGGCTGCTGGCGCCGTCGTCGGCTGTTTGGTCCGTCGTCAGGTGCTGGGTCATGTTTCCTTCGTACCCCGAATCCCGGAGGAATTACATACGGCCGAACCGCGAGCGGATCAAGGCAAAAATCCCGTAGGCGATGAAACCGGCGCCGATTGCTACCAGTAAGGACGGTCCGAAGGGATGGTCGCGCAGGGCCTTCAGGCTGCCGTCCAGTCCGGTGGATTCCTCGGGTCGGTGCTTGGCCGCGGCAATGACGAACAGGAGTCCGGTGAGGTTCAGGGCAATGCCCTTGGCGATGTGGCCCGTGACGCCCAAGGTGTCGATCAGCCGGCCGCGCCGCGTTCCGTCGAAGTGGAACAGCTCCTCCTTGAACCCGCGCCGGGCGCCCTTGAACACGAAGTAGATGCCGATCCCGATAATCGTCAGGCCCAGGGCCACCAGCACCCACAAGCCCAGCGGGTTGGCCATCAGGGAAGCGCTGAAGTCCCGCGCGCTGTCGCCGGAGTCGCCGCGCAGCCCCACCGCGAAACCGGCGAAGCTGAACCCGACGCTGCCGTAGGCAATGGCCAGGAAGCCTGAGGAAATCAGCTTGGAGACCCGCTCCTTCCGGGGCCGGCCCCGCATGCGGAGTGTGGCCTCGCTGGCCTGCCACATGGACAGGCCACCGCATGCTGCCACGCATGCCCACATGACTGCCGGGCCCCACGGGTTGGCAGCCAGCTGTTCGATCGCGCCGGTAGCATCGGGCTCACCTGGCTGGCCGAAAGCGACGGCGACGGCGATGGCCCCCACAATGATGTGCAGCAGGGCCATCACAGCGAATCCCGTACGCGCCAGGACGTCCAGGACCTTGTGGTTCGAGGCTTCCTCGATGGCGTCGGCGGCCTGGCTGAGCGTTGAGTCCCGGTCCGACATCGGTCAGCCGTTCATGGGTCCTTCGGCACGCAGCTTCTCCGCGCCGGGTCCTTCGACATGGACGGTGCAGCGCACCACCAGCTGGCCGGGGGCGTTGTCCAGCTCCACGAGGGAATCGTGTCCGCTCAGCACGGTGAAGACCTCCGAGCCTGCCACAGCAGCTACGCCCTTGGCCTGCGCCGTCTCCCGGGCATTCCGCAGCGCCTCGCGCTGAAGCCCGTCCACATATGTGCTGTCGTTTTCCCGGGCCGGGTCCCCGAAGGCCCAGCCGAACAATGTCCCTGTCATTCCCATGGCCACGATATTACGCGGTCCGGTGCCCGTAAGACGGGCTTTCGTAACATTAGTAAGTGTGCTTACCATAGGCGGACCATGACCTCGATGGGACACGGGAAGCGAAGTCCGCAGCAGCGGCATCCGGAACCAGTTCAACGTAAGGAATGCACATCATGGCAGGAAATCTCATTGCCCGGTCAGTACACGACCTGACAGCAGCAGCCTGGTTCGGTGGCTCCCTGATGGGTGCCATCGGCCTGAACGGTGCAGCGGCGGAAGCCAAGGACCCCGCTGAGCGGACCCGGCTCTCCAGCGCCGGCTGGATGAAATGGGCGCCGATCCAGACGGCAGCCTTTGCCTCCCACCTCGTGGCGGACCTGGCCATCGCCTGGGAGAACAAGGAGCGCATCGCCCAGCAGGACGGCGTGGCCCGGGACACGGCCATCAAAACCGTGGTGACCCTGGCCGGCGCTGCGGTGACCTTGTACTCCGGCATGCTCGGCAAGAAGGTGGAGAAGCTGGCCGGTGAGGGTTCCGAAGGCGCAACCGAGCCGCGGCCCGGTGCTTCCGACGAACTGCAGGCGGCCCAGCAGCAGCTCAAGACGCTCCAGTGGGTCATTCCGGCCTTCGCCGGACTCGTGGTGATCCTCGGCGCCAAGCACGGCGAGATGCAGCGTCCCAAGAACGTGTTTGCGGGTCTGCGCCGCTAAACGCGACGCGCACAGCCATCTGTCGACGCACAAAAAACCTGGCGCACCTGATATTTCAGGTGCGCCAGGTTTTTTGTGCGTCGAAAAGGAGGAACCGCAGCGCTAGACGGGCTGCGTGTTCGCCGGCGGCAGGTCCGGGTTCATGTCTTCCATGTTCGGATCCTCGGCCGTCCACACCTGGATGATCGCCCACGCCACGGCGGCCAGGGGGACGGACAGGACTGCGCCCACGATGCCTGCCAGGATGGTGCCGGCCGTCAGGGCCATCAGGATTACCAGGGCGTGGAGCTGCAGTGACTTGCCCATGACAATGGGCTGGAGGAGGTCGCCCTCCAGCTGGTTGACCGCGATGACCACGGCCACCACGATCAGGGCCACCACGGGCCCGTTGGCCACCAGTGCCACCAGCGCGGCCAGGATGCCGGCCACGGTGGCGCCCACCAGCGGGACGAAAGCTCCGATGAAGACGATGATGGCCAGCGGGAAGGCCAGCGGAACCTGCATGATCAGCAGCGCGGCGCCGATGGCCACCGTGTCCACCAGTGCCACGATGGCGGTGCCGCGGACGTAGCCGCCCAGGACCTCAAGCGTGCGGCTGCCAACCCGGCGGAGCTTGGCCTCGCGGGCCCCGCGGAACGGGCGGAGGAAGAAGTTCCAGATCTTGGCGCCATCCTTGAGGAAGAAGAACAGGATGACCACCATCAGGGCCGTGCCGGCGATGAACTCGGTCACCACAGACAGCCCGGTGATCGCTCCGGAACGGACCTGGCTGCTGGTGGCAAACTCGATGATTCCCTGGCGGGCCTGCTCCAGCTGCTCCTGCTCGATGGGGATCGGCCCGGTGCGCAGGAACTGCTCAAGCTCGTCGAGGCCGGATGAAGCCTGCGCTGCCAGTTCGCCCCACTGGCTGCGGACCGAGAAGTAGATCACGGTGAAAACGCCGCCGAGCAGCAGCAGCAATCCGATGAACGCGATGCCCGTGGCCAGGCCTCCGCGCATTCCGCGGCGCCGCAGCATGTTCACGAACGGGCCGATGGCGGCTGCCAGGATCAGCGCGATCAGGATCGGAATGACCAGGAGCTTGATCTGCATCAGCGCGTAGACGGACACCACGGCGACGGTCAGGATCAGCAGGATCTGGGCCGCGCGGATGCCCACCCGTCCGAGCCCGTCGGACCAGAGTGCGCTGGGCGGCTTGGTTTCCCGGAGCTTCGCGCCCCGATGCAGGGCAGCTTGTCCAAGGGGTTGGCCCTGCCGCGGTGCCCCTTCGGCTGCCGCCGCGGCCTCGGCGCCAGGTTTCGGCTGTGGGGTCTCGTTGCCCAACTCGTGTTCGGTCAGGCGTGTGGATCGCGCCATGGGCACTCCTCATCATCGGCGGCACCCGCCTGCGGGTGCAGGGCAGGCTTAACTACCTACGTCAGATAGTAAGCCTACTGACCGATTACGTGCCGAGCCACTCTGCGCAGGAGTTCAGGTTTCTGTTCACGGTGGCGACGGCGGCGTCCTCGTCGTGCCGTTCGATGGCCGCCAGCAGCAACTCGTGCCCTTCCTGGGGGAGCCCTTCGAAGCCCGGCCGGCCCTGCTGGATGAGGAGGTCCTGGTGGAGGACGGGCCCAAAGCTGACGTAGAGCTCATGCAGCAGGGGGTTGCCGGAGGCCTGTGCCACCCGTTCGTGGAAGCCCCAGTCTGCCCGCGCCCAGCCCTCATAGTCCCCGCCCTTCCAGGCCTGGTCCCGGGTGGTGAGGAGCCCGCGCAGGGCGGTGACGTCGTCGTCGGTGGCGTTCCTTGCAGCCAGCCTCGCCGCCTGGGTGTCCAGCCCCAGCCGGACTTCCAGGATGTGCTCCTCCGTGTGGTCCTGGTACATGCGGCGGGCGGCGCCGGAGATCTCGCTGGTGGCCCGGACGTAGGTGCCGTCGCCGCGGCGCACCTCCAGCATTCCGCTGTGCGCGAGGGCCTTGATGGCTTCGCGAAGGGTGCCGCGGGACACTCCAAGCCCTGCGATCAGTTCGGTCTCGGACGGGATGCGCTGGTTCAGCGGCCATTCGCCGGAGTGCACCATGGTGCGCAGTTTGGCGGTAACTTCATCGGCCAGGGGCGCACGGGTGGAGGGGCTCAGTGCCATGGCGTCCTACTTTATCTGGTGTTGGCTTTGCCGGTCATCGGCGTGCCGGTGATCAGGTGGGCCACCACAATCTGGACCAGCGCCAGGGCCAGCAGGATCGCGAGGGGCAGGGTCCAGCCCCCGGTTGCCCCGTGCAGCAGGCCCATTCCGAAGGGCCCGGCAGTTGCCAGCAGATAGCCGGAGGACTGCGCCAGGGTGGAGAGCGCGGTGGTTTCGGCCGTGCTTGCCCCGCTGCGGCTGATCATCACCATCACCAGCGGGAAGATTCCGAGGCCAAAGCCCAGCAGGACGGCCGACACGAAGGAGAGCTGCACGGGCAGCACCAGCAGTGCCACCAGCCCCAGTGCCATGACGATGCTGACCAGGTACAACGCCGGCCGCAGCATCCGCGGCCGTGACCCGATGGCGATCAGGACCATGCCGGCGGGGACCGAGACAAGCTGCATCAGTCCGAACATCAGCCCGCTGTCCGAGGCGCTGAGCCCCATGGTGGTGAGCATGTAGGGAAACCAGCTCAGCAGGGCGTACGCGAGCAGGGCCTGCAGTGTGAAGATCGCGGTGAGGAGCACGCCTTTTCGGGTCCGCAGCAGCGGCCAAGGGGAGACGGCGTTTGAGGGGCCGCGGGAGCTGTTGCGGTGCGCGTGCAGCACCACGGGAAGGAACGCCAGGAAGGCCGCGACGGCGGTGATTCCGATGGCGCCGACGGCCGCGGACGGCGATCCCAGCGCCTGCGCCAGGGGGACCACCGCCACGGCGGTGACGGTTGCACCGGTGGTCATCGTGACCGTATACATGGCGGTCATCAGAGAAGTCCGGGAGGCGAAATGCTCGCGGATGAAGGACGGCATGGCCACGTTGCAGACGGCCAGGCCGGACATCCCCACAACGCTGCCGGCAACCAGCATCCCGGTGGCCGGAACGCCGCGCAGCAGGAGACCGCCGGCCAGCATTGCCAGGGCCAGCAGAATCGCCTTCTCCACGCCCAGCCGCCCGGTGAGCCAGGACGTTCCCGCGCCGGCAAGTGCGAAGCAGAGGGTGGGGATGGAGGGAATGATTGCCGCCACCAGCGGGCCGTAGCCGAGCACGGTCTGCAGATCGTGCAGCAGCGCCGACGCCCCGGTAATCCCCGCACGAAGGTTCAGCCCGATGAGGACGAGCGCAATAACGCCGAAGACGACGGCGGACCGCGGCTTTGCCTGCACGGCCTGGACTGCCGCGGACGCGGGAGCGGCAGCGGCTGATGCCAAAGCGGCCGGAGCGGGAGCGGATGCGGCCGGCGAGGGCGGGGTGGCAGACATACTTCAAGGGTAAAGGTTAGACGTTTGATGTCTAGGGTTTTGTGGGCAAGCTCTCCCGGCTTTCCGGCCCGGGGCAATAGACTGCGAACGGGCGGATGCCGGGCATCCGGACTACGCACTGCAGCAATTGTGGAAGGACGGCTGTGAAGGCTTCCGAGGGACTTGAGGTCGAGAAAAAGTACGACGCCGGCGACGACGCCGTAGTGCCCCCGCTGCACGACCTGCCCGGCGTTGCCCGGGTGGGCGAGCCGCACACCGCGTTGCTGGAAGCCGTCTACTTCGATACCGCCAAGCACACCCTGGCCTCCCGCCGTATCACCCTGCGCCGCCGCACGGGCGGAACCGACGCGGGCTGGCACCTGAAACTGCCGCCCGAATCCTCCGCTTCCACAGGGGCCGAACCGCAGGAGCGCCGCGAGCTGCACGCCCCGCTGGGCCAGCCCGGCGTCGTTCCGGACAGCCTGCTGGCCCGCGTGCAGGCGTATGTGCGGGGAGCGGAGGTGGCCCCCGTGGTCCGGCTGCGTACCGAACGCACCACCCATGCGCTGTATGGCGGGGACGGCGTGCACCTGGCGGACCTGGCCGATGACCGCGTGACGGCGGAGCGCCTGCACGGGCAGGATGTGTCCGGCGAAGCAGCCGGTGAAGGGCACAAGCAGCAGTGGCGTGAGTGGGAGCTGGAACTGGTCCACGGGGAGCCGGAACTCTTCGCCCCGGCCGAGCAGCTTCTGCTGGCAGCCGGCGCCCGTCCCGCCGGGCATGCCTCGAAGCTGGCCAAGGCCCTGGGCACGTCCGCCAGCCGCGAGGAGGGCACGCCCGCACTCCTGTCCGGGAAGAAGGCCCCGGCCGCCGCCGTCGTCACCGTTTACGTTGCGTCACAGATCGAGCAGCTCCTTGCCCAGGACGGGGCGGTCCGGCTGGAAGAACCGGAAGGCGTGCATGACATGCGTTCGGCCACGCGTCGGATCCGTTCCGGCCTGGCCGCGTACCGGAAGCTCTACCGGGCAGTGCCGGTGCGGCGGCTGCGGGACGAGCTGAAATGGCTGGGCCGGTTGCTCGGCGAGCCGCGGGACGCCGAGGTGCTGCTGGGCCTCCTCCGTGGACACATGGACAGTCTCCCTCCGGGCGAGGGTATCGACGCGGCGCGCGCCCGGGTGGAACGCCAGACTGGAGCCACGTTCGACGCCGGGTACCAGCGCCTCCAGGAGGCCCTGCAGTCCAAACGCTACTTCAGGCTCCTGGACAGCCTCGAAGACTTCCGGGACAACCCGCCCGTGCGCGCCCAGGCCGTGGCGCCGGGGCAAAGGGTGGCTGCGAAAGCCGTGGACAAGGCTGCGAAACGGCTGCGGCGCTCGCACAAGGCGGCCGCTCACGCCCGGCGCGGAACGGACCACGAGAATGCCCTCCACCAGGTGCGCAAGGACGCAAAGCGGCTCCGGCATGTGGCGGAATCAGCGGCCCTCGTGAAGGGCAAACGGGCGGGCAAGGTGGCCAAGGCGGCCCACCGGCAGCAGAAAACCCTGGGCGATTACCATGACGCCGTGCTGGCCCGCGACCTGGTCGCCGGCCTCCGGTCGGACCGGGATCCTGCGGCAACGGCTGAAGCCTACGGGGCGCTGCAGAAACGGCAGGAAGAACTGATGGCGGCCGCCGAATCGAAGTACCGGAAGGCCCGCAAAAAGTCCCGCGACCTCCTGCGGCGCGGAGTCCTCTAGGCGCAGGTCCAAGGCAACGCGGGGTCAGATACGGCCCCGAAACGGCGGACATTGGGCCTGGAGTGACTCCGCCTTGGCTTACTTGCCCTGCCGGGCGGACAGCCGGGCCACGGCCAGTGCCAGCCACAGCTGCACCCGGTCCGAGGTGACCGACGGGTCGTATCCGGTCAGCTCGGTGATCTGGGCCAGCCGGTAGCGGACGGTGTTGCGGTGCAGGGTGAGCTCCTCGGCAACGGCCGCCACGGAACCGTTGTTGTTGAGGTAGCTTTCCAGCGTGGCCATCAGCTCGGCGCCATGGGCGGCATCGAAAGTGCGCAGCGGGTTCAGCGATTCCTGCGCCATGTCCGCCAGCGGCACGTCCTCGCTGGCCAGCAGCAGCGATGTCAGGCTCAGCCGCTCCGGCTCGTTGACGGGCAGCCCGTGGCTTGCCGCATCCCGGGCCTCGAAGTAGCTCCAGCGCAGGCCGTTCGGTTTGGTGTACGCGCCGCCGATTCCGATGGTGGCGTGGATCCCGGCCTCGGCAAGATGGTCGCTGAGCTTCCGCGCCAGGGCCGGCGCCTTCCCGCCGTCGTCATTGACCACCAGGACCAGGTCCTTGCCGACGACGGCGGCAACACAGTTCTCCAGGTCCCGCGGCACGGAGGTGCTCACTAAGGCTTTGTTGTGCGCGGCGGAGACGGCCAGCAGCACCACGTTCTTGCGCGTGCTGTTCACGCCCACGCCGGCCAGCCGGCGCTGCGCCTCGCTGGTTTCGAGCGCGCCGTGGATGACGTCCTCGAGAACCTGCCCGCACAGGGCGCGCTGCGCCTGGCGCTGCTTGACCATGTTGTTCAGCTCCACGCTGATCAGGTTCTGGGCGTAGCCGATGATGCCGGAGTCCTCGAACGGTTGCCGGACCCACAGGGTGCAGGCATCGCGGCGGCCGGTGGGGATGGGGTAGGAGGACCAGGTGTCTGCGGACGGCGGCTCGCTGCTGCTGTTGTACAGCTGCGCCGTGAACTGGGTGAGGGCGATATCCGTCCGGAGCATGCTGCCCAGGTGCTTCAGGAGCTCGGCGAGCCCGCCGCCGGTCAGCAGCGCCCGGGCCAGCACCTGGTGCCCGGCGATCAGCCGCTCCAGCTTGGCATAGTGGTCCGCGGACTGGGCATCGGCCACCAGCTTGCCGATGGCGATGAACGGGGTTTCATAGGGGACCTCCACCACAGGCAAGCCCCACCGGTTGGCCTCGGCCAGGAGTGCCGGCGGCACGGCATCATGCGAGAGCCCCACACCGAATCCGATGCCCACGGCCCCGGCCCGCTGCACCTGGCGGACAAAGCGCCGCTGCTCCGGCGCGGAACGCAGCCGCAGCCCGGTGGTGAGGATCAGCTCGCCGCCGTTGATGAACCGCTGCGGATCCTCGAGCTCCGTGACCGCCACCCAGTTGATGTCCTGGTGCCAGGTGGTTTCAGCAACCCCTGCCTTGGAAAGCTTCAGGGAGTTCACGCCCAGCAGGGCAGCGAGGGAAATGGCCATGCATCAAGGATAAACGGGCTCTGGACAACCGCACTAAACACCGTAAGGAAGGGTGTGCAGGTGGCTATTCACTGGGCAGGGGCGCTGGCATAGGCTCAAGGCAGTTCCATCCATCCGCCCTGGTCCAATAACCCTGGCGCCGATGGCCCCTTACGAAAGAGGTTGCACACCGTGGTCCAAACCTTGCAGAACTTCATCAACGGACAGTTCGTCACCCCTGCCGGCACAGGCCTGCTGGACGTCGTGAACCCCACCAACGGCGAGGTGGTGGCCGTTGCGCCCATCTCCGTGCAGGCCGACGTCGATGCCGCGATGGCCGCTGCGAAGGACGCGTTCAAGACCTGGAAGCACGTCACCCCGGGCCAGCGTCAGCTGATGCTGCTCAAGCTCGCCGACGCCATCGAAGCCAACAGTGACGAACTGGTGGAGGCCCAACACCGCAACACCGGGCAGGTCCGATCCCTGATCGCTTCCGAGGAAGTGGCCGCCGGCGCAGACCAGCTCCGCTTCTTCGCCGGTGCCGCGCGCATCCTGGAAGGCAAGTCCGCCGGCGAGTACTTCGAGGGCCACACCTCCTATGTCCGCCGCGAACCCATCGGCGTGGTGGCCCAGGTGGCCCCCTGGAACTACCCGTTCCTGATGGCCATCTGGAAGATCGGCCCCGCACTCGCCGCCGGCAACACGGTGGTCCTGAAGCCCTCGGACACCACCCCGGAATCCACCCTGGTCCTGGCCCGCCTGGCAGGGGACATCCTGCCCGCCGGCGTCCTCAACGTCATTCTCGGCACCGGCCAGACCGGCGCCATGATGGTGGAGCACAAGGTCCCCGGCCTGGTGTCCATCACCGGCTCCGTCCGGGCCGGCATCGCCGTCGCTTCCGGCGCCGCCAAGGGGCTCAAGCGCGCCCACCTCGAGCTGGGCGGCAAAGCTCCCGCCATCGTGTTCAAGGACGCCGACATCAAGAAGAGCGCGGCTGCCATCGCCGAATTCGCGTTCTTCAACGCCGGCCAGGACTGCACCGCCATCACCCGCGTGCTGGTGGAGGATTCGGTGCACGACGACGTCGTGGCAGCCATGGTGGAACACACCAGGACCCTGCACACCGGCTCGCAGAACGACGAAGACAACTACTTCGGCCCGCTGAACAACGTGAACCACTTCAACGCCGTGACGTCCGTGGTGGAGAACCTGCCCGCGAACTGCCGCATCGAAACCGGCGGCCACCGGGCGGGGGAGAAGGGCTACTTCTTCGAGCCCACCATCATCACTGGCGCCAAGCAGACCGACGACGTGGTTCAGAAGGAAACCTTCGGCCCCGTCATCACCGTCCAGAGCTTCAGCACGGAGGAAGAAGCCGTTGAGCTCGCGAACGACGTTGAATACGCCCTCGCCTCCAGCGTCTGGACCACCAACCACGGCACGGCCATGCGCCTGAGCCGGGACCTGGACTTCGGTGCCGTCTGGATCAACACCCACATCCTGCTCACCGCCGAAATGCCGCACGGCGGCTTCAAGCAGTCCGGCTACGGCAAGGACCTCTCCATGTACGGCGTGGAGGACTACACCCGCATCAAGCACGTCATGAGCGCACTCGACTCATAAATTCTTCGGTCATTGAGCTTGTCGAAACCAAGATCTCGACAGGCTCGATCACCAGGCTCTGAAAGGAAAACCCATGACCACCACCGCATCCGATATCACCTTCCGCCTGGAGCAGAAGCGCCGCGTCCAGGCCGACTTCCCGGGCCCCAAGTCCCTCGCCCTCGCCGAGCGGCGCAAGTCCGTGGTGGCCGCGGGCGTCGCTTCCGGCGTTCCCGTATACGTGGCAGACGCCGACGGCGGCATCATCCATGACGTTGACGGCAACTCCTTCATCGATCTCGGCTCGGGCATCGCAGTCACCAGCGTGGGCGCGTCCGATCCCGCCGTCGTCGGTGCCGTCAAGGAAGCCGTGGAGCACTTCACCCACACCTGCTTCATGGTCACACCCTACGAAGGCTACGTGGCCGTCGCCGAGCAGCTGAACCGCCTCACCCCCGGTGACCACCAAAAGCGCACCGTCCTCTTCAACTCCGGCGCAGAAGCCGTGGAAAACGCCGTGAAGGTGGCCCGCCTCGCCACCGGGCGTGACGCCGTCGTCGCTTTCGACCACGCCTACCACGGCCGCACCAACCTCACCATGGCGCTGACCGCCAAGGCCATGCCGTACAAGACCAACTTCGGCCCGTTCGCGCCCGAGGTCTACCGCATGCCCATGAGCTACCCGTACCGCGAGGAAAACCCGCAGATCACCGGTGCCGAGGCTGCCAAGCGCGCCATCACCATGATCGAAAAGCAGATCGGCGGGGACCAGGTTGCCGCGATCATCATCGAGCCCATCCAGGGCGAGGGCGGCTTCATCGTCCCGGCTGAGGGCTTCCTGCCGGCGCTGGCTGCATGGGCCAAGGAAAAGGGCATTGTCTTCATCGCTGATGAGGTCCAGTCCGGCTTCTGCCGTACCGGTGAATGGTTTGCCGTCAACCACGAGGGCGTCATCCCGGACATCATGACTCTTGCCAAGGGCATCGCCGGCGGTATGCCGCTGTCCGCCATCACCGGCCGCGCCGACCTGCTCGACGCCGTCCACCCCGGCGGCCTGGGCGGCACCTACGGCGGAAACCCGGTAGCGTGCGCCGCTGCCCTGGCATCCATCGGTTCCATGGAGGAATACGACCTGGCCGGCCGCGCCCGCCACATCGAGGCACTCGCCACCGGCCGCCTCCGCGACCTGCAGGCAGAACTTGCCGGCACCGGCACAGGCGTGATCGGCGACATCCGCGGCCGCGGCGCCATGCTGGCCATCGAACTGGTCCAGGCCGGGTCCAAGGAACCCAACCCCGAACTGACCAAGGCCGTTGCTGCCGCCTGCCTGAAGGAAGGCGTCATCATCCTTACCTGTGGCACCTACGGCAACGTGATCCGCCTGCTGCCGCCGCTGGTCATCACCGATGACCTGCTGAACGACGGCCTGGACGTCCTCGCCGCCGCCATCAAGGCCAACGCTTAACCGGAAACGACTCCCTCCGGCAACGCCAGGAAGGCGGGACCAGCATCTGCTGGTCCCGCCTTCCTGGGTTTACGGACTAGGCCGGGTGGTGGGCCGCATACTTGCGGGCCACCGAGTTTTTGCGCGCGGTCCGCAGAATGTCCACGGTGAGGACGATGAGGGCCAGCCACACCACACCGAATCCGATCCAGCGGTCCACGGTCATGGCTTCCCGGAACACCAGCAGCGCAACAATGAACTGCAGCACGGGCGCGAAGTACTGCAGGAGCCCGATGGTGGTCATCGGCAGCCGGCGGGCCGAAGCGCCGAAGAAGACCAGCGGGACGGCGGTGATGACGCCGGAGGCCAGCAGCAGCCAGAAGTGCCCTGCACCCTGGGTGGTGAGCGTGGCGGAACCCGTGACGGCAAGGAAAACCATGGTGGCCGCCGCGAAGGGTGCCAGCACCATGGTCTCCACGCTGAGGCTTGTGACTGCATCCACCCTGGGGCCGACACGTTTCTTGACGAAGCCGTAGAGGCCAAAACTGAAGGCCAGGGTCAGCGCGATCCACGGCAGCTTGCCGTAAGAGTAGGTGAGGACGCCCACCGCCACAAAACCGATCCCGACGGCGGCCCACTGGAGCGGACGCAACTTTTCCTTGAGGACGAAGACGCCAAGGAGGACGGAAACCAGCGGGTTGATGAAGTATCCCAATGAAGCTTCCACCGTCTGGTTGGTGGTCACGCCGTAGGTGTACGTCAGCCAGTTGATGGCGATCAGGAACGCGGCCAGGGCCAGGGGGCCGAACACCGAAGTGTTCCGGACCGCCGCAACCAGGGCCGGCCAGCCCCGGGTGACGGTGATCAGCAGTGCGCAGAAGAGCAGGGACCACACCACGCGGTTTGCCACGATTTCGATGGCGCCTGCCGGCATGAGGACAAAGAAGTACAGGGGGAGCAGCCCCCACAGCCCGTAAGCCCCGATGCCGAAGAGGATTCCCGCCGTCGTCTCTTTGTCCACTGCCTTGGGGGCGCCTGGCTTCGCGGCACCCGCTGCTCCGCCTCCGCGGGCGCCTTTGGCAGAAGCGGTGCCTGTCATGGCTGCGGTTGGCGGACTGGCAGGGGAGGATCCTTCAGGGGTGGGCACGAAACCCATAACACCAGCACCGGGACAGGTATTCCAAGCCGGCACCGCCGGAAACGCCAAATAGTCAGTAGGCTTGCTTTTATGATGTTTGCCGACCTGCCGAAAGCCGCCCCATGAGGCTCCGGCGCAGCAACGCCTCAGGCCGCGGATACCGCAGGGTGCCCGCCGGCAAGGGCTTCAGCTACCGGGACCTCGATGGCTCCACCCTGCCCCCGGGGCCCGTCAGGGACCGGCTGGAGAGTATTGGTATTCCGCCGGCCTGGACGGACGTGTGGATCGCCCCGTTCGAGAACGGGCACATCCAGGCGACGGGGGTGGATGCGGTGGGCCGGCGCCAGTACATCTACCACCCCGAATGGCGGGAGCGGAAGGACCGGCTCAAGTTTGACCGTTCCCTGCAGCTTGCCGAGTCCCTGCCTTCCGCCCGTCGCCGGGTGACGATGGACCTGCGCAGTGAAGGGTTCACCCGGGAGCGCGTCCTTGCCGGGGCGTTCCGGATGCTGGACAGCGGGTCCCTGCGGGTAGGCTCCGAGCGCTATACCAACGAGAACGGCAGCCGCGGACTGGCCACCCTGCTGTGCGCCCACGTCCAGGTCCGAAAAGACCGCATCCACCTGAGGTTCCCGGCCAAGAGCGGAAAGGACTGGGAATCGGAGATCCGCGACCCCGACCTGGCTGCCCTGCTGCGCCTGCTCAAACGGCGCGGCCCCAACGCCAGGCTCCTTGCGTACAAGGAGGGCGGACGATGGCGCCCGGTCACCAGCGCCGACATCAACGCCTACGTGAAGGAACGGACCGGCTCCGACTTCACGGCGAAGGACTTCCGCACCCTGCGCGGCACCATCGCGGCTGCCGAAAGCCTGGCCCGGACCGGTCCCCAGAGGACTGCCGCCAAACGGAAGAGGGCCATCAGCCGGGCCATGCACGATGCCGCCGATACCCTGGGAAACACACCCTCCATCGCACGGAAAAGCTATGTGGACCCACGCGTGCTGGACCACTACCACGCCGGTGAGACCATCGACCCCAAGCGTCTTCAATCGGCGGAGGCGGAGCTTCGTGCGCTGCTCTACCGCGAAGGCAACGTGGTGCCGCTGGCCAAGAGCGGGTGAGGCCTAGAATAAGGGATTGTGCGCTACCCGACTCGGCGCATCCCGATGCATCATGAAAATGGTCAGTTCAGAAGGGCTCCCGGTGTCCAACCCCAGCGAAACAGCTTCCAACCGCCCGCTCCGCGTCGCCATTGTGGGCGCAGGACCGGCGGGGGTCTACGCTGCGGATATCCTCACCAAGTCCCGCGGCGTGAAGGACGGCGACTTCGAGGTCAGCATTGATCTGTTCGAGGCATACCCCGCACCCTACGGCCTGATCCGCTACGGCGTAGCCCCGGACCACCCCCGCATCAAGGGCATCGTCAACGCCCTGCACAAGGTCCTGGACCGCGGCGACATCCGGTTCCTGGGCAACGTGACGTACGGCCGGGACCTCACCCTGCACGATTTCCGGTCCTTTTACGATGCGGTGATTTTCTCCACGGGCGCGGTCAAGGATGCCGACCTGGCCATTCCCGGTATTGAGCTGGCGGGTTCCTTTGGCGGCGCCGACTTTGTGTCCTGGTACGACGGGCACCCCGACGTTGGCCGCGAATGGCCGCTGGAGGCCAGGGAGATCGCGGTGATCGGGAACGGCAACGTGGCCCTGGACGTGGCGCGCATGCTGGTGAAGCACCCGGAGGAACTGCTCAGCACCGAGATCCCGGACAACGTCTACCAGGGCTTGAAGTCCTCGCCCGTCACGGACGTGCATGTGTTTGGCCGCCGCGGCCCGGCCCAGGTGAAGTTCACGCCGCTGGAGCTGCGGGAGCTCAGCCACATGAATGATGTGGACATCGTGCTGTATCCGGAGGATTTCGAGTTCGACGACGCCTCGGATGAAGCCATCCGCACCAATAACCAGATCAAGACCATGGTGAACACACTGACCAACTGGCTGGTGGAGGAGCACGCAGAATCCGAGAACCCTTCATCGCGGCGCCTGCACCTGCACTTCCTGCACAGCCCCGTGGAAGTGCTCGACGACGGCGCGGGCAAGGTGGGCGGCATCAAGTTTGAGCGCATGCAGCTTGACGGCACCGGCAACGCCAAAGGCACCGGGGAGTACATCGAGTACCCGGTCCAGGCGGTGTACCGTGCCATCGGCTACCACGGCTCGGCCCTGGATGAACTGGAGTACGACGCCAAGCGCGGGGTCATCCCCAACGAGGGCGGCCGGGTCCTGGACGCCGAGGGCAACCCGGTTCCGGGCATCTATGCCACCGGCTGGATCAAGCGTGGACCTGTCGGCCTGATCGGCCACACCAAGGGCGACGCGCTGGAAACCATCGGATTTCTCCTCGAAGACCGGCTCACGCTGCCCCCGGCCCAAAACCCGGATCCGCAGGCCATCATCGACCTGCTGGAAGAGCGCGGCATTGAATACACCACCTGGGAAGGGTGGAACCGGCTCGATGCCCATGAGGCAGGCCTCGGTGCCGCCTGGACCGGGCCCGAGGGCCTGGACCACGTGGTCCGGGAACGGATCAAGGTGGTTCCCCGCGAGGACATGATCCGGATTTCCCGCGGCTAAGGGTTTTTCAGGGAATCCGGGGCGCTACGGACCGGTGCAGGGTTAGAATGGCGGCCACCCCTTGGCCGGCATGGTGATGCCGTGCCTACAGGCAGCACAGGAGTTCAATGAGGAACCTGATCCAGCCGGAACCACTGCAGACCAGCGCCCTGGCCGCCCACGAACAGCTCGACGGCGGCGCCCTTCCGGATGCCCCCAGCGGCCTGCGCAACCTGATCCGCGAGTCCTGGCAGCGTTCAGTCAGCTTCAAGGCGAATCCGGACAACCCTGCAGCACCGCTGGCGCTTGACCGGGATGAGCTGGAGGACTACCGCAGCCAGCACCCCCTGGCCGCCATCATGCCCGTGATCAACAAACTCCTGGTCCAGCCCAGCCACGACAGCGGACTGCTGGTGGCAGTCGGCGACGAAGTGGGCCGTTTGCTCTGGGTGGAGGGCGACCCCGCATTGCAGCGCCGGGCCGAGGGCATGATGTTCGTCCCCGGCGCCGACTGGTCCGAGGCCACGGTGGGCACCAGCGCTCCGGGAACGGCCCTTGCCCTGGGCCGCGGCATCCAGATCGCCGGTGCCGAGCACTACCAGCGCGCCGTGCATGCGTGGAGCTGCACCGCCGTACCCTTCCACGACCCCGATTCCGGTGCGGTCCTCGGCGTCGTGGACATCACCGGCACCGCCACGGCGGTGGCCCCCCACACCCTGTCCCTCGTGGAGGCAACCGTGGCGGCAGCCCAGGCGCAGCTGCGTGTCGAGCGCCTCCAGCTGGCCGCAGAGCTCGCCCGCAGGCCTGAACGACGGCGGGCCGCGTCTCCCGCTGCCCGCGCACCTGGCGCGGGCACCAAGGAAGGCAGCCTCTACCGGAACAGCCTGCAGCTGCTGGGCCGCGACCAGGCCCTGCTCAGCCTCGAAGGCAAAACCGTTGCACTGTCCGCCCGGCACAGCGAAATCCTTGCGCTGCTCAGCACCCACCCTGACGGGCTCACTGCCGAAGAACTGACCGTCCTGCTGTACCCCGGGGAAGGCTCCGCCATCACGCTCCGGGCGGAGATGGTGCGCCTGCGCAAAGTCCTCCAGCAGCTCAATCCGGATGCCGTCCCGGGATCGCGGCCCTACCGCCTGCCCGTGGACGTGGTGCCGGACAGCGGCCAGGTGCTGAGCTGCCTGCAGCGCGGCGCGCACCGCATCGCCCTGGAAATCTACCGCGGCGCCGTCCTCCCGCGGTCCGAGGCGCCCGGCATCGTGGAGCTGCGGGACAGGGTCTCGTCGCTGCTGCGCGAGGCAGTCCTGACCGACGGCAGCGCCGAGTCGCTCCTCAGGTACGCCGAGCTGCCCGAGGCAAGGGACGACGTCGGGGTCCGCCGTGCCGCCCTCCGCCTCCTTCCTGCGCGCTCACCCAAGCGGGCCGCCGTCGTCGCTGACCTGGAACGGCTGGAAGCCGAGCTCCGCGCCTAATCCCCACCCGCTCCCTAACCTCGCAAGCTCGGCCAGGGAACCCGGCGGGCGTGGCCCCTGTGCTCAACCAACTGGGCAACGTTGCAACCTGGCTGCAACCTGTCCGCTCCTACGCTTGCTCCAACGGCGAAAGCCTGGACTGCACAGCAAAGGAGCTAGCAATGACTGTTTACGCACAGCCCGGAACCGAGGGCTCGAAGGTCACCTTCAAGGACCGCTACGAGAACTGGATCGGCGGCGAGTGGGTGGCCCCCGTGAAGGGCCAGTACTTCGAAAACATCACCCCCGTCACGGGCAAGGCCTTCTGCGAGGTGGCCCGCGGCACGGCAGAGGACATCGACCTGGCCCTTGACGCAGCCCACAAGGCGGCGCCGTCCTGGGGCAAGACGTCCGTCGCTGAACGTGCCGCCATCCTGAACAAGATCGCCGACCGCATCGACGAGAACCTGGAGATGCTCGCCGTCGCCGAAACCTGGGACAACGGCAAGCCTGTCCGGGAAACCCTCAACGCGGACCTCCCGCTCGCCGCGGACCACTTCCGCTACTTCGCCTCCGCCGTCCGCGCCCAGGAAGGCCGGCTCTCCCAGCTCGACGACGACACCACCGCCTACCACTTCCACGAGCCGCTCGGCGTCGTGGGCCAGATCATCCCCTGGAACTTCCCCATCCTGATGGCCGTCTGGAAGCTCGCACCGGCGCTCGCCGCCGGCAACGCCGTGGTCCTCAAGCCGGCCGAGCAGACGCCGACGTCCATCCTGGTGCTCATCGAGCTCATCGGCGACCTCCTCCCGGCCGGCGTCCTCAACATTGTCAACGGGTTCGGCGTCGAGGCCGGCAAGCCCCTGGCGTCCAGCCCCCGCATCCGGAAGATCGCCTTCACCGGCGAGACCACCACCGGCCGCCTGATCAGCCAGTACGCCAGCCAGAACCTCATCCCCGTCACCCTGGAACTGGGCGGCAAGAGCCCCAACATCTTCTTTAACGATGTCGCAGCAGACACCTCGGACGCGTTCTACGACAAAGCGCAGGAGGGCTTCGCGCTGTTCGCCTTCAACCAGGGCGAGGTCTGCACCTGCCCGTCCCGCGCCCTGGTGCAGGAAGACATCTACGACTCCTTCATGGCCGACGCCGTGGCCCGCGTAGCGAAAATGGTCCAGGGAAACCCGCTGGACACGGAAACCCAAGTGGGCGCCCAGGCCTCCAACGACCAGCTCGAGAAGATCCTGTCCTACATCGACATCGGAAAGCAGGAGGGCGCCAAGGTCCTTATCGGCGGCGGACGGGCAGAGCTGCCCGGCGACCTGGCCGGTGGCTACTACGTCCAGCCCACCGTTTTCGAGGGGCACAACAAGATGCGGATCTTCCAGGAGGAGATCTTCGGCCCGGTTGTGTCGGTGACAAAGTTCAGCGACTACAACGACGCCATGGGCATCGCCAATGACACCCTGTACGGCCTGGGCGCCGGCGTCTGGTCCCGCAACGGCAACATTGCGTACCGTGCCGGGCGCGAAATCCAGGCAGGCCGCGTCTGGGTCAACAACTACCACGCCTACCCGGCGGGTGCCGCGTTCGGCGGCTACAAGTCCTCAGGCATCGGGCGGGAAAACCACTCGATGATGCTGGACCACTACCAGCAGACCAAGAACCTCCTGGTCAGCTACAACGAAAACAAGCTGGGCTTCTTCTAAGCCTTCGCACACCATCGCTACAACGACGCAAGGATTTTCGCCAATGACGACGACAATGCAAGCAGCAGTAGTAAACAGGTTCGGCACAGAGCTCCAGGTCCAGGACCTTCCCATCCCAACCCCCGGCCCGGGGGAAGCCCTGGTCAAGGTGTTCACCACCGGCGTTTGCCACACCGACCTCCACGCCGCCGAGGGCGACTGGCCGGTCAAACCCTCACCGCCCTTTGTTCCCGGCCACGAGGGCGTAGGCGAAGTGGTGGTACTGGGCGAGGGCGTCACCGACCTCGCGGTGGGCGACCTGGTGGGCAACGCCTGGCTCTGGTCCGCCTGCGGCGACTGCCAGTACTGCCGCACCGGCTGGGAAACCCTGTGCGAGGTCCAGAAAAACGGCGGCTACAGCGTGGACGGGTCCTTCGGCGAGTACATGCTCGTCGATACCCGCTTTGCCGCTCGCATTCCGGCGGGATCCGACCCCGTCGAGGTGGCGCCGGTGCTTTGTGCCGGCGTCACCGTCTACAAGGGCCTGAAGATGACCGAAGCCAAGCCGGGCCAGTGGGTCACCATCTCGGGTATCGGCGGGCTGGGGCACATTGCCGTGCAGTACGCCGTGGCCATGGGGCTGAGGGTTGCGGCCGTGGACATTGCCGACGACAAGCTCGCCCTGGCCAAGGCGCACGGTGCGGAACTCACCGTCAACGCACTGCACGAAGACCCCGTGGAAGTGATCCAGCGTGAAACCGGAGGTTGCCATGGAGTCCTGGTCACCGCAGTGCACCCGTCAGCTTTTGGACAGGCGATCGGCATGGCCCGCCGCGGCGGGACGATTGTGTTCAATGGGCTGCCGCCGGGCGACTTTCCGGCGCCCATCTTCGAGATTGTGCTCAAGGGCTTGACCGTCCGCGGCTCGATCGTGGGCACGCGCCAGGACCTGGAGGAGGCGCTGGACTTCTACGCCCAGGGAAAAATCCACCCGACGGTATCCGTGCGGGAGCTTTCGGAGGTCAACGCCGTGTTCGACGAGATGAAGCACGCCAAGATCGACGGCCGCGTGGTCCTGAGGTTCTGATGGCCCTGGACAGCCTCGATGCTGCAGTGACGCTGCCCGGGGAGGACTTTTCCCGGGTGGCGCTCACGCCGCCGGCCGTGGAGCTGCTGCGCTCGCTGTGGCTCCGGCACGGACCGTTGATGTTCCACCAGTCCGGCGGCTGCTGCGACGGATCCTCGCCCATGTGCTATCCGGCAGGCGACTTCCTGACCGGCGATTCGGACGTCCTCCTGGGGCTGTTTGATCTCTCGGATGGGCCGGAACCGCAGCCGCTGGAGTTCTGGATGTCCCGGGAGCAGTTCAACTATTGGAGCCACACCCACCTGACCGTTGATGTGGTTCCCGGGCGGGGGAGCGGCTTTTCGGTGGAAGCGCCGGAGGGCAAACGCTTCCTGATCCGGTCCACCCTGATGGACTGGCCGGCCTAGCCCGTTCGGATAAGTAGTCCTTGAGGCCCTCCATTCGGAGGGCCTCAAGCGCTTGATGCAGAATAAAGTTTGGCAGAAGGGCTGTCTCACCATTCGGAACAATTGGGGCCGTCCAGTGGATGGATACTATCGTGGATAGGTCCGTTTCCTTCACAAATCAGGATTGTGATCCCCAATGAACCTTCTCCGGACCAAATCCATCGAGCAGTCGATTGCCGACGCCGATGAACCCGGACGCAAGCTCAAGCGCTCCCTCAGCACCTGGGACCTCATGATCATGGGCGTCGCCGTTGCTGTCGGCGCCGGCATCTTTTCCGTGGGTGCCAAGGCTGCCGCCAACTTCTCCGGCCCGGCCGTGACCCTGTCCTTTGCCATCGCCGCCATCACCTGCGCCCTGGCCATCATGTGTTACGCCGAGTTCGCCACCGCCATCCCGGTGGCCGGCTCCGCCTACGTCTTCACCTACGCCACCATGGGTGAGCTCCTTGCCTGGATCATCGGCTGGAACCTGATCCTGGAGCTCTTCACCGCCGCGGCCGTCATCGCCAAGTACTGGGGCATCTACCTCAGCAAGGTCTTCGCGCTGATGGGCGCGGACATTCCGCCGGCCGTCTCGCTGGGCGGCGTTGACCTCTACTGGGGCGCGTTCCTGATTGTTGCCGTCTTCACCGTGCTGCTGGTGCTCGGCACCAAACTGTCCGCCCGGGTAGGCAACATCTTCACCCTGATCAAGATCGGCGTTGTCCTCTTCGTGATCGTGGTGGGCTTCACCTACGTCAAGTTCGAAAACTACGCGCCGTTCATCCCTGCGGCCGAGCCCACCGGCGGCACCGGCGCCGCTGACGTCCTGAAGCAGTCCTTCTTCGGCTTCCTCACCGGCGCGGCTCCCGCCCAGTACGGCACCCTGGGCATCTTCGCAGGTGCCGCGCTGGTGTTCTTCGCCTTCATCGGCTTCGACGTGGTGGCCACCTCCGCGGAGGAAGTGAAGAACCCGCAGAAGACCCTTCCGCGCGGCATCTTCGGCGGCCTCGCCCTGGTCACCCTGCTGTACATCCTGGTGTCGCTGGCCCTCACCGGCATGGTGTCCTACACCCAGCTGGCCGAGGCCGAGAACCCGACACTCACCACGGCCTTCGAAGCCGTTGGTGACACGTCCGCCGCGAAGATTATCGCGTTCGGCTCCCTGGTGGGCCTGACCACCGTGATCATGGTCCTGCTGATGGGCCTGTCCCGCGTGGTCCTGGCCATGAGCCGCGACGGCCTCCTGCCCCGGGCACTGTCCAAGACCAGCGAGAAGCGTTCGACGCCGGTCCGCCTCCAGATCATCTGCGGCGCCGCGGTAGCTCTCGTGGCAGGCCTGACCAACGTGGACCTGCTCGAGGAAATGATCAACATCGGCACGCTGTCCGCCTTCGTTGTGGTCAGCCTGGGCATCCTGGTGCTGCGCAAGAAGCGCCCGGACCTGAAGCCCGCCTTCCGCGTCCCGTTCGGCAAGGTCCTGCCGGTTGTGTCCGCCCTGCTGTGCCTCTACCTGATGACCAACCTGGCCGTGGAGACCTGGATCTTCTTTGCCATCTGGCTGATCATCGGCCTGGCCATCTACTTCGCTTACGGCCAGCGCCACTCGCGCCTGAACGAGCGCTTCAGCGCTGCCAGCGCCTCGGTCAACGGCCCTGCTGCGGGTGGTTCAACCGCTGCCGCCACCGAGCGCGACGACGAGGACGAGTTCACCCGCGCCTGACCGGCCCGCTGCTGATGCCCGCCCGGGCCATACCCGGGCGGGCATTTGCATGTCCGGCTTCTAGGATGGATTCATGGCACGACCCACACGACCCGAACGCAAAGCCGAGCTGTTGGGCGCCATCCTGGATTACCTGATGGATAAGACGCTGGCGGAGCTGACGTTCCGCAGCCTTGCCGAGGGGCTGGGCATGAGCGCCTACGTGCTGGTGTACCACTTCGGCAGCCGCGACCAGCTGATCAATGACATTGTGGTCTCGATCGAATCCCGGCTGGACCGCATGCGAAACACCGATGTCCACGACATCGACCGCGCCGCCTGGCGGGAGTTCCTGCTGGATTCCTGGCAGTGGACCATGGCTCAGCGGAACCGGCACCTGACGCGGCTGGAATTCGAGGCCACTGCCCAGGACATCGTCGCCGCCGAGCCGCGCGGAACGTCCCAGGAGCATTTCCGGATGCTTCACCACAAGACCCGTGACTGGCTGATGGTCCAGGGGATCCCAGAAGCACATGCGGATACCGATGCCCGGCTCTTCACCTCCACCTTCTACGGGCTGCAGTTCGACTTCGTGGTCATGAACGAACCGGAGGCGGCCACCAAAGCCTTCGAACTGATGCTGACCGTGTTCTTCAACAACCTCGAAACCCGCCTGGCCGCCGTCCAGGACGCCTAAACAGCAGGCCTTGCCCACTGGGCTGCCGGCAGTATCACGGGGCTGCGTGCCGGGTAACCCAGTCCACGAGCGGGCGGAGCTCCTCCCAGAGCCTGGCGATTTCCGGGACAGCGGCGGGGCCGTCCAGCCATTCGGGCTGGGCCAGATCAACGCTTGCCGCCAGCGATTTGTGTTTGAGGAGTTCGGCCCGCGGATGGTCACGGGCGTAGCCGCGCGGCACTGTCTTGAGCTTCTCGCCCTCCACCGCAAACCCGGCGGCAGCAACGGCCTCCACAATGTGCCGCAGCGACTCCCCGGTGCCCGAGGCGTCGACTGAGTTCCGGTACCTCGCCAGCTGAGCGGGTGAATGGGAGTGGTAGCCACCGCCCACCAGCAGGCCCTCCGCGCTGATCTGAAGGTAGTACCCCACACCTTCCTGTCCCGAGGCAAAAGCGCCCTGTGCGGTCTTGTAGGGCGACTTGTCCAATGAAAACCGGACATCCCTGTTGGGGCGGAAAATTTTTCCTGGCCCGAACCGGGGTTCAAGTTCTTCGAGGAGCGACGCGAGCGGATCCCGGACCAGCGACTGGTAGCTGTCCTTATGCTCCAGCCACCACTCCCGGTTGTTGTTGTCCTGCAGCTCGGCATAGAACCCGAAAGCACCGGCGGGTATGCCCTGGAAAGTTGTCATACAGCGATCCTAGGGAGCGCGCTTGGCCGCGGCTACGGCGCCGGCGGCTATGTGGAAAGCGAAAAAACCACCCCGCCACGGCAGCCGTGGCGGGGTGGTTTCAGATGCAACCCCGGGCGGAATCAGCCGATCTTGTTGGCTGCCTCAGCGTCGGAGAGGGGTGCTGCGCCGAGGTTGGCGCGGAGCTTGGCGCCGAGTTCGGCGTCAACGTTGGTCCAGTACTGGATGGCGCGTTCCTTGATGTCGGAGCGCTTGACGCCGCCCACGGCACCGGTGATGGTGTCCAGGAAGCGGGCCTTGGCAGCGTCGTCGTAGACCTCGCGGTACAGCGCGCCGGCCTGGACGAAGTCGCTGTCCTCGGCGTGCAGGGAGTGCGCGGCGAGGGTCAGTTCGCCGTCGTTCTCCCAGCCGCCGGCCGGGTTCTGCGGCTCAAGGGCAGCCGGGCCACCGAAGGTGTTCGGGGCGTAGACCGGAACCGAGGGGGCGTTGAACAGGTAACGTCCGGCGCCGTCCTGGCTGTAGTTGTTGACCTGGTTCTTGGGCTGGTTCACCGGGATCTGGGCGTGGTTGGTGCCCACGCGGTAGCGGTGTGCATCCGCGTAGGAGAAGATGCGGGCCTGCAGCATCTTGTCCGGGGACGCGGCGATGCCGGGCACGAAGTTCGACGGCGCGAAGGTGGCCTGCTCGATCTGCGCGAAGTAGTTCTCCGGGTTCCGGTTCAGCTCCATGGTGCCCACCTTGATCAGCGGGTAGTCAGCGTGCGGCCACACCTTGGTGAGGTCGAACGGGTTGAAGCGGTAGGTCTTGGCGTCCTCGTAGGGCATGACCTGGACGTGCAGGTCCCAGGACGGGAAGTTGCCGGCTTCGATGTTTTCGGACAGGTCGCGGATGTAGAAGTCCGCGTCCGAGCCGGCCAGGGCTTCGGCCTGCTCGCCGGTCATGGAGTTCACGCCCTGGTTGGACTTGAAGTGGTACTTGACCCAGAAGCGTTCGCCTGCGGCGTTGATCCACTGGTAGGTGTGTGAGCCGTAGCCCTGCATTTCGCGCCAGGAGGCGGGCAGGCCGCGGTCACCCATCAGCCAGGTGACCTGGTGGGCGGACTCGGGGGACAGGGTCCAGAAGTCCCACTGCATGTCGGCGTCGCGCAGGTGGGTGCCCGGGAGGCGCTTCTGGGAGTGGATGAAGTCCGGGAACTTGATGCCGTCGCGGATGAAGAAGACGGGGGTGTTGTTGCCCACGAGGTCGTAGTTGCCCTCGGAGGTGTAGAACTTCACGGCGAAACCGCGGGGATCGCGCCAGGTGTCCGGGGAGCCGTTCTCGCCGGCGACGGAGGAGAAGCGGATGAGCATCTCGGTCTCAACGCCGGGCTGCAGGAACGCTGCCTTGGTGTAGGCCGAGATGTCCTCGGTGGTCTTGAACGTGCCGAATGCGCCGCCGCCCTTGGCGTGCACCACACGCTCCGGAACCCGCTCGCGGTTGAACTGGGCGAGCTTTTCCACCAGGTAGTGGTCGGTCAGGATGATGGCACCGTCGGCACCAACTGACTTCGAGTGGGCGTCGGACGTGACGGGGGCACCTGACTGGGTTGTTGAAATGACAGTCATTTTTCTCCTATTTCTCTATTTCTTGCGAGGGACGATTGGAGGGAAGTTGTTGGGACTGCTGGCAGTCCTGGCAGATGCCCTGGTACATGACATCGGCGATCTGAATGGTCATCGGCTTGGCGTTCTCATCCCAGTGGGGCGTGAGGCAGGGGGCATGGCCCACCGCGCAGTCCACGTCCTCCACCCGGCCGCAGCTGATGCAGATGGCGTGGTGGTGGTTGTCGCCCACCCGGGTTTCGTACAGAGCCGGGGAGTGCGGCGGCTCGAACCTGCGCAGCATGTGCAGGTCCGTCAGGTCGCCGAGCACCACGTACACGGACTGTGCTGTCAGCTCGGGCAGCTCAGCGCGGGCCGCAGTGAGGATGCTTTCGGCGGGGGAGTGGGGGTGGCGTTCGACGGCGGCCAGCACGGCGAGCCGCTGCTTGGTCACCCGGCGGCCGTGAGCGCGCAGGGCACCAGCCCAGTCCTCGTGGCCGCCTGTGTGCTCCGTCATGGCTCCATTGAAACACTTATTATGAATATCTCACAATAAGGGTTGGCTAACCTCGGAATTTCCCGGCAGTGAACGCCGTCATGGAACCGTGTTGCACGGAAAGCCGTTCCCATAGTGAGCAAGGAGGAGACGTGCACAAGCACTACAACGGACTGAAGACAGCGGCGCTGTTTGGCGTTTTGTGGGCGGTCCTGCTGGGCCTGGGCGCATTGATAGGTGCAGGCACGCGCAGCTCCGCGCCCATCTGGATCATGGCGCTGGTCGGCGTGGCCACCACCGCCTACGGCTACTGGAACAGTGACAAGATCGCCATCCGGTCCATGCAGGCCTATCCCGTCACAGAGGCCCAGGCGCCGCAGCTGTACCAAATGGTCCGGGAGCTGTCGGTCCGCGCCAACCAGCCCATGCCGCGGATCTACCTCTCACCCACCATGAGCCCGAACGCCTTCGCCACGGGACGCAATCCCGGCAACGCCGCCGTCTGCTGCACGGAGGGGATCCTGCAGCTCCTGAACGCGCGGGAGCTGCGCGGCGTGCTGGGCCATGAGCTCATGCACGTCTACAACCGGGACATCCTCACCTCGTCGGTGGCGGCCGCCGTCGCCGGCGTCATCACCTCGGTGGGCCAGATGCTGCTGTTCTTCGGCGGCGACCGGCGCAACTCCAACCCGCTCGCCATGCTGGCCATGGCCCTGCTGGCACCCTTCGCGGCGTCCCTGATCCAGATGGCGATTTCCCGCACCAGGGAGTACGACGCCGACGAGGACGGCTCCCAGCTGACCGGCGACCCGCTGGCGCTTGCCTCAGCCCTGGCCAAGATCGAGCGCGGCGTGGGCATCGCGCCGCTGCCGCAGGACCAGAGGCTGGTCAACGCGTCGCACCTGATGATCGCCAACCCGTTCCGGGGCGGCGCGATGAACAAGCTGTTTGCCACGCATCCGCCCATGCGGGACAGGATCGCCCGCCTGGAGCGCATGGCCGGCGGGCCACTGCGGTAGGCGTGCGCCGCCGTCGGGCCCTAAGCGCCCAAGAAGCCCCGCCGTGCTGCGGAAACTCCCTGGTGATACGCAAAGAGGCCGGCGCAACCCATATTCCGGGTGCGCCAGCCTCGTTGTGCAGCGGCAGGTCTTTTTGCGCGTCGAAGGACGACGGCGCCGTGCCGTTAGCTGCGGAAGTTCACGAACTGCAGGTCGGCTTCCTCGAAGTCCTTCAGCAGCGCCATGGTGGCCTGCAGGTCATCGCGGGACTTGGACGTCACCCGCAGCTCGTCGCCCTGGATCTGGGACTTGACGGACTTGGGGGCCTCGTCGCGGATGAGCTTGTTGATCTTTTTGGCCAGGTCCTGGGCGATGCCCTCCTTGATGGAGGCTTCCAGCCGGAATTCCTTGCCGGAGGCGTAGGGCTCGCCGGTGTCCAGGGACTTCAGCGAGATGCCCCGGCGGATCAGCTTGGACTGCAGGACGTCCAGGACGGCCAGGACGCGTTCCTCGGAGTTGGCCTTCATCAGGATCTTTTCGCCGCTGAAGTCCACCTCGGCGCCTACGCCCTTGAAGTCGTAGCGCTGCGCCAGTTCCTTCTGTGCCTGGTTCAGTGCATTGGCCACTTCCTGCTTGTCTACTTTGCTTACGACGTCGAACGTTGACTCGCCTGCCATGACTCTCCTTCGCTGGTGGGAGCCCTGTGCGCGGACAGGGCATGGATCACTGCGTTCAAGCCTAATACGGATGCCCCGCCCGGTGGAGTGGAGGAATTCACAGTTCCCTCTCAGCGGACGCACGGAGGGAACGAAGGAGTGCTGGGGAGAGTTGTACGTGTTGGATTGTTGCTCGAAGGGAACGCCATGCACCGCAAAGCCGTCAGTTACGTCTCGAAAACCACCACCGCTGCGGCCGGGGCGGTGGCAACGGCGGCAACATCGGTGGCCGCAGCCGCAGTTGCTGCCTCCATCATTTTCAGTCCCGTTGCGGACGCGTCCTCCCGCCTGGAAGGTGTGCACGCAGACCTGCTCCGGGCCGTCCAGTTGAACCAGATCACTGAGGAGCAGGCCCTGAGGTTCGAGGCCAAGCTGGCCGGGAGGATCCTGGGCGAGGCCTGACGGGCCGGATTTCCGCGTAATTCCGGTGATTTTGCTGCCGCCCGGGCCTCGATTCGATTCTTCGGCGGAAGTTCTGTAAAGTTGTCTTGCCCGCGGTTACTGGAAGCGGAACGGCCCGGAAACGGACGTTCCAAAGACTGCAGCCGAGGGTAGCTTCTTGTGAAGTTCGGCAGATTACCCGAGCGGCCAAAGGGGGCTGACTGTAAATCAGCTGGCAACGCCTACGGGGGTTCGAATCCCTCATCTGCCACCCAAGGAAAGCCTCCGGAACCTGATGGTTCCGGAGGTTTTTTCGTGTCCCGGCATTGTTGCCGGCCGAGCCGCCCCGCTTCACTGGCTACCCCCGGCTCCACGACCCGCCAGCAGTCAGTTTTCCCCGCCTGATGGTCTATTCCCCGCGGCGTTTCAGGAGGAGTAGTCCATAAGGCGGGGAGAATTTCAGGGGGACATGGGCGCCGAAATCGCCGTCGACACCGTACCGGCCCGGGCGTAGTCTGGCAGTTATCGGCGCACGCGGCCCCGATGCCCTGCGTCGATACATCCATCGATAAAGGAGGATTCAATGAGTGCTGTACGTGAATTCATGACCACGGATGCACGATGTATTAAGGAAAACCAGTCACTGGTGGATGCAGCCCGGATGATGATGGACCTGGACTGCGGATCACTGCCGATCTGTGGCGATGACGGCAAGTTGATGGGCATGATCACCGACCGCGACATCGTTCTCAAGTGCGTTGCCGCCGGCCGCGATCCCGGCCAGATGATGGCCCGGGACCTTGCCGCCGGGCGCCCTCACTGGATTGATGCCGACGCCAACGTGGACGCTGCCATCGAGATGATGGAAAAGCACCAGGTCCGGCGGCTCCCCGTGATCGCCGACCACAAGCTGGTGGGCATCATCAGCCAGGGTGACATCGCACGCAACTACTCCGAGCAGCGTGTGGGCGAACTGGTGGAGCATATTTCAGAACGCCATCGGGTGTAGCGCCACTACGGCAGCGCAACCACGTGGCCTTGTCCGCGGATCCCGTCCTACCAGGTTCGGACCCGCGGACAAGCTTTAACACCCCGCAACCAGGCGGGGAATCAGTTCAGCGCAATCAGGAGCATCTGGCTGGTGCCCGGAATGCAGGTCTGCAGAATGGCGCGGGGGAACCCTCCGAATACGTTGAGTACGTCGTTGGTGGTGCCCGGGTTGGGAACCTGTCCGCGTGCCGTTGCCGTGTAGGTGCCGTAGCCGGGGATGCTTACGGTTTCCCCTACCCCGATTCCGGAGAACCGTGCCCAGCCGCCGCAGAAATCATGCTCGGTGATAAACAGCGAATACCCGTCGCCTGGGGTGTAGTGGATCGGGCCGATGCAGGCGTCCACCATTTCCTGCCCGCCAGCGCCCGCAACATAAATGGTCCGCACGGCAGGAGCAGCCGGAACAAAGGCGGGAGCCGGGGCGGGTGCCGGAGCCGGACCCGGGGCCTGAGCCGGCACGGACACCGGTGCAGCTGCCGGGGCGGGCGCTGCTACTGCCGGTCCGGTCAGCACAAGGGTCTGGCCCGGCACGATCACGCTGTAGGGGCCGAGGCCGTTGGCGGCGAGCATCGCGTTCATGTCCACGCCGTGCCTGCCCGCGATGGCTGCGACAGTGTCGCCGGGAACCACGGTGTAGAGGTTCGGGTCGCCGGCCGGTGCCGGTTGAGGGTCGGGGGCCGGCGGAGCCGGTGCGGGTTCCACGGGTGCCGGTTCGGAAGCCGCAGGGGCGACTGCCGCCGGAGCTTCTGCTGCCGGGACGGCGGCAGGCTGCTGCCCGGGAGCCGCACTGCCCCCGGCCTCGACGGTGGTGCCGTCGCCGGCAGGTGCCGCGGCGCCGGCAACCTGGCCAGCCGCCGTCGCGCCCTGGCTGACCGAGCCCTGGTTCAGGGAAGCCGGCGGCGCTGCCAAGGCTCCCACGCCTACCGCTGCTACGACGGCGGCGGTGGCCATTCCGGCCCACAGCCTGTTGCTGATGGCCGGCCGGCCCGTGGTCAGGTCGGTACGGGGTTCGTCAGTGGCGAAGCTTCTGCTCTCGCCTTCAGGTGTAGTGAGGTAAGGCTCGTTCATGGGTGGCCCATCCGGGGTCGGTCCGGCCGGGCGCGAAAGCGGGCCGGCAGGACGGAGCGAGATGCAGCGTGCCGGCAGCCCAGGCAGATGCCGGGGCCGCGCAGGCAGCGCGGGATGGAGGCATCCGCATACCCAGAAATACGGAGGCTCCGCGAGTAAGCGGAACCTCCGGAAGCCAACCCGGGGGACCCGCCAGTGCGTGTTCGGTCCTAGGAGTCCCGAGTCTAGGAAGCGGGCCTGGGGCACGGCACCAGTAGGAATTACCCGAATTTTTTAGGCCGGTACTTGGTGGCGCCGTAGCTGCTACTCACGCACGCAGGGCGCACATACCTGCCCCCCGGAGCTGGTCCGGCAAGGAAGCGGCCTACAGTGCGCGCTGTTCCTTAAGCTCTGCAATTTCCCGGCGAAGCGAGGTAATTTCGGCCACGAGATCTGCCACTTCCTCCCGGATCGGTTCCTCCATGGCGTCGGCGGTGGTTTCGGCGGTGTCCTCCACCCTTTGGACCAGCCAGGACGCGATGGATGCCGTGACCACACCCAGGACGGCGATGCCGCTCATCATGAGCGCGGCGGCGACCATCCGGCCGATGGGTGTCACCGGGTACATATCGCCGTAGCCAACTGTGGTGATGGTGGTCATGGCCCACCAGAGCGCATCACCGAAAGTCACGATCTTCGCGTCCGGCGCTGACTGCTCCACGTCCAGGACGGCGAGTGCCCCCACGAACACCAGCATCGCCGCGGAACCGGCCACATAGGTGACCACGCGGCCCCGGAGCGTATCGCCCAGTGTCCGGTGCAGCACGGACAGCAGCGTCACCAGCCGCAGGAGCCGCAGCGGGCGGAGCAGCGGCAGGGCCACGATGAGCAGCTCGTGGAGGTTGCGGACGAACCAGTCCCAGCGGTCGGTGGAGAGCCAAAGGTTGGCTGCGTAGTCCAGGGCAAAGATGCCCCACGTCACCCACATCACGCCCTCAAGCCACAATGCCGCGCTGCCTTCGACGCGGCCGATCACCTGCCACGCATAGGCACCCAGGAAGACGAGCGCAGTGACCGTGAGCGGCCAGTCCGCCCGGTCCCGGTAGCGTTGTTGCGTCATGCAGGAAATCCTACGCGGGCGGACCTGCCGCCTGCCGGCCAATGTTACCGGCGGGTAGCATTGGGGGATGCACCTGCTCCTGAGAACCCTTCTGATGCTGTTCCGTTCGGCCCGGCGGCAGCCGCTGGCTGTCTGGGACAGCTCATCGCTTCCCCTGCGCGTCCTGCCCACGGACATCGACATCGCCCTGCACGTCAACAACGGCATGTACCTGTCGCTGATGGACCTGGGCCGTTTCGACCTCATGGTGCGCAGCGGGGTGTGGAAGCGGATGCGCCGGCGCGGCTGGGGACCGGTGGTTTCGGCTGAAACCATCGCCTTCCGTAAGTCACTGCAGCTGTGGCAGCAGTACACCATTGAGACCCGCATCATCGGGCTGGACGCCAAAGCCATCTACTTCGAACAGCGGATGGTGTCCGACGGCGAAATTTACGCGCGTGCCTACATCGCCACCCGCCTGGTCACCAAGGCAGGGCCGGTCAGCCAGGAGGAAATCCTTCAGGAGTTCGGCGAGCCTCCTCTGGATCTGGTGCTGCCGGAATGGATCCACGAGTGGCGGGCTGCGAGTGCTTTGCCAGGCAGCCGGACGCCGGCGCCGCACGCCTGGGGGAGCAACGCCTGACGGGTTGCTAGGCCCCCACGTCTCGCCGTTCAAGCCCGACGGCGGCAAGCGCCACGAGCGCGGCAGAAAGGCTCCAAAGCCACCCGGCTGCCGCCCAGTCGGCACCGTTTGCCACCGGTGAGTTCCCGTAGGCCCAGTGGTACGGGCTGAGATTCAGCAGCCACTCCACGTCCTTACTCTGCCGCCCGACGGCATTGAAGACATATCCCAGCACACCGACGGCAGCCCCGGCGGCCAGTCCATAGGTCCTTCGGCCGGTCACGGCGCCCGCGCAAAGGGCGGCGGTGCCGCTGAGCAGGGCCAGGCCGGCGAAGAGGACCGTGGCGCCCAACAGGTTTCCTGGCTCTATGCCCAGCTGGGACGGCCCGTTGAGCAGGAGCACCAGGACAAAGACCAGGCCTGCCAGGAGCACCACCCGCAGCAGCAGGGCGAGGGCCCGCTCAAGGACCACTTGGACCCGCTTCACACTGTGGGCCAAGGTCAGCTCAAGCTGGCCGGACTCCTCGTCCCCGCCCACGGCAGCCGCGCCCCAGGCCACGGACGCGATGGTCATCAGCAGGAAGCCGAGCAGCCCGAACAGTGTGGCCTGCGTGTAGCCGGGGCCGGTGGCGATCTGGTCGTAGTTGAGGGCCTTGGTCATCTCGGACGGAAGGGCATCGATCATGTCCTGCATCTCAGCGCTGCCGCCGATGGAGGGGTACAGCGGCAGGTAGAGGAAGGCGGCAGCTGCCAGTCCGGCCGCCCAGCCGAGGGTGGAGCGCCAGGTGTCGAAGAAGGACCGGCGGAACAAGGGCAGGGTGGTTGTCACCGGGCATCCCCCCGGGGCCCGGCGTACATCTTCAGTACCGCTTCCTCCAGGTCAGGCTCGTCGAGGACAAGGTCCGTCAGCTCAAGCGAAGCAAGCACCCGGACCAGCGGCTGGATGGCACCCTCCAATGTGGCCGACAGCGTGACAGCGCCGTCGGACTCAAGCATCTCCACCTGCCCGACGCCGGGAACCCCACTGAGCAGCGCAACGGCGTCGTGCTTTCCGATGCCGGTGGCCGTGAGGCGGACGCGGCGCACGGCCCCTTCGCGCAGTCCGCTGACCGATTCGACGGCAATGATGCGTCCGTCCCGGAGGATGGCAACTGTGTCCGCAGTCTGCTGGACCTCGCTGAGGACATGGGAGCTGAGGAAGATGGTTTGCCCGCGGTGCCGGGCCTCGCGCACCATCGCATGGAATTCCTGCTGCACCAGCGGGTCCAGGCCGCTGGTTGGCTCATCCAGCACAAGCAGTTCGGGCTGGTGCATGAAGGCCTGCACAAGGCCGAGCTTTTGCTTGTTGCCCTTGGACAGCTTGCGGGTGTGCCGGTCCAGGTCCAGCGTTAGCCGTTCCGCCAGTTCCTCCACCCGGCCACGCGGGACAGGGCCGCTGATCGCCTGGTAATGGGCCAGCAGCTTGCGGCCCGTCACCCGTCCCTCCAGGAACAGCTCTCCTGGCAGGTAACCGATCCTGCGCCGCAGCTCCGGGCCGCCGGCACGGGGATCACTGCCCAGAACCCTGATTTCGCCAGCTGAGGGACGAATGATGTCCAGCAGGCAGCGCATTGTGGTGGTCTTGCCGGCACCGTTGGGACCGATCATGCCGAAGACGGAACCGGCCGGTACCGTGAAGTCAACGCCATGCAGCACTTCCCGGCGGCCGAAACTCTTGGTCAGGGACCGGGCCGAAATTACGGTGGCCATAGGCCCTCCTGGATGCGGCAGGCAACGCTGATGACCCCCAGACTAGGCCCCCAGCGACCCGCTGTATACGAGCAGGCGCCGGTTATTCCCAATGACGCGGGCAGCGAACAGCCGCGACAATCACGGGGCGTCCCGCGTACCGTTGACTCATGGCTACCCTTGACATCACCGGTGAACAGTTCGCATCAACCATCGAAGGCAATGACATTGTCCTGGTCGATTTCTGGGCTGAATGGTGCGGTCCCTGCAAGCAGTTTGGCCCCACCTACTCGGCTGTCTCCGAGAAGCACCCGGATGTCCTCTTCACCAAGGTGGACACGGAGGCTGAGCAGCAGCTCGCCGCAGAGGCCGGCATCTCGTCCATCCCCACACTGATGGCATTCCGCGAAAAGGTGCTGGTGTTCTCGCAGCCCGGCGCACTGAACGCCCAGCAGCTCGAACAGGTGGTGGACGCCGTGAAGGCTCTGGACATGGAAGAAGTCCACGCCCACGTGGCACGCCAGCGGGAGGAAGCCGCAGCCGCCAGCAAACCGGCCGGGCCGCAGGACGGCTCCCAGATCCCGGATCTCTAACCCCTCCAAAAGCAACGCGGGGTCACACCGCGCCCAATAACCTCGGTTCTGTGGGCGCGGAGTGACCCCGCGTTTTTGGTTTAAGGGCTAGATACGTTCCACCTTGACCGGCTCGGCGAGCAGTGCGCTCAACGATTCGTTCAGGTCCTGCACGGCGATGCCCTTGGAGTGCTTGTCCAGATCCTCTTCGGAGGCCCACTGCTCGGTCAGGACCAGCTTCTCCTCGGTGGCTTCCGTCAGTTCGTAGCGGATGCAGCCCGGCTCGTTCACCACCTCGTCGATGGCGATTTCCAGGGCGAGCTTCACGCGGAAAAACTCGCCGTCGTTGGGGATGAACGTTGCCTGCAGGTCGATGGGTGCACTCATGGATTTCACAATACCGGCCTCCTGCCCCTCCCCAGGTTCTGTTGCGCCGGGCCCGCCTGAATGCTTCTTTTGCCGGGGACGTGTTGGTAGCGTGCCACCATGCGTGCTTATACAGCCGGGGACACTGACGTTCCACTGCTCGAAGAGACCATCGGAGCGAACTTTGAGCGGGTTGTGGCGCGGTTTCCGTACCACGACGCCCTGATCGAGGCGGGGCCGGTGCCGGGTGCGGACGCCCGGCGCTGGAGCTACACCAAGATGAACGACGACGTCGACCGGCTGGCCCGTGCGCTCCTCGCCGTGGGCATCGCCAAAGGGGACCGGGTGGGAATCTGGAGCCCCAACTGCGCGGAGTGGACGCTGCTGCAGTATGCCACTGCCAAGGCCGGCGCCATCCTGGTGAACGTCAACCCCGCCTATCGCAGCCATGAGCTCGAGTTCGTGGTGAAGCAGAACGGCATGCGGATGCTGGTGACTGCGCCGTCGGACCGGAACAGCGACTACGTGGGCATGGCCCGCCATGCGCTTGCCGAGTGCCCCGGGCTGCGCGAACTCGTGTTTCTCCCGGCGCCCGGAGGCGACGTGCGCGACGACGGCGCGACACCACTCACTGACGCGGAACTGACGTACGCCGAACTGCTGAAGAGGGCGGACGGCGTCGGGCATTCCCTACTTAAGGCCCGGATGGCGGAACTGAGCCCGAACGACCCCATCAACCTGCAGTACACCTCCGGCACCACAGGCTTCCCGAAGGGCGCCACCCTGACCCACCACAACATCCTGAACAACGGCTACGCCATCGGGGAACTGCTGGGCTACACCGAGCATGACCGGGTAGTGATCCCGGTGCCGTTCTACCACTGCTTCGGCATGGTGATCGGGAATCTGAACGCGCTGAGCCACGGCGCGGCCACCATCATTCCCGGGCGGGGATTTTCGCCGGCGGCAGCACTGGAGGCGGTGCAGGACTTCGGCGGGACGTCCCTGTACGGCGTGCCCACCATGTTCATCGCCGAGCTCGCCCTCCCGGACTTCGCCTCATACGACCTGTCCACCCTCCGCACCGGCGTCATGGCGGGCTCGCTGTGCCCCATCGAAGTGATGAACCGGGTCATTTCCGACATGAACATGAAGGATGTGGCCATCTGCTACGGCATGACCGAAACGTCGCCGGTTTCCACGATGACGCGGCAGGGGGACACGCTGCAGCACCGGACGGAGACGGTGGGCCGGACCATGCCGCACCTGGAGAACAAGATCGTGGATCCTGCCTCCGGTGAGGTCCTGGGACGCGGGCAGATCGGTGAACTGCTCACCCGCGGTTATGCGGTCATGGCCGGGTACTGGAACCAGCCGGAGAAGACCGCCCAAGCGATCGACGCGGACGGCTGGATGCACACCGGAGACCTGGCCCGGATGGACGATGAAGGATTTGTGATCATCGAGGGCCGGATCAAGGACATGGTGATCCGCGGCGGTGAAAACATCTACCCGCGGGAAATCGAGGAGTTCCTCTATACCCACCCGGCCATTCAGGACGTGCAGGTGATCGGTGTCCCGGACGAAAAGTACGGCGAGGAGCTGATGGCCTGCATCATCCTCAAACCCGGGGCAACGCTCCTGGACTCCGATGCCGTTGCCGGGTTCTGCCGCGGGCACCTGGCGCATTACAAGATCCCGCGCTACGTCGAGGTGTGGGACAGCTTCCCGATGACGGTGTCCGGAAAGGTCCGCAAGGTGGAGATGCGCGAGGAAGCCGTGGCCCGGCTGGGGCTCTAACTGCAACGCGGGGTCAGATCTGGCCCAAAAACCGGGGTCTCTTCGGGCCGGATCTGACCCCGGGTTGGGTGGGTGCGCCTATACCTGTGGATAACTCCAGAATGTGTTCCTTCGGGGGTGCACACTTGTTGCCATGGTTACTGCCAGGCCACTTCCCGAGACTCTCGCCAAGCAGCCTTTTACGATCTATCAGGCACGCGACCTTGGCGTTACACAAAAGCGCTTGCGCGCCAAGGACCTGGTTGGTTCGGGCCGGCTGATTCGAGCCCATGCGGGGCGGGATCTTGACCTGGCCGAGCGGGCCCGTGTGCTCTGCGCGGCAACCCCGGATGCCTGGGTTTCCCACGAGACAGCGGCCATCCTATCGGGATTGGGACTTCCTCCCTGGCTGGGCATCGAGCCGCGGATCCACCTCAGTAAGCCGCACGGGTTGCCGCGTGTTCGGCGGTCCGGCATCATCGGTCACCGCGTGCATGTGATTCCTGGTGAAGTCGTGGAGGTGGACGGAATCAGGGTCAGCGGGCCTGCCAGGACATGGCTTGACCTGGCGCACCAGCTGCCCCTGAAATACCTCGTGGCCATGGGCGACCAGCTGATCCGGATTCCGCGGCCGGAGTTGGAGTCCCGCAGCGCGCCGTTTGCCTACAAGGACGGGCTGCGCCTGCTGATCCGGCAACATCCCAACATGAAGGGGGTGGAGAAGGCGCGCCTGGCCATTGATGAGATGCGGGTGGGGTCTGATTCCTTTCCGGAGACGTTTCTTCGGCTGGCGTTGCTGGACGCGCACCTGCCCGAGCCGGAACTGCAGCTGCGCCTTGACCCCGATGATCCACGATCGCCGGCAGCCGACCTTGGGTACCGGAAGTACCGGATCGCCGTACAGTACGACGGCGAACATCACCGCTCCCGGGAGCAACAGTCACGCGACAACCGGCGCGACGAATTCTTCATCAACGCCGGCTGGTCCTACTTCAAGCCGAACGCAGACGATCTCGCCGACGATTTTCAACGGCTCATCGCCAGGATCAAACGGGCACGCCGCTCTTCCCAAAACCGCTCTTCCTAAACAACGCGGGGTCAGGTTTAGCCCAAAAACCAGGGTCTATTGGGCCAGGAGTGACCCCGCGTTGCTTTAAGAAGTGGTTACTTGATGTTCCGGTTGATGGCCTTCACGCCAACAGCGAGGCCGACGGCGGCTGTCACCGAGGCGGCGAGCAGGCCAAGGAGGGTGTCCGTCCCGAAGCTGCCGGCGAAGAGTTCCCGTTCAGCGTTGACCAGGTAGGTCAAGGGGTTGAAGAGGCTTGCGGTCTTCATCCAGGCCGGCCCGGCTTCGATGGGGAGCATGATGCCGGAGAGGATCATCAGCGGGAACAGCAGCGTCTGCTGCACACCCCAGAAAATCCACTCCTTGTTCTGCGACACGAGCGCCAGGGCGTAGGAGAGGGCGCCCAGCCCGATCCCGAAAATCCCCAGGATCACCAGGCCGATCAGCACATGCAGGGGGTAGAAGACGAATCCGAACGGAATGCACACCAGGGCTATCAGCAGCCCCTGGACCACCAGCGGCGCCCACTCCTTCAGGGCCCGGCCGATCATCAGCGACGACCTGGACAGCGGCGTGGCCAGGATCCGCTCGTAGGAGCCCGTCATCAGTTCATACTGCAGGTTGGACCCGGTCATGGACGTGCCGAACAGGGCAATCATCACCACAACTCCGGGGAGGAACCACTGAAGGGTGGACTGGCCGCCGAATGCCGGCGCGCCCACGGCCGCTCCCAGCAGCGGACCGAACAGCCCCAGGAACACCAGCGGCTGGATCAGCGAGAAGATCAGCGAGAACGGGTCCCGCAGGGGCAGCAGCATCTCGCGCCAGAACACGTATTTGGTGTCGCGGAGGATCCGGCCGAGGCTGGGCTTCTCCCGGACCTCTGACGCGGCGAGCGAAGTCATCAGCGGTTCGCCCCTTCCCTCAGGTTGCGGCCGGTCAGTTCCAGGAACACGTCGTCCAGGGTCGGCGGCTTCAGCTCCAGGGACTGGGCGGGAGCGCCGGCGTCGTGCATTTCCTTCAGGAGCGCAGGTGCCAGACGGGCACCCTCCGGCAGGCGGAGCCGGAACGTCACCACGCCGTCGAGCCGGTTTTCCTGTACCTCGCCGCCCGCTGCAGCACGCCCCAGCAGCCCCCGCACGTCAGGCGC
The DNA here is from genome assembly GCF_059093025.1 of Arthrobacter sp. 210 2. Taxonomy (NCBI): domain Bacteria; kingdom Bacillati; phylum Actinomycetota; class Actinomycetes; order Micrococcales; family Micrococcaceae; genus Arthrobacter; species Arthrobacter sp. 210 2. The sequence goes on from NZ_JBNHIE010000001.1 coordinate 688,001, forward strand.
TGCGTCCGCGGCGACCTCCACCGCAAGCAGGTCACCTGCCAAGTTGGCCTTCAGCCGGGATGCGGTGTCATCGGCGATGATCTGGCCGTGGTCTATGACGATCACCCGCTCTGACATCGAATCCGCCTCGTCCATGTAATGCGTGGTCAGGACGATGGTTGTGCCGTTCTCCTCGCGCATCCGCATGATGTGCTCCCACAGATTGGCCCGGTTCTGCGGGTCCATGCCGGTGGACGGCTCGTCCAGGAACAGGAGCTGCGGGGAATGCATCAGGCCCAGCGCCACGTCCATCCGGCGCCGCTGGCCGCCGGACAGTTTTACCACGGTGCGTTTTGCGAGCTCGGCGAGGTCAAGGGATTTCAACAGCTCCTGCGCGCGGGCCATGGCATCCGCGGAATTCATCCCGTAGAAGCGGCCCTGCATCACCAGCTCGTCAATGACCCGGAAGCTGTGCCCTCCGCCGTTGCCCTGGCCGATGTACCCGATCCGTGCGCGCACTCCCGCCGGGTCCGCGGTGACGTTGACGCCGGCGACGGTGGCCATGCCGGAGGTGGGCCGAAGCAGGGTGGTGAGCATCCGCAGCGTGGTGGACTTTCCCGCGCCGTTGGGACCCAGGAAGGCCACCAGTTCGCCCCGGGCAACATCGATATTGACGCCCTTGACGGCTTCTACTGTTTCCTTCTTCACCGTGAAGGTCTTGGTGAGCTTTTCCGTGTGGATCATGCTGACTCCAGAGGTGCGGGGCGGGGCTCCGGGTCGGGCTCCTTGCGCCACGCTACTCCCGCAGGACGTGCCCGTCCACGCATTCCCGTCCGGGCAGGACGTTCTGCCGGGCCTTAGTGCCGGCGGTGGTCCTGGATGGTCATCCGCGGGCCGAAGGTGGGTTTGCGGAAGCCGGTGCTCTGGATCATCCGGACCACGCGCTGCCGCTGTCCCGTCCACGGTTCCAGCAGCCGGAGCATGCCGGCGTCGTCAGTCCTGCGCCCGGTCAAAGCCGCCCCCACATAAGCGGCCAGATGGTAGTCACCCACGGAAATGGAGTCCGGGCAGCCGTGCGTCCGTTGCACCACTTCCGCGGCGGTCCAGATGCCGATGCCGGGGATGGTCTGCATCTTCGCCGAGGCCTCATGGGCCGGCAAGGCTGCCAGGCGTTCAAGCGCGACGGCGGAACGCAGCGCGCGCATGACCGTTGCCGAGCGCTGGGGTCCTACACCTGCCTTGTGCCATTCCCAGCTGGGGATCTGCAGCCACTGCGCGGCGGTGGGGGCAACCACCAGGCCGGCAGGGGTGGAGGCGCCGGCCCGCGGAGCCGGTGTGCCGTACCGGTGCACCAGGTACCGGTAGGCCCGCCTCGCCTCGATGACCGTCACCTTTTGCTCGAGAATGATGGGCACCAGCTGGTCCACCATGCGGCCACTCGCGGGAAGGCGCAGGGCCAGGCTCCGGCGCCGTGCTTCCCGGACCATGAGCGGGAGGGTGGCGTGGAAGGCGGGCTCGTCAAAGGCGCGCCAGTCATCGTCAGCCCCCAGAAGCCGTGGGACTGCCTCCACTGCGGCGGCAGCACCCGGACCCCACGCCTGGACGTCCACGAAAGGTTCAGCCACGGCACTGGGGCCGTCGCCACCGCCCGCCGGGCTGAGCCGCAGCGTTGCCGGACCGTCCGGCGTCGTATATGCATTCCAGATGACGCCGCCCTGGATGCTGAACGACGGATCGCTGGTGCCGCGCAGGAGTGGTCCGAGGGTCCGGCCCAGGCTGAAGGGGCCACCCGGATACCAGCGTAGGGAGACGTCGGCGGCAGCGGCCAGCCGGGGAGGTGCCTCTGCGATGGTCATGCATCCATCGTCCCACGCGGGGCCGACAACGCTGCCGGACGTGCCCCGGCAACCGGCAAAAACACTCTTATCCAACGCTCCATCCGGGACTAGACTCCACCGTGTGGCGCGGAATCGCTGCGCCTTTCCTACAATCCGGCAGGTGAGCGCATTGGGTGCAGTGGTACATTTCGAAATCCCCGCGGACGATCAGGAGCGGGCCAGGAAGTTCTACCAGGAGGCCCTCGGCTGGCGGATCGATCCCGTCCCCGGCATGGACTACAACATGGTGGTCACCACGCCAATGGACGAGTCCACCGGGCAGCCCACGGAAGCAGGCGCCATCAACGGAGGCCTGATGGCCCGGGAACCGGACCTCAAGAACCCGGTCATCACCATTGACGTGCCGGACATCAACGCCACCCTGCAAACCGTTGAATCGATGGGCGGAGCCGTGGTGAAACCCAGGGAAACCATTCCCGGGATGGGCTCCTTCGCGTACTTCAAGGACACCGAGGGCAACGTGATGGGCCTGTGGGAAAACCTTCCGCCGGAGGAGGCAGGGCAGGCGGGGCAGGCCACCGGGCAGTAAGCGGTAGCTTTGTACCTATGAAGTACGCCCAGTCCATCCTGGACCTCATCGGCAATACCCCGCTCATCAAACTCAACCACGTGACCGACGGCGTCAAGGCCACCGTCCTGGTCAAGCTGGAGTACCTGAACCCGGGCGGTTCCATCAAGGACCGCATTGCGGCGCAGATGATTGAGGATGCCGAACGGGAGGGCAGACTGCAGCCCGGCGGCACCATCGTGGAACCCACCTCGGGCAACACCGGAGTGGGCCTGGCGCTCGTGGCCCAGCAGAAGGGCTACAAGTGCGTGTTCGTGGTCCCGGACAAGGTGGGCGAGGACAAGCGCGCCGTACTCCAGGCCTACGGCGCTGAAGTGGTGGTCACGCCCACCGCGGTGCCACCGGACAGCCCGCAAAGCTACTACGGCGTCTCGGACCGGCTGGTCCGCGAAACCCCCGGCGCCTACAAGCCCGACCAGTTCTCCAACCCTGCCGCCCCGGCCAGCCACTACCGCACCACGGGTCCGGAGATCTGGCGCGATACCGACGGCAAAGTCACCCACTGCGTGATCGGCGCCGGCACCGGCGGGACCATCACCGGCACCGGCCGCTACCTTAAGGAGGTCTCGGCTGACAGGCCGGAGTCCGACGGCGGCCTGGTCCGGATCATCGGCGCCGACCCCGAAGGATCGGTCTACTCCGGCGGCACCGGACGCCCGTACTTCGTCGAAGGCGTGGGTGAGGACATGTGGCCCGCGAACTACGACAAGTCTGTCCCGGACCAGGTGATCGCCGTCAGCGACGCCGACTCCTTCGCCATGACCCGCCGCCTCGCCCGCGAGGAAGGCCTGCTCGTGGGCGGCTCCTCCGGCATGGCCGTGGTGGCCGCGCTGCAGGCCGCGCGGGACCTGCCGGAGAGCGCCGTCGTCGTCGTCATCCTGCCGGACTCCGGCCGCGGCTACCTGGCCAAAATCTTCAACGACCAGTGGATGCGCTCCTACGGCTTCCTCTCCGGCGGGGAAGAGACGTCCGTGGGTGAGGTCATCAAGTCCAAGAACGGCGAACTGCCGGACCTGGTGCACATCCACCCGAACGAGTCCGTCCGCGATGTCATCAACATCATGAACGAGTTCGGCGTCAGCCACATCCCTGTCCTGTCGCAGGAACCGCCGGTGGTCATGGGCGAGGTCCTGGGCGCGGTGGACGAACGCACCCTGACCGCCAAGCTTTTCCGCGGCGAGGCCAAGCTGACGGACAAGATCTCCGAACACATGGGCCCCAAGCTGCCGGTGATCGGATCGCTGGAAACCATCTCCGCGGCCAGGGAGCTCCTCTCGGACGTGGACACCGTCATGGTCACGTTCGTGGGCGCGCCGGTGGGCATCCTCACCAGGCACGACCTGCTGGCCTACCTCAGCAACTGAACCTGCTTCCCCGAACTGCTCACCCGATAAGGAGCATCATGTCCGCCTCTGAAAACCAAGGTTTCAACACCCGTGCCGTGCACGCCGGCCAGGCATTCGAACCCCGCACCGGGGCTGTGGTTCCGCCGCTGCACTTCAGCACCACCTATGCGCAGGACGGCATCGGCGGGCTCCGCGACGGCTATGAGTACGGCCGCGGCGGCAACCCCACCCGGGACGCACTGCAGGAACAGCTGGCCGCCCTGGAGCTGGGCACCCACGCCTACAGCTTCAGCTCGGGGCTCGCGGCGGAGGATGCGCTGATCCGCGCGCTGACCCGGCCCGGCGACCACATCGTGCTGGGCAACGATGCCTACGGCGGAACCTACCGGCTCATCAGCCGCGTCCTCGGCGACTGGGGGATCGGCAACACTCCGGTGGACATGGCCAACCTGGATACCGTCCGGCAGGCCGTCGCCGCCAACAAGACCCGCTTCGTATGGGTGGAAACCCCGTCCAACCCGCTCATGAAGATCACCGACATCGCAGCGCTCGCGGACATAGCGCACGACGCCGGGGCCCTCCTGGTGGTCGACAACACCTTCGCGTCCCCCTACCTGCAGACACCGCTCGCCCTGGGTGCCGACGTGGTGGTCCACTCCACCACCAAATACATCGGCGGGCACTCCGACGTGGTGGGCGGCGCCGTGGTGGTCAAGGACGCCGAACTGGCTGAGAAGATCGGCTTCGTCCAGTTCGCGGTCGGCGCGGTGTCCGGCCCCATGGACGCCTTCCTGACCACCCGCGGCCTGAAGACCTTGGGTGTACGGATGGACCGGCACAGCCTCAACGGCCAGGCCGTTGCCGAATGGCTGCTGGAACGCCCGGAGGTGGAGGCGGTCCTGTACCCGGGGCTGCCCAGCCACCCCGGCCACGAGCTCGCGAAGAAGCAGATGCGGAGCTTCGGCGGCATGGTCTCCGTCCAGTTCAAGGGCGGCGAGGCGGCGGCGCGGAAGGTGGCCGAGTCTACGTCCGTGTTCGTGCTGGCGGAGTCGTTGGGCGGCATCGAGTCCCTGATGAACTACCCGTCCGAGATGACCCACGCCTCGGTCAAGGGCACCGCGCTGGCCGTTCCCGTCAACCTGCTTCGCCTGTCCTGCGGCATCGAGGACGTGGAGGACCTGATCGCGGACCTGGAGCAGGCCTTCACCTCCATCCCGTAGTAGTGCTTCCTCGCCCCGCGAGATTGCACTTCACGGCAATGTTTCCGGCAGAGATTGCCGCGAAGTGCCATTTCGACGAGAGCCTGGCTTTCTTCAAAGAAGTCAGCTAGGGTGCCCGTATGGCACTTCGATCTGACTGGTCCCGGCGCACGTGCAGTATGGCCCGGGGCCTGGACATCCTGGGCGACCCGTGGACCATCCTTGTCCTCCGGGAAGTCTTCTTCGGCAACGGGCGCTTTGACGCCATCAAGGCCCGCCTGGAAGTTGCGGACTCGGTGCTCACCAAGCGCCTGGCCGGCCTGGTGGAGTCCGGGCTACTGGAGAAGAAGGCGTACGACGACGGCGGCCGCACCCGCCAGGAGTACGTCCTCACCCCCATGGGCGAAGATGCCCTGCCGGTCCTGAATGCCGTGACCATCTGGGCGGAAAAGCACCTTCCGGCCCCCTCGGACACGGCCCATATGTACGTCATCCATTCGGGCTGCGGGAAGCGGACCGGCTCCGCGGACACCTGCACCGGGTGCGGCGAGCGGCTCACCGCCGCGAACACCAGCTGGCACAGCCAGTCCAGGTCGGAGCAGCCCGTCCCGCTCTCGACCGCGGCGTCCGCAAAGGAAGCTGCAGCATGAGCACCCTTCCCGATGAAGCCGCTGTGCCGGACGAAACAACAGTTCGCCCGAGCCCGCGGCGCCGGCTGCACCCTGCCTGGATTGTGGCGGGCGTGGCCTTCCTCGCCCTGGTGGGTGCCGCCGGTTTCCGCGCCGCCCCGGGCGTCCTCATGGTCCCCCTGCAGCAGGAGTTCGGCTGGTCCACCACCGTGCTGTCCGCGGCGGTCAGCATCAACCTGGTCCTCTTCGGCCTCACGGCACCCTTTGCCGCTGCCCTGATGGAACGCTTCGGCATCCGGAAGGTCACGGCCACGGCGCTGGTGCTGATCGGCGCCGGCAGTGCCCTGACCGTGCTGGTCAACCAGTCCTGGCAGATCCTGCTGACCTGGGGATTGCTGATCGGGCTGGGCACCGGGTCCATGGCACTGGTCTTCGCCGCCACCATCGCCAACACCTGGTTCGTGAAAAGCCGGGGGCTGGTCATCGGCATCCTGACGGCCGGGAGCGCGGCAGGCCAGCTGGTCTTCCTGCCGTTCATCGCGGTGCTCGCGCAGGATCCTGGCTGGCGGCAGGCCTCGCTGCTCATCGCCGCAGGCGCCCTGGCAGTAGTCCCGCTGGTGCTGAAGTTCCTCAAGAACTCCCCGGCCGACGTCGGCGTCCTGCCGTACGGAGCGGAACCACCTGTCACGGCGGCGGCCACTGAAGCCATCGCCGGACACGCAGCCCCGCGCGGCAATGCGGCGATGCGCGCGCTGCAGGTACTCCGGCGGGCCAGCCGGGTCCGGACCTTCTGGGCGCTGGTGGCGGGCTTCGCCATCTGCGGGGCAACCACCAACGGGCTGATCGGCACCCACTTCATCCCGTCCGCACACGACCACGGCATGCCTGAAACCACCGCCGCGGGGCTGCTCGCCGTCGTCGGGATTTTTGACATCGTGGGGACCATCGCGTCCGGCTGGTTGACCGACCGCTTCAACCCCCGCATCCTGCTTGCCGTCTATTACCAGTTCCGGGGCATCGGCCTGCTTGTGCTGCCGCTGCTGCTGAGCGCCGAAGTGCAGCCCAGCATGATTGTGTTTGTGGTGATCTACGGCCTGGACTGGGTTGCCACCGTCCCGCCGACGGCCGCCATCTGCCGGGAAACCTTCGGAGCGGACGGCAGCGTGGTCTTCGGCTGGGTCTTCGCAGCACACCAACTCGGAGCGGCCGCTGCCGCCCTGGGCGCCGGGTTCATCCGGGACGCGACGGGCCAATACACGTACGCGTGGTTCGGTGCGGCGGCCATGTGCACCATCGCGGCGGTCATCAGCGCCACCATCCGCCGGCATGCCGCCCCGCGGGAAGAGCCGGTCCCGGTGCCCTAGGCGAATGGCCTATTACGCTGGTGCCATGGAAACCCCTTCGCAAGGCGCTGTGCGCAACACTGCCCTGATCACGGGTGCCGGACGGCTGGCGGGCATCGGCGCCGGCATTGCCCGCCAGCTCGCCGCCGACGGCTGGGACCTGGTCCTGTCCTATTGGCAGGAGTACGACGAGCGGATGCCGTGGGGGAGTGAACCCGAGGACGTCATCCGGCTGACCGCCGAGCTCGAAGCCATCGGCGCCCGGGTCCACGTCCTGTCCGCTGACCTGCAGGACCCCGGCGTCCCGGACCGGCTGGTAGCGGAGGCCGTTTCGCTTGCGGGACCGCTGCAGGGGATGGTGCTCAGCCACGCGGAGTCCGTGGACTCAGGAATCCTGGACACCAGCCTGGAATCCTTCGAGCGGCATTTCGCCGTGAACACCCGGGCCAGCTGGCAGCTGATTGCCGCATTCGCGCGGCAGGCAACGGACGACGGCGGCGCGATCGTTGCGCTGACCAGTGACCACACCGCGTTCAACCTTCCCTACGGCGCCTCAAAGGGCGCGCTGGACCGGATCGTGATCGCGGCGGCCCGCGAACTGGGTCCGCAGGGCATCTCCGCCAACGTCCTCAACCCGGGTCCGGTGGACACGGGCTGGATGACGGACGAGATCCGGCAAGCCGTCGTCGAACGTCAGCCCACCGGCCGGCTGGGCACTCCCGCTGACGTTGCAGGCACAGCAGCCTTCCTGCTCTCACCGGCAGGCCGCTGGGTGTCCGGCCAGCTGATCAAGTCCGACGGCGGCTTCTCGGCCTAGGTGCCCGGCCCACCTTCCACGGATCCCGCCCAAGTAAGTAGCGCTATCTGTCGTTTTGACCACTCAAAACGACAGATAGCGCTACTTACTTGGGGTGGGTCAGCGGAAGGCGCCGAGGCCGGTGATGTGCTGGCCGAGGATCAGGGTGTGGACTTCGTCGGTGCCCTCATAGGTTCGCACCGACTCCAGGTTGGCGGCGTGCCGCAGCGGCGGATACTCCAGTGTGATGCCGTTGCCGCCCAGGATGGAGCGGGCTTCGCGGGCGATGGCCAACGCCTCCCGGACGTTGTTCAGTTTCCCCAGCGAAATCTGCTCGGGCCTCAGCGTTCCCGCGTCCTTGAGCCGTCCAAGGTGCAGCGCCAGCAGCGTGCCCTTCTGGATCTCCACCAGCATGTTGACCAGCTTCTCCTGGGTCAGCTGGTACCCGGCCAGCGGCTTGCCGAACTGCAGCCGCTCCTGCGAGTACGCCAGTGCCGCCTGGTAGGAATCCCGCGCAGCCCCCATCGCGCCCCAGGCGATGCCGTACCGTGCCTCGTTCAGGCAGGTGAGCGGAGCGCCCAGGCCACGGGCGGCCGGCAGCAGGGCCTCGGGTCCCAGCCGGACGCCGTCGAACACCACATCGCATTGGATGGAGGCCCGCATGGACAATTTCTGCGTGATGGGAGTGGCCGTCACGCCCGGGGTGCCGGCGGGGACCAGGAAGCCGCGAACGCCGTCGTCGGTCCTGGCCCACACCACCATGACGCCCGCCACTGACGCCAGCCCGATCCAACGCTTGGCGCCGTCCAGCACCCAGCCTGCCTGGTCTCCGGCGCCGTCACGGCGGGCGACGGTGGTCATGGAGGAGGGGTCGGAACCGGCCGTCGGTTCGGTCAGGGCAAAACATCCAATGACTTCGCCGGCCGCCATCCGGGGCAGCCATTCCTGTTTCTGCTCCTCGGAACCCCACTTGTGGATGGCGGTCATGGCCAGGGAACCCTGCACCGAAACGAACGTGCGGATCCCGGAATCGCCCGCCTCCAGTTCCATCGCGGCCAGGCCGTATTCGACGGCGGACCTCCCGGGGCACCCATAGCCCTGCAGGTGCATCCCCAGGACGCCCAGCCCGCCAAGTTCAGGGGCAAGCTCCAGCGGGAACACGGCGGCGTCGTACCACGCGGCGATCCCGGGCCGGATCCGCTGGTCGGTGAAGTCGCGGATCTTCTGGCGCACTGCCCGTTCTTCCGGGGTCAGGAGTACATCCAGGTCCAGGACATCGGACGGGTCGGGACTGGCTGATAGGTCGGCTGTTTCGGTCATCAGGGGCCTATGCCGTGGTCGCGGCGGAGGCCACGGCTGTGGGCTTGCCCGTGAAGTAGCCGCGGGTGGAGGGCAGGAACCGGCAGACGACGGCCAGCACCACACCCAGCGCCAGCAGCACCACGCCGCTGATGAACGCCCCGCCGACGCCGAAAATCTCGGTATCGCCGTAGGCCGGGTCCCACATCTGCACGGCCGAGACAAAGAACGCGCCTGTCAGGAGCAGCGCGCCGACCAGCGGCAGGATCCCGCGGAACCAGAGGTTACGGGCCGACTCGCGCAGGGTGCCCCGGAAGTACCAGAAGCAGGCGAAGCCGGTGAGGGCGTAGTAGAAGGCGATGAAGAGGCTGATGGAGCTGATGGAATCCGAGAGCAGGTTTTCGCTGAGGAAGCTCATGGCCACGTAGTAGGCGATGGCTGCCGCGCCCATCACCTGCGTGGAAAAGCCGGGAGTCTGGTTCCGTGGATGGACCCTGCCGAACCTGGCAGGCAGGGCACCATGGACGCCCATCGACAGCGTTCCGCGGGCGGTGGGCAGGATGGTGGTCTGCGTGGAGGACAGCACCGATGCCAGGACAGCGACGACGATCAGCCAGCCCCACGGGCCGAGCACGACGTCCTTCATGGCCACGAACACGTCGTCCTGGTTGGCCTCGTTGCCCAGGCCGATTCCCTCGCTGCCCACGGTTGCGTACATCATCACCAGCAGGGCCACGGAGACGTAGATGGCTACCAGGACAAAGGCCGAGATGACGGCACCGCGGCCCGGCGTGACGGACGGGTTCTCCGTTTCCTCGTTCACGGCCAGGCAGGTATCCCAGCCCCAGTAGATAAACAGTGCCAGGAGCGCCCCGTGCACCACCGCCCCGGGATCGGCGAAGGCACCGGCGGGGTTGAACCATTCAAGGTCGAATGCCTGCCCCTCCGGCGCCCCGCCGACAATCCGCACCACGATGGCAAGCGCGAAAATTCCCAGGGCGATGTACTGCACGTAGGTCAGTACCCGCTGGACGTGTTCGCCCAGCCTGATGCCGCGGTAGTTGACCAGGGTCATTACGGCGATGAACAGCACGCCGGTGGCGGTGACCAGGACCTTGTTTTCCGCCAGCGACCCGTCGCCGACCAGAAGCCAGAGGTACTGGCCGGCCACCTGCGCGAGGTTGGCCAGGACCACGATGCCGGCGAGCGCCACACCCCAGCCGCCCAACCAGCCGGCCCAGGGCCCGAAGGCGCGGCGGGACCAGGTGAAGGTGGTGCCGCAGTCCGGGATGGCGCTGTTCAGCTCGCGGAAGGCGTAAGCGATGAACAGGACAGGGATGAACCCGATGAGCAGGATCAGCGGAGTGTAGTTCCCGTTCACCGCCACGATGAGGCCCAGCGTGGCGGCAAGCGAGTACACCGGCGCCGTGGAGGCCAGGCCCAGCATGACGGAGTCGCCAAGGTCCAGGATTCCGGCGCGCAGTCCCTTGGCGGGGACCGGGGTGCCGGGCGCTCCGCCCTGGCCGCCCGCCGTCGTGGTGTCTGTGCTCATAGTTGGATACCTGCTTTGCTGGAGGAAGCCGCAGCCGAAAGGGGTGCCGGCGCGTCGATGGTGTTGGGCACGAAGCGGCAGAAGTAGTCGGTGACGGGGCCGTCGGATTCGCGGATGCCGCAGCCTACGGATTCGCCGTCCACCACCCACAGGCCCAGGACGGGATGGCTGCCGTCGAAGTCCGGCAGCGGGTGGTACTGCTGGTAGCACCAGCCCTCGCGGCCGTACCCGCCCGGCTGTTCCAGGCTGATGCCTTCGGCGTGGATCCTGATGTTGTCGCCTTCGCGGCCGTGCAGTGGCTTGGCCACCCATTCCTTCAGCGGCCCGGGCTCGTTGAGGTAGGCGGGCAGCAGGTTGGGGTGCTCCGGGTACAGGTGCCAGAGGGCGGCCAGGAGGGCCTTGTTGGAGAGCAGCATCTTCCAGGCAGGCTCCACCCAGCGGGGGTTGTGCGCGCGTTCCAGCAGCCGGTGCCCGAACGGCTCCTTCATCATCAGCTCCCACGGGTACAGCTTGAAGATGGTGCTGATCATGAAGTTGTCCAGGTCCACGAAGCGGTTGAGGTTGGGGTCCCAGCCGATATCGGACATGTTGATCCCGATGGTGGTCCATCCGGCCTGGCTGGCGACATCCCGCATGTAGGCCGCGGTCATCCAGTCTTCACCGGATTCCTCCACCTCCGAGTGCGCCACGTGGAGGGTGCTCATGCCGGTGCGGTACTGGAACTTCTTCCACTGCCGGATCAGGGCTTCGTGGACGCCGTTCCACTGGTCCTTCTCCGGGAAGACGTCCTGCAGCCAGAACCACTGCGCCACTGCGGCCTCGATCAGGCCGGTGGGCGTGTCGGCGTTGTATTCGAGCATCTTCGCCGGGCCGCCCTGCCCGTCGTAGATGAAGTCGAACCGGCCATAGACGTCCACGTCGCCGGCCTGCAGGGATTCAGCGGCCAGCTCCAATGCCTGCGGACCGATGCCGATGGTGCCCATGGCTCCGGTGGCAAGGAATTTTGCCGCCTCGATGCACATCCGGTGCATCTCTTCGGCTGTCTCCTCGAGGGCTTCCACCTCGTCCATCGTGAACTCGTAATAGGCGGATTCGTTCCAGTATTCGATCTTCCGTCCGTCATCCATGGTGGTTGTGGAGAAAACCAGGCCCTGCTCTTCGATCTTCTGCTTCCAGCCCGGCCGGGGTTCAGAGGGCAACCGCTTCACGCTCAGCCCCCCGAGACTTTGCCGCCGCCGCCACCGCTGGTTCCGCTTTTGGCGCTGGTGCCGAAGCCGCCCCTGCTGACGGTGCCGCCCTGGGTGGTGTAGCCCGTTGAGGCTTTCGCGCCGCTGGGCACGGTCCGGGTGTAGTTGGGAGCCGTGGACCGGTTCTGTCCCACTGCCGGAACGTAGGCGCCACGGGAGAAGAAGTACCAGGCGTAGATGCCGCCGGCCCTCCCTGCAGAACTGTCGCAGCTGGCATCCTCGACGCGCTCGCCGGTTTCATCGTTGAAGCACACCTGCGCGTATTCGGGTTCGTCCTGGTTGCTGGCAACCACTGCGGTGATGGTGCCGGCCAGCAGGGCGGTCACGCCAAGGCCGACGACGACGGTGCGCCGCTGGGAGCGCTTCTTCCGGGCCGCCGCGTCGTTGAGCTGCTTCTCCCGGTCCCGGGCAAACGGGTCCACCGGGGTGACGGGTTCGTTGAGCAGTTCCGGGCGGAGTTCCGGTTTGGGTACCTGCCATGGGGGAGGCTTGGGGCTGCTGCCCCCGCCGGCGCCCTGGGCGCTGCCCGGCTCGCGCTCCGGATCCTTCGGATCCCCGGTGTTCGGGTCCACGGTGTCCCCCTCTGTTGTCCACGGAAATTGGGCACAGCGCTGCACCCCCAATGCAAATCTTCAATTCAGCGTAGTCCTTGCCGGCCGGGGCTGCGAGCGGGAACCAGGGGAGCGCTGCCCATCCGGTCCGGCACGGGTCCGGGACCCTACACTGGAGCCATGGAAACCGCGTCCGTGCTTGCCGTCTGCCGTGTCCACCAACTCCTGCCCGACGCCTCGAACGTGGGCGTGACGGCGATTGACAAGCGACCCGTCGAAGGGCCAATCAAGGTGCACCGGCTGGGCCTGCAGGGAGACATCCAGGCAAACCGGGTCCACCACGGCGGCCCGGACCAGGCCATCTACGCCTATTCCCAGGCCGACGCCGACTATTGGGCCGCCAAGCTCCAGCGTGACGTGCCGCCGGGCATCTTCGGCGAGAACCTCCGGGTATCAGGCATCGACGCCACTTCCGCCGTGATCGGAGAGCGCTGGAAGATCGGGCTCGACGTCGAACTGGAAGTCACGTCCCCCCGCACCCCCTGTGCCACCTTCCAACGGCGGATGGGGGAGCGCGGATTCGTCAAACGCTTCACCGATGAGGGCAGGGTGGGCGCCTACCTCCGGGTGATCCGCACCGGAACCATCCAGGCCGGCGACCATATCCACCGGACCTTCGTTCCCCGGCACGGCGTCACGATCGGCCGGTGGTTCAGCGAGCCGGACGTGGAGGCCATGGAAGCGCTCAAGGATGCGGACGCCGACGGCGAGATCCGCCTGCAGCAGCCGGAATTCACCAAGAAGTTCGAGGCGCTCCAGCGGCAGCTCCGCGGCTAGCGGGGGAAAGTACGACGGCGGAGGCGCACCGTGTGCGCAAGCTCACCGCCGCCGTCGGCCGCCTGATTTCCGGTGCGCACCTTCCGTACCGTACACTTGAAACATCCCCCACTCCGGAAATCCCTTATTCCTGCCCAATTTTTGAGGCAGGACTGGCAAGTGTTGGGGCCCGCACAAGCGATGCGGGCATTTTCATAGGGAGAGCCGGCTAAAGAAAACGCTGTACAGACTGCTGGGATAGCAGCCAAGAGATGCAGCGCGAAGTCCTGCCACGGGATTGCGAAAGCGCCGGACTTCTGTGACCGGCCGGTCAATGTTTGCCCGGCATCCACGGCACACGTACTGCGGCTCCACTCACCTCGGGTAGTGCCGCCTGGCCCCCTATGGATGAGGAATATTTCCCTATGCCCGAAAATCACAACGACTCCGTCGACACCCCGAACACCGTGAACGACGCCCCCACCGCGGTTGTCGAATTCACCGAGGCCGTTGCCCCCGCAGCAGAGCCCGCTGAAGAAGCCGCTGCCCCGGCAGCAGAACCCGCCGCACCCGCCGCAGAGACGTCCGCTCCCGCCGCCAAGGTTGAGGAAGACGATGAAGAAGGCATCAAGTTCGCCGACCTCGGCATCGACGGCCGCGTCCTGGCCGCCCTGCAGGACGTCGGCTACGAAAAGCCGTCCCCCATCCAGGCAGCAACCATCCCGCTGCTGCTTGAAGGCCGCGACGTTGTGGGCCTCGCCCAGACCGGCACCGGTAAGACTGCAGCATTCGCAGTACCGGCACTGTCCCGCCTGGCAGAGCTCCACGACCTCAACGGCCCGTCCCGCAAGACGCAGGCCCTGGTGCTGGCTCCCACCCGTGAGCTCGCGCTCCAGGTTGCCGAGGCCTTCACTTCCTACGCCAAGCACATCGACGACTTCACCGTCCTTCCCGTCTACGGCGGCTCCGCCTACGGCCCCCAGCTCGCAGGCCTGCGCCGCGGCGCCCAGGTGGTTGTGGGTACCCCCGGCCGCGTGATCGACCACATCGCCAAGGGCTCCCTTGACCTGTCCGAGCTCCAGTACCTGGTGCTGGACGAGGCTGACGAAATGCTCCGCATGGGCTTCGCGGACGATGTTGAGCAGATCTTCCAGCAGACGCCCGAGGACCGCCAGGTTGCACTGTTCTCTGCCACCATGCCGAGCCAGATCCGCCGCATGTCCAAGCAGTACCTGAACAACCCGGCCGAGATCTCCGTCAAGTCCAAGACCACCACCGGCGCCAACACCCGCCAGCGGTACCTGCAGGTCATGGGCCCGCACAAGCTCGACGCCATGACCCGCATCCTCGAGGTTGAAGAGTTCGACGGCGTTATTGCCTTCGTGCGGACCAAGATGGCCACCGAGGACCTCGCCGACAAGCTGAAGTCCCGCGGTTTCCAGGCGGCCGCCATCAACGGTGACATCCCGCAGCAGCAGCGTGAACGCACTGTGGACGCGCTGAAGGAAGGCCGCATCGACATCCTCGTGGCCACCGACGTCGCAGCCCGTGGCCTTGACGTGGAGCGCATCAGCCACGTCATCAACTACGACATCCCGCATGACACCGAGTCCTACGTGCACCGCATCGGCCGTACCGGCCGTGCAGGCCGTTCGGGTGACGCGATCCTCTTCATGACGCCGCGCGAGAAGTACCTGCTGCGTTCCATCGAGAAGGCCACCCGCCAGCCGGTGGAGCAGATGCACCTGCCCACGGCGGAGACCGTGAACACGCTGCGCCTGGGCAAGTTCGCCGAGCGCATCACGGAGACCCTGGCCTCCGAGGACGTGGCTCCGTTCCGCGACCTCATCGCGTCCTACGAGGAAGAGCACAACGTTCCGGCCTCGGAGATCGCAGCCGCCCTTGCCGTGATGGCCCAGGGCGGACAGCCGCTGCTGGTCAAGGAGCTCCCCGCAGCTCCCGAGTTCCAGAAGCGCGAGCGTTCCAAGGACGGCTTCGGCTCCCGCGGCCCCACCCGTGCGCTCACCGAGGGCAACGCCACCTACCGGATCGCCGTGGGACGCCGCCAGCGCGTCATGCCCGGTTCCATCGTGGGCGCCATCGCCAACGAGGGCGGCATCTCCTCGGCGCAGATCGGCGGCATCGACATCCGCTCGGACCACTCCCTGGTGGAGCTGCCCGCGGACCTGAGCCCCGAGCAGTTGCGTGCCCTGTCCCGCACCCGGATCGGCGGCGAGCTGATCCACCTCGAGCTGGACAACGGCCGCAAGCCCTCGGGCGAACGCGGCGCTTACCAGGGCAACCGCGGCGGTGACCGTGGCGGTGACCGCGGCGGCAACTTCAAGGGCAGCGGCGGGTTCAAGAAGGAGTTCCGCAAGAACGACGGCGAGCGCACCTCCGCGGACCGCGGCGGCCGCTCCTACAGCGAACGTTCCGAGCGCTCCTTCGGCGACCGTGGCCAGTCCAGCGACTCCCGCTTCGGCGGCCACGGCGACGGCTCCCGCAAGCCCCGCGGCAACGAGGGCGGACACCGCGACTTCAACCGCAAGGGCAAGTGGTAACCGTCAGCTAGTCTGACATCCCCGATGGGCCGGCTTTCGAGCTGGCCCATCGGCATTTAACGCACGACGGCGGGTCCGGCCCCGGCGTCGTCCGGTCCTTGCCTTTCCCGCAGCGGGTGACGTCGCCCGCGGCCCAGGACAACGCGGGGTCACTCGTGGCCCGTGCCGGGCCTGGAATTGGGCCGGAAGTGACCCCGCGTTGTTGCCGTGCGCGGACAAAAAGTTTTCGGGTGTGGGACTCGCCACACTTCTGCTGCTCCGCGGCTGCCCACAACCCGCCGGGCCTCGTTTCCAGTCTCCTTCCACGCCGCTTTTCCCCAGTAACGGCGCGGAATTCAGGGGGAAAGAGTGCCCGATTGCAACTGTTGCGCCGCTTCCCGGCCGCCCGCGGAGCCGATTTGTTGGTGGGAAAATCTTCCGGTAGAGTATTTACTCGTTGCCCCCCTAGCTCAGTGGTAGAGCGCGTTCTTGGTAAGAACGAGGTCACCGGATCGATTCCGGTGGGGGGCTCTGAATGAGGGCCTGTGTCAAGGCGGTTTTGACCGGCTTGACACAGGTTTTTCTCATTCGTGGCGGTGTAGCTCAGTTGGTTAGAGCGCACGACTCATAATCGTGAGGTCGGGAGATCGAGCCTCCCCACCGCTACAGGCTAAACCCCCGGAATCCCCGTGATTCCGGGGGTTTTCCTGTTTAACTCCCTCATAGGGTGCCCCCCGGTGCAGGTCCCGGGGGTGGCGTGTCACCGATTGGCTTCCTGCCCGGCGGCCAAGGTAACGTTTAGGTCACCGGCTGGCGCACACGCCTCCCAAAGAGCGTCCTTGATGCTTGCGTGTGGTAAGCCCCCAGGTGGCAGCGCCCTTGCGTTCCGCAGCCGCACCCAACTCCGGGCAGGATCCCCCTGGGACTGCCCGTTCCGCACTCCCATGAAGAGGCTTTGTTTTCCATGCGCAGAAACAATCTGCTGGCCGTCGGCATGCTCTCGGTCCTGCTCGCCACGTCGGCGTGCAGCGGCGTAAGCAGCGACGCAAACTCATCCGCACAGTCCTCGGCGAACGCCGGTATTGAAGCCAGCTCCAGCACCGTCCACGACAAGTCGTCCGCAGAGGTGGGGGCCTCCCAGCGCGCTGCCGCCGAAAAGGCCGCTGCTGCCAAGAAGGCCGAGGAAGCTGCCGCAGCCGAGAAGGCCCAGGCAGCAGCCGAAGCTGAGAAGGCCGCCAAGGCCGCAGCCGAAAAAGCAGAGGCCGAGAAGGCCCAGGCGGCTGCAGCGGCAACCGCCCAGAAGGCAGCTGAAAAGCTGCAGGCCGTGCGCCCCGTGCCCTCGGCTGTCCCGGCACCGGCAGCCCCTGCCGCGGCCCCCGCGCCTGTCCTGCCGGCGTCGTCCTCCGAACGGATCGTCACCACCGCCTACACCACGGCGTACACCTGGTACGACAACACCCCGGCAGGCTCGTCCGCCATCAGCCACCCGGTACTGCACAAGACCGCCGGGGGCACCGGCACCTACGAAGACCCCATTACCATTGCCGTGGGCCACTCGCTCGCCACCGGTGAGGACGTCCTCGACTTCCCGGCCGGCACGCGGATCTACCTCCCGGACGTCCGCCGCTACTTCATCGTCGAAGACACCTGCGGTGACGGCAACGATCCCCAGGGCGGCCCGTGCCACCAGGGCGTCAACGTCCATGGCACCAACTCCACCATCTGGATCGACATGTGGATCGGCGGCCAGAGCATGAGCGCCGACGGCGCCAACGCCTGCGCCAGCAAGGTGACCAACGTCAACACCGCCGTCTTCAACCCGGCCAGCAACTACGTTGTGGCACCGGGGGCAGGAGTCATCCACGACGGCAAGTGCGATGCCGGCTACGGCAACACGCTCGTAAAGCAGTAATCAAACGGAAATGTCCACCAGCGTCAACTGGTGGCCCTGCGGGGGCCGGCGATATTCGCCGGCCCCCGCTTTTTCGTTGCGTGACAAGTTCCCCGTTTCGCCGTAGCTTTGCGGCATCAGCATTGGGGGACCGCCGCATGGACGTTCTTGATGAAATCATGGCTCCGTTCCAGTGGCTTGTGTCCGTCACCATGGTCGGTATCCACGACGGGCTGAGCGCGGCCGGCATGCCGGCAGCCAGCGGCTGGACCTGGACGCTGTCCATCATCGGGCTGGTGCTGCTGATCCGCGCGGCGCTGATTCCCGTGTTCTTGAAGCAGCTCGATGCCCAGCGCCGGATGCGGCTCCTGCAGCCGGACCTGAAGAAGCTGCAGGAAAAATACCAGGGCAAAACGGACCCGCTGTCCCGCCAGGCAATGGCGCAGGAGCAGATGGCGCTGTACCGGGAGCACGGGACCAACCCGTTTTCGGCCTGCCTTCCCGTGCTGGTCCAGGTCCCGTTCTTCCTGGGACTGTTCCAGGTCCTCTCCGGCATCAGTACACGGGCGCGGCAGGGGGATGGGATCGGGGCGATGAACGCCGGCCACGTGGTGCAGTTTGACCAATCCAGCATCTTCGGGGCGTCCTTGACCGCGTCGGTGCTTCATGGCGGTGCCGGCGACCCGGCCGCCGTTGTGCTGCTGACCGTCCTGATGATCCTGGTGATGGTCGCTGCGCAGTTTTTGACGCAACGAAGGATCATAGCCCGGACGGCGGTCCCGGGGGCTCCTGAAAGCCCCTTTGTGAAGCAGCAAAAGATGCTGCTTTACGCGCTGCCCGTCGTCTTCGCTGTGGGCGGCGTCCTGTTTCCCATCGGTGTCCTGGTCTACTGGACGGTCACCAATCTCTGGACCATGGTGCAGCAGTTCCTCGTCAGTGACCGGCAGGCGGGGCAGAATGGGGCGCATGGCTGAGCTCATCTACACCGGCATCGCCTCCCTGGACGGCTACGTCGCAGACAGCAGCGGCAACTTCGACTGGAGCGCCCCGGATGAGGAAGTGCACGCCTTCGTCAACGATCTGGAACGCGAGGTCACCACGTACCTGCTGGGGCGGCGCATGTACGAGGTCATGGCCGTCTGGGAAACCCTTGGCGGCAGCGACGATCCGCACGTGATCCAGGACTACGCCCGCATCTGGCGGGCCGCGGACAAGATCGTCTACTCGGAAACCCTGGACGCGCCGCCGGCTCCGAGGACGAGGATCGAGCGCTCCTTCGATGCCGGTGTGGTCCGGAACCTGAAGGAGAGCACGGAAGGCAGCATCGGCATCGGCGGGTCCACCCTGGCCGCCGCCGCGCTCCGGGCCGGGCTGATGGACGAGTGCCGGATCTTCCTCAACCCGGTATCGGTGGGCGGGGGCCTGCGGTTCCTGCCCGACGGCCTGAACATCCGGCTGGAACTCATGGATGAGCGCACATTCCGGAACGGCGTGGTCTACCTGCGCTACCGCTGCCTGGCTTGAGGGGCAGAATGGGTCCATGACCCGAATCGCAATCATCGGCGGCCACGGCAAAGTGGCCCTCCACCTTTCGACCCTCCTTGCGGAAGAAGGCCACAGCGTCACCTCGTTCATCCGCAACCCGGACCATGCGTCCGATGTCGCGGAAACCGGTGCATCGCCGTCGGTCCTCGACATTGAAAATGCCACGACGGCGGACATCGCCGCTGCGCTGCAGGGCCACGACGCCGTGGTGTGGTCCGCCGGTGCCGGCGGCGGCAACCCTTCGCGGACCTATGCCGTGGACAGGGACGCGGCCATCCGGTCGATGGACGCCGCAGCGCAGGCCGGAGTGAACCGCTACGTGATGGTGTCCTACCTCGGGGCGCGCAAGGACCATGGGGTGCCGGAGAGCAACGGCTTTTTTGCCTACGCCGAGGCGAAAGCCGCGGCTGATGAGTACCTGCGCGCGACAGACCTCGCGTGGACAATCCTGGGGCCGGGCACCCTGACCGATAAACCCGGCACGGGCATGATCAAGGTCAACCCCTCTGCGGGGGAGGACGGACGGGGAACGTCGCGCAGCAACACGGCCATCGTGGCCGCAGCCGTGCTGGACCTGCCGGAGACGGCGGGCCGGACGATCGAGTTCTGCGACGGCTCGCTGCCGGTTGCTGCCGCCCTGGAGTCGCTTAGCTGACCGTTGTGGACAGCTCCAGGTCGAGGGAATTCTTCTCAACGTAGTCCAGCGCCGCGCGGACCGCACCAACAGTCACCATGGCGTCGCCCAGCGGGGAGACGGCGATGCGCGGGGGAGTGGCCGTGAATTCCGGCAGCCGTGCGGCGATAGGGTCCAGCAGCACACCGGCCGAGTTGGCCACCGCGCCGCCGATGACCACAAGCTCCGGGTTGTACATGGTGGCCACGGTGCCAATGACGCGGGCCATCCTGTCTGCCAGGCGCTCCAGGATGTCCTGTGCCACGGCATCGCCGGATGCCGCTGCGGCGAAGACGTGTTCTGCCTCGGCGCCATCGCGGGCGTGGGTGCGCAGGGACGTCCTGGCCGGGCCGGCCACGGCTTCCGCTGCCCAGGTCCGCGCTAGGTGGGCGATGCCATAGGTGTCGCCCACACCCTGCACCAGGTCCAGGAAGGCCAGCTCGCCGGCGCTGCCGCGGCTGCCGTGCAGCAGCCGGCCGCCGTCGATAACCCCGGAGCCCAGGCGTTCGCTGGCAAGGATGACCACCACATCATCCACGCCGGCGGCCGCGCCCAGCCAGCGGTCCCCGAGCGCCGCCAGGTTGGCGTCGTTCTCCAGCAGCACGGTCCAGCCCCGCAGCTCCTTCAGGGACGCCCGCAGGTCGATATCGAACAGGCCCCAGAATTTCTGCGTTGCGAGGACGTCGCCGTGCCGGTCCACGGGGGCGGCAACACCTGCGCAGACAGCGAGGACTTCCGCCGGCCCGGCAGCAGCGCTTTCCAGCGCCGTCATGGCCACCTGGTCGATAAAGCTGATGCGCTGGACGGCAGTAAGGTCGGCGACATCAAAACGCCGGCTCAACCTGGCCACGGTCTTGCCCCGCAAGTCCGCAACAACCGCCGTCACCTTGGAATAGCCGATGTCCAGGCCCAGGACCACGCCGGCCCGGTGGTTCAGTTCAAACCTGCGGGCCGGCCGCCCCTTCTGGTAGTCCCCGAAGGCCCGCTGGTTTTCCAGCTCGCGGATCCACCCTCGGTCCTTCAGGTCCTCGCACACGGAAATGGCGGTTGCCCTCGTCAGGCCGGTCGCGTCCATGACCTCCGTAACCGTCACCGCGCCGGAGAGGCGCATGAACTCCAGCACGGCGCCGGCACTGACCCGCCGCAGCAGGCTGGGAGTGGCAAGAGGCATTTCAGGCATGCTGTTGACCTTTCTGCGGACCACACCAGATAATATTCGAGGAAGTAAATTTAGAGTCAAAATAAATATACGCCGAACCAGAAGAAAAGGATCACCCCTTGTCCACCACTGCCACCCTGGCAACCCTGTCCGACTCCGACCGTCCGGCCGATCCCAACTGGTGGCGCCAGGCGTCCGTCTACCAGATCTATCCGCGCAGCTTCGCCGATTCGAACGGTGACGGCATCGGCGACCTGAAAGGCATCACGTCCAAGGTCCCGTACCTGAAGTCGCTGGGCATCGACGCCATGTGGCTGAGCCCCTTCTACCCGTCAGCGCTCGCCGACGGCGGCTACGACGTTGACGATTACCGCGATGTGGATCCCAAGCTCGGTACCCTGGACGACTTCGACGAGATGGCCAAGGCCCTGCACGACGCCGGCATCAAGCTGATCGCGGACATCGTGCCCAACCACTCCTCGGACCGGCACAAGTGGTTCCAGGAAGCCCTCGCGTCCCCTAAGGGTTCCCCGGCCCGCGACCGCTACATCTTCCGTGACGGCAAGGGCCCCAACGGTGAGTTCCCGCCGTCGGACTGGGACTCGGTGTTCGGCGGACCGGCGTGGGAGCGCATCACCGAGCCGGACGGCACCCCCGGCCAGTGGTACCTGCACATTTTCGCCAAGGAGCAGCCGGACCTGAACTGGTCCAACCGGGAGATCCGGGACGACTTCCTCAAGACCCTGCGCTTCTGGTCGGACCGCGGCGTGGACGGCTTCCGCGTGGACGTGGCCCACGCCCTCACCAAGGACCTCACGGAGCCGCTGCTCTCCAAGCTCGAACTGAGTGCAGCCAACACCGGCGTGGACGGGTTCGACGACGGCACCCACCCGTTCTGGGACCGCGACGAAGTCCACGAAATCTACGCCGAATGGCGCGAGGTGTTCAACGAATACAACCCGCCCCGCACGGCCGTCGCGGAAGCCTGGGTCCACGCCACCCGGCGCGCCCGCTACGCCAGCCCGCAGGGCCTGGGCCAGGCCTTCAACTTCGACCTGCTGCAGGCCGATTTCGATGCCGCCGAATACCAGGAGATCATCACCCGCAACCTCGCAGAAGCGGCCGCGACCGGCGCCTCGTCCACCTGGGTGTTCTCCAACCACGACGTTGTCCGCCACGCCACCCGCTACGGGTTGCCTCAGGTGTCCAAGGGCAAGGGGCACACCAAGGGCCAGGACGGCAAGGACTGGCTGCTCGCCGGCGGACCCGCAGAGGAGCTGGACGTGGAGCTGGGCGAACGCCGGGCCCGCGCGGCCACGCTCCTGATGCTCGCCGTCCCGGGATCCGCGTACCTGTACCAGGGCGAGGAGCTCGGGCTGCAGGAAGTGGCGGACATCCCGGAATCGGAGCGCCAGGACCCGTCCTTCTTCCGCAACAAGGGAGTGGAAATTGGCCGCGACGGCTGCCGCGTGCCGCTGCCCTGGAAGGTGGAAGGAACCTCCTTCGGGTTCGGCGAGGGCGGCTCGCACCTGCCCCAGCCGGACTGGTTCAGAAAGTACGCGGTCGAGGCACAGGACGGGACGGAAGGCTCCACCCTGGAGCTGTACCGCACCGCGCTGAAGCTGCGCCATGAACTGCAGACGGACGAGGAACTCGAATGGGTCGAGGCCGGCAACCCGGAGGTCCTGCACTTCCGCCGCCCCAACGGCTGGCAGTCAGTGACCAACTTCGGGGACACCGCCGTCGACCTTCCTGCCGGAACCGTGCTGGTCAGCAGTGCCCCGCTCGAGGACGGCAAGCTGCCGGCCAACACCACCGCGTGGCTGCGCTGATGCGGGAAGTCATCCGTTGCAGGAGCTGATTTACGGCTGCATGGGCCTGGGCGGCAGCTGGTCCGACGAGCCGCATGGGAGCAGCCATGTGGATGAGGCCGCTGCCGCCGTCCAGGCCGCCCGGGACGCCGGCATCACGCTTTTCGACCATGCGGACATCTACCGCAGCGGCAAGTCCGAGGCGGTCTTCGGCGAAGTGCTGGCCGGCACTCCGGGGCTGCGGGACCGGATCAGGCTCCAGACCAAATGCGGAATCCGGCTGAACGAGCGGGGCCTGCAGACCCACTATGACCTGAGCCGTGACGCCATCCTGGAGCGGGTCAACGGGAGCCTGGAACGGCTGCGGACGGACTACGTGGACATCCTCCTGCTGCACCGCCCGGATCCCCTCGCGGACCCGGCGGAGGTGGCGTCCGCCGTCGGGCAGCTCATGGCTGAAGGCAAGGTCCGGCAGCTGGGTGTGTCCAACATGTCCGGCGCGCAGATCGAGGTGCTGCAGGACCGGCTGGAGACGCCCGTGGTGGCAAACCAGCTGGAGATGAGCCTGCTCAAGCGGGCCTGGCTGGAAAGCCAGGTGCTGGTCAACCATCCCGAGCACCTGGACTACAGCTTTCCGCACGGCACGCTGGAGTACTGCACCCGCAACTCCATTACCCTGCAGGCGTACGGCTCGCTGGCCCGCGGGCTCTATACCGGCGCGGAACCGGAGAGCCCCACCTCGGCGGAGTCCGCCACCTCCGAGTTGGTGGCCCGGCTGGCGGGGGAGCATGGCACCTCCGGGGAGGCCGTGCTGCTCGGCTGGCTGATGAAGCACCCGGCGGGCATCGCCCCGGTGATCGGGACGGTCAACCCGGCGCGCATCCGTGCCTGTGCCGACGCTTCCCGGGTGGCCCGGGAGCTGACGCGCGCCGACTGGTACCGGCTCTGGGTGACGGCGCGGGGCAGCAACATCCCCTGACCTCCCCAACCGGGTGGCAGCACGTGTCGTTATGGAACCCCATAACGACACTTGCCGCTACCTGCCTTTCATCAGGATTGAGTCATATGGGGTTTAGTTCGTATTGAACCTCACATGCCGGCCGTTTTCTTCGACGTGCTGCTTGCCGGGCGGATACGGTAGATACATGACGTCTACCATCGCCGCCGAAACTGTACGGCCCGAACGCAATATCCCCGCAGAGATTGCCCGCTCCTGGCTCCTGGTCAATGCCATGAAGCCCGAGCTCTTCGACCAGTCGGCAGTCTCCCGCGCCGACTCGATCATCCTGGATATTGAAGATGCCGTGGACCCGTCGCAGAAGGACCAGGCGCGCAACAACGTGGTGGACTGGCTCACGGCCGGCGGCAAGGCCTGGGTCCGCATCAACGATGCCACCAGCCGCTTCTGGGCTGATGACCTCGCCGGCCTGCGCGGCACGCCCGGGCTCCTGGGCGTCATGCTCGCCAAGACCGAATCAGCGGACCAGGTGACCGAGAGCTTCCACCGCATGGACGGCAAGACCCCCGTCATCCCGCTGGTGGAATCCGCCCTGGGCATCGAGGAAGCCAACCACATCGCCAAGGCCCAGGGCGCCTTCCGCCTGGCCTTCGGCTCCGGCGACTTCCGCCGCGACACCGGCATGGCCGCCACCGCCGAGGCCATGGCCTACCCCCGCGCCAAGCTTGTCGTCGCCAGCCGCGTCGGCAACCTGCCGGGCCCCATCGACGGTCCCACCGTCGGCACCAACCACCCCATCCTGCGCGAGCAGACCGGCATCACGGTGATGATGGGCATGACCGGCAAGCTCTGCCTGGCCATCGACCAGACCCCCGTCATCAACGAGGTCATCAGCCCCACGCCGTCCGACGTCGCCTGGGCCACCGACTTCATGGCCGACTTCGAAGCCAACGGCCGCGTCATCCGCGACGGCTCCGACCTGCCCCGCCTGGGCCGCGCCGAAAAGATCATGAAGCTCGCGGTAGCCTTCGGCGTGCAGCCGGCGCTGTAGCCGCCCCGCTTTCCACTCCAGGAGACCCCGTGACCGATACCCGCTATCTGGTCCACGGGGTCTTTTGGGATGGGCCGCCGGCTTCCGCAACGGAGTACGACGGCGGCGCCCCGGTTCTGCGCCTTCAGTCACCTTCCGGGAACTTCCGGCAGCTCAGCCTCCACCCGGGTGCCCGGCTCGGCTTCCACGTCGTTGAGCACGGCAGGTCCTGCCTGGGCCACCTTCGCGTCCACTCGTCCACGCGCCGTGACCATATCCTGTGTACGGCCGGCGCCCCGGCGGCCAGGGGCAAGCAGTGCGAACGCTGCTTCACGCTCGACGAGTCCCGGCTGATCCACGACTTTCACCGCGGCGGCCGCGTCACCCCCGGCTTGCGGGACTACCTGATGCAGGAGCACTGGCTGTATGTGGCCACCTTCGCCGGCGGCAGCAGCAAGGTGGGAACGGCGTCCGGGCCCCGGAAATGGCACCGGCTCGCAGAGCAGGGCGCCGTGACGGCCAGGTACGTGGCCAGGGCACAGGACGGCCGCGTGGTGCGGATCCTGGAGGACCTGGTGACGGCCGAAGCCGGGCTGGCGCAGCAGGTGCGGTCCGCCGCGAAGTCGGAGGCGCTGCTGCAGCCGCTCGCCCCAGCCGAACTGGACGCCCTCAACGCCCGGCATGCCGGCGGGGTCCGCGGCCTGCTGGCGCGCGCCGCCGTCGAGGGCTTTGCCGTTGTGGACGAGCAGTGGGTGCGTCCGGCACAGGCCTCCCGCCTTTGCGTCCCCGCGGCCCGCCACGCCTACCCGTATCCGCTGGACAGCGGGCGGCACGGCTTTCATATTGCGGCGCTCAGCGGACCCAACGCGCTGGCCCGGCTGGACGGGACCGACGCTGAGTTCGTGGTGAACCTGGGCCAACTGGCGGCACGCACCATCGTCCTGGGGGACTTCGCTTCGGACGTGCCGGCCGTGCAGGAAGCCCTGTTCTAGGCAGCCGCTAAACTGGGACGGTGCTGAACGAATTCTGGGCCACCGCGCCAACCCGCTACAAAGTCCTGGTCTTCAGCGCGATGGGCTTGATCGCCGTCGGCATCATCCTGAACCTGGTGGGCAACACCAGCGGCAATCAGGGACTGGCCACCGCGTCGCTGCCGCTGATCGGGCTGGGCCTGCTCCTGCACATCGCCGGCATTGTGGTCCGCGGCCAGGCCATCCGCAAGAACCTGCGCCGGTAGCTGTTTCTACCCGGTTTTCTGCCCCCTGACAGGCGGGCGATAGGGTTGAAGCCATGACTATCAATCCGGATCTGCAGGGCCGAAGCTACCCTGCCGCAGAGGTGTACGACGTTGGCCGCGAGAAAATCCGCGAGTTCGCCCGTGCCGTCAAAGCCACCCACCCTGCACACTTCGACGTGGATGCAGCCAAGGCCCTGGGCCACAGCGACCTGGTGGCCCCGCCCACCTTCGCGATCATCATCGCCCAGCGCGCGGACGCGCAGCTCATCGAGGATCCGGAAGCCGGCATCGACTTCTCCCGCGTGGTCCACGCGGACCAGCGCTTCACCCACCACCGGCCCATCGTCGCCGGCGACCGGCTCGTGGCCGAACTGCACGTGGACGGCGTCAGGGCCATGGGCGGCGGCGCGATGATCACCACGCGCTCCGAAATCTTTGCCCTGGCGGCCGACGATTCCAAAGAACCGGTCACCACCACCACGTCATCCATCCTGGTCCGCGGAGAGGGACAGTAGCCATGAGCCCCAGTTTCACCGAACTCAGCGCCGGCCAGGAGATCGGCAGCCGCACCATCGAGGTCACCAGGACGGACCTGGTCAAGTACGCCGGTGCCTCCGGCGACTTCAACCCCATTCACTGGAACGAGGCCTTCGCCACCGGCGTGGAACTGCCCGGCGTCATCGCCCACGGCATGTTCACCATGGGCTCGGCCGTCCAGCTGGTCACCGACTGGGCCGGTGACCCGGCCGCCGTCGTCGACTTCCAGACCCGCTTCACCAAGCCGGTCCTGGTCACGGACACCACCGGGACCGAAGAACCGGGGGCCACTATCGAGGTCAGCGGCACCATCGGAAAGCTCGACGCCGATGCCGGCACCGCCCGCGTTGACCTCACCGTGGTCTCGGCCGGGCAAAAAGTCCTGATGAAGGCCCAGGCCGTCGTCAAGCTTTCCTGAGCGCCCCTTGACCTCACGGGCAACAACAGGGGCCACCACCGCCGAGGTGACGCATTGGCGCAACGCCGTGGTGGTGGCCTACGCTGCCAGCGGCCTGGCGTTTGCCTCATGGGTCTCCCGGCTGCCGGCCATCCGTGACGCGCTGGACCTCACCCCGGGCAACATCGGGGTCCTCCTGCTGTGCATGACCCTGGGATCGTTTGCCTCCGTCTCCGCGTCCGGGCTGATCGTGCTTCGGCTGGGATCCAAGAGGACCATCAGGACCGGCAGCATCCTGGTGGGGACCGGCCTTCTGCTGGCCGGGCTTGGCACCTCGGTCCTGTCCAGCCCTGTGGCAACCGCTATCGGGCTGGCCGTCATCGGACTGGGGACCGGCAGCTGGAACACGGCGTCCAACGTCGAGGGCGCCTCGGTGGAGCGGGCCGTTGGCCGGCACATCATGCCCCGGCTGCACGGCGCCTTCAGCCTGGGGACAGTAGCCGGGGCAGGACTGGGTGCGGGAGCCGCCGCGCTGTCCGTGCCCGTGTCCTGGCATTTGGGCGCAGCCGGGGTGGTGGTCGCCGTCTCGGTGGCAACGGCGGCAGCCTGGTTCCGCGCGGACGTCACCCCCGTGGCAGGGGAGCGGACCTACGCCCCGGACAACTTCGAGGATCCCACCACCGGCCCCATCCCCGTCATTCCGGCAGGCGCTGGCCCGGAAGACGCTCCGCTGGACAACAAACGCAAGATCGCCCAGGCCTGGCGGGACCGGCGGACCCTGCTCCTGGGCGTGCTGGTGCTGGGCCTCGCCCTGGCGGAAGGCGCGGCGGGGGACTGGGTGGCACTGGCCCTGGCTGACGGTCACGGGCAAACCGACGCCGCTGGCGCTGCCGGTTATGGCCTCTTCGTCACGTTCATGACCATCGGGCGCTTTGCCGGGACCCTGGTCCTGGACCGCTTCGGCCGGGTGCCGGTGATGCGCTGGTGCGCCGCCCTCGCCGTGTTCGGGCTCGGCGTTTTTGTCTTCGCGCCGGTTCCCTGGCTGGCTTTTGCCGGGCTGGCGGTGTGGGGCCTGGGAGCGTCCCTCGGTTTCCCCGTAGGTATGTCCGCTGCGGCGGACGATCCCGCCAAGGCCGCCGCCCGGGTGTCGGTGGTTTCCACTATCGGGTACGGGGCGTTCCTCTGCGGGCCGCCGCTGCTGGGCCTGCTCGCCGAGCACGTGGGCATCCTGCATTCCCTGCTGGCCGTGATGGTGATGCTGGTGGTGAGCTTCCTGCTCTCGCCGGTGGCCCGGAAGCTTGCCTGACTTTCCCTAGTATTGTGGTCTGGTGACTCCCACCCTGCTCTCCTCCCTGACCACGTCCGCCGTCGGAGGCCCTGCCGGCTCCTTCATCGAGGCGCGCACCGAGGCCGAAATCATCGACGCCGTCCGCACGGCCGATGCGGCAGGCGAACAGGTCCTGATCATCAGCGGCGGGTCCAACCTCCTGATTTCCGACGACGGGTTCCCCGGGACCGTCGTGAAAATCGCCTCCGAAGGATTCACCGTGAATGCGGAGGACTCCTGCGGCGGTGTGGCCGTGGTGGTCCAGGCGGGCCACAACTGGGACAAGCTGGTTGAGCATGCGGTGCTGCACGCCTGGGCCGGGATTGAAGCGCTGGCCGGCATCCCGGGTTCCACCGGTGCCACACCCGTGCAGAACGTTGGTGCCTATGGTGCCGATGTTTCCCAGACCATCGCCGCGGTGCGTACCTGGGACCGCGAGCGGAATGCTGTAAAAACCTTCACCAACTCCGAGCTCAAGTTCGGGTACCGGGATTCCATCCTCAAGCAGACCACCGTCAACGGCTCGCCCCGCTACGTGGTGCTGACCGTGGAGTTCCAGCTTCCCCTGGGCCGGATGAGTGCCCCCATCCGCTATGCGGAGCTGGCACGGTCGCTGGGTGTGGAGCCCGGAAAACGCGCCTACGCCAACGACGTGCGCCGCGAGGTCTTGAGGCTGCGCGCCTCCAAAGGCATGGTGTGGGATTCCGCGGACAGGGACACCTACTCCACGGGCTCGTTCTTCACCAACCCCATCGTTCCGGCCGAGGTGGCCGAGGCGCTGCCGGAGTCCGCGCCGCGGTACCCGGCGGGTGCTGACGGGCTGGTGAAGCTCTCCGCAGCCTGGCTGATTGACCAGGCCGGCTTCGCCAAGGGCTTTGGCCTGGCAGCGGACAGTGTGTCCGGGGGACGGGCCTCGCTGTCCACCAAGCACACGCTCGCCATCACCAACCGCGGCTCAGCCAGCGCCGCGGACGTGGTGGCCGTTGCACGCGAGGTGCGTGCCGGCGTCGTACGCCGCTTTGGCATCGAGCTGCATCCGGAACCGCTGCTTATCGGCCTGCAGCTGTAGCCTCCAGCGGCTTGTCCGGGGCTTCCTTGTGCCGCAGGACCTCGGCTGCTCCCATGAGGGCCGAGGCCCATCCGGTGAGGACCAGGTAGATCCCCATGAAAAGCCAGACCAGCAGCCCGGGCGCCAGGGGATCCGATGCACCCGAAAGGATGCAGGTCACCAGGCCCGCCACGGCGACGGCCAGTGACAGGACCCAGAGGATCTGGCCTGCACGGGGGTGCCGGCGCCAGTCCCGGTGGATACGGACGCCGCCGGGGCTGACACCGATGCCGGGGAACAATACGGCATATCCGCCGCCCAGGCTCAGCGCGAGCGAGGGGAGCAGCAGCTGGGGCTCGGACTGGCCGCTGTCCAAAAACGCCGCGAGGGAGAGCAGGCCCACCGCGGTTCCTGCCAGGACGCAGACGGTCCCGCCGATCATCCATGTTCTGGTTTTACGCGCGAGCAACTGCCACAAACTCCCCAAAGTCATGCTCCTACCCTAACCGCCGTTTTGCGGACCCCGCCCCGACCCTAGGATGAAGGGCATGGCTGCACAGGTGGGAAAGCGTGTTGACCGCAAGGTGTTGGGCAGGCTGCGCCTGGCCTCGCAGGGGCTGCTTGGTGCGGGGGAACGGCCGGACTCGGCAGGCGGCGTGGTGCGCTGGATGACGGCGATGCAGGCGCAGGACCTGCAGGCGGCCCTGTGGGCGGTGGGCGTGCGGCTCACCGGTTCCGGTGTCAGCGACGTGCGGGCTGCCATCAATGCGGGGACGATCGTGCGTTCCTGGCCGATGCGGGGCACGCTGCACCTGGTGGCACCGGAGGACCTGCGCTGGATGCTGGAGCTGACTGCGGACCGCCTTACCAAGGGCATCGCCGCCCGGCACCGCGAACTGGGAATCACGTGGGCCGACGTTGAGAAGTGCCGTGACATCGCCCTGGCCGCGATCTCCACTGAAGGCCCGGTCAGCCGCAATGGTCTGTTCAAGGTGTTCGACGACGGCGGGCAGCCCACCCAGGGGCAGCGGGGCATCCACATCCTGGGAACGCTGTGCCGGCACGGGTGGCTGGTGCAGGGACCGCTGGCCGGGAACCAGCAGCTGATCGTGGCCTTCGACGACTGGATTCCCGATTCGCGCCGTCTTAACCGGGCGGAGGCTGTCGCGGAATTCCTGCTCCGCTACTTCCGGAGCCACGGCCCGGCGACTGTCCGTGACTTCGCCTGGTGGACGCAGATTCCGCTGACCGAGGTCCGGGCTGCTCTTGAAATGATCCGGGGCGGGCTGGTGGAACTCGAGTTCGAGGGTGCCAGCTACTGGATGTCGCATGAGACGGCGGGTCTGCTGGATACCGGCGTCCCGGGCTCGCGCTCGGTCCTGCTGCTGCCCGGTTTCGACGAGTTCCTGCTCGGGTACACGGACCGGAGCCTGGTCCTCCCGCCGGAGCATGCCAACAAGATCGTTCCGGGCGGGAACGGCGTGTTCAAGAAAACCCTGGTGGCCGGGGGAGAGGTGGTTGGCACCTGGGCCGTCGAGGGCAAAGGCCAGCGCGCCGCCGTCGTACCCCAACTCTTTGACCCGTCCCGGCCGCTCGGCCCGGCAGCCCAGGCTGCCTTCGCCAAAGCCGCCCAGCGCTACCTGGAGTTCCTCAACTCCTGATCGCACGCCGCAACGCAAGAGCTCACCAACGCAAAACCGGCTCTGCCCCGCACAAGCGGTGCTGTCCAGCGCCGGTTGTGCGGGGTGGAGCCGCTCATGCATCTAACGCTGTCCACATAGGCAATCCCGACGCTGACGAGGGTCCAAGCGTCCCGGCAATCTGTGGAGCATGGAACCCAAGAAATTGAAGGCCCTGATTGACGAGCGGTGGCCCGGTACGGCCGTGGCCTCCACTCTGCAATTGGCCAGGGCAGGAATCGATGAGCGCGTAATGACTGCGGGTGTGCGCAGCGGCATGTTGCTCCGGCTACGGCGCGGAGCTTATGTTCAACGAGCGTATTGGAACACCCTCAAGCCGTGGGACCGGGATCGGCTGCTGATTACGGCGCACTATGAATCGACCGGCGGCCAGGCCCGGTACAGCCACATCAGCGCCGCACGGCTGCACTCCTGTTATCTGTGGAACGCAGGGCCGATGGTCCATGTGACAACCCAGTACGCGAATTCGCCGGGCAGCGCAGGAAGCGACGTCAAGGCTCATCGGCTTCCTCTGACTGACAGGGAATTGACCACGATCCGGACGCCCGATGGCCGGGATATGCTCACCACCAGTTTGGAGAGGACGGTGCTGGACTGTGCCCGCATTTTGCCGCTGGACCAGGCCGCGGTTATAGGTGATCATGCGCTGCGCAAAGGAGCTTCGGTGCACGCGATGCACAGACTCCTGTCCGAGACCCCAGCCAAGCGGGGGAGCCGCCGAGCACTCGACCTGCTGAATGTGTTGGACGGCCGGTCGGAATCAGCGGGGGAAACCCGGACCAGGCTGATGCTGCATTCATTTGGCCTGCAGACTTTTACCCCGCAGGTTGAGGTTCCGACTTCTGAAGGGCTCTTCCGGGCGGACTTCGCCGATCCGGAGTCCCGAGTGATCATCGAGTTCGATGGCACAGCCAAGTACACGGATTACAAACCAGCAGAAGAAGTGTTGCTCGCAGAGCGCCGGCGGGAAAACGCCCTGGTGGAAACCGGGTGGCGCGTACTCCGGCTGCACTGGAAGCACTTGGACCGGCCGAGAGAGCTCAAGGAGCGCCTGATCACTTTCCTCGACCGCACGCCCGGCATGCAAAAGCGGTCCTGACCCGCATAACCGGTGCTGGACAGCACCGGTTATGCGGGTCAGGGCCGCTTGTGAGGCTGCTGGAGGGTTACAGGGTGCCGGTGGCGATGTTGAGCATGCGGCGCAGCGGCTCGGCGGCGCCCCAGAGGAGCTGGTCGCCCACGGTGAAGGCGCTGATGTACTGCGGGCCCATCTCCATCTTGCGGATGCGGCCCACCGGGATGTCTAGGGTGCCGGAGGCTGCGACGGGCGTGAGCTCGGCCATGGAGGCTTCCTTGGTGTTGGGAACCACCTTGGCCCATTCGTTGTCCTCAGCCAGGAGCTTCTCGATCTCGGCGACGGACAGGTCCTCGCGGAGCTTGAGGGTGAGGGCCTGGGAGTGCGAGCGCATGGCGCCGATGCGGACGCAGAGGCCGTCCATGATCACGCGGTTTTCCTCGGAGGTGCCCAGGATCTTGTTGGTCTCAACCCCGGCCTTCCACTCTTCCTTGGACTGGCCGTTGCCCAGGTCCGCGTCGATCCAGGGGATCAGGGAGCCGGCCAGCGGCACGCCGAACTGGGTGGCGTCGATGTCCGTGCGCTGGTGGGCGAGGACCTTGCGGTCGATGTCCAGGATGGCCGACGCCGGGTCGTCCAGTTCCGTGCTGACCTGGGAGTTGAGCGTGCCGAACTGGCCGAGCAGCTCGCGCATGTGGCGGGCGCCGCCGCCAGAGGCAGCCTGGTAGGTCATGGAGGTGCCCCACTCCACCAGGTTGTTCTTGAACAGGCCGCCGAGGCCCATCAGCATGCAGGACACGGTGCAGTTGCCGCCGATGAAGTCCTTGGTGCCGTTGACCAGGCCCTTGTCGATGACGTCGCGGTTGATGGGGTCCAGGACGATGATCGAGTCGTCGTTCATGCGCAGGGTGGAGGCGGCGTCGATCCAGAGGCCGTCCCAGCCGCGGCTGCGGAGTTCGCCGTGGACCTGCTTGGTGTAGTCGCCGCCCTGGGCGGTGACAATAATGGGCAGCTTCGCGAGGGTGTCGACGTCAAACGCGTTCTCGAGCTTGCCGGCGCCGTCAGCGAAGGACGGCGCGGCACCTCCCGCGTTGGAGGTGGAGAAGAACACCGGGTTGATGTTGGCGAAGTCGCCCTCGTCCTGCATGCGCTGCATGAGGACGGAACCGACCATGCCGCGCCATCCGACCAGGCCGACGGAAGGGGTAGCTGCTGTAGTCATCCGTCCAGTTTAGACTTTGGAACCGGCTGGGCGCAGTCGGTTACGTCACTCCTGAACGGAACAGACGACGGCGGCACGCACCGACTGCCTACCAATGCCCGGCCAGCGGGTCACCGTGAGACGTGTCCTGCGCCTGGTTCGGGCGCCTTCCGCTCTTTCCGCAGCTTCTTGGCCCGGTACTCGTCACGGGCCATGCTGAAGGTGTACCACGCCCCGAATCCTCCCAGCGCGGTGAGGAACAAGGCGCCCCAGAAGGGCTGCCCGCCGCTTCCCGCCGGGACCAGAAGAATTACCAATGAAAGGATGACTAAAAGCCCTAAGACGGCAGACACAATTCCCATGCCCCACCATGTCCGGACCTGCGCTTGGCCCCGGCCCGGCGAGAAACCGATCTCGTCCGCAGGATAACTGTGCAGTTCGCCGGTTGCGGTCCTCCGGAGGACGCGTTTTTCTCCCCGTGACAGCGCCTCCTTGTGCTCGGCATACACGGCGTCGTTTCGCCGCTCAGCTTCTCGATTGAAAACCATCAGCAGGCTGTCCCCCTACCAGTCGAATTGCTTGGCTGTTGGTTCCGGGATTCCCCGCTCGGCCCGGAGGCGCTTGGCCGTTGAGGCCACCTTCGCCATCCGAATAGCGTAAAGGGTGCCACCCACCCCGGCCGCGGTCAGGAACAGGGCGCTCCACAGCGGTTCCTGGCCTGTACTGGTAGGTCCCGCCACCAGCACGATAGAAAAGACCGCGACGGCGGCGAAGAAAACCGCCAGCACAAGAAAGCCGACGGCGGACCGCACTTGGGCGTGGGAACTGGCAGTAACCACTCCGAGTTCATCTTTGGCGTAGCTGTGAAGTCTGCCCTCCACGGTCCGGAACAGGACCCTCTTTTCCCCGCGTGCCAGCGCCTGTTCGTGGTAGGCACGGACTTGGCCGTCCGAGTTGGGGCCGCTACCCGCATTGCTGCCTGGAATGCCGTTCTGCACGCGAGTCCTGTCGAATCGATTGAATGCGGTTCAGCACCGTTGAGACCTGCACCTCGCCGCGGCGAGAGCAAGGCGGTTGGTCGGCTGTACAACACCCAGAACCAGCCGCCAGTGAAGATGATGGAGCAGACGA
This sequence comes from Arthrobacter sp. 210 2, assembly GCF_059093025.1. Lineage (NCBI taxonomy): Bacteria > Bacillati > Actinomycetota > Actinomycetes > Micrococcales > Micrococcaceae > Arthrobacter > Arthrobacter sp. 210 2. The sequence goes on from NZ_JBNHIE010000001.1 coordinate 722,484, forward strand.
GGCTTAGGTGGGTTCCCCTGGAAAGGGGTATGTACTTTCAGGGAAGTTATCTCGGGTGACCGCGACGGAACCGGGGCGGGCAGTAAACCATTCACGCGCCTGGTCGTCGGTGACAACTACTGAGGGACGGGGCAAGCCACGTTCCCTGCGAAGCCGACGTGCACGCAGTTCTCCCCGGAGGGACCGGATCGTGAGAAGCCAACCGCCGGTGCACAGGACGGTGAATACCAACGAAAACAGCATGGCACCGAGGTGTAGGCCAGCGACGCTTATGATCAGCAAAACGGGACCCAAGAGAGCCGGGACCGTTAACACGGCAACCAGCAACGACATGCTGGCGATGCTGCGTGCGGTGTAATTGCCGAAAGGCTGGGCCCCGCCAGCGCCCCATTCTGCTTCCGTGTACGCGAAAATTCTGCGGTCCGTATCTTGGGCGAAGAAATACTTGCGATCGCTTCTTATTCGTCCTGCCGTCTTACTTTCCATTGCCATCCCATCCAGCAGAGGAGGCGCGCACTGCACCGAGAACGTTAATTAAGCCCGCTTCATCCTCAACGGATGTCTGGTCGCCAACAACGCCCCCTGCAACCGAGGCGCATACCCAGTTGTCCTTATCCCGTCGAACGAGGAGTTCGGCGGTTCCGCCCGGGCCTGCAGTCCTGATACGGACCCCGCCGTTCGGGTGGTCCCGAAGGTGCTCGCTGATCAGAAACACTTCAGCCCGTTCCGCCGACACAGTGGAATCCTGAGGCACTGCAAACCACGTCAGCATGGTCCGCGGCTGAAAGAGCAACCTGGTTCTGTCGGCCTCCACATGCAGTACGCTGTCACCCAATTCGCTGGAGCGAAGGAGATCCAACTGGGTCCACCGCACGGCATTGGCCACCGTGTAGGCGACAGCGTCCACACGGGGATCAAAGGTAACGACGGAATCCTGCCCCACCTCGGCGAGCCCTCGGGCAATCAGGGAGGACAGCCCGGCCCGAACGAGTCCAGCGTCTTTGGATTCATCGAGAAGCCGGAACTGCTCTGTGCTGGTTAGCGAAGCTGGTGTGTCCTGGAGTTGTAGAACGTAGGCCATGTCTGCGATGCCGAACCCCAACGAGTAATCTTCGGCATTCCGTATTTCCGTCATTGTTGCTTTCCTCTCAACACGGCCATCTCTACCAGCCGAAGAAGTTTTTCACGCCATCGCTGACGTTCTTGGCGCCGTCCTCGAAGAAGTTGCCGAGACCGTCGAAAGTATCGTCGATGGCATCCTCGGCACCGGGGATCAGCTCCACTGCCGCCCAGGCACCGCTGATCACCATGCATGAGACGCCAATGGGTGGAGGTGCGAAGGATAGAGCACCTAATACTGCCTTCGTTCCCGAACGAATTGCATCGCCGGTTTCACCTGCTTGGATGGCATTGACTGTGTCCAGCCCATCAAGTCCGACGCTCACCACACCCAGCGCATGGCCGGCGGAATTGAGTCCAAACTTGGCGTATTTTCCAATTTCGGCCCCGTCAATACCACGGGTCATTTGAGCGAAATCGCCGAATTTTGCGCTCAGAAGATCCGGCGTGCCTGAGAAGAAGCCCCGCAGGGCGTCTTGTCGTTCAGCCGTATCCCAAAGTGCTCTCTGCCAGATCTTTCCGGGAGCGTCCGCAACCTCGTCTCCATAAACACTTACGAAGTTCGTGATGTCGCGGACACCTAGTGGAACGGTTTTTAGGCCCAGCACACCGTTGTACGCATCCCAGCCCCGGCGGAAGGGCGAATCACCGTTGGAAAGCCATTCAGGACCCCAAGGGCCCGCGGGGCCCGAGTTTCCCGCGCCGGTTCCACCGCCACCCGACATTCCGGCTGGTGAACCGCCGCTGTTGCTCGCATTCTCCTGCTGATTGGCGTGTTCCAGCAGCTTCGCGGACTCCTGCTTCAGCGCCAATGCCGTTTGCTGGAGGAGCGTACGGTGCGTGCCGTTCCACTCCGACCGGAACCTGACGGCATCCTGGCCCTTCCAGGACGAATTGTTGTTGATGGCGCTGCCCAGCGATGTTGATTGCTGCAGCAGCGAATCCGACGTTCGTCCCAGCTCCCGCGCCAGATTGCGCAGTTGCTCGACGTCGGCGCCCCACAAAGTTCCTGCCACCAGGCATCCCCCCCAATATTTTGAACCGCCGTCCCGTAGCGCGGCAGCACCCAGCCTAGGACAGCATCAGACCAGCCGCGATGGGGTGAGCTCCCCATGCGGACTGCAGCGCAGACCGGCTCAGCCCCGCTTGGTCTCCTCCAGCACAGCCGCTTTCCGGGCACGCAGCGCGAAGAAGGCGCCGAAGGCGAACACCTGCGTCACCACCACCAGCACGATCGCCCCGGCGATTTTGTTGCCGCCCAGGATCATGGTGAGCCCAACGATCGCGGACAGGAGCGCCAGCAGGGGGAGCAGCATGTACCCCAGGACAAAGAGGGTTTCAGGTTTCTTCAGCACGTTCCTAGCCCTCGGTCCTTGACCATTTGGTGAATCGGTAGCGGGTGCCGTTGGCGGCGGTCAGCCAGCCGTCCGGCGGGACGGAGGCCGAAGCCTCCCAACTGGTGCCAAGCTCGGGGGCGAACGTGTCGCCGTCGGCCTCCACATCGATGGTGGTGACCACCGCGACGTTGGCGAGATCGGTGGACTGGCGAAAAATCTCCCCACCGCCCAGGATCCAGACCGTGTCGCCGCCCTCGACGAACTGGGACTCCAGCAGCGCGTCATCGAGGGAAGGAACTACGACGGCGCCCTCCGCCTCAGGCGTGTCGGCCCAGCTTTTCTGCCGGGTGATGACGATGTTGGTGCGCCCGGGCAGGGGGCGGTACTTTTCCGGGAAGGACAGCCAGGTCTTGCGGCCCATGATGACCGGGTGCCCGGTGGTCAGCCGGGTGAAGTGTTTGAGGTCCTCCGGAAGGTGCCAGGGCATGTCCCCGTCCTTGCCGATGACGCCGTCGGGGGTCTGGGCCCACACCAGCCCAACGCCGGTGACCGAGGCGGCCAGCTCTTCGGTGAAGGACTGCGGATCCGTGAAGTTTTCGGTGCTCATACTGCGATCGGCGCCTTAATCGTGGGGTGGTGCTGGTAGCCCACCACTTCGAAGTCTTCCAGGGTGTAGTCAAAGATCGAGGCCGGCTTGCGGTTGATCTTCAGCTGAGGGTAATCGTACGGCTCCCGCTCCAACTGCTTGAGGACCTGGTCCATGTGGTTCTCGTAGATGTGCACATCGCCGCCGGTCCAGATGAACTCGCCGGGCTCCAGTCCCACCTGCTGGGCCACCATGCATGTGAGCAGGGCGTAGGAGGCGATATTGAACGGCACACCCAGGAACATGTCCGCGGAGCGCTGGTACAGCTGGCAGGACAGCTTGCCGTCGGCGACGTAGAACTGGAAGAACGCGTGGCACGGCGGAAGTGCCATGTCGTTCAGTTCCGAGACATTCCAGGCGGACACGATATGCCGGCGCGAGTCCGGGTTGGACTTGAGGTTCTCCACCAGCTCCGCGATCTGGTCGATGTGGCCGCCGTCCGGAGTGGGCCAGCTGCGCCACTGCACGCCGTACACCGGACCCAGGTCGCCGTCCGCGTCGGCCCACTCATTCCAGATGGTGACGCCCTGGTCCTGCATCCACTTCACGTTGGTTTCGCCGCGCAGGAACCACAGGAGCTCCACCGCCACGGACTTGAAGTGGACCCGCTTGGTGGTGATCAGCGGGAAGCTTTTCGTCAGGTCAAAGCGCAGCTGGCGCCCGAAAACACTGGTGGTTCCGGTCCCCGTGCGGTCCGACTTGTGCGTGCCTGAGGCCAGGACATCGCGCAGGAGGTCTTCATAAGGCGTTGGAATGCTCACGCCCCAAGTCTATCGGGGTGGTTCTGCCCTTCCTGCATCATTTCCTTCTCAGCCTGCCACGAAGCAGGTTCAGCAGGACCTCGTCGCTGAGTTGCGCTTTCCGCCCGGCGTCGATGTAACGGTCGACGGCGGCAGTCACCTCCTCCGGGACCGGCGCCGGGACTGCGTCCCCGGCACCCGCGGCGACACCGGCAACAATGGTGCCGCCCCGCCGTCGTGATTCAACAACACCGGCGGCCTCAAGTTCTTTGTACGCCCGGGCCACCGTTCCCACGGCAACGCCAAGATCTGCAGCCAGGCTCCTGACCGTCGGCAGCTGGCTGCCGGGCGCCAGGTCGCCGACTGCCACTAACGAACTAATCTGTGACCGGATCTGCTCGTAGGGCGGCGTGGCGGACCGGAGGTCGATGATGATGCCGGCGCTCACGTCACCGGTTCCGGTGCGGGGGCGGGCTTGGCGGCCCACGTGGCGGCGATGCCGCGGACGGGAATCACGGCAATCACCGCGCCCGCGGCTGCCAGGAGGATTCCGACGCCCGGCGCCGCCTGCCACGCGTTGTCCCACAGCACCGGGCCCAAAGGGTACTCGGCCTGAAGCTCGCGTCCGGTGGCCATCAGCAGCACGCCCGCCTGCACCGTGAAGAACGCGGCCAGCGTCCGGACCAGGCGGTGCAGCGAGATTGCGCGGAGGGCGGCGTCCAGGCCGGGAACCGGATCGGGGATGCTGTGGCGCCGCCGGACCATGGCAAGCGGGAGCACGGAGAATACGGCGACGGCTGCGCTGGTCCAGGCTGTTGCGCCCCACGACGCCGGCAGGGCGAGTTCGGACTGGCGGACCGCGACAATTATTGTTACGCCCACCAGGACGGCAGCAGCCGCAATCGCCGTGCTGAGCATGGCAGGCGACACCGGCTGCCGCGGCCAGTGGCGTGGCTCGCCAGGGTCCCCGTAGTTGCGGTGGAGAAGCATCTCGCCCGCAGCAACAACAGCGAGGACTACGGCGGCGGAGACTGCAACGAACAGTGCGGGATGGTCGATGACGGCAGCCGGAATAAGCAATGCGGCCAGCACCGGAACCAGCACCGCGAGCCCCATGGCCGGGCCGATCGACACCGCAAGTTTGGTGGCCGGGTGCCGGTCTATGCGCAGGACCCGGCCCGGCACCCCGCCGGACAGCTTGGGCGGCGCCCACCACCACATGGCCAGCAGGACAGCTAGGTTCAGTAAGCCGGCCGGGTTGAACCAGCTGCCGGTACCGTCGAAGGGGTCCGGGCGCGCCGCGTGATTGCCCGCGATGGCCCCGAGTCCGGAGGCGATGGTGGCCACTGTGCGCAGCAGGCGGTTCATGGCGATGGTCCGCAGGAGGCCATTGTCCTCAGGCGTCAGCGGCTCAAGCTGCCTGCGGTGCGTGATCAGCGCAAGGACTAGCCAGGTTCCCGCGGCCAGGATGATCAGCGCGCCGCCCAAGTAGGCGGCCAGTTCGACACCGGGGATGCGGCCGTCTGCGCCGTAGGTGACGTACTGGTTGTCCGGGGCGGGGCGGTATTCATAAGGGACCGGTGCGAAGCCGGGGAGGGTGGCAGTCCAGGCGATCTGCCCAGCGGCGGCAACGAAAATTGCGAGGACTGTCCAGGCAAGGGGCCGGGGCAGGAAGTCACGCACCCTCCGCACGTCCAGGGTTGCCCGGCGACGGGGGAGCCGTGGGCCGGGATAGCTCAGCTGGCCGATGGCGTGGACGGCCAGGCAGCCCAGCACCGGCCAGGCCAGAGCTGGAAGGATATCCACCGTGCCGGCTGTGGAACCTCGCGAGGGAACCGGCAGGATGCCGGCATTGGCAGCGGGCTGCAGCGAGCTCGCCAGCCAGCCGATAAAGCCCACCCAAGAGGCGTGCTGCGCAGCCGATACGGGCGTGGCTCCGCCGCCCGGGGCCCGAATGACCCAGCGAAGCAGCACATAGATCCCCGCTGCCAGCAGGAACGGCCACAGGACCGCCATCGGTGGAACGTTGGTAAAAACGGCAATGGCGTCGCTGCCCGGCACATCATCCCCCAGATTCGTGCAACTTTGTATCGAGTATTTGATACAAAGCTGGACGGGTCAAGCAGGCTTGGGGGTGCTAGTCGTCGAATGGCTTGAACTGCTCGACGGCGACGATCCGGTTCTTCCCGCCGGACGCCACATGGCACACCACCAGTTCACCCGGCGAAAGGTACGGCTCCTCGGACGGCAGGAGGCTGCGCAGGGCTCCGGGCATGTGCTTCGCAAGCTGCGCGAACACCGTGGGAAGTGCCGGGCGGTGCGTGCAGACGGCCACCGCCCGCTGCTTGTCGAACAGCGACTCGATGACCGCCGCGGTCTTCTTCGGGCTGCGCTCGTGACGGTGTTCCGTCAGCGCCTCGGCCATCTTGACCTTGGCACCCGCGGCCTTCGCATAGGGTGCCACCGTGGCCACGCACCGCAGCCAGGGACTGGTCACCACGCGCGGCGGCTTCCACGCCTGCAGCAGCCGGCCGACTGCCTGCGCCTGCCGTGTTCCCGTCGCTGCGAGCGGCCGCTCGCCTTCGGCCTTGGTCCAGGACGAGCGCGGTTTGGCTTTGGCGTGGCGGACCACCACGAGCGGCCAGGTGTTCAGCTCGCCGCGTTCGTGGGCTTCGCGCAGGTACTGCAGAGGTACGACGTCGGAGGGGTTGGACAGCAGCGTGGCCGCCTTCTCCGGGTCGCACCACATCACGCTGTCCACCTCCTTGCCGTCGGGAACAAGCGTGGCTCCGTTGACCTTGACCGCCCAGTAGTAGACCACCTTCAGGCCGGACGCCACGTGGTAGTGGATGGGCGGCAGGGGAATCCCCAGGGGCGCGTCCAGGCCAATCTCTTCCCGGACTTCCCGGAGGGCGCATTCGGGGACGGTCTCGCCGTCGTCGATTTTGCCCTTGGGCCACGACCAGTCGTCATAGCGGGGACGGTGGATCAGCAGGACTTCAAGCTTGTCCTTGCTGACCCGCCATGGCAGGGCGCCCGCAGCAGTTACTGCTACTGGTTCCCCCGGATGGTCTGTCTGGTCTGCTACGAGTGCATCGCTCGACAAAACAGCTGCCCTTAACGCCGGCTCAGGCTGCGCTGCCGCGGCCGGGACGCCAGCAGCCACGACTGGACGTCCTCCAGCGGCTTGCCGTCTTCCGCCAGGTGGTGCCGGCTCCATGCTCCCTCGTTGTCCAGGTGCCAACTGGCGGTTTCCGGTGCCATGTAGCGCTTGAGCAGGTCAAGGACATAGGCGATGTCGTCGGCGCTCGCCAGCTGGACCAGGGCTTCCACCCGGCGGTCCAGGTTGCGGTGCATCATGTCCGCGGAGCCGATGTACACCACGGGGTCACCGCCGTTGGCGAAGGCGAACACCCGGGAGTGCTCGAGGAACCTGCCCAGGATGGAACGGACCGTGATGTTTTCGCTGAGGCCGGGAACGCCGGGGCGCAGCGAGCAGATGCCGCGGACCACCACGTCCACCTTCACGCCGGCCTGCGAGGCGCGGTACAGCGAATCGATGATGGCCTCATCCACCATGGAGTTCACCTTGATCTGCACCCGCCCGGGCACGCCGGCACGGGCATTGCGGATCTCCGTCTCGATCCGGTCAATCAGCCCGGACCGCACCGAACGCGGCGCAACGAGCAGCCTCTTGAACGTGGACTTCGGGGCATAGCCGGAGAGCTGGTTGAACAGCTTGGACAGGTCCTCGCCCACCTGCTCGTTGGCGGTCAGGAGGCCCAGGTCCTCGTAGTACCGCGCCGTGCGGGGGTGGTAGTTGCCGGTTCCGATGTGGCAGTACCGGCGCAGTCCGTCCACTTCCTGGCGGACCACCAGGGACAGCTTGCAGTGCGTCTTGAGGCCCACGATGCCGTAGACCACATGCACGCCGGCCTGCTCGAGCTTGCGGGCCCAGGAGATGTTGGCCTGCTCATCGAACCGCGCCTTGATTTCCACCAGCGCGAGGACCTGCTTGCCGGCCTCGGCTGCGTCAATCAGGGCGTCAACGATGGGCGAGTCGCCCGAGGTGCGGTACAGGGTCTGCTTGATGGCCTGCACCTTGGGGTCCGCGGCGGCCTGCTCAAGAAACGCCTGGACAGAGGTGGAGAACGAGTCGTACGGGTGGTGCAGCAGGATGTCGCGGCGGCGCATGGCGGCGAAGACGTTCGCAGCTTTGGACGTCTCGGATTCGTTCAGGTACCGGGAGGTGTGCGGAACATGTTTGGGGTAGTGCAGGTCCGCCCGGTCGATGCCGGCGATGACGGACAGGCCCCGGAGGTCCAGCGGCGCGGGCACCGAGTACACCTCGGATTCCTCCACGCCCAGCTCGCGGATCAGGAGCGCACGGATATTGGGGTTGATGTCGTTGGTGACCTCAAGCCGGACCGGCGGGCCGAAGCGGCGGCGCAGCAGTTCCTTCTCGAGTGCCTGCAGGAGGTTTTCGGCGTCGTCCTCTTCCACCTCCACATCCTCGTTCCGGGTGACACGGAAGGTGTGGTGCTCCAGGACCTCCATACCCGGGAACAGCTTGTCCAGATGGACGGCAATGACTTCCTCAAGCGCGATGAAGCGGGCAACGCGGCCTGCGACCGCGCCGGCGCGGGGACCGTCAATGGAGATCAGGCGCGGCAGCTGGTCCGGTACCTTGACGCGGGCGAAGAGCTCTTTGTCGCTGATGGGGTTCCGCACCACCACGGCCAGGTTCAGTGAGAGGCCCGAGATATAGGGGAAGGGGTGGGCCGGGTCCACCGCCAGCGGCGTGAGGATGGGGAACACCTTCTCGGCGAACATGACGCTGAGCTGCTGCTTGGCGGCGTCGTCCAGCTCATCCCAGTGCATGAGGTGGATGTGCTCATAGGCCAGGGCCGGGCGGATCTGCTCCGCGTACACCTGCGCATGCCGCTGCTGGAGCCGGTGGGCTTCCTCGCTGATCCTTTCCAGCACCTCAACCGGACTCAGGCCGGCAGGGGAGGGAACGGCAAGGCCCGTGGCGATGCGGCGCTTCAGGCCGGCCACCCGGACCATAAAGAACTCGTCCAGGTTGGAGGCGAAGATGGAGAGGAAACTGACACGTTCCAAGAGGTGCAGGGTGGGGTCTTCGGCAAGTTCCAGGACCCGGGAATTGAAGCTGAGCCAGCTCAGTTCACGGTCCAGGAAGCGGTCCGGCCGGATGTCGCCTTCGGGCTGAAGGTTCGGCGCGAACTCCGGAATGTCGATGCGGTCCTGGGTGGCGCGGGACGCCGGCACCTCCGAGGAACCGAAGCGGGCGCGCACTGGTACAGCCACATCCTGGGACGTAGCTGTTCCGGAAGGTTCCGGGTTCATGGCATCTCCTTTACCTGGCGCTTGATGCTGGCGCTTCCGGCCCGCGGGGTTCTGTTTCAACCTTACAAGCATTCAGTTCGCGCAAGCCCTCGATTTCGGGCCTCCCGGCCCGTGTGTCAGCCGATTGGACTAACCGCTGCCACCGGCCCGTACATCACGTCCATGTCCCACCGGGTGAACCCCAGCCGGCGGTACAGGGAAACGGCCGGGGCGTTCTCTGCATCGGTGTACAGCATGACCGCGTGCAGCCCCAGATCCTGGAGGTGTTTGATGCCCGCAATCGTGAGGGCTTTGCCAAGACCCTTGCCCTGGGCCTCCGGCGCCACACCCACCACGTAAACCTCGCCAATGGCGGGGTGCGAACCGTGCCGCGGGTGCACCTTGGTCCAGTGGAAGCCCAGTAGCCGCCCATCACGGTCCTCAGCGAGGAGGAAGCCGGCCGGGTCGAACCATTCCTCGTCCATGCGGGCTTCCAAATCCGCCCGGGTCAGGTTGCCCTGCTCCGGGTGATGCGAAAATGCCGCGCGGTTCACTGCCAGCCAGGCGTCCTCATCCTGCCCCGGCACAAAAGCCCGGACGGAAACACCCTCCGGAAAACCGGCGTCGGGAAGATCGGCGCCCGCGGTCGTCATGCGCATCTTCCACAGTTCGCGCACGGGCGCGTAGCCGTAGCGGGCGGCAAGGTCTGCGGCGGCCTCGTGGTTTCCGTGGGACCAGGCCTTCAGCCCGTCAAAGCCCCGCGTTTCCTTCAGCGCGCCCACCAGGCGGTCCGCGACGCCCTGGTTGCGGTAGGAGGGGTGTACGGCAATCTCCAGGATTCCGCTGCCGTCCTGTTCGTCGACCACCGCGGCGAACCCGGCCAGGTCCTGCCCGGTGGAGGGGTCGGAGTCCTCATCGGGGGCGTACAGCGCCAGGGTCAGCAGTGAGTGCTCGGCTGAATCTCCGGCGCGCATCGTGACCAGGGTCTGCTCCGAGATGGACGGATTCCCGTCGGACTCCTCGGCCGCAGCCAGCAGGTCGCGGCAGTCTTTCAGGAGCTGCTGGTCAACCCCGCCTCGGACAACATGGACGGGCCACTTCTCAGGGTGCGCTGAAGTCATGAGGCAAGGCTATACGGGTTGGAGCCCCGGGGCTCAGGCTTCGGTGAGCTCGTCTTCCTGCTGCCGCACCAGCGTCAGCCGGTAGCCCACGTTGCGGACAGTGCTGATCAGGTTCTCGTGGTCCACGCCCAGCTTGGCGCGAAGGCGCCGGACATGGACGTCCACTGTGCGCGTGCCACCGTAGTAGTCGTAGCCCCACACCTCGGTGAGCAGCTGCTGGCGGGTGAAAACGCGGCCGGGGTGCTGGGCCAGGTACTTGAGGAGTTCAAACTCCTTGAAGGTCAGGTTCAGCGGCGCTCCGTTGACGCGGGCGGTGTAGCTTGCCTCATCGATGACTACGCCGGCGGCACGGATTTCGCTGGGGGTGTCTTCCTGTTCGGGCACCGCCCGGGCGACGGAGAGCCTGATGCGGGCTTCCACTTCGGCGGGGCCGGCTGAATCCAGCACGATGTCATCCACTGCCCAGGCGGAGGAAACGGCGGCCATGCCGCCCTCCGTGAGGATCAGCACCAGCGGGGCGCTCAGCCCTGTGGCTTTGAGGAGCTGGGTGAGGGAACGCGCCCCCACGAGGTCTTTCCGGGCGTCCAGCAGCACGATGTCGCAGGGATCCGTCTCGAGCAGGGCCGTGGGCTCGGCGGGGAGGATGTGCACCCGGTGGTTCAACAGTTCCAAGGCAGGAAGGATGTCAACCGAAGAGCCGGTGCTGTTCGTCAATAACAGGATGTGCGACATTGTTCCTCCAAGGGCCGTCCGCGCATCGTTGGGCGACTAAAACCGGATTCTCACCGGCCGGTACTGGCTCCCACCGTGGACGTAAGCCCGGCAAAAACAACTGCCGGCCCGCCATCCCCGCAGGGAGTTTAGCTGAACCTTGAGTATACCCGGCACCCCCTTCTGAGCCAGAGATTCCCGCTCCGCAACGGTACGTTTTGCGACATATCCCGTTCATATAGGGCAGGATTGGGGCAGGGCGGCATGCCCTGCCACGAAGGGGCGGACTCCGCCCTCGGTCTACGCCAGGATGGGATTGCAGCGCAGTGAGTGCAGAGACTAAGCACAGGCCGGGCTCCGAATGACGGCAGATCTGCAGGCGCCCGCGCGTTCGCTCGGCTCCTGGACCATCGGGCTGGTGGGAATCGCCGGACTCGCAGCGATCATCGCCGGGGTCTACACCTCCCGCGAGGTCCTTGTGGCCGTCGCCGTCCTGATCGCCGCCGCCGTCGGCATCGGCTGGCCGCACTTCCTCCGCATCCCCGCCAAAAAAACGCTTGCCGCCGTCATTGCCCTGCCGGGCGCTGGCTCGGCGCTCGCCGCAGCCCTGGCTCCGGCTCCGGGGTACCTGGACTGGACGCCGGGGTTCCTGGCGCTGGGAATGATGGCGGTTTTTGTTGTGCAGCTGATCCGCGGAACCGGGCAGGCGCAGCGGCTCGAATCAACCCTTGGCTGCTGCGTGGGGGTCCTGCTGTCCTGCCTGGGAGCGGGATGGATAGCAGGGGCGCGCCTGGACGGTATCCGGGAGATGCTCCTGGTGGCAGCCATCAGCGCAGCGGTGGCCCTGCTGGCGGGGCTCATCCGGTGGCCGGACAGTGTGGTGGCACCTTTGGGCATCGTCCTGGCCGGGCTGGCAGGACCGCTGGCCGGGCTGGTGCTTTCGGACATCGCCGTCCTCCCTGCCGCCATTTTCGGCGTGGTGGTGGGCGCTGTGCTGGCCAGCTTCCGCCGCCTGGTCACCCTCCGGGGTGCTCCCCTTAACATTCCCGCGGCCCTTGCCATGGGCCTGGCGCCTGTTTCAGCCGTGGGTTCCCTTGCTTACTTCATAGACAAACTACTCATCTACTAACGGTTAGGATGGCATCATGTCCGTACTTGCATTTGAAATCTTCTTCCTTGTCCTGCTCGGCATCGCGAGCCTGTCCATGGCCTGGTTCGCAGGCTTCGTGGTGTACCGCCTCTTCAAAGGCCAGAAGTAGACCGCTCTCCAGCTACCTGTAATCCGAGGTAAATAGCTGTGCCCATTGAGATCCCTACAGACCTGACCCCGGAACTTGTTCCGCTTTCCTGGCTCATTGGTGAGTGGGAGGGCCGCGGCCGGCTCGGCAGCGGAGACGAGGACTCTGAGCATTTCCTGCAGCACGTCTCCTTTACGCACAACGGCCTGCCGTACCTTCAGTACCGCGCCGAGAGCTGGTTGACGGACGACGACGGCACGCGCCTGCGGCCGCTCACCGTCGAGACCGGTTTCTGGGCACTGGAGCGCAAACAGCTGGATGCCGACGGCGGCCCGGGCCTGGTGCCTGCGGACATCGTGCCGGTGCTGAAGAGCGCCGACGAGGTCGAAGCCCTGCGCAACAGCGAAGGCGGCTTCGACATCTCGGTGTCCATCGCCCACCCCGGCGGTATCACTGAGCTGTACTACGGGCAGATCAAGGGTCCGCAGATCCAGCTCACCACCGACATGGTGATGCGCGGCAGCCACTCCAAGGACTACAGCGCGGCTACCCGCATCTTCGGCCTGGTGGACGGGAACCTGTTGTGGCGCTGGGATGTCGCGACAGGGGGAGAAGGAGGCAAGGGCCTGGAAGCCCATGCCTCAGCCTTCCTGAAAAGAGTTACCTGACCCGGAAGGCGCGGCACCGTGGAAAAAGACGCAGCACAAAGCCCCAAGGACTACAGCGACCTCAAGGCTGTCTTTTTCAACGGCACCCTGAAAAGATCCCCGCAGACCTCCAACACGGACGGCCTGATCAACATCAGCCGCCTGATCATGGAAAAGCAGGGCGTCACAACCCGGGTGATCCGCACAGTGGACCACGACGTCGCCAGCGGCGTGTACCCGGACATGACCCAGTACGGCTGGCAGACCGATGAATGGCCACAGCTCTACCCGGCCGTCCAGGAAGCGGACATCGTGGTGGTCGCCGGACCCATCTGGCTTGGCGACAATTCCTCGCAGACCAAAAAACTCATCGAACGCCTCTACGCCCACTCCGGCGAACTCAACAGCAAGGGCCAGTGGGCGTTCTACCCTAAAGTAGGCGGCTGCCTGATCACCGGCAACGAGGACGGCATTAAGCGCTGCTCCATGAACGTGCTCTACAGCCTGCAGCACATCGGCTTCAGCATCCCGCCGCAGGCCGACGCCGGCTGGATCGGGCCCGTGGGCCCAGGCCCCAGCTACCTGGACGAGGGTTCCGGCGGGCCCGAAAGCGACTTCACCAACCGCAACGCCACCTTCATGACCTGGAACCTCCTGCACCTGGCCCGCATCCTCAAGGACGCCGGCGGGCTGCCGGCCTACGGCAACCTGCCCAACGAATGGGCCGCCGGAACCCGGTTCGATTTCGAAAACCCGGAATACCGATAACTGCTGCCGGAGCTTGAGCCTGTCGAAACCCCGGAATACCGATAACTGCTGCCGGTGGTTGAGCCTGTCGAAACCCCGTTGCCAAAGCCGGAATACCCACTGACCGAAGGACGTTGCCCCAAGTATGACTATCCCCAGCCCTCTGTTGTCGCGCCCTGGTGCCGTTGAGGCGGCCGGCGCGGACGCCGGCGTCGCCTCCCACTACGGCGAGCCCCTGCGCGAGCAACGGGCACTCGCAGCCGGAACCGCCGTCGTCGACCTTTCCCACCGCGGCGTGGTCACCGTCAGCGGCCCGGACCGGCTGAGCTGGCTCAACACCCTGTCCTCCCAGCAGGTCACCAACCTGGCGCCGGGGGAGTCCAGCGAACTGCTGCTCCTGAGCGTGCAGGGCCGCATCGACTTTGACGCCCGGGTGGTGGACGACGGCGGGACCACCTGGCTGATTGTCGAGGCCGCCGAAGCAGCGCCGCTGGCGGAGTTCCTCAACAGGATGAAGTTCATGCTGCGGGTGGAGGTGGCTGACGTTTCGAACGACTGGGCCGTGGTGGGCAGCACCAAGGCCGTTCCCGAATGGTCCGGCCTGCTGGCCTGGCAGGACCCGTGGCCGCATGTCAGCGCGGGTGGCTTTTCCTACGCCACCGTCTCCGAGGAACGCCACCCCGGCCTGGAGCGGCCCTGGTTCGAATACCTCGTTCCCTCCTCCGCCCTGGAAGAGACGGTTGCCGGGCGGCCGCTTGCCGGCGTCCTGGCCGCCGAGGCGCTCCGCGTCGCGGCGTGGCGTCCCCGCATCGGCGCGGAAACGGACGACAAGACCATTCCGCACGAGCTGGACCTGCTCCGCACGGCAGTGCACCTGGCCAAGGGCTGCTACAAGGGGCAGGAAACCATCGCCCGCGTCCACAACCTGGGGCACCCGCCGCGGCGCCTCGTCTTCCTGCAGCTGGACGGATCGCAGCACACCATGCCTGCCGCCGGAAGCGCGGTCCTGGTGGGCGACCGCAAGGTGGGCGCCGTCACATCCGTGGCCCAGCACTACGAAATGGGCCCGGTGGCCCTGGCAGTCATAAAGCGTTCCGTCGCTTCGGATGAGATACTGACGGTCCTGGACGGGGACGAGCCGTACACCGCCAGCCAAGAACTCATCGTCGCCCCCGACGCCGGCCAGGTGGTGGGGCGCCAGACCGGATTCCTCAGGGGGCCACGCTGATGACTGACAACGCCGCACCAACGGCAGGGCCCGACGACGACGCCGTCGCCCTCGCGCACACGCTCTTCCAGGGGGCCAGGGAAGGCAACACGGAGCTGCTCCGCGCCTATCTCGAAGCGGGGGCCCCGGCCACCATGACCAACGCCGCGGGGGATTCCCTCCTGATGCTCGCCGCCTACCACGGCCACGTGGACACGGTGCAGCTGATCCTGCAGCATGGCGCCGAAGCCGATACGGCTAATGACCGGGGGCAGACGCCCCTCGCCGGAGCCGCGTTCAAGGGCTACACGGACGTGGCCCGGCTGCTGCTCGATGCCGGCGCTGATCCGGACGCCGGGTCGCCGTCCGCACGGGCGGCGGCACAGATGTTCGCCCGCCAGGAGATCCTCGACCTCCTGGGCTAGCCTTTCCCGGGTCCGCCCGGCAGCCGACGACTTTTGAAGGATGACCGAGTGGAAAACGTAGCAAAGCCCTGGCCGGCCCTGTGGTCACTGGTGATCGGGTTCTTCATGATCCTGATCGACAGCACCATTGTGTCCGTGGCAAATCCTGTGATCATGGAGGGCCTGGGCGCGGACATCAACTCGGTGATCTGGGTGACCAGCGCCTACCTGCTGGCGTACGCGGTTCCGCTGCTGATCACCGGCAGGCTCGGCGACCGGTTCGGGCCCAAAAAGCTCTACCTCCTGGGCCTGGTGGTGTTCACCCTGGCATCGCTGTGGTGTGGTCTTGCCGGAAACGTGGAGACCCTCATCGCCGCCCGCGTCCTGCAGGGCCTCGGCGCGGCCATCATGACACCGCAGACCATGGCTGTCATCACGCGGATCTTCCCGCCGGACCGACGCGGGGCGGCGATGTCCATCTGGGGTGCCACGGCCGGCATGGCGACACTCGTCGGGCCCATTCTGGGCGGCGTCCTGGTGGACGGGCTGGGCTGGGAGTGGATTTTCTTCATTAACGTGCCCATCGGCATCGCCGGCTTCCTCCTGGCGCTGCGCAACGTTCCCACCCTGAGCACCCACCCGCACAGGTTCGATATCCCCGGCGTGGTGCTCAGCGCCGTCGGGCTGTTCCTGCTGGTGTTCGGCATCCAGGAAGGAGAGACCTACAACTGGGGCACCATCGCCGGGCCGGTCAGCGTCTGGGGCCTCATCATCGCGGGCCTGGTGGTGCTGACGGGCTTTGTGGTGTGGCAGCGGTTCAACAAGGGCGAACCCCTGCTGCCGCTGGGGCTGTTCCGGGACCGGAACTTCTCCCTCGCCAACCTCGGGATCACCATGGTGGGCTTCACCGTGACCTCGTTCGGCCTGCCGCTCATTTTCTACTACCAGATGGTCCGGGGCCTGACTCCCACGCAGTCCGCCCTCCTGATGGTGCCCATGGCCCTCATCTCGGGCGGCCTGGCGCCGGTGGTGGGAAAGATTGTGGACCGGGTCAACCCCAAGTACCTCGCGGCGGGAGGCCTTGTCCTCATGGCAGTGGCCTTGTCCTGGAACGCCCTGCTGATGCAGCCCGGGACGCCCATCCTGCTGTTCCTGCTGCCCAGCGCCGTCCTGGGCTTCGCCAACGCCGGGATCTGGGCTCCGCTGAGCACCACAGCCACCCGGAACCTTCCGCCTCGCCAGGCCGGTGCAGGCTCCGGCGTCTACAACACCACCCGGCAGTTCGGTGCGGTGCTGGGCAGCGCCGCCATCGCCGTGCTGATCCAGGCACGGCTGGCGGCCGAGCTTCCCGCGGGAGGACCTGGCGGACCCGCCGGTGAGGGCATGGCATTGGGCGGGACACTGCCTGAGCCGCTGCACAGCGGATTCTCGACGGCGATGAGCCAGTCCATCCTGCTGCCCGCGGCGGTGGTCCTGGTGGGCGCGGCGGTGGCGCTGTTCTTCGCCAAACCCCAGCCGGTCCAGGGCTGGGGCGGCGGTGCGCCCGCGTCAGCCAAGGTGGACGCTGGTCTGGATTCCGCCGGCTGACAGGCCCAGCTTCCGGGCCAAAGCCAGGGAGCCTGTGTTGCTCACGTCCGTGCGCCACTGCAGGGTCAGCCCTGCGGCAAGGGCCTCGTGGGCTGCAATGGATGCAGCCAGGGACCCCAGCCCCTGCCGACGCCACTCCGGGTCCACCAGGACGCCCAGGTGCGCCAGCAGGCCTTCCCACTCGGTGTATGCGCCGCAGGCAAGGGGAACCCGCCGTCCGTCCACCTCGTGGACGATGGTGTAGCGGTTCTCCAGGTCTGAGAGGCCCACCTCGTTGACGTCGTCCGGCGGGCACCGGCCTTCCAGCTCAATGGCCTCGGGGTTGCCGTGCGAAACGGTCATCTCCTCGGACGGCTGCCGCAGGGGCAGGTCGTCGGCAAAGAAGAGGGCAGCAGCCCCCAGGCCGTGCCCGCCATGGGACCGGGTGAGGGTCAGAAGCGTGACATGCTGCGCCATCTCCTCATCCGGGATGCGGTCCGCCGCGTCGATGACCCATTGCGGCCCGATCAGCGCTGAACTGCCAAACAGCCGCACGAACTCCACGGTCCGTACCGACTCGTCCGCCCGCACAATGCGTTCTCCGGAGGCCAGCGCAGTGCTGAAAGCGTCATCCGCAAGCCCCAGGCGGCGCGCCCATGCGAGCTGGATGATGGCAGCAGAACCGGGGTCAAGTGTCATGTTCCCAGCCTAGGACGGGCCGGAACCCCAACCGAACAGGACACCTTAGCCGAAGAGGACGGCGGCTTCGTCGTAGCGCTTCTGGGGGACGGTTTTGAGTTGGCCCAGGGCTTCCTGGAAGCCGACGTGCTCGATGTCCGTTCCCTTCAGTGCCACCATGGTGCCCCAGAAGCCTTCCACTACGGAGTCGATGGCGGCCATGCCGAGCCGGGTGGCAAGGACGCGGTCGAAGGCGGACGGTACGCCGCCGCGCTGGATGTGGCCCAGGATGGTGGCGCGGGTTTCGATGCCGGTGCGGGCTTCCAGTTCGGGGGCGAGCTGGTCGGCGATGCCGCCCAGGCGGGGCCGGCCGAAGGTGTCCAGGCCGCGTTCGGAGTGCGGGGTTTCCATGTGCTCGGGCACGAACCCTTCGGCGACGACCACCAGGGGTGCGCGGCCGCGGGCGTGGGCTTCATTTACCCATTCGGTGATTTGGTCGATGCTGACCTTTTGCTCCGGGATGAGGATGGCGTGGGCGCCGGCGGCCATGCCGGCGTGCAGGGCGATCCAGCCTACGTGCCGGCCCATGACTTCGGCGATCATGCAGCGGTGGTGGGATTCGCCGGTGGTGCGGAGCCGGTCGATGGCTTCGGTGGCGATCTGGACGGCGGTGTCGAAGCCGAAGGTGTAGTCGGTGGCGTCGAGGTCGTTGTCCACGGTCTTGGGCACGCCGACGATCTTCAGTCCGGCGTCGGTGAGACGCTTTGCAGCGGCGAGGGTTCCCTCACCGCCGATGGCGATGATCGCGTCGATGCCCAGGCGTTCCATGTGGGCTTTGATGACCTCGGGGCCGCCGCCGTTGTCGAAGGGGTTGGTGCGGGAGGTGCCAAGGATGGTGCCGCCCTGCTTGGCGATGCCGCGGACCATGGTGCGGGGGATGTCGATGACGTCGCCCTCCACCACGCCGCGCCAGCCGTCGAGGAATCCGACGAACTCGTGGCCGTGGATGGCGATGCCTTTGAGTACGGCGCCGCGGATGACCGCGTTCAGTCCGGGGCAGTCGCCACCGCTGGTGAGGATTCCAATTTTCATGTTTCGGCTCAAATCCTGGGAGAGGGTTTACTGGCAGAGCGCCACGCTGAGCTCACCTAGAAGTGTAGTGCGATGTGTGGGGTACGACACAAACCGGTTACAAAAGGCCGCGTTCCATAGCGACCACCACTGCCCTTGTCCTGTCGTCCACATCGAGTTTGTTGAAGACCCGCTGCACACAAGCAGCGGCCCCCGCCCGGGAGGGGCGGGGGCCGCTGGGGTGACGACGTCAGGGACGGTTCAGTGACCGCCGGTCCAGGAATTCCTGGAGCGGGATGACGTTCCGCTGGTCCGGAAGGACCACCCATGCCAGGAGGTAGAAGATGACGGCCGGGCCGGGGAGGAGGCAGAACAGGAGGAAAGCGATGCGGACGTAGGCCACATCCACGTTCAGCTTGGCAGCGATGCCGCCGAGGACCCCGCCGAGCCAGCGCTGCGGGCCGCGTTTCAGGCCGAGGCCCCTGACGATGCTGAAAAACTTGTCCATGGCCTAAGACTTCCCTGTTGTAGGTTCGTTGTCACGTTTGCGGGCGGAGAGCACGCCGCCCACCACCAGGGCGGCGCCGGCTCCGATCATGAGGCCGATCAGGACATAGGTGCCGTTCAGGGTCACGAATCCCAGCTGGGCCACGATGATGAGTGCGGCGAGCGCCAGGACGATCAGTCCCCACACCACGGTTCCCACCCTCGCAGGTGCCGGGCCGGCAGGGTGCGTGGCCGCCGCCGTCGGTATGTCCGTGGAGTAGGTGCCGGCTGCGTGCGGCTCCGGCGCCGGATTGTTGTTGCTCATTTCAGTTGCCTTCCTGAATGGTGACGTTGCTGAAGGTACCGTCGATCTGGACCACCAGGCGGCTGCCGGGCTCGTCGGTGTTGTAGCTGCTTTCGCGGGTGGTGGTGCCGCCCCGCTGCCCGTTGACCTCGTTGAGGTTTCCCATGGTCATGTCCGCCTTGATATCGACCGGCACGTTGTCCGGGATGACCACTGTGACGTTGCTCGCCGTGATGTCCAGGGGAATGACGACGTCGGACGGCAGCGGAGCGTTGACGGCCAGGTTGGTGAGGTCCACCGTTCCCCGGCCGGCGGTGACGTCGAAGCCGTCGCGGGCCTCAGCGATGCTGGCCGGGCTCCAGTTCACCTGCTGGAACCGCACCCGGTCACCGTTGCCCACCACGTTGTACACGCCGCCGGCGATGAGGGCAATCACTGCGAACAGGCTGAGGATTCCTGCGGTCCGGCCACGCATTCCGGCGATGAGGATCCCCAGGCCAAGGACGGCGGCGGCGCTGGCCCAGACGATGGCATTCGCGGAGTCGCCCAGGTTGATCACGTTGCCGGCGTCAAGGGCCTTGAGTCCGCCGCCTACCAGAAGGGCTGCCCCCGCTGCGATGGCAACGGCCGGAGTGCCGGGACCTGCGGGCCGGGGCTTTGGTGGCCGAGGCGGGGTGGTACCGCCATAAGGGGCTCCGCCGGTGGGGCCGCCGGGATAGGAACCGCTGCTGCCGCCGCCTCCGACGGTGCCGTCACCGAAGGAGCTGCCGCTGTATCCGCCGCCGTAGGACGGCATGGAACCCGAGGCCGGATTGGTGCCGTAGCTTGTGCCGGTCGCGGCAAAGGATGACGTGGAGGCTGTTCCGGGATAGCCCGCATCGTACGTGCTGCCGTACGTGCCGCCGTAAGTACCGCCCCGCTGCTGTCCTGCCATGGCGGGCCGGGCGCCCTTGTTGCGCTGGGAGAGGTAGTAGACCAGGTAAATGGCGCCGCCCACCCAGAACACGGTCCAGAGGAATCCGCCGAAGCCGTTGTGGCTCCAGCCCCAGAATCCGCCGCCCAGGCCCGTGAGTCCCAGGATCGTGGCGATCAGCGAACCGGTCATGCCGGTGGACCAGCGGCCGGCTCCGGCTTCCTGCACATGGATTCGTCCGTCCGGTTCGGGAAGGAAGGCCCAGGCAAGCCCGTAGGCCAGGACGCCGATGCCCGCGAAGAGCGTGAGGACAATAAAGACGCCGCGGATGATGAGCGGATCGACGCCCAGCCGGTTGGCGATACCGCTGGAAACGCCGCCCACCCAGCGGTCGCTGCCGCGGTGGATTCCGTGGCCCCGGACCCAGGTGAAGAAGTCCGTTGAAGGGGCAGCGGCGGGGGCGCCGTAGCGGGGGCCGGGGTAGCTCTGGCCGGATGACGCGTCCTGGTTGCCACCGGGCTGGCCGCTGTAGCTCTGGCCGGATGACGCGTCCTGGTTGCCACCGGGCTGGCCGCTGTAGCTCTGGCCGGCGTTGTTCGGGGCGGTGTTGTTCGAGGCGGCGTCGTCCGGGGTCGCCTCGGACGAAGCGGACAGGGTCGCCTCGGATGAAGCGGACGGGTCCGGAGGTGTTGGTGCGGAAGACGGCAGGGGCTCGGTGGGCCGCTGGCTGCCCGGCCTGGGCAGGGGCTCCGTGGGTTGGTCGTCGTCGGGGGAGGGGGTCTGCGAGTTCATACCTAAATCCTCCCGTTAGGCCTGCGCGGGCTCTACTGGGGGACACCCTGAGCTATCCCTGAGTTACCCCCGGTTGGCACCGGATTGCGGTCCGGGGAAACCTGATCCGTGCTTGGATTGAACCATGACAACCGTCCCCGCAAGGCCCCCTTTGGCCCGCAGCAGCGACCGCGTGATAGCTGGCGTGTGCTCGGGCCTGGCGGTGCATTTGGGTTGGCCGGTAAAAAACGTCAGGGTTGGTATGGCCCTCGCAACCCTCGCCGGTGGTGCCGGCCTGGTCTTCTATGCCTGGCTGTGGATCATGGTTCCCACCGCGGATGAGGCAGCGCGGCGCAGCGCCCGCCGCCCGGCGTCGCCCATTGCTCCTGCAGTAAGCCAGCCGCCGCCTGCCGGACCCCAGCCGCCCGCACCCGCAGGCGGGTACGTAGGCCTGCCCGCACAGGGCGCCGCCACTGCCGGTTTCCCGGGCACAGCAGGCGCCCCTCCGGTGTTTGGAACACCGCCGCTGGACGCCGGCGCACGCGGTGGCGGCCCAGCCGCGTCCGCCGAGGCCACAGCCCCGCCCTGGTTCCGGGTCCGCAGCATGAGGTACGGCAAAGAGATCCTGCTGGGCAGCGGACTCCTGCTGGTTGCAGGAATCATGATCGCCCAGCTCCTGGGAGTGGACGTTCCCCTCGGAACCCTCATCCCGGCAGCCGCCGTCCTGGGCGGCGCCTCCATCGCCTGGATGCAGCTCGATGAAACCCGCCGTGCCGGCCTTGTGGACAAAACCAAGGCAGACCAGGCAGGCGGTTGGGCGCGCCTGGCGGCCGGCCTGGCACTGGTGGTGGCCGGAGTGCTGGTGATGGTGTCCGGATCGGGATCATGGGAGCAGACCTGGCTTGCCCTGTTGGCCTCGGTGGCTGTCCTGGGCGGCGTGGTCCTGGTTCTCCTTCCGTGGGCACTGAAATTCTGGCGGGACCTGGAGTCCGAGCGCGCCGGCCGGATCCGGGAAACGGAACGGGCTGAGATCGCCGCCCACCTCCACGATTCCGTCCTGCAGACGCTGGCCCTGATCCAGCGGCGCGCCGGCAACGAGCACGACGTCGTCCGGCTGGCGCGGGCGCAGGAGCGTGAGCTGCGCGGCTGGCTGTTCCAGGATCCCGGCCGGGAAGCCGGGCAGCTCTCGGACAGGATCAAGGCAGTGGCCGCAGAGGTGGAGGACCTCCTGGGCAACGCGGTGGAAGTGGTCAGCGTGGGCGATGCCGCCATGACCGAAGCGCACGAGGCACTGGTCCAGGCCAGCCGCGAAGCGATGCTTAACGCATCGCGGCATGGCGGTGGAACCGTCTCCGTCTACCTCGAGGCATCGGACGCGCAGACGGAAATCTTCATCAAGGACAGGGGCCCCGGCTTTGAGCTTTCGGATGTCCCCGAGGACCGGCTGGGCGTGCGGGAATCGATCATCGGCAGGATGAAACGGCACGGCGGCACGGCCACCATCCTCAACACCGGGAGCGGGACCGAAGTCCGATTGCGGCTGCAGGCGGCGGGGACGGACAACGTGGAAGGGAAATCATGAACGCGAACCAGGGGGCGGCGGCAAGCCGCCCGGCAAACTCCGTCCGCGTGGTCATTGTGGACGACCATGCCATTTTCCGTTCCGGGCTGAAGGCTGACCTGGACGCCAGCATCCAGGTGGTGGGCGAGGCCGCCACCGTGGAGCAGGCCATCGCGGTCATCGCCGAGCAGCGCCCCGACGTCGTGCTGCTGGATGTGCACCTTCCGGGCGGCCTGGGCGGCGGGGGCCGGGAGGTCATCGCGGGATCCGCCCCACTGCTGGGGTCCACGCGGTTCCTTGCCCTCAGCGTTTCCGACGCTGCCGAGGATGTTGTGGCCGTCATCCGTGCCGGTGCCCGCGGCTACGTCACCAAGACCATTTCCGGCGCCGAGATCACCGACGCCGTGTTCCGGGTGGCAGGCGGGGACGCCGTCTTCTCGCCCCGGCTCGCCGGGTTTGTCCTGGACGCTTTTGGCACCGCACCGGCGGACATCGCCGACGACGAACTGGACAAGCTCTCGGCCCGGGAACTGGAGGTCATGCGCCTCATTGCCCGCGGCTACAGCTACAAGGAAGTGGCCAAGGAACTGTTCATCAGCATCAAGACCGTGGAGACCCACGTCTCCGCCGTGCTGCGGAAGCTGCAGCTCTCCAGCCGGCACGAACTCACCAAGTGGGCCGCCGAGCGCCGCCTCCTCTAACCCCACGACGCTCTCTCACCTCCTGCGCCTAAAACCCAAACGCTCTCTCACCTTTGGCGCTTTAAACCCGAACGCTCTATCACTCTCCTGAAGAGAGGGATAGAGCGTTTGGGTTTTACCTGCGAAAGGTGAGAGAGCGTCCTACTGGGCCTTGCCCAGGAAGTCCTGCAGTCGCTGCACGCCGGTGGCGAGGTCCTCGTCACCCAGCGCGTAGGACAGGCGCAGGTAGCCGGACGGGCCGAACGCCTCGCCGGGGACAACTGCCACCTCAACCTCATCCAGGATCAGCGCCGCAAGCTCGGCCGACGTCTGAGGGGTGGCCGTACCAGCCACCGTCGGGAACTCCTTGCCCAGCAGCCCCCGGACGTCCGCGTAGACGTAGAAGGCACCCTTCGGCGTCGGGCATTCCACGCCTTCGATGGCGTTCAGGCCGGCAACGATGGCCTTGCGGCGGCGGTCGAAGGCCACCTTCATTTCGTCGACGGCGGTCAGCGGCCCGGACACCGCGGCGAGGGCTGCGATCTGCGGGATGTTGGAGACGTTGGACGTGGCGTGCGACTGCAGGTTGGTGGCGGCCTTGATGACGTCGGCCGGGCCGATCATCCACCCCACGCGCCAGCCGGTCATCGCGTACGTCTTGGCCACGCCGTTGAGGATGACCACCTTGTCGCCCAGCTCAGGGGCGGCGGTGGCGATCGAGGTGAAGGGAACACCGTCGTACGTTAGGTGCTCGTAGATCTCGTCCGTGACCACCCAGAGGCCCTTTGCCGCCGCCCACTTGCCGATTTCCGCCACCTGCTCGGGGGAGTAGACAGAGCCGGTGGGGTTCGACGGCGAGACGAAGAGCAGGATCTTGGTCCGGTCCGTGACGGCTGCTTCAAGCTGCTCCACGGTCACCAGGTAGTCCTGCTCCGGGCCGGCGAACACCTCGACGGGCACGCCGCCGGCGAGCCGGATAGCCTCCGGGTACGTGGTCCAGAAAGGGGTGGGGACGATGACTTCGTCGCCCGGGTCCACCAGGGTGGCGAAGGTGTTGTAGACGGCCTGCTTGCCGCCGTTGGTGACCAGCACCTGGGAAGGGTCGACGGCGTAGCCTGAGTCCCGCAGCGTCTTCTCCGCGATGGCCTTCTTCAGCTCGGGGAGCCCGCCGGCGGGGGAGTAGCGGTGGTACTTCGGCTGGGTGGCGGCGCCGATGGCTGCCTGCACGATGTAGTCCGGGGTGGGGAAGTCGGGCTCGCCCGCCCCGAACCCAATAACCGGCCGGCCAGCTGCCTTCAGCGCCTTCGCCTTGGCGTCAACGGCAAGGGTGGCGGATTCGGCAATAGCGGATATGCGTTGGGAAACGCGGGCGGCAGACATGGCAGGTCCGTTCTTCGCTTGCAGCCAGGAGGCTGGAATGTGGGATTCGACGAGTTCTACTCTATGCTGTTCACCGGACTCTCCGGGTTGCCGGTTTTGAAATGTGACTGCCTTGCAGGACGGCTCAAACAGGCTTGCGGAAGGGCCGGAACAGTCTGGTTTTACGAACGCGCAGTTCTTGCGTAGACTGGTTCACCGGTGTTGAAAACACGGATGATGACGTGCGCCCCAGTGCAAGCTGGCTGTTCGTCGTCGGAGAGTGACATTCACTCCATAGGGTAGTGGCGCAATTGGTAGCGCAGCGGTCTCCAAAACCGCAGGTTGCAGGTTCGAGTCCTGTCTGCCCTGCGCAAGCTGCCCCGGGCGAAAATCCGGGGCAAGCGCAGCAACCATGGTTCTGATCAGGGCCGGGTAATCCACCATTGCAAAGATGAGCGAGGACCAGGTGACCGAAACAGCTGCCAGCAGCTCCAAGGGCCGGCCAGCTAAGAAGGACGCCAAGGCAAACTTCTTCGCCCGCATTGCACTTTTCATCCGCCAGATCATCGGCGAACTGAAGAAGGTTGTGGCACCAACCCGCAAGGAACTGATCAATTACACGCTCGTGGTGCTGGTGTTCGTGGCCATCATGATGGTCATCGTCAGCCTGCTGGATATCGGTTTCGGATCCGCTATGGGCTGGCTCTTCGGCGGTACCGGCTCCACGGACAGCTAAGGCTGCTGGGTCCGCAGGCTGCGTGTTCCATCCGGGAAAACCGGAGGGACAGTGGCGTGCGGAATAAAGCCATTTAAATAGGCATGTTAGGCAATGAGGAAGCAGGAGACCAAGTGTCTGAGCAGGAGCTCGAGGTAACCGAGACTGAGCTGGAAGAGTCCGCGGACATCACGGCAGAAGCCGGTGACGAGTCTGAGATTGAGTCCTCCGCGCCCGAATTTGACGACGCCGACTCTGACGACGACGCCGACTCTGACGACGCTGCCGAGGCGGAAGGGGACGCAGCCTCGGGCGAGTCCACGGACGCCCTCGCCGCTGCAGCCGCCACCGCAGCTGCCGACCCGGCTGAGGAATTCAAGGCCAAGCTGCGCCGCCAGGAGGGTGACTGGTACGTCATCCACTCCTACGCCGGGTACGAGAACCGCGTGAAGGCCAACCTGGAGACCCGTATCCAGACCTTGGACATGGAAGATTACATCTTCGAAATCCAGGTGCCCATGGAAGAGGTCGTTGAGATCAAGAACGCCCAGCGCAAGGTCATCAACCGTGTCCGCATTCCCGGCTATGTCCTGGTCCGCATGGATCTGACCGACGCTTCCTGGGGTGCCGTCCGCCACACCCCCGGCGTCACCGGCTTCGTGGGTAACGCCCACAACCCCGTGCCGCTGCGCCTGGACGAGGTCTTCTCCATGCTGGCTCCGGTCTTCGAAGAAGAGCAGGCCGAGAAGGGCAAGCCGGTCAACAAGCAGAACCAGGCCCCCGTGGATGTGGACTTCGAAGTTGGCGAGTCCGTCATCGTCAAGGAAGGTCCGTTCGAGACCCTTCCCGCCACCATCTCCGAGATTAAGGTCGAATCCCAGACCCTCGTGGTCCTGGTTTCAATCTTCGAGCGCGAAACGCCCGTCACGCTGGCGTTCAACCAGGTCACCAAGATCTGATTTCCCAAGAATTCGTCCCGGCGCTGCCCGCTTAGCAGCACCGGAACGGCCGGCCGCCTCGCCATGGCGGCCAAAAACCTGAGGCACGCTCCTGTGTCCCAGGACGTTATTGAGAGAAGGACCCTACATTGGCTCCCAAGAAGAAGGTCACCGGCCTCATCAAGCTGCAGATCCAGGCAGGTGCCGCTAACCCGGCTCCGCCGATCGGTCCTGCGCTTGGCCAGCACGGTGTCAACATCATGGAATTCTGCAAGGCGTACAACGCTGCGACGGAAGCCCAGCGCGGAAACGTCATCCCCGTGGAAATCACGGTCTACGAGGACCGTTCCTTCACGTTCATCACCAAGACCCCGCCGGCTGCAGAGCTCATCAAGAAGGCTGCAGGCGTCGCCAAGGGTTCGGCTACCCCGCACACCGTCAAGGTTGCCAAGCTGACCCAGGCCCAGGTCAACGAGATCGCCTCCACCAAGATGGAAGACCTCAACGCCACCAGCCTCGAAGGCGCAGCGAAGATCATCGCCGGCACCGCCCGCTCCATGGGCATCACGGTCGAGGGCTAGTAACCCCCGCAGCCTTCCGGGCGTCGGGCAATTGACGACGACGGGCGGCACCGCCGGGAAACCGGCACCCATAGAAACATTGAAATGTCGGGCATCCGGGCCGGATAACGAACCGGACCACCGACTGTGGCAGGGCCCAGCGCGGTCCGCAGACCACAACTGCACAAGGAGAAATAAGCAGCATGGCAAAGCGCAGCAAAGCATATGAGGCAGCAGCCGCCAAGATCGACGCGGAGAAGTTCTACGCGCCGTTCGAGGCAGTAACGCTCGCCAAGGACACCAACCCGTCCAAGTTCGACGCCACTGTTGAGGTTGCATTCCGCCTCGGCGTCGATCCCCGTAAGGCTGACCAGATGGTCCGCGGCACGGTCAACCTGCCCCACGGCACCGGTAAGACTGCCCGCGTCCTGGTTTTCGCCACGGGTGACAAGGCTGAAGCAGCAATCGCTGCCGGCGCCGACTTCGTTGGTTCCGATGACCTGATCGAAAAGATCGCCGGCGGCTGGACCGACTTCGACGCAGCCGTTGCCACCCCTGACCTCATGGGTAAGGTTGGCCGCCTCGGTAAGGTCCTGGGTCCCCGTAACCTGATGCCGAACCCGAAGACGGGCACCGTGACCCCCGACGTCACCAAGGCCGTCAACGACATCAAGGGTGGAAAGATCGACTTCCGCGTCGACAAGCACTCCAACCTGCACTTCATCATTGGCAAGGTTTCGTTCGACGCCGTCAAGCTGGCCGAGAACTACGCCGCAGCACTGGAAGAGGTGCTTCGCCTGAAGCCTTCCGCTTCCAAGGGCCGCTACATCCAGAAGGCCACGGTTGCCACCACCTTTGGTCCCGGCATCTCCGTTGATCCCAACGTCACCAAGGTTCTGACCGAGGCGTAAGTCCTCGAAGTTCCTCTTCCGGATCCGTCCGGAATAACAAAAACCGCCCGGCGCCTGCGCCGGGCGGTTTTTGCTTAACTTGTCTTCCCCTAATGCCTAAGCTGGGGCAATGGCCGAACCGGAGCCCCCCGCCCCAGAAGGTCCTCCTGCGTCCGCCGTGCTGGACATCGCCGCTGTGGAGATCCCGGAGCCCGGTAATGACACCCAGCCGGCCGCCGTCGCGCCTTCCTCAGACTTCTCTATATGCCATGCCATGCGGGTGGACCACGAACTGTCGCTCTGGGGAAACCTGGACCGGTGTCCCACCCTGCAGGAGGCTCTGGAGTTCTGGCGGGGCAACGAGTACGAGGAGCGGCACCTGTACCTGGCCCGCGTTGGCGGGATGCCCGCCGGACTGTGCTCGGTGACCCTTCCCCTGCGGGAGAACACGTCCACTGCCGGAATCGATGTCCTGGTTGATCCCGCATACCGGCGGCAGGGCCTTGGCAGGGCTCTTCTGGACTATGCGGAGGGCAGGGCGGTGGAACGCGGGCGCACGTCACTGGATGCGTATCACGAGGTGCCGTTGGAGCTGGTACGGGCTGACTCCGATATGGTTCCGGCCAGGTCCGGCGCCGGGGAACTGCCGCTGAATGACCTGGCCACCGCTTTTGCCTCCGCCGCCGGGTATCAGTTGGAGCAGGTGGAGCGGTCAAGCCGGCTGGCCCTGCCCGTCAATGCGGACCTGTTGGCCGGGCTCGAAGCCGAGGCCTCCGCCTTGGCCGTGGACTACGCCGTCACCGGCTGGGACGACCGCTGCCCCGAGGAGCTCGTCCACATGTACGCGGAACTGAAGGCACGGATGAGCATGGACGTCCCCACCGCAGGGCTCGACTGGGAGCGTGAGGACTGGGATGCGGCGCGCGTGCGGGAGGAAGAGCGCACGCTTGCCCGCAGCGGCGTGCAGTTGGCGGTGGCCGCAGCCCTGCACCGCCGCACCGGGGAACTGGTTGCCTACACGGTCCTGAACTGGCGGCCGGGGGTTCCGGCGTCCATCGCACAGCAGGACACCCTGGTGTCGGGGGAACACCGCGGCCACCGGCTGGGCCTGCTCATCAAGATCGCCAACCTGCGCCGTGCCCAGCCCAGATGGCCCTCGGCGCGCGCGGTCCTGACGTGGAACGCCAGCGAAAACCAGCATATGCTGGCGATAAATATCGCGCTTGGATTCAAGCCCGCAGGCCTTGAAGGTGAGTGGCAGAAACGGCTGGGATGATGCCCCCAATGGCAAAAGACGTGAAGATCGAGCAGCTATGGATTCCCGACTCAGTGGACGCGCCGGACGCAACGGACTTCCTCGCCGCCGTCGAGGTGGGGCGCAAGGTAAGGATGCAGACGTGGGGGAGTGACGACCTCGCCTACGGCCCGCTTGAAAAGCTCCTCGAGTTTGAGGACCCCTACGAGCGGCAGCTGATCCTCGTTGCCAAAGTGGACGGCGAAATCGTGGGCACCGTGGACATCGCACTGCCCCTCACGGACCACCTGGACCTCGCCGAATTCACCCTCGACATCCTCCCGGAGTTCCAGCGCCAGGGTGTTGGCCGGCGCCTGCTCGAAGCCGCCGAACACCTCGCCCGCGCTGAAGGGCGCACCATGATCCTGGTGGACACGAACCACCCCGGCGCTTCCCTCCACGAGTTCGAACAGGCCCAGCTCGTTCCCGGTTCCGGGCAGGGCTTCGTCCCGCTGGAGAGCCGCGAAGTCGAGTTCGCGCAAAAGACCGGGTACACCCTCCAGCACATTGAGCAGTTCAGCTCCTGCTCCCTGCCCCTGGACACCAAGCTCGTGGCGGACCTCCAGGCCGAGGCGGACGAGGCCAACAACGGCCGGTACCGGCTCCACCACTGGACGGACCGCTGCCCGGACCAATGGCTGGAAGCCGTGGCCACCCTGGAGAACCAGGCCGGGGCGGACGTGGACCCGTCCCTCGACGTGCCGGTGGAGCAGGACATGGTGTTCG
The DNA here is from genome assembly GCF_059093025.1 of Arthrobacter sp. 210 2. Taxonomy (NCBI): domain Bacteria; kingdom Bacillati; phylum Actinomycetota; class Actinomycetes; order Micrococcales; family Micrococcaceae; genus Arthrobacter; species Arthrobacter sp. 210 2. The sequence goes on from NZ_JBNHIE010000001.1 coordinate 752,259, forward strand.
ACGGCGGGATCCTCCGCGAGGCCGAGGAAGTGGCCATTGCGCAGGGCAGGCGGACGGTGGTCACCGCCGTCGAGCACCTCGCCACAGGTTCGCTCGTGGGACTGACCACCATCACGGTCCTGGCGCACCGCGCCGACGTTGTCTTCCAGGACGACACGATTGTGCTGCAGGAGCACCGGGGCAACAAACTGGGGCTGCTGATCAAGGTGGCCAACATGGAGCGGTTGACCGAGCAGTTCCCGGATGCCCGCGTGATCTACACGTGGAACGCCCCGGAAAACCGCTACCTGCTCACCGTCAACCAGCAGCTGGGATTCCACACAGCCGGTGTGACCGGGATCTGGCAAAAGGAGCTTCCGCAGCTGCACACCAGGACCAGCTGAGCCCCGATTTGGTGGTGCAGTGCGTCCTCCCGTAGACTGGGATGACCAAAGACCGTCGGTTGTTGGAAATCCACTCTCCTGAACATGGCTCAACTCTGCAGTTGTGCGCGGAAGATCCAGTGGCTTTCCGGACGAAGGACCCTGACATAGGGCGGCCGGCGCAGGTGAACGAAGCAACGCTCCGCGGATTACCGTGTTGAGCCAAGCCCCGTGCATCTGCGCGGGGCGTTTTTAGTTTTAGCTCACCTGAGCGGGGACCGTCGAATACCGGCACTATCCCCGGAAGGAGGGTTATGGCAACGCCTACCAAGGTTTCAGCAGTAGCTGAGATCACTAACGATTTCAAGGAATCGAACGCCGCTGTCCTGACCGAATACCGCGGGCTCACCGTTGCACAGCTCAAGCAGCTGCGTGTTTCTCTCGGCCAGGACACCAAGTTCGCGGTCGTCAAGAACACCCTGACCGCCATTGCAGCCAAGGAAGCCGGCGTCGAAGCATTCGACGGCCAGCTTGCCGGCCCCACTGCAATCGCGTTCATCAAGGGTGACGCAGTTGCCGCTGCCAAGAGCCTGACGGATTTTGCCAAGACCAACAAGCAGCTGGTTATCAAGACCGGTTACTTCGAGGGCAAGGCACTGAACGCCAGCGAAGTTGCCGAACTGGCAGCGCTCGAGTCCCGCGAGCTGCAGCTCGCCAAGGTTGCAGGGGTCCTCAAGGCACCCGCCGCCGCAGCTGCACGCATCATTGACGCACTGCGCCTCAAGCTTGAAGAAGAGAACGGTGCACCGGCAGCTGCCGAAGCACCCGCCGCTGAAGAAGCTCCCGCTGCCGAAGCTGAAGCCCCGGCCGAAGCTCCCGCAGCCGAAGAGAACTAATTTCTCTTTACCCCACAAGACTCCGGTGTAAGGCCCGGCCCCGTGCCGCCGAACACCACAACAGGAAGGACGCCTACCATGGCGAAGCTCAGCAACGAAGAGCTCATTGAAGCTTTCAAGGAACTGACCATCATCGAGCTCTCCGAGTTCGTCAAGCTCTTCGAAGAGACCTTCGAAGTTACCGCTGCTGCTGTTGCAGTTGCCGGCCCCGCCGGTGGCGCAGCTGCTGAAGAGGCCGAAGAGAAGACCGACTTCGACGTCGTCCTCGAATCTGCCGGCGACAAGAAGATCGCAGTGATCAAGGAAGTTCGCGCCATCACCTCCCTCGGCCTCAAGGAAGCCAAGGACCTGGTTGACAGCGCACCCAAGGCTGTTCTCGAAGGCGCCAACAAGGAAGCTGCCGAGAAGGCCAAGGAGCAGCTCGAGGCTGCCGGCGCTACCGTTACCCTCAAGTAACAGCGTTTTCCTGGAAAACCCCGTCCACTCCGGTGGGCGGGGTTTTCTGCTTTAACTCCAACGCGAGGTCACTATCCGCCCGATGAATTGACGCCGCGGGGCCATAAGTGACCCCGCGTTGCTTATATTGGCTCGGAGATGTCGGCAACCACAGCTTCCAGTGCTGTGGTCAGGGCGTCGGCGTCAACGAAGGCGCTGTAGCCGTGGGCTCCCGCGCCCATCGAGATACGCCGGCCGGTAATGGTGGCGTCCGCGTAGACCGGCCAGGGTTTGGTGCTGCCCAGCGGTGTGATGGTGCCGCGTTCGTATCCGGTGGCCTCGAGCGCCACGTCAGCCGGGGGCAGTGACAGTTTGTTCACGCCCAGGAGGGTCCGCAGCTTGGGCCACGAGATCTGGCGGTCGCCCGGGATGAGGGCGAACAGGAACGAGCCGTCCTTGTGCTTGACCACCAGGGACTTGACGATGTCCCCGGGGCTGATGCCCAGGATCCCGGCCGCCTCCTCAAGGCTCTTTGCGGCAGGGCGTTCCACTATCTCCACCTGCAGGCCGCGGGCCGCGGCGTCGGCCAGGAACCGCTCCCGTCCGACGCCGTTCGTTCCGTTTGCGGATGCGCCCGCCATCAGTCGCGGTACAGCAGGAGCGCTTCGCCCTGCCCGCCGCCCCCGCACAGCGACACTGCGGCCTTGCCCGACCCGCGGCGCTTGAGTTCATGCGAGGCATGGACTGCCAGGCGTGCCCCCGAGGCGCCGATCGGATGTCCCAGGGCGATGGCGCCGCCATGGAGATTGCACTTCTCGAGCGGGTAGTCCAGGTCCTTGAGCGATTGCACGGCAACGGATCCGAAGGCTTCGTTGATCTCGATGAAGTCCAGTTCAGCGGTGGTCCAGCCTGCCTTGCCGAGGGCGTTCATGATGGCGCGGGAGGGCTGGGAGTGCAGCGAGTTGTCCGGCCCCGCAACCTGTCCGGGCTTTCCAACAACGGCCAGGTATTCCAGGCCGTGTGCCTCCGCGTAGCCGCGGGATGCCAGCACCAGGGCGGCGGCGCCGTCGGACAGGGGAGAGGAGTTGCCCGCCGTGATGGTGCCGTCCGTGACGAAGGCTGCGCGCAGGCCGGCCAGCGACTCAACGGAGGCGTTGGGCCGGACCCCCTCATCCGTCGCCACCACGAGGGGGTCACCCTTGCGCTGCTTCACGCTGATGGGGACGATCTCGTCGTCGAACGTTCCGTTCTTGGCCGCGAGGGCAGCGCGCTGGTGCGACTGGGCGGCAACGTGGTCCTGTGAGGTGCGGTCGATGCCCAGGGTCAGGTTGCGGGTTTCCGTGGAGAGGCCCATCGACTGGCCGTCGAACGCGTCCGTCAAACCGTCATGGGCGGCGACATCCAGTGCCTGGATGGATCCATACGTCCAGCCCTGCCGGGACCCGGGCAGCAGGTGCGGAGCCCTGGTCATCGACTCCTGCCCGCCGGCCACTACCACCGAGGCCTCACCGCCGCGGATCATCCGGGCCGCGTCGATGACCGCAGTCAGCCCCGAGAGGCACACCTTGTTGACGGTCACGGCCGGGACGTTCCATCCGATTCCGGCGCCGATGGAGCTTTGCCGGGCAGGGTTCTGGCCCGCGCCCGCCTGCAGGACCTGGCCCATGATCACCGCCTCCACGTCGCCGACGTCCACGCCGCTGGCATCCAGGGCGGCCTTGATCGCGTGGGCGCCGAGGTCCACCGCCGTAAAGCTTGCCAGCTGCCCGTTGATTTTTCCCTGCGGAGTGCGTGCTGCCGCGAGGATGACAACGTCACTGTTGTCAGGGGAGTTGCCCATGGTTATCTCTTCCGCTCTGATCCGCTGTGCGCCACCAAGGCTATCGTGACCCTCGTCACCTATCTATTCAAACGCCGGAACCGCTATGTGCATTCCGTGCGCGGGCTTCCTGCAAGGGGGAGAGGTCCCCATCGCAGCGGGATGCACGACGGCGGCGGCGTGCGTAGGGTGGGCGGCGGAGGGAACTGCGTCGCGGAACGCGCTCCGAACACAAACCACGGGAAGCAGTATCGTGAAGAAGATCCTCGCCGCGGCGGCCGCGGCAAGTCTTGCCGGACTGGCGGCATGTTCCACAGCCGCGCCTGCGCCGGGCGGCAGCACCTCACCTTCCGCCCCTGGAACGTCCACTTCGGCAGCCACCCAGGTGCCGCCGTCGGGCACGTCCGAGGCAGTAGCCGGCGCCGAGGCGAGCGGCGCCAAGGCGGCATGTGAGTTGTTCAATTCGCTTCATGCAGACCTGCAGGCGGCAGGGAATGACGCCAATGCCTTCGAGGACGTCTACCGGGAAGCTGCGGATGCCAAGGGCAGCGTCTCCGGGGACCTGTCGGGCCTGTTCGCGTCCATCGGCGTCCTCGCCCTGGACTACTCGAGCGAAGTGGAAACCGGCGAGCCTGTGGACCAGGCGTCCAAGGACCTGGTCCGTGACGCCGTCTTCGCGAACTCCGGAACCTGCACCGCCGCGGGAGTCACCCTGCGGCTCTAACCGGCAAGGAAAGTGGTGCTTGCAATCCGGCGGGATGTGGGGTAGACACGTAGGTTATTTTGCCGTATCGTAGATATTTGCGTCTTCCCTGTTTACCTTCAGCCTTCATATAGCGGTGGGCTTTGCCTGGCAGCTGACAATCAACGTGCCGTCAACAACGTCACAGCATAGTCAGCACCGGCCCCGGGTCATATAGCGGAACCGGATGGTAGCACTGCGGATTCATTCTGCAGGGTGCACAGCGGGGGAGATCTGAAAACGCCTGAAGGTCTGTGGAAGGATCCCTCTTGGTCGCCTCGAGCACCTCTAATAACGAAACCGCTAACACCGCCGACAGCACTGATGGTGCCACTCGCCGGCTCTCATTCGCAAAGATTCACGAACCTCTTGACGTTCCGAATCTGCTTGCCCTGCAGACGGACAGCTTTGACTGGCTGGTCGGCAACGAGCGCTGGCAGGCACGCGTAGCAAAGGCTGTCGAAGAAAACGATCTCAGCGTCGCCACCACGTCCGGCCTGTCGGACATCTTCGAAGAGATCTCCCCGATCGAGGACTTCCAGGGCACCATGTCCCTGAGCTTCTCCGATCCGGAGTTCGCTGACCCCAAGTACACCATGGCCGAGTGCAAGGACCGGGACGCAACGTACTCCGCTCCGCTGTACGTCAAGGCCGAGTTCATGAACAACAACACGGGCGAAATCAAGCAGCAGACCGTGTTCATGGGCGACTTCCCGCTGATGACCGAGAAGGGCACCTTCGTGGTCAACGGCACCGAGCGTGTCGTCGTCTCCCAGCTGGTCCGTTCGCCGGGCGCCTACTTCGAGCGCGCCGCTGACAAGACCAGCGACAAGGACATCTTCACCGCCAAGATCATCCCGTCCCGCGGTGCATGGTTCGAGCTCGAAATCGACAAGCGCGACCAGGTCGGCGTCCGCCTTGACCGCAAGCGCAAGCAGTCCGTCACCGTTCTGCTGAAGGCCCTCGGCTGGACCGAAGGCCAGATCCTCGAAGAGTTCGGCCAGTACGACTCCATGCGGGCCACCCTGGAGAAGGACGCCACCGAGACCCGCGAAGACGCGTTGCTGGACATCTACCGGAAGCTGCGCCCGGGCGAGCCGCCCACCGTCGAGGCTGCCCAGTCCCTGCTGGACAACCTGTACTTCAACTCCAAGCGCTACGATCTGGCCAAGGTTGGCCGTTACAAGATCAACCGCAAGCTGGGCATCGACCGCTCCCTCGGCGACAAGGAAGCCTCTGTCCTGCACGTTGAAGACATCGTCGCCATGATCAAGTTCCTCGTTGCGCTGCACGCCGGCGAGAAGACCATCAAGGGCACCCGCGATGGCCAGGAAGTGGACCTGCGCGTCGAAATCGACGACATCGACCACTTCGGCAACCGCCGCATCCGCGCCGTCGGCGAGCTCATCGAGAACCAGGTCCGCACCGGCCTGTCCCGCATGGAGCGCGTTGTCCGCGAGCGTATGACCACCCAGGACGTCGAGGCCATCACGCCGCAGACCCTGATCAACATCCGCCCTGTGGTTGCAGCCATCAAGGAGTTCTTCGGAACCTCCCAGCTGTCGCAGTTCATGGACCAGAACAACCCGCTCTCGGGCCTGACCCACAAGCGCCGCCTGTCGGCCCTTGGCCCCGGTGGTCTGTCCCGTGACCGCGCCGGCATGGAAGTCCGTGACGTGCACCCGTCCCACTACGGACGTATGTGCCCCATCGAAACCCCTGAAGGCCCGAACATTGGTCTGATCGGTTCGCTGGCTTCCTACGGACGCATCAACCCGTTCGGCTTCATCGAGACCCCGTACCGCCTGGTCAAGAACGGCGTCGTGTCCGACGACGTCCAGTACCTGACGGCCGACGACGAGGCTGAGGTGCTCATCGCCCAGGCCAACGCGCCGCTGGACGAGAACAAGAAGTTCGCCGAAGAGACCGTCCTGGTCCGTGCCCGTGGTGGTGGAGGCGAGCCTGTGCTCGTTCCCGCCGAGGACGTCGAGTTCATGGACGTTTCCCCGCGCCAGATGGTGTCCGTGGCTACCGCCCTGATCCCGTTCCTCGAGCACGACGACGCCAACCGCGCACTCATGGGTGCCAACATGCAGCGCCAGGCCGTGCCGCTGGTCCGTTCCGAGGCCCCCTTCGTGGGCACCGGCATGGAGCGCGCCGCAGCCGTCGACGCCGGTGACGTTGTCATCGCCAAGAAGGCCGGTGTGGTCACCGAGGTTTCCGCCGAGCTCGTCATCATGCTCAACGACGACGGCACCGAGACCAACTACCGCATCAACAAGTTCGCCCGCTCCAACCAGGGCAACTGCTACAACCACCGCGTCCTGGTGAACGAAGGCCAGCGCCTGGAAGTCGGCGGCATCATCGCCGACGGCCCGGCAACGGACCAGGGTGAACTCGCACTCGGCAAGAACCTGCTCGTGGCATTCATGTCATGGGAAGGCCACAACTTCGAGGACGCCATCATCCTCTCGCAGCGCATCGTTGCCGAGGACGTCCTTTCCTCCATCCACATCGAGGAGCACGAGATCGATGCCCGCGACACCAAGCTTGGTGCCGAGGAAATCACCCGTGACATCCCCAACGTGTCCGAGGAAGTCCTGGCCGGCCTGGACGAGCGCGGCATCATCCACATCGGCGCCGAGGTTGAAGCAGGCGACATCCTGGTCGGAAAGGTCACCCCGAAGGGTGAAACCGAACTGACCCCGGAAGAGCGCCTGCTGCGCGCCATCTTCGGTGAGAAGTCCCGCGAAGTGCGCGACACCTCCCTGAAGGTGCCCCACGGCGAGTCCGGCACCGTCATCGGCGTGCGCGTCTTCGACCGTGACAACGACGACGAGCTGCCCCCGGGCGTGAACCAGCTGGTCCGCGTGTACGTTGCTGCCAAGCGCAAGATCACCGACGGCGACAAGCTCGCCGGCCGCCACGGCAACAAGGGTGTTATCTCCAAGATCCTCCCCGTTGAGGACATGCCCTTCCTTGCCGACGGCACCCCCGTTGATATCGTCCTGAACCCGCTGGGTGTCCCGGGCCGTATGAACGTGGGCCAGGTACTCGAAACGCACCTCGGCTGGGTTGCCAAGACCGGTTGGAAGATCGAAGGCGAGCCCGAGTGGGTCAAGCAGCTGCCGAACCTGCCGCGCGAGAGTGGCCAGACCACTGTTGCAACGCCGGTGTTCGACGGTGCCCGCGAAGAGGAAATCACGGGCCTGCTGGACTCCACCAACGTGACCCGCGACGGTGAGCGCCTGATCAACTCCTCAGGCAAGACCCGCCTGTTCGACGGCCGCTCCGGCGAGCCGTTCCCGGATCCGATCTCGGTCGGCTACATGTACATCCTGAAGCTCCACCACCTGGTGGACGACAAGATCCACGCCCGCTCCACCGGCCCGTACTCCATGATCACGCAGCAGCCGCTGGGTGGTAAGGCACAGTTCGGTGGCCAGCGCTTCGGTGAAATGGAAGTGTGGGCGCTCGAAGCTTACGGCGCCGCCTACACGCTCCAGGAACTCCTCACGATCAAGTCCGATGACATCCACGGTCGTGTGAAGGTCTACGAAGCAATCGTCAAGGGCGAGAACATCCCCGAGCCGGGCGTTCCTGAGTCCTTCAAGGTCTTGATCAAGGAAATGCAGTCGCTGTGCCTGAACGTGGAAGTACTTTCCACGGACGGAACCACAATTGAAATGCGTGACTCTGATGACGCAGTCTTCACGGCTGCGGAAGAACTGGGCATCGATCTGTCTCGTGCAGAGCCCAGTTCCGTAGAAGAGGTCTAGCAGGCGGGCGTACGACGGCGGGTGCCCACCCGCCGTCGTACCCCACCTCCCTCTTCCCGTAACCCAAGACTTCAGAATTTAGAGAACAAGAGAGAACAGGGACCATATGTCCAGCGAATCCTCCTTCGGCCTCATGCAGATCGGCCTCGCCACCGCGGAAGACATCCGCGGCTGGTCGTACGGCGAGGTTAAGAAGCCGGAAACCATCAACTACCGCACGCTCAAGCCCGAGAAGGACGGACTCTTCTGCGAGAAGATCTTCGGCCCGTCCCGGGACTGGGAATGCTACTGCGGCAAGTACAAGCGCGTGCGCTTCAAGGGCATCATCTGTGAGCGCTGTGGCGTTGAAGTCACCCGCGCCAAGGTCCGCCGCGAACGCATGGGCCACATCGAGCTGGCCGCACCGGTCACGCACATCTGGTACTTCAAGGGTGTTCCCTCCCGCCTGGGCTACCTCCTTGACCTGGCACCGAAGGACCTCGAAAAGGTCATTTACTTCGCTGCCTACATGATCACCAGCGTCGACGAGGCTGCCCGCCACGAGGAACTGCCCAACCTGCAGGTTGAGCACGACATCGAGAAGAAGCAGCTCATCGACAACCGCGACTCCGACATCGCTGCCATCGCCCGCGACCTCGAAGGCGAAATTGCACGCCTTGAGGGCGAAGGCGCCAAGGCTGCCGACAAGAAGAAGGCACGCGACTCCGCCGACCGCCAGATGGCCAACGTGCGCAAGCGCGCCGACGCCGACATCGAGCGCCTCGAGCAGGTCTGGGACCGCTTCAAGAACCTGAAGGTCGCCGACCTCGAAGGTGACGAAGGCCTGTACCGCGAGCTGCGCGACCGCTACGGCATGTACTTCGAAGGCTCCATGGGTGCCGAAGCCATCAAGAAGCGCCTTGAGAACTTCGACATGCAGGCAGAGTCCGACCTGCTGCGCGACGTCATTGCCAACGGCAAGGGCCAGCGCAAGACCCGTGCACTCAAGCGACTCAAGGTGGTCAACGCGTTCCTGACCACCAACAACAGCCCGCTTGGCATGGTCCTCGACGCCGTCCCGGTGATCCCGCCGGAACTGCGCCCCATGGTCCAGCTGGACGGTGGCCGCTTCGCGACCTCCGACCTCAACGACCTGTACCGCCGCGTGATCAACCGCAACAACCGCCTCAAGCGCCTGCTTGACCTGGGTGCTCCGGAGATCATCGTCAACAACGAGAAGCGCATGCTTCAGGAAGCTGTTGACAGCCTCTTCGACAACGGCCGCCGCGGCCGTCCGGTCACCGGACCGGGCAACCGTCCGCTGAAGTCCCTGAGCGACATGCTCAAGGGCAAGCAGGGCCGTTTCCGCCAGAACCTCCTCGGCAAGCGCGTCGACTACTCCGGCCGTTCGGTCATCGTCGTCGGCCCGCAGCTGAAGCTGCACCAGTGCGGCCTGCCCAAGCAGATGGCCCTGGAGCTCTTCAAGCCGTTCGTGATGAAGCGCCTGGTTGACCTCAACCACGCCCAGAACATCAAGTCGGCCAAGCGCATGGTGGAGCGTTACCGTCCCCAGGTCTGGGACGTGCTCGAAGAGATCATCACCGAACACCCGGTGCTGCTCAACCGTGCACCTACCCTGCACCGCCTGGGCATCCAGGCGTTCGAGCCGCAGCTTGTTGAAGGCAAGGCAATCCAGCTGCACCCGCTGGTTTGTGGCGCCTTCAACGCCGACTTCGACGGCGACCAGATGGCAGTCCACCTGCCGCTGAGCCCCGAGGCGCAGGCTGAGGCCCGCATCCTGATGCTGTCCTCGAACAACATCCTGAAGCCCTCCGACGGACGCCCGGTCACCCTGCCTTCGCAGGATATGATCATCGGCCTCTACCACCTGACCACCAAGCGTGTCGGTTCAGCCGGTGAAGGCCGCATCTTCGGTTCGGTTTCGGAAGCCATCATGGCGTTCGACGCCCGCGAGCTGCACCTGAACTCGCAGGTCAAGATCCGCCTCGAAGGCTTTGTTCCGTACGCCGGCTGGGAAGCTCCCGAAGGCTGGGAGCCGGGTCAGCCCGCTCTCGTCCAGACGTCCCTGGGCCAGGTCCTCTTCAACGAGACCCTGCCCGAGGACTACCCCTGGGTCGAGGCTGTTGCCGACAAGGGCGAACTGTCCCGCATCGTCAACGACCTCGCCGAGCGCTACCCCAAGGTCGTCACCGCGGCAACGCTGGACAACCTGAAGGATGCCGGTTTCTACTGGGCCACCCGTTCAGGCGTCACCGTCGCTATCTCCGACATCGAGGTGCCGGCCGCAAAGCCGCAGATCCTCGCCGGTTACGAGGAGCGCGCCGCCAAGATCCAGGGCCAGTACGACAAGGGCCTGATCGACGACGACGAGCGCCGCCAGGAACTGATCGAGATCTGGAACAAGGCAACCAACGAGATCGCCCAGGTCATGCGTGACAGCCTGTCCCCGATGAACACCATCAACCGCATGGTGTCCTCCGGTGCACGTGGTAACTGGATGCAGGTCCGCCAGATCGCGGGTATCCGTGGCCTGGTGGCCAACCCGAAGGGTGAAATCATCCCGCGTCCCATCAAGTCCTCCTACCGCGAGGGCCTGTCGGTGCTGGAATACTTCATCGCCACGCACGGTGCGCGTAAGGGTCTGGCTGACACCGCGCTGCGTACCGCCAACTCGGGTTACCTGACCCGTCGTCTGGTGGACGTCTCGCAGGATGTCATCGTCCGCGAAGAGGACTGCGGCACCGAGCGTGGCCTGGTCACGCCCATCGCCGTCGCCGATTCCAACGGCGAGCTGGTACTGGACGAGAACGTCGAGAACAGCGCCTACGCACGTACGCTGGCTGTCGACGTCGTGGACTCCGAGGGCAACGTCCTCGCAGCCGCCGGCACCGACTGCGGAGACGTCGTCATCGACGAGCTCTTCAAGGCCGGCATCACCGAGGTCAAGGTCCGCTCCGTACTCACCTGTGAGTCCAGCGTCGGTACCTGCGCCCTGTGCTACGGCCGTTCGCTGGCCACCGGCAAGACCGTGGACATCGGCGAGGCCGTGGGCATCATCGCCGCACAGTCCATCGGTGAGCCCGGTACCCAGCTGACCATGCGTACGTTCCACACCGGTGGTGCAGTCTCCGCCAGCGGTGGCGACGACATCACCCAGGGTCTGCCCCGTATCCAGGAGCTCTTCGAAGCCCGTACTCCGAAGGGTGTCGCACCGATTGCAGAAGCAGCCGGCCGCATCACCATCGAAGAGTCCGAGCGCCAGATGCGCCTGGTCATCACCCCGGATGACGGAACCGAAGAGATCGCCTACCCGGTCCTTCGCCGTTCACGCCTGCTGATCGAAGACGGCGACCACGTCACCGTCGGCCAGAAGCTGATCAACGGTCCGGTGGATCCCAAGCAGGTTCTGCGCATCATGGGTCCCCGTGCTGCACAGAAGTTCCTGGTGGACGAGGTCCAGGGCGTGTACCGCAGCCAGGGCATCGGTATCCACGACAAGCACGTCGAGGTTATCGTCCGCCAGATGCTGCGCCGCGTCACGGTCATCGAGTCCGGCGAATCGGACCTGCTCCCCGGCGAACTCGCCGAGCGCAGCCGCTTCGAGGACGCCAACCGCCGCGTTGTGTCCGAGGGCAAGACTCCGGCTTCCGGACGTCCTGAGCTCATGGGTATCACCAAGGCGTCGCTGGCCACCGAGTCCTGGCTGTCGGCAGCTTCCTTCCAGGAGACCACCCGCGTCCTGACGCAGGCGGCCATGGAAGGTAAGAGCGACCCGCTGCTGGGCCTCAAGGAGAACGTGATCATCGGTAAGCTGATCCCGGCCGGCACGGGCCTCCCGCGCTACACCGAGGTCACCGTGGAGCCCACTGAAGAAGCGAAGGCCAACCTGTTCACCGGCCCCAGCGCGTTCAGCGACTTCTCGTACGACACCCTGGGCGGTGACGGAGCTCCCGAGTTCCACGCCATCCCGCTGGATGACTACGACCTGGGCAACGACTTCCGCTAGACACGGAGTCTGGCCAAGGGATGGTCCCGCACCGCAAGGTGGGGGACCATCCCCGTTTAACCCGCCGATTAAGGCATGGAGACCGTCCATGCTAGACTTGTTACCAATTGTTATTGTGGCAGTGGATGAGTGCGCCGGTTCCAGCTGAAAGGCTGAACTAGAGCGACGTTTCCGGTTTGCAGGGTTCTTGTGCAACGTATGCCACATTTTTGCATGCCTAGGGACTGTTGAAGACGCCAGTCGTGTCCCGGTGTGCGATCCGACTATTAAGGCTTCGCCTTCACCGCCCTGGAGATCTTCTTCGAGGCCCGGGCGGCGGGGCAACGCAACAAGAGAGTGGCCGGAAGCGGCCGCTCCGGATAAAACGGAGAACACGAGAGTGCCTACGATTAACCAGCTGGTCCGCAAGGGCCGCACGCCTAAGGTCTCAAAGACCAAGGCTCCCGCGCTTAAGGGCAGCCCCATGCGCCGCGGTGTTTGCACCCGCGTCTACACCACCACCCCGAAGAAGCCGAACTCGGCTCTGCGTAAGGTGGCACGTGTGCGCCTCAACGGCGGCGTTGAAGTAACCGCCTACATCCCCGGTGTTGGCCACAACCTGCAGGAGCACTCCATTGTGCTCGTTCGCGGTGGTCGTGTGAAGGACCTCCCGGGTGTCCGCTACAAGATCGTCCGTGGCGCCCTCGATACCCAGGGTGTCAAGAACCGTAAGCAGGCACGCAGCCGCTACGGCGCAAAGATGGAGAAGAAGTAATATGCCTCGCAAGGGTCCGGCCCCCAAGCGGCCGCTCGTACTAGATCCCGTTTACGGCTCCCCGCTGGTGACCCAGCTCATCAACAAGGTTCTTGTTGACGGCAAGAAGTCCACCGCAGAGCGCATCGTTTACGGCGCCCTCGAAGGTGCCCGTGCCAAGTCCGGCGGCGACCCCGTTGCAGCCCTCAAGAAGGCCATGGACAACGTCAAGCCTTCCCTCGAGGTCCGCTCCCGCCGCGTCGGTGGCGCCACCTACCAGGTTCCGGTTGAAGTGAAGCCGGGCCGCTCCACCGCACTCGCCCTGCGCTGGCTGGTTGGCTACTCCAAGGCCCGCCGCGAGAAGACGATGACCGAGCGCCTCCAGAACGAAATCCTGGATGCCTCCAACGGTCTCGGTGCCGCTGTGAAGCGTCGCGAAGACACCCACAAGATGGCCGAGTCCAACAAGGCCTTCGCACACTACCGCTGGTAATACTCCCCGGACGCCGCCGGCTCAACCGAGCCGGCGGCGAACGTGTAGTCCATCCCAAAAGGAGACCCCGTGGCACAGGACGTGCTTACCGACCTTAGTAAGGTCCGCAACATCGGCATCATGGCCCACATTGATGCCGGCAAGACCACCACAACCGAGCGCATCCTGTTCTACACGGGTGTGAACCACAAGATCGGCGAAACGCACGACGGCGCTTCGACCACTGACTGGATGGAACAGGAAAAGGAACGCGGCATCACCATCACGTCTGCCGCCGTGACCTGCTTCTGGGAAAACAACCAGATCAACATCATCGACACCCCCGGCCACGTTGACTTCACCGTTGAGGTTGAGCGCTCCCTGCGCGTCCTCGACGGCGCCGTTGCCGTCTTCGATGGCAAGGAAGGCGTTGAGCCGCAGTCCGAGACCGTATGGCGCCAGGCTGACAAGTACAACGTTCCGCGTATCTGCTTCGTCAACAAGATGGACAAGCTGGGTGCTGACTTCTACTTCACCGTAGACACCATCATCAGCCGCCTCGGTGCCAAGCCGCTGGTTATGCAGCTGCCCATCGGTGCCGAGAACGACTTCATCGGCGTCGTGGACCTGCTCTACATGCGCGCACTCGTCTGGCCTGGCGATGCCAAGGGTGACGTGACCATGGGTGCCAAGTACGAGATCCGCGAGATCCCGGCTGACCTCCAGGAAAAGGCTGAAGAGTACCGCGCAGCTCTCGTTGAGACCGTTGCCGAGTCCTCTGAAGAACTCATGGAGAAGTACCTTGAGGGCGAAGAGATCTCGATCGACGAGCTCAAGGCCGGCATCCGCAAGATGACCATCAACTCCGAGCTCTACCCGATCTTCTGCGGTTCTGCATTCAAGAACCGTGGCGTTCAGCCCATGCTCGACGCCGTGGTGGACTACCTGCCGAACCCGCTCGACGTCCCGCCGATGGTCGGCCACGACCCCCGCGACGAAGAGAAGGAACTGACCCGCAAGCCTTCCGCTGAGGAGCCGTTCTCGGCCCTCGCATTCAAGATTGCGGCCCACCCCTTCTTCGGCCAGCTCACCTTCATCCGCGTGTACTCCGGTCACGTGGAAGCAGGCGCCCAGGTGGTCAACTCCACCAAGGGCAAGAAGGAGCGCATCGGCAAGCTGTTCCAGATGCACGCCAACAAGGAAATGCCCGTTGAGGGCGCTACCGCCGGCCACATCTACGCAGCCATCGGTCTGAAGGACACCACCACGGGTGACACCCTGTGCGACTCCGCCAACCAGATCGTCCTCGAGTCAATGAGCTTCCCGGAGCCCGTGATCTCGGTTGCCATCGAGCCGAACACCAAGGGTGACCAGGAGAAGCTCTCCACGGCTATCCAGAAGCTCTCCGCTGAGGACCCCACCTTCCAGGTGTCCCTCAACGAAGACACCGGCCAGACCATCATCGCCGGCATGGGCGAGCTCCACCTGGACATCCTGGTGGACCGCATGCGCCGCGAATTCAAGGTCGAAGCCAACGTTGGTAAGCCGCAGGTTGCCTACCGCGAAACTATCAAGCGTGCCGTGGAACGCCACGACTACACGCACAAGAAGCAGACCGGTGGTTCGGGTCAGTTCGCAAAGATCCAGATCGCGATCGAACCGCTGGACACTGCCGAGGGCGAGCTGTACGAGTTCGAGAACAAGGTCACCGGTGGCCGCGTTCCCCGCGAGTACATCCCGTCTGTTGACGCTGGTATCCAGGATGCACTGAACGACGGCGTCCTGGCCGGTTACCCGGTTGTGGGCATCAAGGCCACGCTGGTTGACGGCGCGTACCACGATGTTGACTCCTCGGAAATGGCGTTCAAGATCGCCGGCCGTATGGCTTTCAAGGAAGCTGCACGCAAGGCGAACCCCGTTCTGCTCGAACCGCTGATGGATGTCGAGGTCCGCACCCCTGAGGAATACATGGGTGAAGTTATCGGTGACCTCAACTCCCGCCGTGGCCAGATGCAGTCCATGGAAGATGCACAGGGCGTCAAGGTCATCCGTGCACACGTCCCGCTGTCCGGCATGTTCGGCTACATCGGTGACCTGCGCTCCAAGACCCAGGGCCGCGCTGTGTACTCCATGACGTTCAACAGCTACGCCGAGGTCCCGAAGGCAGTTGCCGACGAGATCATCCAGAAGACCCGCGGCGAATAGTCCTTCGGACGTTCGAAGCGAACAAACTCGGGTGCGCTTGCCGGCAACGGAAAGCACAGCCGGTGCAGGTGGCCGGGTACGGTCAAGGCGGTTTCCGGCCATCTGCACGAACAGGCTCGAGGGACTAGTATTAGTTCCTGAATCTGCAATTTCACCAATCCAAAGCCCCCCAAGTAGACTTACCTGAGTTTCCGCCGCGACAAGCGCGGCTGAAGGGTATGTCATTTGAAAACGTTCTAGGAGGAACCTGTGGCAAAGGCAAAGTTCGAGCGGACTAAGCCGCACGTTAACATCGGCACCATTGGTCACGTTGACCACGGTAAGACGACGTTGACGGCCGCCATTTCCAAGGTGCTGTACGACAAGTACCCGACTCTCAACGAGAAGCGTGACTTCGCGTCGATCGACTCTGCACCCGAAGAGCGTCAGCGCGGCATTACCATCAACATCTCCCACGTTGAGTACCAGACCGAGAAGCGCCACTACGCACACGTAGACGCTCCCGGTCACGCTGACTACATCAAGAACATGATCACCGGTGCTGCCCAGATGGACGGCGCAATCCTCGTGGTTGCTGCTACCGATGGCCCCATGGCTCAGACCCGCGAGCACGTTCTGCTCGCCCGCCAGGTTGGTGTTCCCTACCTGCTGGTCGCGCTGAACAAGTCCGACATGGTTGACGACGAAGAGCTCCTCGACCTCGTCGAAATGGAAGTTCGTGAGCTCCTCAGCTCGCAGGGCTTCGATGGCGATGAGGCTCCGGTTGTTCGCGTTTCCGGCCTGAAGGCCCTGGAAGGCGACCCCGAGTGGGTCAAGTCCGTTGAGGACCTGATGGCAGCTGTCGACGAGTCCGTTCCGGACCCCGTACGTGACCGCGACAAGCCGTTCCTGATGCCGATTGAAGACGTCTTCACCATCACCGGCCGTGGCACCGTTGTTACGGGCCGCGCCGAGCGTGGAACCCTCGCCATCAACTCCGAGGTCGAGATCGTTGGCATCCGCCCGGTCCAGAAGACCACGGTTACCGGTATCGAGATGTTCCACAAGCAGCTCGACGAAGCATGGGCCGGCGAGAACTGTGGCCTGCTGCTCCGTGGCCTGAAGCGCGACGATGTCGAGCGTGGCCAGGTTGTCGTCAAGCCGGGTTCCATCACCCCGCACACCGACTTCGAGGCCAACGTCTACATCCTGTCCAAGGACGAAGGCGGACGTCACAACCCGTTCTACTCCAACTACCGCCCGCAGTTCTACTTCCGCACCACGGACGTAACCGGCGTTATCACCCTGCCCGAGGGCACGGAAATGGTTATGCCTGGCGACAACACTGAGATGACCGTTGCGCTCATCCAGCCCATCGCTATGGAAGAGGGCCTCGGCTTCGCAATCCGCGAAGGCGGCCGCACCGTTGGTTCAGGACGCGTTACCAAGATCATCAAGTAGTCCTTGCTGATCAAACGGATGCCCGGGATGTAATCCCGCATAGTCCACGGAAAACCCCGCTGCTGTGTGCAGCGGGGTTTTCTTTTGCTAGTGTTAATCCACTCATTGGATTAATAGCAGCGGCACGCTGCTGCTCCCTGGAAGGGCCCTGGCATGCGGGACGAATCATACGAAGCCGGGTACCGGGCCGGCCATCTGCAGGGCTGGTTGGATGCTATGGCAAAAGTCGCCCAGGACCAGCCGCAAAGAGCGGCTGTCCAGCAGGCGGCTGCTGTGCCGCAAACGGCTCAGCCAGTGGCGGCACGGGCCGTGTCGCCCCAAGTCGCCCAGGCGCCGCCGGTGCCGAGGCCCCGGCCACTCATACAACAGCCAGCCCCTCAGAAACCGGCCCGCCCGCCCGAAACTCCGGCGGAACGGCAGGCACGCCGTGAGCGCCGCGACCGGCAAAACATCAACGTCACCCTGTACGTGGCCAGCCTGCTTCTCGTGGCGGCTGCCGCGTTGTTTGTAGGGACCGGCCTCCCGCCGACGCTCCGCTTCGCCGGGGTCTTCGCTGTTGCCTCCTTGTTCTATGCCTCCGGGTTCGTCCTCCAAAGCAAGGTGCCCCGGTTGAAACCCGCTGCCGTGGCGTTCACCGGCACCGGGCTCTCACTGGTTCCCGTGATCGGCCTGGCGCTGTACAACTTCGCCTGGCACAACGGGCCTGCTGCCTGGCTGACCACGTCCATCATCGGAACCATCGCCTACATCGCCGCCGCCCTTCGGCTCGAGAGCCGGGTCCTGGCGTACCTCTCCCTGACCTTCGTCATCTCCACGGCATGGTCGGGAATTGCAGTGCTGGGGGCGGCCCTGGTCTGGTATTTCGTTGCGCTCATCGGCGTGGCTGTGATCCTTACGGTGCTGTCCCTGGTGAAGCCGGGCTGGCTCCCGCCCTTGTTCGCGAGGCCACTGGCCACCCTACATCCGGTTGTGGTTCCAACGGTGGCCGTGGCGGTGACCTTCTTCCCGCTGCTTCTGACGCGTGGGGAGTACGCACTGGTGATGGGACTATGCGGTACGTACTTCGGTGTTGTGGCGGCTGTGCCGGCTGCACAGTACCGGGTGCGCAATTTCTATGCTGCGAGGGCTGCCCTCACGGTGGCAGCCGCCATTGCCGTCTGGGAGCTGACCGGGTACGCAGCTGATGCCCTGTTCACCGCAGGAGCAGCGCTTGCAGTCCAGGCCATCGCCGTCACCTACAACGGAAAGCGGCTGGACGCCTGGTTCCCGCCTGTGCCCGCCCAGGCCTCCCGCCTGGGCAGCCGGACAAAGACGTCCGACCGTGCCCCTTGGCTGAGTCGGGGCCGCTGGCATCGTGACGCCCTGGTAACTTTTTCGGCCCAGTTTGTACTCACGGCGGCCTTCGCTGGGACTGTGATTCTTGAGGCCGCGGTGTCTCCCGGAACGGGAAGCGATGGGCCGCTCCCGCCATGGCTCCCTCTGTACCTTCTGCTGCTGACCAGCTTCGTGGTGGGTGCCAGGCTGGGAGCGGCTGCGCAGTTTTTGCCGTTCCCGGTTTTGGCGCTGGCCGGGCTGGTGCTTCCGACCTTGGGGGAGTGGGCTTTCGCCGCGATGCTGGTCCTGGCGGCGGTCGTCTGGCTGGTCCAGGGACTCCGTGCGGGCGATGAACTGCGGCCCCTGGTGATGTTCAATGCCAGGCTGGCGGTAACCCTGGCAGTGCCCTCGGTGGTGGCAGCGTTCGCGGAGGGGAGGGGGCAGGACCAGGCCGTGTGGTTCAGCCTCGTAGCCGCGGCGGCCGGGCAGCAAGTCCTCTCCGCGGCACTTCAGCGCGCCGGACGTTCGGTGCTGGCGCCGCAGGCCACACTCATTGGCTACTCCGGCCTGGGCGTGGCAGGGGTTGCGATTCTGGCGTCTGTTGAGGGTGGACCGGGCAGCTGGCTGACCTGGGGTTCCATCCTGTTGCAGGTGGCGGCAGCCTGTGCCGTTGGCCTGCTGCTGGTCCCTCGCCATGTGGAGGACGGTGGCTGGCGCGCCAGCGTGGGTGAAGTGGTGCCCCCGGTGACCGTGGCCGTGATGGTGGGGTTCGCATTCCAGTGGGTGTCGCTGGGCGCCGGAAACACGGCCTTGTTGCTGTTTCTGGCTTACCTCACCGGAACCGGGCTGCGCCTTCCTGCGCGCCTGCACCGCTGGAGCTACTGGTGGATGGGCCGCGCAACGGGAACACTCCTGGCCATCACAGCCTTTGAGCAGCTCACCCGGACTGCAGGTGCTCCTGTCCTGGGCGGTGAGGACGTTCAACCGGCTGCCGTCCTGGGGTTGGTGCTAGGGCTCCAGGTGGCACTGGTCCTGGCAGCCTACCTGCTGCACCGGGCGCCGCGGGGCGCGGTCATCGACGCCGGCTGTGTCATCCTTTTGCAGGTGGCAGCATGCGCCTTCCTCGCCCCGCTGGGTGAAGGAAGCTGGCAGAACCTCATGGTTCCGGCCGTTGCCGCCGTTTCCGCGGCAGGTGCGGGCTATGTGTTGCGGCGGGAAGCGGGCGCACCGTGGTTCGCTCCGGCGTCGTTCGTTGTCCTGATGTTCCTGTCCGCGGGCAACCTGACGCTCGTGGATTTGCTGCTGGCCATCTTCGCTCTTTTTGCCGCTGTGATGGTGGCCGCCGCCCCTCAGCCGGTGCGTAAGGGCTGGTACTTCGTGGCAGCAAGGGTGCTCACAGCCGCCCTGGCCGTGGTCTTCAGCTACGACGTTACGGCGTCCCCCGCAGCGGTGTCAGTGACCTTCGCCGTGGTTCTTGTGGCGCAGCATGCCGTGCGCTGGGTGATGCGCTTCCGCCTGCAGACCGTCCCCTTCCAGCAGGCGGCTGTGTGGATAACCCTGGGAAGCCAAGCAGTTCTTCCGCTCATTTATGCCTTGCAGTACAGCCGGAACGGCAATGACGACGGCGGCCGCTGGGTGGTGCTCCTCGAACTCGCTCTGCTGCTGGCATCGGCTGCCGTGGCCCGGCGCCTGTTCGCAGCCCGCGGGGCGCTGTACTTCGGCGTCTGGGCGCTCCTGTTTGCCGTGTTCACGCTGAGCCCGTTCGTATCCTTCGGCGAGGCGACCCTGTTCACCTACACGGGAACGGCCATCGCCCTGCTGCTGCCGGGACTTTCGGCGGCAGCAATCGGTGCGCTGTGGAGGCGTCGGAATATCGAGCTCCCCGGCATTGAGCGCTGGCTATGGCTGGTTGCCGCCCTGTCCTTCACCCTCGCCGCATTGGTTGTTGCGCCGAGGGCGGCCGACTGGGTTGCCGGGGCGGCCGTCCTTGCCCTTGCGGCAGTGCTTTTCACCGCCTCACACGTCGAGCGGGCCCCGGCCCTCTATCCGCCCGCAGCACTGGGTGTGCTGGTGGGCGCCTTGATGCTCGCCGCCGTAGTGGCCGGGGCCTACGAGGGGGAGTGGGGCCGCTATCTTCCGTGGCTGACCGGGCCGGGTGTCGCGGCCGTTGGGCTCTATGCTGTTCGGCGGGTCCGTGCCGGCGGGCTGGTGCAGGATCCGGTACGGCGGTGGGCACTGGCCGGAGCCACCCTCCTGGGGCTCGGCGCCACCGCAGCGGCCGGGCTGCAGTCGGACGCGACGGCATGGGTTGGCGCTGCCGCACTTGGGTGCACTGCCGCCGTCGCACTCCTCGAAGCGCCACCCCCGCTGCGCCGGATGGTTGCGGAACTGGGTGTCCTCGCTGTCGTGGCGGCGGTACAGCGGGCTGCCATCTTTGAGCTGGACACATGGGACCTGCCCCATCCGTTCTGGGTGGCCCAATGGTACGTGGTGCTGGGCGTGATACTTGCCGCCCTGCGTTATCGGTCCGGACATGATGCCGTGGGCCGTACCATCGCCGGAGCTTCGGGCATCCTGCTCACGCTGTCCGGTGCCGGCGTGGTTTTCGGGGGCACAGGGGGCCAGCAGCTCTGGCTCCTGGTCCTGTTGGCCGTGATGCTGGTGGCCGGCCTCGCACTGGGTGACCGGCTCTTCGTGCGCTGGGGCGCAGGCGGCGTAGCTGCCTGCATCCTGTGGGCAATGCGGGAGTACACGTTCGCGCTGCTGGCGCTGATCGCCGTCGGACTCATTGCCTTTGCCGTGTGGCGGCTCAACCGCAGCACGGGAACCGCAGCGGCCGGCAGCAAGGACAGGCCGGCCCGGAACCTCCCCTGATACTGTTGCAGCATTGAGAGGAGTTCATCATGGGATGGCTTATTTTCCTGATTATCGCGGTTGCGGTGGTGGCCGGAGTGTTCTGGGCCAAGAGGCACTTCCGTCACGAGATTGAGCGCGCCAAGCGCATCAACCGGGCCAACAAGAACCAGTAGCCCCGCTTCAGCAGAAATTCCGGGCGGACTACTGGCCCGCCTTGGCTTTGCGTGCCCGGCTGAGGGCCTGGTACCAGTAGTAGGACTGCTTGGGAGTTCGTTCCTGGGTTTCAAAGTCCACGTGCACCAGGCCGAACCGCTGCGAATAGCCCGCGGCCCATTCGAAGTTGTCCATGAGGGTCCACACGTAGTAGCCGCGCAGGTCCACGCCGGAGGCGATTCCGCCCGGGGACGTGGCGTCCAGGGCAGCGCGCAGGTGGGTGGCCAGGTACTGCACCCGCTCGTCATCCTGGAGCGTGCCGGATACCTGGTCCGGTTCGGGGAAGCTCGCGCCGCCTTCGGTGATGTACACCGGCGGGAGGGCGTCCCCATAGCGGTCCTTGAGCTCCTTGAGCAGGATGCCCAGGTGTTCGGGAGCCACCGGCCAGCCGAACCCCGTGCTGTCGAACTCCGGGTAGCCCACCTCATGGAAGGGCAGCCGGGCCACGGCCTTATGCATGTCCGCCGGAATGGGAGCCACGCCGCGGCCGATCGCCACCTTGACCGGGAAATAGTAGTTGAGGCCGTAGAAATCCAGTGGCTGGTGGATTGTGCGCAGGTCCGCGTCGGAGATCCGGCCGATGGAACGCAGCCACGGCCGGGCGTACACGGGCAGGGTGGGATAGCGGCCCAGCAGGACAGGGTCGGCGTAGATCCGGTTCATCAGCAGGTCATAGAGATGCGCCACGAGCCGGTCACCGATCTTCCGGGACGCGGGCCGGATGGGCGCATGGAGATTGGTGACTCCCACCGTGCCGGTGACGCCCGCCGCCCGCAGCGCCTGGGCGCCGAGCCCGTGGGCGAGGAGCTGGTGGTGGATGGAGGGAAGGGCGTCGAACATCAGCGCGTGGCCGGGGGCGTGGACACCCAGGGCATAGCCGTTCAGGGTTACCGAGACCGGCTCATTGAGCGTGACCCATTGAGCCACCCGGTCTCCGAAGCGTTCGGCCGCCGCCGCGGCATAGTCGCCAAAGCGTTCCGCGGTTTCGCGGTTCATCCAGCCGCCCTTGTGTTCCAGGGGCAGGGGAGTGTCCCAGTGGTACAGCGTGGCCATGGGGGAAATGCCGGCGGCCAGCAGCTGGTCGATCAGCCGGTCGTAGAAGTCCAGGCCCTCCTGGTTGAAGCTTCCCCGGCCGTCCGGCTGGATCCGCGGCCAGGACAGCGAGAAACGGTAAGAATCCACGCCGAGCTCCTGCAGCAGGGCCACATCCTCGGGCAGCCTGTTGTAGTGGTCGCACGCCACTGCGGGAGAGTGCCCGTCGACGATGGCCCCGGGTTTCTCGGCGAACGCATCCCAGCCGGACGGTCCGCGGCCCCCCTCACTCAGGGCGCCTTCAATCTGGAACGCCGCTGCCGCGACGCCCAGGGTGAACGACGGCGGCATGCGGTTGGCCAGTTCCGTCACCGATTCAGTGCTTTCCAGCGTCATCTCCTTATCATCCATTCGGAAGGAACAGAGGGCAATGACCCCGCTGCGGCCGCCTGAAAAGGGGCGATTCGCATCTGCCGGGGTTTTCCGGCATACTAGATGAGTTGTTCAAGCGCTTCTTCGTGTCCCGATCCGGATAATGCCGGGTGTCAGGGTCCAAGTGGAAGACCAAACATAACCCACCCCAATGGAACTGCGGATTTGTATGCGTGCTGAGCGCGACACGCCCGACCGCGGGGGTCGGTTACGCCGGCAAGGTGAGGAACCCGGATTCATCCGGATTCAGTTTGTGCGGCGGATGGTGGTTACGACCTCAATTGCTTCGGCAGCCATACAACGAGTAAGTGAACAGGGCAGCCCCAACCAGGGGAAGCACAGACTGAAAGAGAGTCAGGCGACATGGCGGGACAAAAAATCCGCATCCGGCTGAAGTCATACGACCACGAGGTCATTGACGTTTCAGCACGGAAGATCGTTGAGACGGTCACGCGCGCAGGCGCAACGGTAGTGGGCCCCGTGCCGCTGCCGACGGAGAAGAACGTGTACTGCGTCATCCGCTCTCCGCACAAGTACAAGGACAGCCGCGAGCACTTTGAAATGCGCACGCACAAGCGTCTTATCGACATCATCGATCCCACGCCGAAGGCTGTTGACTCGCTCATGCGTCTCGACCTGCCGGCTGACGTGAACATCGAAATCAAGCTGTAGGGAGGTGCTGAGAAACTATGACCGCAACCCGTAACGTAAAGGGCCTGCTGGGCACGAAGCTCGGCATGACCCAGGTCTGGGACGAGAACAACAAGCTCATCCCCGTCACTGTGGTCCAGGCAGACTCGAACGTCATCACCCAGCTGCGCAACGCAGAAGCTGATGGCTACGTCGCCGTTCAGATCGGCTACGGCCAGATCGATCCCCGCAAGGTCACCAAGCCGCTGGCTGGTCACTTTGAGAAGGCAGGCGTCACGCCTCGCCGCCACGTCGTCGAACTCCGTACCGCAGATGCTGCTGAGTACGAGCTGGGCCAGGAGCTCTCCGTAGAGGTCTTCGAAGCCGGCCAGAAGATCGACGTCATCGGCACCACCAAGGGTAAGGGCTTCGCCGGTGTTATGAAGCGTCACGGCTTCCACGGCGTTGGAGCTTCCCACGGTGCCCACAAGAACCACCGTAAGCCCGGTTCAATCGGTGGCGCATCCACCCCGAGCCGCGTCTTCAAGGGCATGAAAATGGCCGGCCGCATGGGCGCCGTTCGTCACACCACGCTGAACCTCACGGTCCACGCGGTTGACGTCGAGAAGTCGCTGCTCCTGATCAAGGGCGCCGTCCCCGGCGCCCGCGGCCAGGTCGTACTCGTACGCACCGCCGTGAAGGGAGCCTAGTTCAATGGCTAACACTGTCCAGGTTGACCTGCCTGCAGAGATCTTCGACGTCCAGACCAACGTGCCGCTGCTGCACCAGGTTGTCGTTGCCCAGCTCGCTGCTGCTCGCCAGGGTACCCACAAGACCAAGACCCGCGCTGAAGTTTCCGGTGCAGGACGCAAGCCGTTCAAGCAGAAGGGCACCGGCCGCGCCCGTCAGGGTTCCATCCGTGCTCCTCACATGACCGGCGGTGGCGTTGTCCACGGTCCCACCCCGCGTGACTACAGCCAGCGCACCCCCAAGAAGATGATTGCTGCTGCACTGCGCGGCGCACTCTCTGACCGGGCCCGCAACGGACGCATCCACGTTGTCGCTGAACTGGTTGCAGGCGACAAGCCTTCGGCCAAGAACGCACTGGCAACGCTCCGCGGTGTTTCCGACCGCAAGAACCTGCTGGTCGTCATCGAGCGCGCCAACGATGTTGCTGCACTGTCCGTGCGTAACCTCGCCGGTGTTCACGTTCTGTACGCAGACCAGCTGAACACCTACGACGTTCTCGTGTCTGATGACGTTGTCTTCACCAAGGCTGCCTACGAAGCATTCGTTGCCGCCAAGGCAGCTAAGAACGAGGAGGATGCCAAGTGAGCGCAGCCACCATCAAGGATCCCCGCGACGTCGTGCTTGCACCCGTCGTGTCGGAAAAGAGCTACGGCCTGATCGACGAGGGCAAGTACACCTTCCTGGTGGACCCCCGGTCGAACAAGACCGAGATCAAGCTGGCCGTGGAGAAGATCTTCTCCGTCAAGGTCGAATCGATCAACACCATCAACCGTGCCGGTAAGCGCAAGCGCACCAAATTCGGATGGGGTACCCGCAAGAACACCAAGCGTGCGATTGTCACCCTCAAAGAAGGCACCATCGACATCTTCGGCGGTCCGCTCTCGTAGCGGAGACCACTTTAACGAGGAAATAAATTATGGGAATCCGTAAATACAAGCCGACTACCCCGGGCCGTCGTGGCTCGAGCGTAGCGGACTTCACCGAAATCACGCGGTCGACGCCGGAAAAGTCGTTGGTACGTCCGCTGCCCAAAAAGGGCGGCCGTAACAACACCGGTAAGATCACCACCCGTCACAAGGGTGGCGGACACAAGCGCCAGTACCGTCTGATCGACTTCCGTCGCCACGACAAGGACGGCGTTGACGCCCGCGTTGCCGAAATCGAGTACGATCCGAACCGCACGGCTCGCATCGCCCTCCTGCACTACGTTGATGGCACCAAGCGTTACATCATCGCCCCGAACAAGCTGTCCCAGGGTGACTTCGTAGAGGCAGGTGCCAACGCTGACATCAAGCCTGGCAACAACCTGCCCCTGCGCAACATCCCCGTGGGTACCGTTATCCACGCAGTTGAACTGCGTCCGGGTGGCGGCGCCAAGATGGGCCGCTCCGCCGGTGCATCCATCCAGCTTGTTGCCAAGGAAGGCCGCTTCGCCCAGCTGCGTCTGCCTTCCGGCGAAATCCGCAACGTTGACGTGCGCTGCCGCGCAACCGTCGGCGAGGTGGGCAACGCCGAGCAGTCGAACATCAACTGGGGCAAGGCCGGCCGCATGCGCTGGAAGGGCGTCCGCCCGACCGTCCGTGGTGTAGCCATGAACCCGGTTGACCACCCGCACGGTGGTGGTGAGGGTAAGACGTCCGGTGGACGTAACCCCGTCAACCCGAACGGTAAGCGGGAAGGCCGCACGCGCCGCCCCAACAAAGAGAGCGACAAGCTTATTGTGCGTCGCCGTCGTACTGGCAAGAACAAGCGATAGGAGCCTGGACACATGCCACGCAGCCTGAAAAAAGGTCCTTTCGTTGACCAGCACCTCTTTGTGAAGGTAGCCAGGGAAAACGAAAAGGGCACCAAGAACGTCATCAAGACCTGGTCCCGCCGTTCGATGATCATCCCCGACATGCTCGGACACACGATCGCCGTACACGACGGACGCAAGCACATCCCGGTGTTTGTCACTGAGTCGATGGTCGGGCACAAGCTCGGCGAATTCGCTCCCACGCGGACATTCCGCGGCCATGTCAAGGACGACCGTAAGGGCAAGCGCCGCTAGGCGCCTGCACTTACGTCAAAGACGAGAGAAGGAAAGCAATGGAAGCCAAGGCAATTGCGCGCCACATCCGCGTAACGCCTATGAAGGCCCGGCGCGTCGTCAACCTTGTTCGTGGTTTGCAAGCGAATGAGGCTCTGGCAATTCTGAAGTTTGCCCCGCAGGCAGCTTCGGAGCCGGTATTCAAGGTAGTACAGTCGGCAATCTCCAACGCCCGGGTCCTCGCGGACCGCGACGGCGTGGCGTTTGACGAAGGCGACCTCATCATCAGCGAAGCGTTTGTTGATGAAGGCCCGACCATGAAGCGGTTCCAGCCGCGTGCCCAGGGTCGTGCATTTCAGATCAAGAAGCGCACCAGCCACATCACCGTGGTAGTCGCTACCCCGGAGAAAGAGGAGGCTCGCTAAGTGGGACAGAAAGTAAACCCGCACGGGTTCCGACTCGGCATCACCACCGATCACGTATCGCACTGGTTCGCTGACAGCACCAAGGCCGGCCAGCGGTACAAGGACTTCGTTCGCGAAGACATCCGCATCCGCCAGCTCATGTCCACGGGCATGGAGCGCGCCGGTATCGCCAAGGTTGAGATCGAGCGCACCCGTGACCGTGTCCGCGTGGACATCCACACGGCCCGTCCCGGCATCGTCATCGGCCGCCGTGGAGCAGAAGCAGACCGCATCCGCGGCGAGCTCGAAAAGCTCACCGGCAAGCAGGTCCAGCTGAACATCCTCGAGGTCAAGAACCCCGAGATGGAAGCCCAGCTTGTTGCCCAGGGCGTTGCAGAACAGCTGACTTCGCGTGTGGCTTTCCGCCGCGCGATGAAGAAGGCCATGCAGTCCGCACAGCGTGCAGGTGCCAAGGGCATCCGTATCGCCTGCTCCGGTCGACTGGGTGGCGCTGAAATGTCCCGCTCGGAGTTCTACCGCGAAGGCCGTGTGCCCCTGCACACCCTCCGCGCGAACATCGACTACGGCTTCTACGAAGCCAAGACCACCTTCGGCCGCATCGGCGTGAAGGTCTGGATCTACAAGGGTGACGTCACCGCCAAGGAACTGGCCCAGCAGGCCGCTTCCGCCCCGTCCCGTGGCCGCTCCGGCGACCGTCCGGGCCGTCCGGGTGGCGCTGACCGTGGTGACCGCCGCCGTCGCAACGACCGCCCGGCCGCTGACGCAGCTCCTGCTGCAGAAGCACCGGCAGTTGAAGCAGCACCTGCTGCTGCAGAAGGAGGACAGGCTTAAATGCTTATCCCACGTCGAGTCAAGCACCGTAAGCAGCACCACCCGGGTCGCTCCGGCGCTGCTACGGGCGGCACCAAGGTCTCCTTCGGTGAGTACGGCATCCAGGCCCTGAGCCCGGCATACGTCACCAACCGTCAGATCGAGTCTGCACGTATCGCGATGACCCGCCACATCAAGCGTGGCGGCAAGGTCTGGATCAACATCTACCCGGACCGTCCCCTGACCAAGAAGCCTGCCGAAACCCGCATGGGTTCCGGTAAGGGTTCACCGGAATGGTGGGTCGCAAACGTCAAGCCGGGCCGGGTTCTCTTCGAGATCTCCGGTGTCGAAGAATCGGTAGCACGCGAGGCCCTGCGCCTGGCAATCCACAAGCTCCCGTTGAAGGCACGCATTCTGCGTCGCGAAGGTGGTGAATAGAAATGGCAGTAGGATCCAAGGATCTGGCTCCCGCACAGCTGGACGGTTTCGACAACGAGCGTCTCGTTGAAGAACTCCGCAAGGCCAAGGAAGAGCTGTTCAACCTGCGTTTCCAGTCCGCCACCGGACAGCTGGAGAACCACGGTCGTCTGCGCGCGGTAAAGAAGGACATCGCCCGCATCTACACCGTTCTCCGTGAGCGCGAGCTGGGCATTCGTGCCGAGGTTGCCGCACCGGTTGTGGAAGCCAAGGAAGAGAAGAAGTCCAAGAAGGCAGCAACCAAGAAGGCCGAGCCGGCTGAAACGGTTGAGACCGAGGAGGATGCCAAGTGAGTGAAAAGGACGAGAACGTGACGGAAACTGCTACCGCAGCCACGGCTGAGCAGCGCGGTTACCGCAAGACGCGTCGCGGCTACGTGGTCTCGGACAAGATGGAAAAGACCATCGTTGTCCAGGTTGAGGACCGCGTGAAGCACGCCCTGTACGGCAAGGTCATCCGCCGTACCTCCAAGGTCAAGGCTCACGACGAGAACAACACCGCCGGCATCGGCGACCTCGTTGTCATCGCCGAGACCCGTCCGCTGTCCGCCACCAAGAACTGGCGGCTCGTGGAAATCCTCGAGAAGGCCAAGTAGCACCTGCTGCTTAGCTGGAAGCCCTCGCTCCCTCCGGAGCGGGGGCTTCCTCGTTTAACCGCGCGGGCCGTCACGGGCAGCCCACTTTTGAGGAGCTTACGACGGCGGCGCCGCGGCTTTTTGGGGGAGTGGCACCAAAAGTGGGCCAAAAGGCTGCCCTGGGTGACGACGTCGTCCGCCCTTCCCGCACCCTCTCCCACCTCTCGCCGTCATTTTGGCAACGCTCTCTCACCTGATGCAGGTTTTGGGAGGACCCTCTCTCACTTCCCTTAGGAAAGTGAGAGAGCGTCGGTTGAACATGCGCATCAGGTGAGAGAGCGTGCGACGCCGGGGCCGCGGCTTTGCGCGGGAGTGGTGCGCCTGGCGGGCCAAAAGGCCGTGCTGCGTGCCGCCGTCGTCCGTCTTGCGGGGGAGCGCTGCCGGGTGATATGGGGACTGCGGCAATCTGTGCTAAGATTTTGAGTTTGTATGGCGCCTTTCGTGCGCCGTCATCAAACCTCGTAAACAAGCGTGCCAAGGCATAGTGCCCCCTTGCGCCCGGGATCCGTCCCGGACCGGATGGGAGCAACTGCTGTTGGCACGGGCGTTTAGGCCTGGTCTGGCAAAATCCAGGCAGGTCAAGAGACACCCCGATCAACCGTTCCGCAAGGCTCATTCCGTAGGAAGATTTTCGGTCTGAGAACCGGCGCGACGCAAGGAGTAAATAGTGATTCAGCAGGAGTCGCGACTCAAGGTCGCCGACAACACGGGTGCTAAGGAAATCCTTACCATTCGCGTTCTCGGTGGATCCGGCCGTCGCTACGCAGGCATCGGTGACGTCATTGTCGCCACCGTCAAGGACGCAATTCCGGGCGGCAACGTAAAGAAGGGCGATGTTGTCAAGGCAGTCATCGTCCGTACCAAGAAGGAACGCCGCCGTGCGGATGGTTCCTACATCAAGTTTGACGAGAACGCAGCTGTGATCCTGAAGGGCGACGGTGACCCCCGCGGTACCCGTATCTTCGGACCGGTTGGTCGTGAACTCCGTGACAAGAAGTTCATGAAGATCGTTTCTCTGGCTCCGGAGGTGCTCTAGTCCATGGCTGCAAAGATCAAGAAGGGTGACCTCGTTCAGGTCATCACTGGCGCCAAGGCTGAGCGCGGCGGCGACCGCGGCAAGCAGGGCAAGGTCCTGCGCGTGTTCACCGACACCAACCGAGTGTTGGTCGAAGGCATCAACCGCGTAACCAAGCACACCAAGGTCGGTCAGTCGCAGCGCGGCACCAAGACCGGTGGCATCGAGGTTGTTGAAGCCCCGATCCACATCTCCAACGTGGCCCTGGTTGACCCGTCCACCAAGAAGCCCACCCGCGTTGGCTTCCGCACTGAGACCGTTGAGCGCAACGGCAAGCAGCGCGAAGTCCGCATCCGCGTGGCCAAGAGCTCAGGGAAGGACATCTAATGACTGAGACTCTCGAGACTCCGGCAACGAAGATCGTTCCTCGTCTGAAGACCAAGTACGCCGAATCCATCAAGAGCACGCTTATTGAGGAATTCAAGTACGAAAACGTCAACCAGGTTCCGCGCCTCGTCAAGGTCGTTGTGAACATGGGTGTTGGAGATGCCGCCAAGGACTCCAAGCTGATCGACGGCGCTGTCCGCGATCTGACCCAGATCACCGGCCAGAAGCCGCAGGTAACCAAGGCCCGCAAGTCGATCGCACAGTTCAAGCTGCGCGAAGGCATGCCCATCGGTGCACACGCTACCCTGCGTGGCGACCGCATGTGGGAATTCCTGGACCGCCTGGTCACCCTCGCACTGCCCCGTATCCGCGACTTCCGCGGCCTGTCCGGCAAGCAGTTCGATGGCAACGGCAACTACACCTTCGGTCTGACCGAGCAGGTTATGTTCCACGAAATCGACCAGGACAAGATCGACCGCACCCGCGGTATGGATATCACGGTTGTTACCACTGCAAAGACCGATGACGAAGGCCGCGCGCTGCTGAAGGCGCTTGGCTTCCCGTTCAAGGCCGAAGACTAATCTAACTACGTAAAAGGTCCGGCGGTACGGCTCCCACCTGTGGAAGCGGCACCGCGGAAACCGTTATGAGGAAGGGCAAGAGCCCACAATGACAATGACAGATCCTGTCGCAGACATGCTCACGCGTCTGCGCAACGCAAACTCGGCATACCACGACACCGTGTCCATGCCGTACAGCAAGCTCAAGGCACGCGTCGCCGACATCCTCAAGGCCGAAGGCTTCATCGCCGGCTGGAAGGAAGAAGACGCGGAGGTCGGCAAGAAGCTGACCATCGAGCTCAAGTTCGGGCCGAACCGCGAGCGTTCCATCGCTGGCGTTCGCCGTATCTCCAAGCCGGGCCTGCGTGTTTACGCAAAGTCCACCAACCTGCCGCACGTGCTCGGTGGCCTGGGTGTCGCAATCCTGTCCACCTCTTCCGGCCTCCTGACTGACAAGCAGGCCGGCAAGAAGGGCGTGGGCGGCGAAGTCCTCGCGTACGTCTGGTAACGGGAAAGGAAGAGAATAATGTCACGTATTGGACGTCTCCCCATCACCGTTCCTGCCGGCGTTGAGGTCAAGGTTGACGGCTCTGTCGTCAGCGTCAAGGGTGCCAAGGGCGAGCTGAACCACACTGTGGCCAGCCCGATCGAGGTTTCCCTGGAAGCAGACACCCTGACCGTCGCCCGCCCGAACGACGAGCGCGCATCCCGCTCTCTCCACGGCCTGACCCGCACCCTGATCTCCAACATGATCGAGGGCGTCACCAAGGGCTACGAGAAGAAGCTTGAAATCGTCGGTACCGGTTACCGCGTTCAGGCCAAGGGATCTGACCTTGAGTTCGCTCTCGGTTTCAGCCACCCGGTCAACGTCTCCGCACCGGAGGGCATCACCTTTGCAGTTGAGACCCCGACCAAGCTCTCTGTTTCAGGTATCAACAAGCAGCAGGTCGGCGAGGTTGCTGCCAACATTCGCAAGCTGCGGAAGCCGGACCCCTACAAGGGCAAGGGCATCCGTTACGCCGGCGAAGTCATCCGCCGCAAGGTCGGAAAGGCTGGTAAGTAACCATGGCCATCTCAATTAACAAGAAGCGTACGAACAAGAGCAAGTCTGCTTCGCGCAGCCGCCGCCAGCTTCGTATCCGTAAGCGCATCTCCGGTACGGCTGTACGTCCTCGTCTGGTCGTCAACCGCTCCGCACGCCACGTATTCGTCCAGGTTGTCGATGACACCAAGGGCCTGACCGTAGCGAGCGCGTCCACTCTGGAAGCCGACCTTCGTGCATTCGACGGTGACAAGACTGCCAAGGCCAAGCGCGTTGGCGAGCTCGTCGCCGAGCGTGCCAAGGCTGCCGGTATCGAAGCTGTTGTCTTCGACCGCGGTGGTAACAAGTACCACGGCCGGATCGCCGCCGTCGCTGACGGTGCACGTGAAGGTGGGCTGTCACTGTGACGGAAGCAAACAAGGAAAAGGACACTGTGTCTGCAGATCAGAAGGCGACTGAAGCCGTAGCTGCTCCGGCCACTGAGACCACTGCCCCCGCAGCTGGTGACGACCGCCGTGGCGGTGCTCGTCGCGGCGAGCGTGGCGACCGTGGCCAGGGCCGCGGCGAGCGTGGTGGCCGTGGCGGCCGCGACGGCGGCCGTGAAGCCGAGAAGAGCCAGTTCGTAGAGCGCGTCGTCACCATCAACCGCGTTTCCAAGGTGGTCAAGGGTGGTCGTCGCTTCAGCTTCACCGCTCTGGTCGTCGTCGGTGACGGCAACGGCATGGTCGGCGTTGGCTACGGCAAGGCTAAGGAAGTTCCTGCCGCAATCGCGAAGGGCGTTGAAGAGGCCAAGAAGTCCTTCTTCCGCGTTCCCCGCGTTGGCAACACCATCCCGCACCGCGTTCAGGGTGAGGCTGCTGCAGGCGTCGTAATGCTGCGTCCGGCCTCCGCCGGTACCGGTGTTATCGCCGGTGGCCCGGTCCGTGCAGTACTGGAGTGCGTGGGCATCCACGACATCCTCTCCAAATCGCTCGGTTCCTCCAACGCCATCAACATCGTTCACGCGACCGTTGACGCCCTGAAGCGCCTCGAAGAGCCGGCAGCAGTGGCAGCACGCCGCGGCCTGCCCCTCGACGAGATCGCTCCGCCGGCACTGGTGAAGGCCCTCCTGAACCCGAAGGCAGGTGTCTAAGTTATGGCTAAGAACCTGATCCCCTCCGACACCCAGTTGGAGATCACTCAGATCAAGTCCGCCATTGGCGGCAAGCAGAACCAGCGCGACACCCTGCGGTCCCTCGGCCTGAAGCGGATCGGACACACCGTTGTCCGCACCGCCGACGCCGTCACCGTCGGAATGCTCAACACGGTTCCGCACCTGGTAAAGGTAGAGGAGGCGAAGTAAATGGCAGAGAACACTGCTGACAAGGCACAGAGCGCCGCTGCTGACAAGCAGAACGCCCTGAAGGTTCACCACCTGCGTCCCGCTCCGGGTGCCAAGACCGCCAAGACCCGTGTTGGTCGTGGTGAGGCATCCAAGGGTAAGACCGCCGGTCGTGGCACCAAGGGTACTGCAGCCCGCTACCAGGTCAAGGCTGGCTTTGCCGGCGGCCAGCTGCCGCTGCACATGCGCCTGCCGAAGCTGCGCGGCTTCAAGAACCCGTTCCGGGTTGAGTTCCAGGTTGTAAACCTGGACAAGCTCAACGAGCTGTTCCCGGAAGGTGGCGCAGTCACCGTGGAGAACCTGGTCGAAAAGGGTGCAGTTCGCAAGAACCAGCCCGTCAAGGTGCTGGGCACCGGCGACATCACCGTCAAGGTTGACGTCACCGCCCACGCATTCTCGGCCAGCGCCGCTGAAAAGATTGCTGCAGCAGGCGGAAGCACCACCGCTCTCTAGAGCCGGTGGGCGCCAAGCCCGTTGTTGAACTCCCGGTGACCGGGGCCAAGGCCCTGGTCACCGGGAGTTTTTCACATCCACCCGCCGTATTTTTCCCGCCACCGGGCGCACGGGCGCCGCCGCGGATTGTTCGCATGGCGCGTCCAACCGTTAGACTCGGTTGTTGGGATTATTGAGCCCCATCACACCACTCTTATAAACACCACAGGAGGACGCTTGCTTAGCGCATTTGGCCGGGCCTTTCGCACGCCTGATCTGCGACGCAAGTTGTTGTTCACGCTGGGAATCATCACCATCTTCCGCTTGGGTGCTTTTATTCCCTCGCCTGGTGTGGACTACCAGAATGTCCAGCAATGCTTGCAGAACGGTCAGACGGCAGGCGGGCTCTACCAGCTCGTTAACCTGTTCAGCGGCGGCGCGTTGCTCCAGGTGTCCATCTTCGCCCTGGGCATCATGCCGTACATCACGGCCAGCATCATCGTCCAGCTGCTCCGGGTGGTCATACCCCGCTTCCAGCAGCTGTACGAAGAGGGCGCTTCGGGCCAGTCCAAACTGACCCAGTACACCCGGTACCTCACCATTGCCCTGGGCCTGCTGAACGCCACCACCCTGGTGTCCCTGGCCCGCTCCGGGCAGCTGCTTCCCGGCTGTGCGCTCCCGATCATCCCTGACGACAGCGTCATCACCACCATCCTGATCATCATTACCCTGACAGCCGGCACCGGCCTGATCATGTGGATGGGCGAGCTCGTCACCGAGAAGGGCGTGGGCAACGGCATGTCCCTGCTCATTTTCACCTCCATCGCAGCGACGTTCCCCACCTCCCTCGGCGCCATCTGGAGCTCGCAGGGACCGGCAACGTTCTTCACCGTCCTGGCCGTCGGCCTGCTGACCGTGGCGCTGGTGGTCTTCGTGGAGCAGTCACAGCGCCGTGTTCCGGTGCAGTACGCCAAGCGGATGATCGGACGCCGCACCGTGGGTGGAACCAGCACCTACATCCCCATCAAGGTGAACATGGCCGGTGTTATCCCGGTGATCTTCGCTTCCTCCATGCTCTACCTGCCCGGCCTGATTGCACAGTTCAACCAGCCCGCCGCCGGTGAGCAGCTCCAGCCGTGGGTCGAATGGATCAACAACAACCTGGTCCGCGGCGACCAACCGATCTACATGGTCCTGTACTTCGCCATGATCGTGTTCTTCACCTACTTCTATGTCGCGATCACCTTCAACCCTGAAGAAGTGTCCGACAACATGAAGAAGTACGGCGGCTTCATTCCAGGTATCCGCGCCGGTAAACCGACCGCTGACTACCTGCAGTACGTGCTCTCCCGGATCACCCTGCCCGGCGCCCTCTACCTGGGCTTCGTGGCACTGATTCCGCTGGTGGCACTGGTACTGATCAACGCAAACCAGAACTTCCCGTTCGGTGGCACCTCGATCCTGATCATGGTGGGCGTTGGCCTGGAGACCGTCAAGCAAATTGATGCGCAGCTACAACAACGTCACTACGAAGGGCTTTTGCGATGACGAGAATGCTGATTATTGGACCTCCCGGTTCGGGCAAGGGTACGCAGGCGGAAAGGATCTCGGAGCGCCTCGGCGTTGTTGCGATCTCCACCGGCGACATCTTCCGCGCCAATGTAAAGGGCGAAACGCCGCTTGGCATCGAAGCCAAGAAGTACATGGATGCGGGCGACTTTGTTCCGGACAGCGTCACCAACAAGATGGTGCGCGACCGCCTCAGCGAGGCCGACGTCGAAAGCGGCTTCCTGCTGGACGGCTACCCGCGCACCACAGCGCAGGTGGATTACCTCGACGAGATCCTCGCCAAGGGCGACGAGAAGCTCGACGTCGTCCTGCAGCTGACTGCCGACGATGAGGAGCTGGTGCACCGCCTCCTGGGCCGGGCCAAGGAAACGGGCCGGAGCGACGACAACGAAGCCGTCATCCGCCACCGCCTTGACCTGTACCACGAGCAGACCGAAGCCGTTGTGGCGAAGTATGCCGAGCGCGGCATCCTCACCCAGGTTGACGGCATCGGCCCGATCGATGAAGTGACCGACCGCGTGATGCAGGCCATCAAGGCGGCACAGGCGGCCTGATCCAGGCACTGATTTCCGAGGCTCCTCCCGGTACACGGGAGGAGCCTCAGCCATTTGAAAGGAACACACCATGGCCTTTGGCCAGCCCCGCATCGAATACAAGAACAACGCCCAGATGCGCACCATGCACGAGGCAGGACTGGTCCTAAGCCGTGCCCTGGACGCTGCTGTTGCCGCCGCGGTGCCCGGTGTGACCACCAAGCACCTCGACGACGTGTTCGCCGCCGTCCTGAACGAAGCCGGCGCGAAGTCCAACTTCCTCGGGTACCACGGCTTCCCGGCCACCATCTGCACGTCCGTCAATGACGAGGTGGTGCACGGCATCCCGGGCAGCCGCGTGTTGCAGGACGGCGACATCATCTCGATCGACGGCGGTGCCATCGTGGACGGCTGGCACTCCGATTCGGCGCGGAGCGTCATTGTGGGAACCGCCGACCCCGAGGACCAGCGGCTCTCGGACGTCACCAACGCTGCCATGTGGCGGGGAATCGCAGCGCTGGCCACCGGCACGCACGTGGGTGACATC
This sequence comes from Arthrobacter sp. 210 2, assembly GCF_059093025.1. Taxonomy (NCBI): domain Bacteria; kingdom Bacillati; phylum Actinomycetota; class Actinomycetes; order Micrococcales; family Micrococcaceae; genus Arthrobacter; species Arthrobacter sp. 210 2. The sequence continues at coordinate 788,216 of NZ_JBNHIE010000001.1, forward strand.
GGCGCGGCCATCGACGACTACGTCTCCTCCGTTCCGGGAAAGCCGCTGGGCATCCTCGAGGACTACGTGGGCCACGGCATCGGCTCCGAAATGCACATGGCGCCGGACGTCCTGAACTACCGGACCAGCCACCGCGGGCCCAAGATCAAGCCCGGCCTGTGCCTCGCAATCGAGCCCATGCTGGTGCGCGGCGGCATTGAGACCGCCGTGCTGGAGGACGACTGGACCGTGGTGACCACCGACGGCAAGCGTTCCTGTCAGTGGGAGCATTCCGTGGCGGTCCATGAGAAGGGCATTTGGGTGCTTTCAGCGCCCGACGGCGGAGCGGAGCACCTTGTGCCGCTCGGCGTCACCCCCGTGCCCATCCCCTAGCCCATGTAGGTAGCAGTAGTTGTCGTTATGGCGCGCCAAAACGACAACTACTGCTACCCAGTTGGGGAAGGCCCTCTTAGTCTTCCGCATGGCCGTCCGGCACCCACCGCAGCAGGTCGCCGGGCTGGCACTCCAGCACCTCGCACAGGGCCTCGAGCGTGGTGAACCGCACCGCCTTGGCCCGCCCGTTCTTGAGTACCGCCAGGTTCGCCGGCGTGATTCCCACGCGCTCGGCGAGCACGCCGACAGGCATCTTCCGTTTGGCCAGCGCCACATCGATATCCACGATGATCGCCATCAGATCACCTCGTCCAGCTCGGAGCGCAGGTGCTTGGCCTCGGCATCACGGGCCACCGCCTGCGCCAGCAGCGTCCGGAGCACCAGCACGAGCAGTGCCACACCGGCGATCATGAGCGAGGCGCCGCAGATCAGCAGGACGACGCCCGGCGCCACCTCTCCCGGGGCCAGCAGCACGGCGATCCCGAACATCAGCAGCGACGCCACCGCAATGGCACCGAAGATGACGTCAACGTAGCGGAACGCGCCGTGGGAGAAGACCGTTCCCTTCCGCACCATGGTCAGCAGCCGCCAGACGCACACTGCCGTGACCTGGACGCAGACGATGCCCAGGACCACAATCGCCAGCAGCGCGATGCGCGGGCCGGTGGGTGCGCCCGCCTCCGCCATGTCGACGGACAGCAGCGGCACCATCCATACCTGCACGAACAGTGAACCGGCGAGGACCAGCGCTATAACAATGCGCAGCGCCAGGACCGTTAGCTTTCCCATGAACTTCTCCTTTATCGGGCAACAGTCGGATTCTATCGATATTCAATAGGTTAAACAATGCGGCGCTGCCGCGGCTGGGCGCTCGGGCGGTGCGGGGCAGAATGGGCGCATGGGATCTCTCACTGATGTGCCCGGTATCCGGGTTGGCCATGTTCAACGGAACGACGCCGGCTGGCTCGCCGGGGTGACGGTGGTCCTGCCGCCGCCGGGCACTGTGGGCTCAGTTGATGTCCAGGGCGGCGGGCCGGCCACGCACGAGACCGATGCGCTGGATCCCACCAGCCTTGTCAGTGTTGTGGATGCCGTGGTGCTGACCGGCGGCAGCGCCTACGGCCTCGCTTCCGTCGGCGGCGTCCAGCGGTGGTGCGAGGAAAACGGCAGAGGCTTCGCCGTGCCCGGGGGAGTGGTTCCCATCGTCCCGGCGGCAGCGATTTTCGACCTGGGTCGGGGCGGTGACTTTTCCGCACGTCCGACGCCGGACATGGGGTACGCGGCGACGGCGGCGGCTGCGGGGGAGAAGGAAGGGCACGACGTCGGGCGCGGCAACGTGGGTGCCGGCACCGGGGCGCTTCTGGGCAGGACCTACAAGGGTGGCGTAGGCACGGCGTCCGTCACCCTCGACAGTGGAGTTGTGGTTGCGGCGTTAGCAGTCGTTAATGCCTTGGGACTTCCGATAGTTAACCCCGGTCCGGTGGTTGAGCCTGCCGAAACCCTGGATTTCGACAAGCTCAATCACCGGGAGGGCAAGCTCGATCACCGGGAGGACAAGCTCAACGGTCCGGCGCCGCTGAACACCACCCTTGTTGTGGTCGCGACCAACGCCGTTCTGGACGTGGCGGAGTGCAAACGGACTGCCGGCGCGTCACATGCCGGGATTGCCCGGTCGCTTAATCCGTCCCATACCCTCGCTGATGGGGACACTGTCTTCTGCCTGGCAACCGGCGGCTTGGCACTCGACCGCAGCGACGAAACTGCCCGGCAGATCAGTCTCATCACGCTGCAAAGCGCGGCAGCCGACGTCGTCCGCTTGGCCATCCTGGACGGCGTGGCCAGCGCCGAACCCGTCAGCACTCCGGCCGGGGATTATGGTGTGTACGGTGCCGAGTAGGTTACTATTGCCGATTTAACTTTTACGGCGAGACAGAGTAGTGTTGTTTGTTGGTTGTCTGGACTGCCGCGCCCTCTTTGGGCCTGGAGCCGCAATCGATCCAACAAAAACGTTCGTGGCCATGCGCGGTGCAATCCGGCAGGGCTGCGGCAACAACAGTTAGCGGAGGGTATGGCCAAGAAGGACGGGGTCATTGAGATCGAAGGCGTTGTGACCGAGGCGCTGCCTAACGCGATGTTTCGCGTTGAGCTCACCAACAAGCACATCGTTCTGGCACACATCTCTGGAAAGATGCGTCAGCACTACATCAGGATCCTCCCCGAGGACCGCGTAGTGGTGGAGCTGAGCCCGTACGACCTCACCCGTGGTCGTATCGTCTACCGCTACAAGTAAATTGCTGGGCGGCTTCAGCGCGAGCTGACCGCCGCTCCAGTTGACCAACTGTTACACGCAAAGGAATGCCATGAAGGTCAAGCCGAGCGTCAAGCAGATCTGCGAAAAGTGCAAAGTGATCCGCCGTAATGGCCGGGTCATGGTGATCTGCGAGAACCCGCGCCACAAGCAGCGCCAGGGCTAATTCCCTTCATCGGGAAATCCTGGGTTGCTAACCCACGCAAGTAAATAAAGGCAGCACAAGCTGATCTGGGACGTATGGAGCCCGGGCAGCTAACCCCCGGTCGGAGGCTGGGGCCGCACAGAACGTGCGGGTGTACTGCCTACGACCTCCGGTTTATCAAGGAGTACTGCCACTATGGCTCGTCTCGCTGGCGTAGACATTCCCCGCGAAAAGCGGCTGGAAATTGCGCTTACTTACATCTACGGCGTGGGCAAGACCCGTGCACACGAAACCCTGGCTGCCACTGGCATCAGCGCTGACGTCCGCGTTAAGGACCTCACCGATGCCCAGCTGGTTGAGCTGCGTGACTACATTGAAGGCAACTACAAGGTTGAGGGTGACCTTCGCCGCGAAGTAGCAGCTGACATCCGCCGCAAGGTTGAAATCGGCAGCTACGAAGGCCTGCGCCACCGCAAGGGCCTGCCCGTACGCGGTCAGCGTACGAAGACCAACGCGCGTACCCGCAAGGGCCCGAAGCGTACCGTCGCCGGCAAGAAGAAGGCCCGTTAAAATCCCCGCCGGGATTAACGGAGCTTTCCCCAATAACTTTCTGTAGGAGAAAAAATGCCCCCGAAGACTCGTGGCGCGGTTCGCAAGCCGCGTAAGAAGGACAAGAAGAATATCGCGCTTGGCCAGGCGCACATCAAGAGCACGTTTAACAACACCATCGTTTCCATCACGGATCCGACCGGCGCTGTTATCTCTTGGGCTTCCTCAGGTGAGGTTGGCTTCAAGGGCTCGCGTAAGTCCACCCCGTTCGCTGCCCAGATGGCTGCTGAAGCCGCTGCCAAGCGTGCGCAGGAGCACGGCATGCGCAAGGTAGACGTTTTCGTCAAGGGTCCGGGTTCCGGACGCGAGACGGCAATCCGTTCGCTGCAGGCCGCTGGCCTCGAGGTTGGCTCCATCCAGGACGTCACCCCCGCAGCGCACAACGGCTGCCGCCCGCCGAAGCGCCGCCGCGTCTAAGGCTTTCCCGCCGCATGAGCTTGCCCGGACCGTCGATGGTCCGGGCAAGCCCAGCGCGTTAAGTCTTCAGACCGAATTTCCACCACCTGTGTTGCGTCATATAGCGGATGCTCGCCGAAAGGAAACCTAAGTGCTCATTGCACAGCGCCCCACCCTCTCCGAAGAGGTAGTCTCCGAAAACCGTTCGCGTTTCATCATTGAACCGCTGGAACCGGGCTTCGGCTACACCCTCGGAAACTCCCTCCGCCGTACCCTGCTCTCCTCCATCCCCGGTGCTGCCGTAACCAGCATCCGGATCGATGGCGTGCTGCACGAGTTCACCACGGTTCCGGGTGTCAAGGAAGATGTCACTGAGATCATCCTGAACATCAAGAGCCTCTCGGTTTCCTCCGAGCACGACGAGCCGGTTGTCGCTTACCTGCGCAAGCAGGGCCCCGGAGTCGTCACCGCCGCGGACATCGCTCCGCCGGCCGGCGTCGAATTCCACAACCCGGATCTGCACATTGCCACGCTGAACTCGAAGGGCAAGTTCGAACTCGAACTGACCATCGAGCGCGGCCGCGGCTACGTTTCGGCAGCTCAGAACAAGTCCGGCGACGCAGAGATCGGCCGTATCCCGGTCGACTCCATCTACTCGCCGGTGCTGAAGGTTACTTTCCGCGTGGAAGCAACCCGTGTTGAGCAGCGCACCGACTTCGACAAGCTGATTGTCGACGTCGAGACCAAGCAGGCCATCGCCCCGCGCGATGCCGTCGCTTCCGCAGGCACCACCCTGGTGGAACTGTTCGGTCTGGCCCGTGAGCTGAACACCGCAGCTGAAGGTATCGAGATCGGCCCGTCGCCCACCGACGCTGCCCTGGCAGCCGACATGGCACTGCCGATCGAGGATCTGGACCTCACCGTCCGTTCCTACAACTGCCTCAAGCGTGAGGGCATCCACACCGTGGGTGAACTCGTTGCACGCTCCGAGGCTGACCTGATGGACATCCGCAACTTTGGTGCAAAGTCCATTGACGAGGTCAAGGCAAAGCTGGTTGAACTGGGCCTGTCCCTCAAGGACTCGCCTCCCGGTTTTGACCTCGCAGCACGCGCCGCAGCAATCGAAGAGGACGACGCCGCCTTCGGCGACGACGAACTCTAAACCAGACCTTGGCCGGCGGGCTGCACCATGGTGTGCGGTCCACGGCTTCCACATGAGGAGAAACAATTATGCCTACCCCCACTAAGGGTCCGCGCCTCGGAGGCGGCCCGGCTCACGAGCGCCTCATGCTCGCGAACCTGGCAGCATCCCTGTTCGAGCACAAGCGGATCACCACCACGGTGACCAAGGCCAAGCGCCTGAAGCCGTACGCAGAGCGACTGGTGACCTTCGCCAAGCGCGGCGACCTGGCTTCCCGCCGCCGCGTCCTGGGCCTGATCAGCAACAAGGGCGTCGTCCACGAGCTGTTCACCGACATTGCCCAGGCAGTGGAGAACCGCGACGGCGGCTACACCCGCATCACCAAGATCGGCAACCGCAAGGGCGACAACGCTCCCATGGCTGTCATCGAACTGGTTCTCGAGCCGGTTTCCGCCAAGCAGGCTGTAGTCGCCGAGGCTACCCAGGCTGCTGCCAAGGCTGCTCCGGCTGCCGAGGAAGCTCCCGAGGCCGAGGTAGCCGAGACCGAAGCTGCTGAGGCTCCCGCCGGCGAAGAAACTGCGACTGAAGAAGCTGCCACCGAAGAGGCTCCGGCCGCTGAGGAAGCTGCTGAAGCTCCCGCTGCCGAGGAAAAGGACGCGAAGTAATTCGCTGATTTTCTTCGCATAGACTTAAGTCTATGAACGACCAAAAACCCGCGGCCCCCGTTTTGGGGGGCGGCGGGTTTTTGCGTGTCCGGCTTGATGTGTCCTACGACGGCGGCCCCTTCAGCGGGTGGGCACTGCAGCCGGGCCTGCGGACAGTCCAGGGCGTCCTGGAGGAAGCGCTGCAGCTCCTGGTCCGCCGCCCCGTCCGCGTCACCGTTGCCGGGCGGACCGACGCCGGCGTGCACGCACGCGGGCAGGTGGTCCACCTGGACCTCACCGAAGCCGAGTGGCTGGGACTTCCGCGCGGGCACGAACTCGATCCCGCCGTCGCCATGCTCCGCAGGATCCGCGGGGCACTGAGCCGTATCCTCGGCGACCTCACCGGGGCCGTCGAGGTGCACCGGATCTCGCTGGCACCTCCCGGCTTCGACGCCCGCTTCTCGGCCCTCTGGCGGCGCTACAGCTACCGGATCGCCGACGGCCCCGCCCTCTGGGACCCGCTGGGCCGCTACTCCACCCTGTGGCACAAGAACCCGCTGGATGTTGACCTGCTCAACAAAGGTGCCTCCAAGCTGCTGGGGCTCCAGAACTTCCTGGCTTTCTGCAAGCCGCGGGAGGGGGCCACCACCATCCGCGAGCTGCAGCGCTTTGAGTTCACGCGTGCGGAGGACGGCGTCATCGTCGCCATCGTGCAGGCCGACGCGTTCTGCCACAACATGGTGCGCGCCCTCATCGGCTCGGCCCTGTACGTGGGGGAGGGCGTGGTGGAACCGGGCTGGCTGCATGAGCGGCTGCTGGCGAAGAAGCGCGACGCGAAGTCCGTGCTCGCCGCGCCGCATCCGCTGGTCCTGGAGGAAGTGGCCTACCCGTCCGACGACGAACTGCTGGCCCGCGCCGAGCTGACAAGGGCGCTGCGGGAGACGTAGTCCCGGTGGTTGGGTTTCGACAGGCTCAACCACCGGTGGTTGAGCCTGTCGAAACCTAGAACGACGGCGGGGGCTCGTCCGCGGGCAGGGTCAGGGTGAAGGTGCTGCCTTCGCCGTGGCCGCTTTGGCACGTGATGGTGCCGCCGTGCCGTTCCACGATCAGCTTGGTGATGGACAGCCCCAGCCCGGCACCGGAGATGGCCGCTTTGCGGGCGGCCTCGGTGCGGTAGAACCGCTTGAACACCCGGGCGGCGTCCTCGCTGGTCATTCCCATCCCCGTGTCGCTGACGCTCAGCTGGATCCAGTCGTTGCCGGTGCTGGCACTGATGCTGACCTTCCCGCCGTCGGGGGAATACTTGATGGCGTTGGACACCAGGTTGTCCAGCGCCTGCCCGATCCTCAGCGGATCGGCGTAGGCCCAGAGAGGGGATGGAACGTCCGCGGTGAGCTCGATGTGCGCCCGCTCGGCCTGTGCCTGTGCGGAGCCCACGCTCGTTTCCACGAGGCCCGCCAGGTCCGTCCGTTTCGGGTGGACGTTCAGGGCAGCTGATGCTGACGCCGTCAGGTCGGAAACCAGCGCCAGCAGTCGTTCCGAATTCCGCTGCACCACCATCAGCCGCCGGGCCACGTGCGGCGGGAGGTCCGCCGCGTCGTCGAGCACCATGTCCACGTTGCCGATGATCGAATTCAGCGGGCTTCGGAATTCGTGGGAAACGTTGGACACCAGTTCCTCATTCGCGGCCAGCGCCTCCACCAGGCCGGTCACGTCACTGAACACGACGACGGCGCCGCTGGGGCTGCCGTCATCGCCGGCGAGCTGCCGGGCGGCAGTGGAGATGGCCCGCTGGTCGGTGCCCTCGCCGATCCAGATGAGGTAGTCAGCAAAGGACTCGCCGTGCACGGCCCGCCTGACGGGGCGCTTGTCCTCGGGCAGGGCGGTCTGTTTGTCCAGGGCGAAGATGGCCTGCTGTGCTTCGTCGCGGTCCTCCGGTCCGCTGGCGATCTCCCGGAACCGGCGTTGCCGGTCGTTGATCAGGAGATGGTTCCCGTCGGCATCGACGGCGACGATGCCGACGTCGGTGGCGTCCAGTACCGTCTGCAGCAGCTTTTCCCGTTCCCGGCTTTCGCCCAGCAGCTTCCGGAGCTCCCGGTCCTTTTCCGCCAGCTCCCGCTGCTGCATGCGCAGATGGACACTCGCAAACCTGATGGCCAGCGACACGGAGAGCATCATGAGCGGGAAGAGGAACACGGTGGTGATGTCCGAGGCCGTGAGGTTGGGAATTTTTCCGGCCACGGACGGGAGCATGATGAAAAACGGGCCCGCGAAGCTGAGGACCAGGCTGCTGCGGGTCAGCATTCCGGAGGCCGAGAGCCAGATCACCGGGAAGACCGCCAGGACTGCAAGGCCGGGGAGCAGGGGCGCTGCCCCGTTGCGCAGCAGGCCGATCGCCACGAAGTCCAGGATGGGGATCAGCAGGTACGGGCGGTGCGCCAGCCGCTCCCACGGGACCAGGAAGCACGCCAGGAACAGGACGCCATGCAGAACGATGCCACCCATGTACAGCGGACTTTGCAGAAGCGTAGGCCAGGCGAACGGCGTGGCTATTGCCAGGCCAGCCACCAGCAGCGTCAGTGGCAGCTGGCATAACGCCACCTGTGAGCGGGTCCCCAATCCCCGGAAAAAGCGCAGCGGTCCACGCCGCATCAGGGTTTCAGCCATAAACGCCGCTCGAACCTTTCGACGTCGCGTTCAGGCGGGAGGCGGCATGTGCCGCTGAATTCCTGCAGGTCGCCATTGTGCACATCCTTTCCAGCCCCAAATGTACATGCCTTGTCATAATTATTGACTTTTCAAATGCAAGCTTCAAAGAGATGTAATCAGCCCGGGTTACTTGTAGCGTATAAATGGTTGGAGCAGATATGGCATTGGCGCTGGGCTAATGGGGGGCCGTATCCGCCTGGCTCAGGGATAGTAATGGACGACGATCTTGGTGTGGCTGTAGTCATCGAAGATGACGCTGACGTGCGGAACCTCCTCGAAGGGGTTCTCAGCCAGGCGGGCTTCGAGGTCCATACAGCGGTTGACGGGCGGGCCGGGGTTGAAGTGGTCCGCAGCAAGCAGGCCAACGTGGTGACGTTGGACATCGGCCTGCCTGACATTGACGGGTTCGAAGTACTTCGGCGGATCCGCCACTTCAGCAATGCCTATGTGGTGATGCTGACGGGCAGGACCGAAGAGCCGGACCTGCTCTCCGCCCTGAATGCGGGGGCGGACGACTACATCGCCAAGCCCTTCAGGCCCCGGGAACTGCGGGCACGGGTTGCCGCGATGATGCGCAGGCCGCGCCACGAAGTCAGCGCACAAAAGCCGGCGGCCGGCACGTGGCCACCTGCCCAGGCAGCTGCCGTGCCGCGCCAGCACGATTCCGCCGTCCTGCAGCACAACGGCCTGCTCCTGAACCACCGGACGCGGACCGTGGAAGTGCAGGGCCAGCCGCTGACGCTCACCCGCAGCGAGTTCGACCTGCTTCACGTCCTGCTGAGGGGCGGCGGAGCGGTGTGCACGCGGGCTGACCTGGTTAGGGCGGTGCGCGGGGAGTTCTATGACCAGGACACCTACATCAGCGACGCGGATGAACGCGCCGTCGAAGTGCACATCGGCAACCTGCGGCGGAAGCTAAAGGAGGACCAGGTGTCCCCGCGGTGGCTGCAGACGGTCCGGGGGGTGGGCTACCGGCTGGCACCCAGCCGGCCACTTGAGCGGTAGGCCGTATCAGTCGTTTTCGAGGATGTAGCTGGACTGAAGCTCGGAGATGGTCAGGCCGCCGTCCTCGGCCACCCGCTCCATCAGCACCTGACCCTGGCCGAAGTCGCCGAGGCGGATCACGGCTTCGAGGAGCTCGGCCAGCTTGGCAAGCCGCAGCCCGCCCACCATGGCCGAGGTGATCTTCAGGCTGATGACGGCGTCAAGGGCTGCGTCGCCGTCCCGGTTGTCCACGGCTGCTGCAAGGCGGGCATACCGTTGGTCCCACATGGCCGCGTAGTCCCGGGCAAAGCGCTGGGCCAGGCCCGAGCCGGCCAGCTCGTCCTCCAGCTCGTCCAGGACGGCGGCGTCAACGAGCGGCAAGAGCCCGGCCGCTTCCTGTGGGGATGCGGCGAGGCCGGCTGGCATGATCCCGGGCTCGAAGGCCGCAGGTGCCGCCTCGTCGCTGGTGCCGGGATCTGGACTGTGCATTGTTCAAGGCTACTTCCTGAATTTCCTGGATTGTGCTGTTTGGGGTGATCCTTTGGAAAGCTTGAGCGATCCTTCAGCCGGACCTGGCCTTATTGGCCACTGAACGTCATCACGGTATTAACAACTGCCGGTCCCAGAATTGCGATGAAGAGAACCGGAAAGATAAAGAACAACAGCGGAAACAGGATCATGACGGGCAGTTTCATGGCTTTTTCTTCAGCACGTTGGCGCCGCTTGACCCGCATCACCTTCGCCTGGACCCGCAGCACCCGGCTGATGGCGATGCCGTACGTGTCTGCCTGGACCACCGCCTGGACAAAGCTGCGCAGCTCGGGGATGTTGGTCCTTTCGGCCAGTGCGATGTACGACTCGCGCCGGCTGCGGCCCACCTGCATGTCCTGCAGCGTGCGCACCAGTTCCTCGGCCAGCGGTCCCTTGCCGTTCTCACCAGCCCTGGCCATGGCGCCTTCGAAACCGAGGCCGGCCTCGACGGAGATCAGCATCTGGTCAAGGGTGTTGGCCAGTTCCAGCTGGATGACCTTCTGGCGCTCCAGGCCCTTGCTGTAGAGCAGGAGGTCCGGGATGAAGTAGCCCAGGAACAGCACGAAGAGCCCGGCCAGCTTCATGAGCGGGGTACTGCCGATGGCGGTCAGGTAGAAGCCCAGCACGGCGCCCGTGAGCCCGAGGGCAAGCTTTGAGCCCAGGACTTTGCCCAGCGGCATGGACGCCGGCCGGCCTGCGAGGGAGAGCAGGCGGTCCAGGAACGCCACGTACGCCGGGGGAGTGAGGCGCCGGCCCACACCCTCCAGCAGCCCCGGCTTTCCGGCGGAGGCAACAGCGATCGGCGCGGCACCGCGGGACAGGAGATCGTTGACGGCGAGCCGGCCCTGCCGGTCCACCGTGAGCACGGACCAGGCCAGCCCGGCCAGGGGAGCACACACCAGCAGGATGGACAGAAGCACAATCAGGTTCATGGCGTCCTCAGAACTTCAGGTCGATGATCTTGCGCATCCACAGCGCGCCGATGGTCATGAGGACAAAGGACGCTCCGATCATGGCCCAGCCCAGGGGATGGGTGAACATGGAGTTCATGTAGCTGGGGCTCACGGACAGGAGCATGGCCACGATGCCGAACGGCATGGCGATGAGGATGTAGGCCGAGAACTTGCCTTCCGCCGCCAGTGCCTTGATGTGGCCCTTGATTTCGGCGCGCTCGCGGATGGTTTCGTTGACCTGGTCCAGGACGTCCGCCAGGTTGCCGCCCACTTCGCGGTTGATCTGGATGGCTTGGGAGATCCAGACAAAGTCCTCGTTCTTCATCCGATCGGCGGTGTCATTGAGCGCTGCCAGGAGGTCTCGGCCCAGGCTGGTTTCGGTGATGACCCGGCGCATCTCCTCGGATGTCGGTTTTTGCGATTCGGTGGCGGCGGCGTCGACCGCCCTGAGGATACTGTGGCCGGCGCGCAAACCGCCGGAGAGCAGCTGCAGGGTGTCGCCGAGCTGGCCGTCGAACGCCGCCCGGCGTTTCCCAGCCAGGAATCCGAGGACGAGTTTCCCGACGAAAGGCGCCAGCAGTGCCAGGAGCAGCCCCACCAGCGGTCCCACCGTGACAGTACCCACCAGCATTCCGATGCCGGCGCCGATGCCCACCAGCAGGAAGAACTCGGCCTGGCTCAGGCGAAGCCCGGCGTCCTCCAGTTCGGCGCGGGCGAACAGCTTCACGTTGCGTCCGGCCAGGGGCCGTTCGAAGGAGCGGACGGCGGAGAGCGCCAGCCGGGAGATCGAGGAGGGCGGCTCGGCTTCAAACGGACGACGGCGGTCCAGCGGCACCGAGGGGGCGCCCGGTAGGATCACCGCGACGCCCAGCAGGCACACGGCCACCAGCAGGATGACAGCTCCGGCAGCGAGAATCACGGCGGTACCTATCTTCCGGTCTTGTTTTGGGCAGCGGGAGGTTGTCCCGTCAGGGCCTGCGGTCCGGCGAAGACACCCGGCGAGACGTGGATGCCCAGGTCCTCGAACCGGTCGATGAACCGTGGCCTGATGCCGGTGGCAACGGGCTTGCCGAGGAACCGGCCATGGGCGTCCACTCCGGCGGAGTAGTCGAAGACGAACGCGTCCTGGAGGGTCACGATGTCTCCTTCCATTCCCTGTACTTCGGTGACGTGGGTGATGCGCCGGGAACCGTCCCGCAGGCGCGAAATCTGGACGATGAGGTTGACGGCGGACGCGATCTGCTCCCGGATGGCGCGCAGCGGCAGGTCCATGCCGGCCATGAGCACCAGGGTTTCGAGCCTGGCCACGGCGTCGCGGGGCGAGTTGGAGTGCACGGTGGAGAGGGACCCGTCGTGGCCGGTGTTCATGGCCTGCAGCATGTCCAGCGATTCGCCGCCGCGGACCTCGCCCACCACAATCCGGTCGGGGCGCATGCGCAACGAGTTACGGAGCAGTTCGCGGATGGTCACCTCGCCCTTGCCCTCGGTGTTCGGCGGCCTGCTTTCGAGGCGGACCACGTGCTGCTGCTGGATCTGCAGTTCCACGGCGTCCTCGATGGTGACAATCCGCTCGTCCGCGGGAAGGAAGGAGGACAGGACATTGAGGAGGGTGGTTTTACCCGTACCCGTGCCGCCGGACACGATGATGTTGAGCTTGGCTTTGACGCAGGCGTTCAGCAGCTCCGCCATTTCCGGCGTCAGCGTTCCAAAGTCGATCAGGTTGCGGACCGTCAGGGGGACCTTGCTGAATTTACGGATGGTCAGCGAGGACCCGCCAACCGCCAGCGGCGGGATGACGGCGTTGACGCGGGAGCCGTCCTCAAGGCGGGCGTCCACCAGCGGGGAGGACTCGTCGATGCGGCGGCCCACTTTCGACACGATGCGTTCGATGACCTTGCGCAGGTGTTCCTCGGAGCTAAACCGGGACTCCGTGAGCGTGAGCTTGCCCTTGCGCTCCACGTAGATCTGGTCCATCCGGTTGACCATGATTTCGGTGACGGCAGGATCGTCCAGCAGGCGCTGAAGCGGGCCGTAGCCCAGGACGTCGTCGGCAACGTCCCGCACCAGGCGGGTCCGTTCCTCGGGCGTAAGGGGGACCTGTTCTGCGTCGATGATGCGCGACAGTTCCTCCTTGGCGGTGGCGCGGAGTTCCTGCTCGGTGACCGCAGCGTCGTTAAAGCGGGTGCCCATCCGTTCGAAAAGGGCGGTGGCCGCCCGGAGCTTCATGGCGGCGAAGACGTCCACGCCAGGTGCCTTGGGCACCTGCTGAGTGCCGCCGTCGTGCGTTGGAATCACGACGGCGGCAGGCTCGGGAAGGTGCCCCTCCGCCGTCGGGCGCGGGGAGGGGATGGATGCGGCGGCGGTGCGGGGCCGCTCAAGCACGGCCGTGGCCGCGCCGGACGGCTGGTTGCGGTCCTGGACGGCGCTGATGCGTTCAGAGAGTTTCATCAGATGACCACCCTTCGGTGAAGCTTGCGCTGGGTCTGGGTACGCCACGCCGGGTTGAAGCGCTCCACCAGCTGGCGGAGGCTTTTGACGGCGGGGTCCTTCTTCGATTCCTGGAGGACGGGGATGCCCCGGTTGGTGGAGAGGGCCACGGCGCGGGAACGGGGGACGCTGACGTCCACGGGCGCGCCGATGGTGGACTCGACGTCCTGGACGCTGAGGCCGGCCTTGGCGTCGGCCATGTTCAGGACCACGTGGCGGGATTCGGGCATGATGTCCAGCTGTCGGAGGACGTCCAGGCCGCCCCGGAGGCCGCGAAGGCTGGGGATGTCCATAGCGCTGACCCATACCACGTCCGTGCACTGCTCCATCGCGGCGAGGCCGATTTCGGGCATGCCGGGGGCGGTGTCCAGGACCACGTACTGGAATTCCTGGGCCAGCTGCTCGAGCAGGCGGGTGATCTGTTCCGGGGTGATGTGGTCCGCGTCCACCGGGTTGGGCGGCGCGCACAGGGCGTAGATTCCGGCCGGGTGCACCGTGAGGAAGGCCTTGAGGACCAGGGAGTCCTGGCTGGCCGCGGGGGTGACGGCGTCCGTGACCGTGTGCTCTGGGTTGAGGTAGAGGCCGGAGGCGACGTCGCCGAACTGCAGGTCCAGGTCCACGATCACCACGCTCATGGGCGCGATCTGGCCCAGGCCGATGGCGATGTTGGTGGCGAGGGTGGTCTTGCCCACGCCGCCCTTGGGGGAGAAGACGCCGATCACCAGGCCCTTGCCGTTGGTCTCACCTTGCGCTTCCGGAGTGCGGTGGCGGGTGGCGAAGGACTGGCAGGCGCGTTCGAGGAGTACCCGGATTTCCGCGGCGTCGGCGTTGGGGCTGAGGATGTCCCGGATGCCGGCGCGCATGGCGTGGAGGAGAAAGGACGGGTCCACGTCGCTGACCAGCACCAGGCTGAGGCCGGGGAGCTGGACGTCGAAGACCTTGGCGAACCGGAGCGCCTCCTCGTAGGGGACGTCCGGGCCGATGATCAGGACTTCGGGCTGCTCCTGGTTGAGGAGGGCGAAGAGTTCGGCGGGGCCGGCAGGGAGGATGTCCGAGGCGATGGTCTGCACGGTGCCGCGGAGGCCGTGCGCGACGGCGGCGCGCAGCTTCTGGTCGAAGTCGCCGTTGGGGGAGAGGAGGACGAAGCGGCTCACTTGTACACCACTTCCTTGCGCTCGATGCGCGGGCCGTTGTCCTGGGCGTCCAGGGGTTCCTTGGTGAGCCAGAGCTCGCCGTTGATGGAGGTGAAGATGATCTTGCCGGCGTCGATGTCCGTGACGGCGACCGTGAGCATCAGTGATCCTTCCGGGAGGGTGGTGTCTGCGGGGTCCGAACCGTCGGCCGGCTTCTCGGCGCTCGCGGCCTGCGGGGCCCGCTGCACGGCGGTGACCAGGACTTTGCGGAGCGTGAGCTGGGTAGTGGCGTCCTCGGCTTTCGCTTTGTAGGCGCCGTTCCCGAAGTTTAGGGAGATACCCACGTGGTCGCCCACGTTGATCCGGCCGCCCACCACGCGCTGGGGTTCCAGCTGGAAGGAGACTTCCTGCAGCCCGGCGGGGACCTTCGCCACGCCTTCTGTCTTGACCTCTTCAGGTGCCACGAGCCGTTCGGCCAGGAGCTGTTCGCCGGGGACGAGGTCCACGGTGCTGACGGTGCCGGCCTTGTTGTCCAGGGTGCTGAGGGCGGTGTCCGACTTCCCGGCGGCCGGGACCTTCTCGATGACCAGCGATGCTGCCATGTCGTTGACCGGGGTGCCGGCGGGGATGGCGGTCTTGACCACCAGGACGTCAACCGGTTCCGTGGTGGCCAGGGCGCGCTGGTCCGCGCCGTTGGCGTAGAAGATGATGAGGAGGGCTCCCACGAGCGCCAAAGCGACCGCGGCCGTTCCGGCGAGCAGGCGAGACTTCACTGTGTTACTCCGTGGTTTGGGATGTTTGGTCAGAGGGTGAGGCGGGCGATGGTGGCGCCGTAGGCGTCCACGGGGCCGAGGGTGTAGCCGTCGGCGAGGGAAACGTACTTGACGAATTTGCCGATGATGCCGCGGCACTCACCTTTGCATTCGGTCGCAACGGTGACGCCCGTCGTCGTCGACTTTTCACTGCGGAACTCATACGGCAGACCGGTGCCGCCGCTGAACTTCCAGCCGGTGACTTCGAAAGCTGCGAAGGACAGCATTCCGTAGACGGCGCCCGCCCCGGTTCCCGTGACTTTGTTGAAGACGGGCAGGAGGACGATGACCTTCCGGCCTGCCGTGATTTCGCTGGCCCAGCGGTTGAGTTCGGTGGAGCAGTTGCCCGGGGCGTTGTTGCCGGGGTCGCTGCCGCCCTCGCTTACGGCGAGGTCGATGGTGCCGCCGCAGACGCCGGGATCCTGGACCAACCAGCCGAAGCCGCCTTGGACAGCAGCCCCGGACGGGCCATAGTTGCAGTCAATGTTCTGGTTCTTGCCGTGCTCCTGGAGGAGCTGGAGGGAGCCGCCGATGTTGTCCTTGACCTGGCAGATGGAGAACGCCAGGGGGAATGCGGTGCGGCCGGCCTTGGGGCTGCCCCAGGCGGCTTTGGACCGGGCGCCGACTTCCTTGGTGGGGATGCCGAGGACGTCCGCTAAGAAGAGGGAGACAGAGTTGTCTTGTCCGCCCGTTTCCTTGGCGCTGGTGGTGACCGAAACCGTGCGGGCTATTTTATCCAGCTGGATGCCGTGCACCTTGCTCATGCCGTCCAGTGCGTTCTGGTTGGCGAGGCTTGTGGCCAGCGTTGACGTCGTCGAACAGTTTGTGTCGGTGGCGTCGCGGGCGCATTTCTGCGCCAGTGCGATGGCCGAGGCGTCCGCGCCGCTTTGCAGCTGCGCGCGCTCGGAGTAGATGACCCCGACGTCGACGGCGATCGCCACGAAGCCGAGGAGGGTCACCAGGAGGATGGCAACGATGACTGAGACGGCGCCGCGTTCGTTTGTTGCTTGGTCGCTGGTCAGCCGCCGCACAGCATGACCCCCTTGCCCGTCATCGGGAACGGGCCCGCGATGCCGGTGATGGTGGACAGGTTGTAGTTGATGGTGAGCGTTACCTGGTTTCCGGTGCTGCACGCGTTGGTGCTGAGCGTGATGTCAGTGGTGGGAATGCTGGTGCTGACCGATGCTGCTGCGTTTTTCGCCGCATTCTTGGCGCCGGTTGGATCGTTGGCGATGGCCATGACCCGGACGCCGTCGCGGGCTGCGTTGGTGAGGGTGATCTGGGCGTTGTAGGCTCGCCCGAATTCGATGGTTCCCAGTACCAGCATCAAGAGGAGGGGCAACAGGAGTGCGAATTCGACGGCGGCTGCACCGCGTTCCGAATTGTGCTGCACCTGCTGCACCTCCTCTTGAGTGACTCGTGTTTTGGGCGTTGCTGTGTGATGTGGTGCGGTTCCGATATGGGGGGCCGGAACCGAACAGGGTTGTTAGTTGGCGGGAGCGGCAGCTGGCGTGGTGGCAGCGGGAGGGGTCAGCACGTCGGTGTTGACATCAGTGAAGAGGTTGAGAAGAGTATCGCCGAGGGTGCTGACGGCGATAATGATGACGACGGCGATAAGCGCGACCATGATGCCGTATTCGACGGCCGTAGCGCCCTTTTCTTCGGTGCGGAGGCGTGCCACAAGGTTGGTGTAAAGAGAAAGCATTTGAGACTCCTGTGCGAGACGGATGGCTGGTCCTGCACCAGCACTGATACGAAATTAGCAACGAGAAATGGACAAAATCGGTATCTTGGGGCATCCTGCGCAAAGGCTTTCCCGGCTGTATCTTTCCTGCGTTTTCACTTGGTGTTTGCTGCGCTAACGCTGGGATTTGTAGTTCCGAGGGCACATAAGAGGACCCCCTCGGTTCTGGGTGCCGAGGGGGTCCGGTCTATGGGGCGCTTGGGTGCGCGCTGGGGTTTGGCCTAAAACAGCGTGTTCATGATGTTGATGACTGCTGGACCCAGAAGAACGATGAAGAGCACCGGGAAGATGAACAACAGCAGCGGGAACAGGACCTTAACGGGAAGCTTCATGGCTTTCTCTTCAGCCCGTTGCCGACGCTTCACCCTCGATTGCTTTGCTTGCGTCCGGAGGACTTTGGCCAGGCCAATTCCATACTTGTCCGCCTGAACCACCGCTCGGACGAAGCTGCGTAGTTCTGATACTGAGGAACGGTCCGCCATGGCCTGATAAGCCTCTTGGCGCGGACGTCCCACCTGCATATCCTGCAGAGTGCGGGTGAGCTCCTGCGCCAGCGGGCCTTCGCCGTACTGACCCGCGCGAGCCATGGCTGCTTCAAATCCAAGCCCCGCTTCTACGGAAATGAGCATCTGGTCCAGGGTATTGGGTAATTCCAGCTGAATAGCCTCTTGCCGCTTGATCCCCTTGTTGTAGACAAGGAGATCCGGTAGGAAGTACCCCAGCCCCGTGATCAGCAAACCAATTCCGACGCTCTGAGGCGTTGGGGAACTCCTAAATACGAAGATCGCAAGTACGGCGCCGGCCAAGGCAAGGATGGGCTTGCCGATGATCAGCTTCTCCAAAGGCATGGAAACCGGGCGTCCAGCCAAAGCAAGCCACCGGTCCAGCTTTGCTTCGTAGCTGCCTGGAGTGAGCCGTTTGGCCATACCCAGCATGGCGGGAGGACGAGCCGTCGCCGTCGTTCCACTGTGAGTGAAGCCCTGTCCCAAGTTGGTTTGAATGGCTAAGGCACCCCTCCGATCCAACGTGGCCAGGACCCAAACGAAATAGGTGAGAGGAAGAACCACGGCGGCGATGATGAGCCAGGCTGTGGGTGTCATGACGATCCTCCTAGAACTTGATCTTGACAGTGCGGCTCATCCAGACGCCCCCGATGACAAACATGACGGCGCTAACGGCGATCATGATGTTGCCAAGAGGCTCCTCGATAAACACCCTCATATACGTAGGGTTGATAACCGAGAGCATGAGGGCGACTGCTACCGGCATACCCATGAGCACGATGGCTGACATCTTGCCCTCTGCGCTCAGTGAACGCACCTGGCCCTTGATCTCGCTGCGCTCGCGAATGGTTCCCGCGACTTGCTCGAGCACCTCCGCTAGATCGCCGCCGACTTCGCGATTGATCTGTATGGCTTGGCCGATCCAGCCAAAGTCCTCGCTGCCCATACGTTGCGCGGTTTCCTCCAAGGCTTGCCCCGGGTCCTTGCCTATGCGGGTCTCGTTGACAATTCGCAGGAGTTCTTCCGAGGTGGGCGCATCGGATTCCAAGCCAGCGGCTTCCAGGGAACGCATGATGCTGTGGCCTGCCCTCAGGCCACCAATCAGCATCTGGATGGTGTCTATGAGCTGGGCTTCGAATTTACCCCGGCGCTTATCGGTGCGAATGCTCAGAACCAGACGGGTAAGAAAGGGTGCCGCGGCCCCCAGGAAAATACCTATGACCGGGTTTGTGAACAGTGCGCCGAGGAAGCCAAGTAAAACGGACGCCACGGCCACAAGGACGGTGAAGTCCGCGGGCGTCATTTTCACACCTGCGTTGTAGAGGAGGTCCCGGTTAAAGGGACCGCCGGACTTACCGAGTGCCCGGTCGACGTTGTCGACCAGCGTCTGTGAAACCTTACTGAGGGACGAATTCTCGGGGCTGCTGCCTTTCGGACGTCTCCGGTCCAAGGGAATCGTGCCAGTTGTCGGTTTAAGGACGACAAAGAACAGGATGACCAGTGCGCCAAAGCACGCGAGTACTGCCACCCCGATGAGCAGGGGACTTTCCACAGCTACCGCCTCCCGAGAGGGGCCATGTCGACACCGAACACGGCAGGTGAGACGCCAATTCCAAGCTCCGCGAAACGGTCCAGGAACCTGGGCCTGATACCGGTCGGAATTGGCTTGCCCAGGAATCGGCCCTGGGGGTCCATTCCTGCTGAGTAGTCGAATAGAAAGACGTCCTGGAGGGTGACGATATCGCCTTCCATGCCTTGGACTTCGGTCACGTGGGTTACGCGACGGCTTCCGTCTCGGAGCCTGGTGACTTGGACAATGAGGTCCACGGCTGACGACACCTGTTCGCGAATTGCCCGAAGCGGAAGGTCCATCCCGGCCATGAGTACCAGGGTCTCCAGCCTTGCGATAGCGTCCCTCGGAGAATTCGCGTGCACCGTGGACAGCGACCCATCATGGCCCGTGTTCATGGCTTGCAGCATGTCCAACGACTCACCACCTCGGACTTCGCCCACAATGATGCGGTCCGGCCTCATGCGGAGCGAATTTCGCACCAGGTCCCGAATTCCGATCGCGCCTTTGCCTTCAATATTCGGCGGGCGGCTTTCGAGTCGCACCACGTGGTCCTGCTGCAGCTGGAGCTCAACCGCGTCCTCGATGGTGACGATGCGGTCGTCTTCTGGAATGAAGGAGGACAACACGTTCAACAGCGTGGTCTTGCCGGTGCCAGTACCACCAGAAACGATGATGTTGAGCCGTGCCCTGACACAGGCACTAAGGAGTTCAGCCATATCGACCGTTAGGGAACCCCACTCGATGAGATTCCGTACGGTGAGCGGGACATGGCTGAACTTACGGATAGTGAGCGATGGGCCGTTCACAGCGAGTGGAGGAATGATCGCATTGACCCTCGACCCGTCTGCTAGGCGGGCGTCTACCAGGGGCGAAGATTCATCAATCCTGCGGCCCACCTTGGAGACAATTCGTTCGATGACTTTTCTCAGGTGGTCGTCGGAGCTGAATTGGGACCCCGTCAAAGTCAGATGGCCACCACGCTCGACATAAATTTGGTCAAAACGGTTAACCATGATCTCCGTTACTGACGGATCTTCGAGGAGCCGCTGCAAGGGCCCGAAACCCATGACCTCGTCGGCAATTTCACGGATGAGCCGCCGTCGTTCTTCGGGGGAGAGGGGTACCTGTTCTTCATCAATGACGGCCGAAAGTTCCTCCACTGCCGACGTGCGCAGTTCCTCTTCGGAAGACGAGGAATCTCCGAACCGGGTTCCCATCCTTTCGAAAAGTGCGAGCGCAGCCCGCTGTTTCAATCCTGCGAGCGCATCGACGACTGGGGCTGGCGGGGTGTAGGCTGCGCCAAGCTGCGAGGCAAGCGGCGTCCGTGACGGTGCCGCGGGTGTGTCTGCTACCCCGTGAAAGGAGGGCGACCTTTCCCCCGTGCTCGTTGTTTCAGCCGGCGTGACAACAGCTCCGCTGCTTTGCTTAGAAAGCCGATCTGAGAGTCTCACGATACAACCACCCTTCGATGGAGCTTATTTTGCGGGGACGACACCCATTGAGGATCAAAGCGGTCCACAAGACGCCTAAGGCCCTTAGCTGCTGAATCCCTGTTGCTGCTCTGCAGTACCGGAACCCCTCGATTAGTAGAGAACGGCAGCGTGCGGGAACGCGGAACAACTGCATCGATAGGGACCCCGATGGTTGCTTCTACGTCCTGGACAGACAGGCCGCTCTTGCGGTCTGCGAAGTTGAGGACTGTATGTCTTCCTTGTGGTACTAGTTGCAGCTCTTTCAGTACGCTGAAGCACTTGCGGAGGCCACGAACACTCGGGACGTCCATACCGCACACCCACACCCCGTCCGTTGCCTGTTCCAAGGTGGCAAGCACGTGTTCGCCCAGCCCCGGAGCAGTATCCACTACCACGTACTTGAACTCGCCAGCCAACTGATTGATCAGCCGGCTGACATGGTCCGCCGTGATGTAATCCGATTCAGCCGGCGTCCGTGGTGCGCAAAGGGCATAGATACCGGCAGGATGAACTGTCAAAAAAGCTTTCAACACCATGGAGTCCTGGGAGGCAGAGCCGTGGACCGCATCAGTTATGCAATGTTCTGGCTCTAAAAGAAGGCCGGAAGCCACGTCGCCAAACTGAAGGTCGAGATCCACGATGACTACACCCATAGGCGCTACCTTGCCGAGCCCAATAGCAAGGTTGGTCGCGACAGTCGTCTTGCCGACGCCCCCTTTCGGGGACATTACCGCTATGACGCGGCCCCTCTCCTGGCCCGATTCGGCCGCCGGCGCCATCCCTCTGCGCCGGCTGGCCGCTGCCAGGCATGCGCGCTCCAGAAGCACCCGGAGATCGTTGACCACGATCTCCGGAGTCACAACGTCCCTGATCCCGGCGTGCATGGCGCGGAGCACTAGGTCGGGGCTTGGCTCGGCAATGAGCAGCAGGCTGACTTCTGGATATTGAAGATCAAAAACAGTTGCAAGTTTTAGAGCGTCGTCCGGGGCAACGCCGGGGCCTAGGAGCAGGACCTCCGGCTGGGCGCCCGAGAGTTGCCTCAATACGTCTTCCGGTCCTCCTGCCAGGACCTCCGGAGAAAGCGTCTGTAGCTCGCCGTGCAGTGCACCAGTTATTGCTTGCCTGACTCGTCCTTCAAAATCGCGGACTGCAGTGATGGCAACGAAACGGCTCATTAGTACAGCCCTCCAAAGGTTGTTACTGGGGGATCACTCTTGGTGCTGGTATCCGTCTGCTTTGCAAACCAAATCGTGCCAAACTCCGCCGCGTAAACCAGCTTTGCTGCGTCGGCATCCGTCCTTGCGACAGTGATGAACGCAGATCCGTTAGGCATCTCAACACTGCTTTCTGACGTTCCGGAATCATTAGCGCTGCCGGACGATTTGGTGTTTGCTGTAGCTTTTTGGACCGCAGTTACCAGGACATCGTGGAACAGTAGGCCTGTGGACTGAGTCCAGCCTCTTACTTCGGCGGGGACCGGAGCGTCCGCTGGCATGTTGCCTTCGGACTTGAAAGACGAATATATGGTGACGGTATCGCCCGCTTCGATGCGTCCGCCCAGAATGCGTTCTGGGGACAAGAGCAGGGTCACCTCCTCCAAACCACCCGGGACGGGAACGGTGCCTGGAACGAGTTCCCGGGGATCTACGAGCCTGGATGCAAGGAGTTGTTCCCCGGGTTCCAAGGTGACAGACGTAATTTTGCCCGTCTGCTCGCTTAGCCGTTCCAGTGCTCCTTCGGGAACTGCTGATTGAGGAACGGCCTCCAACTCGAAGTATCTGTTTAGGTCTTCTGCTTTAGTGCCGGCCGGCACACGTTCTTTCGCTACCAAAACATTCACGGGTTCTAGCTCTTGCGCTGCCCTGGCGTCAGCTCCCTGTACATAAACCACGAGTAGTACAGTTCCGATGATCGCGAGTACTAATGCTGCAATGCCTCCCAGTAGGCGTGATTTCACTTCGTCTGCTCCTTTTAGATGGGTTTTCGTCGAGTACAGATGACGGGCTCGGTGCTATTCCGTAAGGGAAGCAACCGTCCCTCCGTAGTTGGGCACCCCGTCAGAAACTGCAAGTCCCTCTTCAATAGAGACGAAACGGGTGAAATAGCCCTGAATGCCGCGACAATTGCCAGCGGCCAAGATTTCCGTGCTGCCTTCCTCATCTTTGCCGCCTTTGCCGTCTTTGCCGCCCTTGTCGTCCTTTACGACTGGCTCGTCTTTGCATTCCGGAGCATCGGGATCCAGATCAGTTAGTCCAGGCCCGCCGCCGAACTTGAACCCTGTTACTTGGAAGGCAAGGAAACCACTCAGGGTGTACTCGGTCTTCTGGCCATTCTTTGCGGCTGTAGTGAAGACGGGGATGAGGATCGGTGAGTCTTTGATGGTTGCTGGCATCTCGTGACACACGTTGGGCAAGTCGTTGCCCGGGTTGCTGCCGAATTCGTTGTTTTCAATGTCAATGCTTGCGGAGCACTCACCATCGGTGTCAAGCCAACCAAATCCGCCGGGAGCGTAACCGTTCTGCTCCTCGCATCCCGGGAATGTAGGGACGTTTTGGTCGTAGCGGAAAAGGATGAGAGTAGGAACGGGATCACCGGTGAAGTTGCCGCTCGAGTTGAAATCTGCCAGCTGCGCGGGTGACAAAAACTGCTTGAATACACACTCGCTGATCGTCCAAGGGAGTGTCTCGGCCTTGGAAGGGGCCCCCCAAGATGCTACGGCTGCGGCATGTATGACTGCAGTTTCATTGCCCAATACTCTGGCAAAAAACAATGAGAAAGTGTCGTCTTCCGAACCAGGTTCCTGCGCGTTGGTTTCAACTCGGACGCTATTGGTAGTGGGCTGCGTAATAGAGTAGACGCCGCTGGAAGCATCGTTGGCGTTGGCGTCGGCGAGACGATTGTTGGGATTTTCCATTGCGGTTGCACAATCCAGGCCCTTGGCGCAGTCGCCGGCAATTGCTAACGCTGTCGCATCAGCACCGTTCTGGAGCTGCGCTTTTTCGGCATACATTGCTCCTACGTCGACTGCCAGGGCAGCGAAGCCTAGAAGCACCACCATGAAGAAAGCTACGATTACAGCCGCCGCGCCCCGTTCGTTGTCATCACGGTGTGAATCAGTTCCCGCAATGACAACCTCGCATTGTTTCAGCCACCGCATCTCATCACCCCTACTCCGGTGAGCCTGATTGGAAAGAGGCCAGGAGATCCGAACCAGCCAGCATCAAGGAACCCAGACATTGAAGGCAGGTCAACGCTGGTAGTGACCTCGACGTCCATACCTGTTGCGCAATTGTCGGCGTTGTCATCTACGACGACGGACAGACCATCTAAAGAAGGAGCTGCTGCGAGCGCAGTGCCTTGTACGTCAAGCGCGTCCTTGTTGTAGTAAATAGCTGCGTGACGGGCACCCTCTCGTGCAGCCTGAGTCAACGAATTTTGAACGTTGAACACGCGCCCAAATTCCATGGTCCCGATCAAAATCAAAAGCAGTAGAGGCAAAAGAACTGCCATTTCAACGGCTACTGCGCCGCGCTCCCTCTGTTTCTGTTTCAAGATCTTCTCCAAGACGCAAGTACCGCCGGATGCTTTGCAACCTCACAGTTGCAGGAGACAGGTGCGGCTCTGACCGGGATCAGTAATCCCCGTCAGAGCCACCCCGAGAACTAAGATCCTGCTGCCGGTGCTGCCGGGAGCTTGGCGTTGACCGTGTCGAAGAGGTTGTCAATGCCGATGCCCAGGACACCCGCACCGACCGCGACGATTACAGCGATGAGAGCTACCATCAGGCCGTATTCAACCATCGTCGCGCCCTTTTCGGATTCGAGGCGCTCCTTGACGCCGGCGATGAAAGCAGTCATTGAGACCATGAGAGAAGTCATTGTGTTTTCCTTTAATTCGGTGAAATGGATTGAATTGATTTCAACGAATTTCCAGCTGCCCCCATAAATCTTTAGCGGCTGGATTTCGCTAAGAAGAGATTGTCATTGGGGGGGTAGAGGCAACAATGCGTAGTGGTACTCGACTTTTTCTAAGCGTGCAAAAAGTACGTACTTGAAGAGCGGGGGCAGTACTCAGTAGGAGAGGTGAGTACATCGACCCACTACTTGGAACCGAAGGAGCCCCTGGTTTGGCAAGCCTTGAAAGAACGCCGAAGGAAGCTACAGGAGGAAGAGGGCTGCAGCCGCCGTCGCGCCGAGCATTGAGGGGCCATGGGGTACTTCTGTCGCTCTATTCCGGTCTTTTCGCCTCAAAATCAACACTGTGACCAGGCCGTTAAGGACGAACCCAAGAAGGCCCCCGTAGAGCAGCTGGCTCCAGCCTAGGTACCCGAGGTACAGACCGGCGGGGGCGGCAAGCTTTACGTCGCCCATTCCGATACCTCCGGGGGAAATCAGCCCCAAAATAAGGTAGCCAGCAAACAAAATGATGGCCCCAAACACGGCACGCAGGAGATCGTCAGCCTGCTTATTAAGTAGTCCGGGCATCAAAAAAAGTAAAAAGCCGCCAGCGAGCAGCATCAATACGAGTGGGTTCGGCAACAAGTGCAGTGCGACGTCAATCCGTGCGAGCTGCACGCCCAAGGCAGCCAGGAATATGAAAGCCGGCAGGGCAAGGCCTATTCCAAAGCGCAGGGTAAAGGCGGCGCATGCGAGGCCAGTGAGTGCCGCCGTCGTGATCCTGACAGGGAGGGCTGGGAGACCGCCCAGTCTGGGCAGGTGCCTGGCGATGAGTATCTCGGCGACAGGGGAGAGGGCCACCCCCAAGAGGCCGGCGGCAAAAACCAGGAGCCAGGCGGCAGAACCCTCGTTACCCACTGCAAACACCGCGACCCCCTGTGCCGGTAAGGCCGGCAGGCGCTGTGCTGGCAGCCGGCTACCCCATTTTGACCCTGAACCCCTTAACGCGCTAATCTTGGTAGTCGTTGTGCGTGTCCTATTCCGATGGTGCGTGCCCGCTTGAGAATCCGGTTGCAGGATGACTACTCAACGTGCACATTCGGAACCACAGGATGACTGGTTACATGGAGCCCTCACCTCTGTTCCGGTAGCGCGCAGATAGTAGGTGCCCGCCCCTGAGCGGCACCTAAACCAGAACGCCAGAATAAGAACGAGGCAAACACCGTGCGTACGTACACCCCGAAGCCCGGCGATATCAACCGCCAGTGGCACGTCATTGACGCCACAGACGTTGTCCTTGGTCGTCTCGCGAGCCAGACCGCAATCCTGCTGCGCGGCAAGCACAAGGCCACCTTTGCGTCCCACATGGACATGGGCGACTTCGTCATCATCATCAACGCTGAAAAGGTAGCCCTCACCGGCGCCAAGCTGGAGCAGAAGCGCGCATACCGCCACTCCGGCTACCCGGGCGGCCTGACCTCCGTCAACTACGCGGAACTGCTGGAATCCAACCCGGTCCGCGCCGTTGAGAAGGCCATCAAGGGCATGCTCCCCAAGAACTCCCTCGCTGCACAGCAGCTGGGCAAGCTGAAGGTGTACCGCGGTGCTGAGCATCCGCACGCCGCCCAGCAGCCCAAGACTTTCGAAATCACCCAGGTCGCCCAGTAGTCCTGGCCACCAAACAACTTATCTATACAAGGAGAATCGTGGCTCAGAACGAAGAGACCACCGAAGCCGTTGAGGCTGAGGAAACCCTGACCAGCTACACGTCTGAAAGCTCAGCTGCCGAAGCTGCGCCGAAGAAGGAGCGCCCGGCCCTGACCGTTGCCGGCGCAGCTGTTGGCCGCCGCAAGGAAGCCGTTGCACGCGTCCGCGTTGTTCCCGGCTCCGGCAAGTGGACCATCAACGGCCGCGCGCTGGACAACTACTTCCCGAACAAGCTGCACCAGCAGGACGTCAACGAGCCTTTCAAGATCCTTGATCTCGAAGGCGCCTACGACGTTATCGCCCGCATCCATGGCGGCGGCATCTCCGGCCAGGCCGGTGCGCTGCGCCTCGGCATCGCCCGTTCGCTGAACGAGATCGACGTCGAGAACAACCGCGCCACCCTGAAGAAGGCCGGTTACCTGTCTCGGGACGCCCGCGTCATCGAGCGTAAGAAGGCCGGTCTCAAGAAGGCCCGTAAGGCTCAGCAGTACTCCAAGCGCTAAATCCGCTTGCACAGAAGCCCGTCCCGCCATTGGCGGGGCGGGCTTTTGCCGTTACGAATCAGATTTGGATTTAGGTATCGCTCTCGACATCCTCAGCGATGAATGAGGTGCCCCCAGTCCAATGCGTCGATTAGAGCGACGTCCTTGAATCCCGGGTGAGCGTGGCGCAGGTGTTTCATGTCAGCGTGGCTATCCCAGGCCCCGATGCCCATCCGTTTGCCTTCCTCGATCAAGGCGTCGGCGCGGCTTACGGCCACGGTGATTTGCTCGCGCGTGTAGAGATCGCCTAGCGCGCTGATGAGGTTAATCCGTCCCAGGCCGTGCTGGCCAAGATGTCCGGAGTAGCGGCAGTTGAAGTAGTGGATTGTGAAGACCGCGTTGAGCATGTCCTCTTCCCGGGCCTTAACGATTAGCTGCTCCCTTCGGATAAGGGCGGAGACCTGCGCCTCGTCGATCCGCGCTAAGGCCTCGTCAAGTTCGATCTCGTACCGCTCGGGAGTGAAGCCTGGTACCTTTTCTCGGATCTGTTCAAGTGCGGAGTCCCGGAAGTCCTTGCCTTCGACGAGTCGTGAACCGTGGTAATCGGCAATCGAGCGAAGCTCTGACTCAGGACTCCGGTGCTCCTGTTCATCCATGGTCATTTTCCTCAACCGCCCCTCTGTAGCTCTGGCTTCCGGCGTTGTTCAGTTCGCGATGCCTACTCTACGGATCGCCGCAAGCGGCTCCTCGGACTTGTGGGGGGCCGGGGGAAAGGCTGGAGGCTGAAATTTGAAGTCCTTCATGCCTAAAAAGCACGTTGCAGGGCCGTGGCCAGCCGTTTCAAGCCCAACCACCCCCATCCTCTAGACTTGTCCGGTGTCTAGATTATTTGGAACTGATGGTGTCCGGGGGCTGGCCAACGGCCTGCTGACAGCAGAGCTGGCCATGCAGCTGGCCCAGGCGGCCGCCGTCGTGCTCGGCCATGACCGCAACTCCAACGGCAGCCGGCCACGCGCCGTGGTGGCCCGCGACCCGCGCGCCAGCGGTGAGTTCATCGCCGCAGCCGTAGAGGCCGGGCTCTCCAGCTCAGGTGTGGACGTCTACGACGCCGGCGTCCTCCCCACGCCCGCAGCGGCCTACCTGGTGGCCGACCTGGACGCCGACTTCGGCGTGATGATCTCCGCCTCCCACAACCCGGCACCGGACAACGGCATCAAGTTCTTTGCCCGCGGTGGCCAGAAGCTCCCGGACGAGGTGGAAGACGCCATCGAGGCGCAGATGTCCAAGGAGGCCGTCCGCCCGGTCGGCGCCGACGTCGGGCGCATCCAGCGCTTCTCCGACGCCGAGGACCGCTACATCGTCCACCTCCTCCAGACCCTTCCGCACCGCATCGACGGACTCAAGGTGGTCCTTGACTGCGCCCACGGCGCCGCCAGCGGCTGCTCACCCCAGGTCTTCAAGGACGCCGGCGCGGACGTCGTCGTCATCGGCGCGGACCCGGACGGCCACAACATCAACGACGGCGTCGGGTCTACGCACTTGGGGGCTCTGAAAGAAGCGGTCGTGCAGTATGGCGCCGACCTCGGCATTGCCCACGACGGCGACGCCGACCGCTGCCTCGCCGTGGACCATGAGGGCAACGAGGTGGACGGCGACCAGATCATGGCTATCCTCGCCGTCGCCCTCAAAGCCTCCGGCAAGCTCAAGGACGACGTCCTGGTGGCCACCGTCATGAGCAACCTCGGGCTGAAGCTCGCACTCCGCGACGCCGGCATCAGCATCCGCGAAACCGCGGTGGGCGACCGCTACGTCCTCGAGGAAATGCGCGACGGCGGCTTCAACCTTGGCGGAGAACAGTCGGGCCACGTGATCTTCGCCGACCACGCCACCACCGGCGACGGCGTCCTAACCGGCCTGCAGCTCGCCGCCCAGATCGCCCTGACCGGCAAGCCGCTGAAGGAACTGGCCACTGTCATGACCAAGCTTCCGCAGGTCCTGATCAACGTCAAGGGCGTCGACCGCGCCGGGGTCAAGAGCAACGAGGTCCTGGCCCAGGCGGTGGCAGCAGCGGAGGCCGCGCTGGGCGACACCGGACGCGTCCTGCTGCGGCCCTCCGGCACCGAACCCGTGGTCCGCGTCATGGTGGAGGCCGCCGACGAAGATACGGCGCAGTCCATCGCCGAGCACCTCGCCCAGGTAGTCCGGACAGAGCTCGCCCTGGAACTCGTCACGGAGTGAAGCCATAATTCCATGGGGGTCGAAATAATCCGTTTTGGATTAGCATCAGTCCATGGGGCGACGCATTCAGGGGCAAGACCACGGCATAGAGCATTCGTATAAAGATCAGGAAAAATCCAAACTTCGGGCTGCCGTTATTTTGATAGGTCTCCTGCTCATGTTTTTAGTGCCACTGAGCACCTTAGACGATGAGCGTCCCTCGAAGTTTGGCTGGCACATGTACGCTGCGGCGGTAGATCTACCCACGGTAGAGATCGAATTCGTTGACGGCACCCGAAGCGAGCGGAACGTAGGCAACATTGCTTCGGGTTTTCGCCCCGAAATCGATTACTTTGATCCCATTGCTCAATACCTATGTACTCGTGAAGCGAATGCTGTTTCCGTGACTATGAGTCGGCAGCATCCTGAGCGCAAAGTGGTGATCACATGCGAGCGGTTCTGACTGCCATGATGAACCCCCGTCCCTTGGCTGCCGCCCGAATCATAGTGGGACTGGTAGCTGTAGGATTTTCCTTCGAATGGGGCAGGATCCTCTTACGGGCCTCCTCAGGCAACTTCTTAGCTCTTCCAGTCGTCAGTGGGTGGTCATCTGTTCACCCGCCCTTTGTAGCAGGATTATTCGCCCTCTCAATGGGCGCCTCTCTGGCAATGGTTATGGGCTTGGCTGGCCGACTACCTGCAGCATTGGTTGCGGTTACTGCCGGAGTTGCTCTTCTTGCTGACGAGCAGACCTACAGCAATCATTTGGTGCTGCTCATGATGATGGCTACGTGGTTGAGCCTGAGTAGTGCGGATCAGGCGTTTAGCCTGTCCCGTTCTCCGAAGAGCAAGCAGGTTCCCTACTGGCCGGCGTTCCTGATAAAGATGCAGATCACAACTCTGTACGGTTGGACGGCTATAGCCAAAATCAATGAGCAGTACCTATCCGGGGAAGTCGTAGGCACTTACGTTCATAGTTGGATGCCGATCTCAGCACAGCTACTGCCCGCGGCCGCTGTGTTGAGCATTCTCGCAGAGGCATTCCTATCGGTGGCACTTTGGATACCCTCTCTTCGCAAAATCAGTTACCTTGTCGGTGCTGGCCTCCATGTAGGAATCGTGGTTTTCCTAGACTCACCGGCTCCTCTTGTGGGGTTCGGAGCTTTGATGCTGTCCGGCTATGTCATTTTTGCCTATGGAAGGCCAATTGCTCCCTCGGCAGCCTATTCTCCCGTGGCGACCATGAGGAGTTAGCCGTCACTCCGGATTGAACAAGGAACTCAGTCCTCCGTTCCCCTAGATACGGGAATGGTCCGCTTTCCCAAAGGAAAGCGGACCATTTTTGCCACCCGGGAAAACCTAGACAGCCCGGTCCTTCAACGCGTCACGAATCTCCGTCAACAAGGCAATCTGCGGGTCCTCCGCGGACTCCTTCTTAACGTCCTGGTTGATCCCCAGCCTGCGGTTCCGACGCTCAATCATCAGGTTCATCGGCATCACCACCACAAAGTAAATGGCCGCGGAAATCAGCAGGAAATTGACGATTGCCGTCAGCAGGACACCGAATTCAATGGCGTTTCCGTTCAGGTCCACCTTGGCGAAGCTGTCGAAATTGGGCGACCCCACCAGCCCCGCGATAAAGGGCATCAACACCTTGTTGACGAGCGCCGTCACCACCGCGCCGAAGGCTGTGCCAATGACGACGGCCACGGCAAGGTCAACGACATTGCCTTTCATAATGAAATTCTTGAATCCAGTCAGCATAGGAACCACGCTAACCCATCGCCCTACGGGTATCCCGGCGCCGCTTCCACGCCGAAGTACTCCTCCAGCGTGAAGATGCCGCGGTTCGCCATGTCCGTGGCGGCCTCCACCCCGATGTACCGCAGGTGCCAAGGCTCGTAGTAGTACCCGGTGATCGGGTGGAACATCCAGGGATACCGCACCACAAACCCGAACCGGTGCCCGTTCGCCTTCGCCCACACCGCGGCGGGCTGGTCCGCGAAGCACGGCTGGAACCCGCACACGCCGTTGCCGTCGGCGATGTCGAACGCCCACCCGGTCTGGTGCTCGGAATAGCCCGGGCGCGCGCTAGCTGTATCGGCGTCGGCCTGTCCGCGCGAGGCGACGTAACCGTTGTAAGTCGCAACCTGCGTGCTGTATGAGCGGTATCCGCTGGCCAGCACCATGGACACGCCGTCCGCCGCGGCAGCCGCGAACATCGCTTCCGCCGCTGTCGCCGTTGTGCTGTTCAACAGCGCAGCCTCCCCGGACGCGGTGGTCGCGACGGCGGGGCGCACCAGGTCAGCCGGCGCGTAGGCCGCGGGGACCAGCGGCCGGTGCTTGTTGACGATGAGCCACGGGCTCGCCGGGTCGGTCAGGGAGAACTGCCGCGGCAAAGCGGCGGAGGGCGACGGTGCCGGCTCGGAAGGTGCGGCGGCCGCCGTAGTGGGGTCCGGCGTCGGGGTTGCCGATGCGGTGGTGCCAACGGGGGAGGGGGACGCAGGAGGAGAGGCCGACGACGGCGCCGCCGCCGTGGGTGCCTCCGGCGTGCATGCCGTCAGGACAGTCAGTCCGGCCCCCGCTGCGAGGAACCGTGCGAAGCTGCGGCGGCTGGTGCCCGCCGGTCCTGGTTCGGCTGAGCAGTCGTGGCACACCCGTGCTACACCTTCCGCAGCAGCATGCGGCGGATGGAGTGGTCAGCCTCTTTGGTCAGCACCAGCTGCGCGCGCCCTCGTGTTGGAAGGACGTTCTCCTCCAGGTTGGGCTCGTTGATGCGCTTCCAGATGTCCCGGGCGGTGCTCTCTGCCTCCTCCTCGGACAGGGTGGCGTAGCGGTGGAAGTAGGACTCCGGCTGCGCGAACGCAGTGCTCTGGAGCTTGCGGAACCGCTCCACGTACCACTCCTCGATGTAGGACGTCTTGGCGTCCACATAGATGGAAAAGTCGAAGAAGTCGCTCAGCGCCAGCCCCTGCTTGCCGTCGTGGCGCGGGCGGGCCGGAGCCAGCACGTTCAGCCCCTCAACAATGAGGACATCCGGGCGGCGGACCACCACTTCCTTGTCCGGAACGATGTCGTACGTGACGTGGGAGTACCAGGGCGCGCGGACTTCCTCGGCGCCGCCCTTGATCTCGCTCACGAACCGCAGCAGCGCACGGCGGTCGTAGGATTCCGGGAAGCCCTTGCGGTCCAGCAGTTGGCGGCGCTTGAGCTCGGCCAGGGGATAGAGGAACCCGTCGGTGGTGATCAGCTCCACGTTCGGGGTGCCGGGCCAGCGGCGCAGCATCTCGCGGAGCACACGGGCGATGGTGGATTTGCCCACCGCCACGGAACCGGCCACGCCGATGACGAACGGCGTGCGCTGGGTGTGCTCGCCAAGGAACGTGGTGGTGGCGGCATGCAGCTGTCCCGCAGCCTCGACATACAGGTGCAGGAGCCTGGACAGCGGAAGGTAGACCTCACGGATTTCCTTCATATCCAGGGGATCCCCGAGGCCGCGCAGGCGGATGATGTCCTCTTCGTTAAGAGGCTGTTCCATCTCGTCTGCGAGCCGGGACCAGGTCTGCCGGTCCAGCTCGACGAACGGGGAGACACCCTCTCCATTCGCCTCATTGCGTTGCAAAGTCACGTTAGAGATTCTGCCCCGCGCCCGGCACATAGCGAAATGCAGGCTGCCGGGCGCCCGGCTGGTCCCGCAACATACAAGGCACGCGCGGGCGGACCATCCGGTTTACAGCTGGCGGCTCCCAGCCGATAGTCTTGGGGCTATGTGTGGAATCGTGGGATATGTGGGCCGTCCTGTTGACGGCGTAATTGACGGTCACAGTGCTTTGGATGTTGTCCTGGAGGGACTGCGCCGCCTGGAGTACCGGGGCTACGACTCCGCCGGGGTGGCTGTGGTGTCGCAGGGCGCCATCGAGTCGCGGAAGAAGTCGGGGAAGCTGAGCAACCTGATTGCCGAGCTGGAGGCCAGCCCGCTGCCGGAGACGGTGACCGGGATCGGCCACACCCGCTGGGCCACCCATGGCGGCCCGACGGACCGCAACGCCCACCCGCACCTGGCCGACGGCGGCAAGCTCGCCGTCATCCACAACGGCATCATCGAAAACTTCGCCGAGCTCAAGCTCGAACTGCTCGAAAAGGGCGTGGAGTTCCTCTCCGAGACGGACACCGAGGTCGCCGCGGCCCTGCTGGCGGACATCTTCCGGAACAAGCTGGGCGGCGACGCCTCCAACGGCGGCCTGACCCGGGCCATGGAACTGGCCTGCCAGCGCCTCGAGGGCGCCTTCACGCTGCTCGCCGTCCACGCCGACCAACCCGACGTCGTGGTTGCCGCCCGCCGGAACTCACCGCTGGTGGTGGGTCTGGGCGACGGGGAGAACTTCCTGGGCTCGGACGTGTCCGGCTTCATCGACTACACCCGCCGCGCCGTGGAGCTGGGCCAGGACCAGATCGTCACGATCACCGCGGACACCGTGGACATCACCGACTTCTTCGGCAACCCGGCCGCGGGCAAGGAATACCACGTGGACTGGGACCCGGCCTCGGCGGAAAAGGGCGGCTTCTCCTCGTTCATGGAGAAGGAAATCCACGACCAGCCCGACGCCGTGGCGCAGACCCTGCTGGGCCGGTCTGACCTGGACGGGAAGCTGACGCTGGATGAGATCCGGATCGATCCGGAGCTGCTCAAGCAGGTCAATAAGATCATCGTGCTGGCCTGCGGCACCGCCGCCTATGCGGGCACGGTGGCGAAGTACGCGATCGAGAACTGGTGCCGGATCCCCACCGAGGTGGAGCTGGCGCACGAGTTCCGTTACCGCGATCCGATCTTGGACGCGAACACCCTGGTGGTTTCCATCAGCCAGTCCGGCGAGACCATGGACACCCTGATGGCCGTCCGCTACGCCCGGGAACAGGGCGCGAAGACCATCTCGATCTGCAACACCAACGGCTCCACCATCCCACGGGAATCCGACGCCGTGCTGTACACGCACGCCGGCCCGGAAATCGCGGTGGCCTCCACCAAGGCGTTCCTGGCCCAGATCACCGCGGCGTACCTGCTGGGCATGTACCTGGCCCAGCTGCGCGGCAACATCTTCTCCGGGCAGATCAAGGACGTCCTGGCGGACCTGAACAAGATCCCGGCCAAGATCCAGACCATCCTGGACAACGCCGAACCGCTGCGCGAGCTCGCCCGCAGCATGAAGGACGAAACGTCCGTCCTGTTCCTGGGCCGCCACGTCGGCTACCCGGTGGCCCTGGAGGGCGCGCTGAAGCTGAAGGAAATCGCCTACATCCACGCCGAGGGCTTCGCCGCCGGCGAGCTGAAGCACGGCCCCATCGCCCTGATCGATGAAGGCAAGCCGGTGTTCGTGATTGTCCCGTCCCCGCGGGGCCGCGAATCGCTGCACGCCAAGGTCATCAGCAACATCCAGGAAATCCGTGCCCGCGGTGCCCGGACCCTGGTGATCGCCGAGGAAGGCGACGAAGCCGTCAAGGCCTACGCCGAGCACGTCTTCTACGTCCCGGCGACACCACCTCTGCTGATGCCGCTGCTGACCACCGTCCCGCTGCAGATCTTCGCCGCCGAACTCGCCGCCGCCAAGGGCTACGACGTGGACCAGCCGCGCAACCTCGCCAAGAGCGTCACGGTCGAGTAAGCCGTCCGGCAATAAGCACAGGCAGCCCCGAGCCCCTCCGGCTCGGGGCTGCTGCTTTAATCGGGCCCGGCGAGCTCTGTGCGGGAGGCCGGGATCGCCACCGTAGACTAAGCCACATGATCGTTGGCATTGGCGTAGACGTAGTAGACATCGAGCGGTTCGGCCGCCAGCTTGAGCGCACCCGGGGCCTCCGGGACCGGCTGTTCGTCCCCGCGGAGCGTGAGCTGAACACCCGCTCCCTGGCCGCGCGGTTCGCTGCGAAGGAAGCTGTGGCCAAGGTCCTCGGTGCGCCCGCGGGCATGAACTGGCAGGACTGCTGGATCGGCCTGGACCAGAACGGTCCCACCGTCCAGGTCAAGGGCACCGTGCTGGCAGTTGCCGAAGCCAAGGGCGTCAAGCGTTGGCACCTCTCCATCAGCCACGACGGCGGAATCGCCACCGCCACGGTCCTGGCCGAGGGCTGACCCGGCCCCGGGCCCGTCCCTGGACTCGAGCACATGATCTCCGCCTACACCGGAACGCAGGTCCGGGCAGCCGAGGAACCGCTCCTGGCTGCCGGGCTTGGCGATGTCCTGATGCAGCGCGCCGCCCATGGCCTGGCAAACGCCGTCATCACGGAGCTTCGCACCCGCGGCCGCCGCATCTACGGCGCACGCCTCGTGGTGCTGGCCGGCAAGGGCAACAACGGCGGCGACGGCTTGTACGCTGCCGCTTTCCTCGCCGCCCGCGGGATGCGTACGACGGCGGTCCTCACCTCCGGCACGGGACATCCCGCTGCGCTGGCTGCTTTTGAACGTGCCGGCGGACGCGCGGAGGAACTGACCGAGGAGGCACTCGGCGGGCTTGCCGCCGAAGCCGCGGGCGCCGACGTCGTGATTGATGCTGTCCTGGGGACCGGCGTCAAGGGCGGTCTGCGGGGGAGTGCCGCCGCGCTGGTGGACGCCATCACCAAGGCCCGCAGTTCCATGGATTCGCAGGGATTGGTGGTGGCTTGCGACCTGCCCAGCGGCGTGGACGCCGATACCGGCGTGGCCGCCCGGCCCGTGCTGCCGGCTGACCTGACCGTCACCTTCGGCGGCGCCAAGACCGGGCTGCTTGCGGACCCCGGCGCCGATTACGCCGGCCGCGTGCACGTAGTGCCCATCGGCATCGAGGAACACCTGCCGCGCCCTGCGCTGCGCCGGCTCGAGGCAGCAGACCTCGCAATGCTCCTGCCGCGGCCCGAACGCCGCGCACACAAGTACTCCCGCGGAGTGCTGGGCGTGGTGGCGGGCTCGGTCCAGTACCCCGGCGCCGCTGTCCTGGCCTGCCGGGGCGCCCTCGCCGCCGGGGTGGGCATGGTGCGCTACCTCGGCCCGCCCGACGTGGCGGACCTGGTGCGGCAAT
The DNA here is from genome assembly GCF_059093025.1 of Arthrobacter sp. 210 2. Taxonomy (NCBI): domain Bacteria; kingdom Bacillati; phylum Actinomycetota; class Actinomycetes; order Micrococcales; family Micrococcaceae; genus Arthrobacter; species Arthrobacter sp. 210 2. Next base: position 824,080 of record NZ_JBNHIE010000001.1, read on the forward strand.
CGTGCCCGGAGGTTGTCTGCAGTACCGGCTCCGTGGCCGACAACCGGGTGCAGGCCTGGCTGGTGGGCTCCGGCATGGGCCCTGAAGACTCCGACCAGCTGGCGCGTGCGCGGGACGCCGCAAATTCCGGCCTGCCCACCGTGGCGGACGCCGGTGCCCTGCCCGCCCTTCCCAACCAGCTGGCCCCGCACGTCGTCCTGACCCCGCACGCCGGCGAACTCGCCTCGCTCCTGCATCGGCTGGGAGGCGTGGATGACCGGGAATCCGTGGAAGCGGGGACCCTGGACGCCGCCCGACGCGCCGCCGCCGTTACCGGAGCAACGGTCCTGCTCAAGGGTGCGACCACCCTCGTTGCCACGCCCGGCGGCGACGTATACAGCCAGGCGGACGGGACCCCGTGGCTCGCCACGGCCGGCAGCGGCGACGTCCTGGCCGGCGTCATCGGTGCGCTGCTCGCCCAGGCGGGTCCCGACGTCGGGCGCTTCCGTTCACTGGACAATGACGACGACGGCCGGTGGGCTGCGATTGCCGCGCTGGGGGCGGCGCTGCACGGTAAAGCCGGGACGGCGGCGTCGGACGCTTCCTTTGGCGGGCCGATCGCTGCTGGCGGAATTGCCGATGCCATAGCCGAAACGTGGGGTAATGTCAGCATGCTTAGTAACTCTGGACTCCGGAAACGTAATAGTCACAGCCACCCATTACGGTAGGCACTAGTTCGCATGGGCGGCAGGGACGTTCCGATGTCCCCTGTTGCCGACCAAGAAATGAGGAGCATTATGGAAGTCTGGCCCGGATCGGCTTATCCCCTTGGCGCCACGTACAACGGAACCGGCACCAACTTTGCCCTGTTCAGCGAACGAGCAGAAAAAGTGGAACTGTGCCTCTTCGACGATGACGGCAAGGAAACCCGCATCACGCTGGATGAAGTGGATGGCTACGTGTGGCACTGCTACATCCCGCAGATCCAGCCCGGCCAGAAGTACGGCTACCGCGTCCACGGGCCCTACGACCCCGCGTCCGGCAACCGCTTCAACCCCAACAAGCTCCTGCTGGACCCCTACGCCAAGGCCATCCACGGCCAGGTTGACTGGGACCCGTCCCTGTTCACCTACAACCTGGGCGAAGAGGACTCGATCAACAACGAGGACTCCGCCAGCCACATGATGCTCGGCGTGGTCATCAACCCGTTCTTCGACTGGGACGGCGACCAGAACCTGCGGATCCCATACCACCAGTCCGTGATCTACGAAGCCCACGTCAAGGGCCTCACCCAGCTGCACCCGGAGATCCCCGAGGAACAGCGCGGAACCTACGCCGGCGTGGCGCACCCCGCCGTCATCTCCCACCTGCAGAAGCTCGGCGTCACCGCCATCGAGCTCATGCCCGTGCACCAGTTCGTCAACGACGGCACGCTGCAGGACAAGGGCCTGAACAACTACTGGGGCTACAACACCATCGGCTTCTTCGCGCCGCAGAACACCTACAGCTCCACGGGCGACACCGGCCAGCAGGTCCAGGACTTCAAGGCCATGGTCCGCTCGCTGCACAAGGCCGGCATCGAGGTCATCCTGGACGTGGTCTACAACCACACCGCCGAAGGCAACCACCTGGGCCCCACGCTGTCCTTCAAGGGCATCGACAACGCCGCCTACTACCGGCTGATGGAGGGCGACGAAAAGCACTACATGGACTACACCGGCACCGGCAACTCGCTGAACGTCCGCCAGCCGCACTCCCTGCAGCTGCTTATGGACTCGCTGCGCTACTGGGTAACCGAGATGCATGTTGACGGTTTCCGCTTTGACCTCGCCTCCACCCTGGCCCGCGAGTTCTACGACGTGGACAAGCTGTCCACCTTCTTCGAACTCATCCAGCAGGACCCTGTTGTCTCGCAGGTCAAGCTCATCGCCGAGCCGTGGGACGTTGGCCCCGGCGGCTACCAGGTGGGCAACTTCCCGCCGCAGTGGACCGAATGGAACGGCAAGTACCGCGACACCGTCCGCGACTTCTGGCGCGGCGAGCCTGCAACGCTGGGCGAATTCGCCTCCCGCATCACCGGTTCGGCGGACCTCTACGAACACTCCGGCCGCCGCCCCGTGGCGTCCATCAACTTCGTCACCGCGCACGACGGGTTCACCCTGTCGGACCTGGTGTCCTACAACGAGAAGCACAACGACGCCAACGGCGAGGGCAACAACGACGGCGAATCCCACAACCGCTCCTGGAACTGCGGCGTTGAGGGCCCCACGGATGATCCCGAGGTCCTGTCGCTGCGGGCACGCCAGCAGCGGAACTTCATTGCCTCGCTGCTGCTGTCCCAGGGCGTGCCCATGCTCCTGCACGGCGACGAGATGGGCCGTACCCAGCAGGGCAACAACAACGGCTACTGCCAGGACTCGGAACTGACCTGGATCAACTGGGAGACCATCGATCAGCCGCTGGTCGAGTTCACCGCCGCCGTTAACGCCCTCCGCGCCAAGCACCCCACCTTCCGCCGCAGCCGCTTCTTCGACGGCCGGCCCGTCCTGCGCGGCCAGGGCGAACGCCTGCCGGACATCGTCTGGCTCGATCCCGACGGCGAAACCATGAAGCCCGAAGCCTGGGACAGCGGGTTCGGCCGCTCTGTTGGCGTGTTCCTGAACGGCAACGGCATCCAGGGCAAGGACAGCCGCGGCCGCCGGATCACCGACGTGAACTTCCTGCTGTACTTCAACGCCCACGATGACACGGTGAAGTTCACGCTTCCGTCCGACGAGTTCGCTCCGGCCTGGGACGTCATCATCGACACGGCCGGGCAGAACGCGGACACCGAGCCCGTCTCCGCCGGGCAGCCGCTGCCCGTTGAGGCCAAGTCCCTGGTGGTCCTCCGGGCGCACACCGTTCCCGAGGTGGAGCCCGACCACTCGGTGGCAGCCTCGCTTGCCGCGCTGACCCAGACCTCCAGCAGCGAGACGGAGACCATCAGCACACCGGCAGTGGCGGAACCCGGAAAGACCACCAAGATCGGGGAGCGGAAGGCTTCGAAGAAGTGAGGGTCCCGGCATCCACCTACCGGCTGCAGATCCGCCAGGGTTTCACCCTGTTCGACGCCGCGGAGCAGCTCCCGTACCTGAAGTCGCTTGGCGTTGACTGGGTGTACCTCTCGCCCATCCTCACCGCGGAGAAGGGATCGGACCACGGCTACGACGTGACCGACCCCTCCGCGGTGGACCCGGACCGCGGCGGCCCCGAGGGTCTGCTGGCCCTGTCCAAGGCTGCCCGCGAGCACGGCATGGGTGTGCTGGTGGACATCGTCCCCAACCACGTGGGCGTTGCCACGCCGGCCCAGAACCCATGGTGGTGGTCCCTGCTGAAGGAAGGGCGCGGCTCACGCTACGCCGAAGCTTTCGACGTCGACTGGGACCTGGGCGGCGGAAAGATCCGGCTGCCCATGCTTGGCTCCGATGCGGACCTGGACAAGCTGGAAGTAGTGGATGGTGAACTCCGCTACTACGACCACCGCTTTCCGATCGCTGCCGGCACGTACACCGAGGGGGATTCCCCGCAGGAGGTGCACAGCCGTCAGCACTACGAGCTGATGGACTGGCGCCGCGCCGACGCCGAACTCAACTACCGGCGCTTCTTCGCCGTCACCAGTCTGGCGGGCATCCGGGTGGAGATCCCGCAGGTCTTCGAGGAAGCCCATGCTGAGGTTGGCCGCTGGTTCCGCGACGGGTTGGTTGACGGGCTCCGCGTGGACCACCCGGACGGACTCGCAGATCCGGCAGGCTACCTGCGCTGGCTCAAAGACCTCACCGGCGGGGCCTACGTCCTGGTGGAGAAGATCCTGGAACCGGGGGAGGTCCTGCCGGGCGAGTTCGCCTGCGAAGGTACCACCGGTTACGACGCTCTTGCAGACGTGGACCGGGTCTTCGTGGACCCCGCCGGGCAGGCCGCTTTGGATGCGCTGGACGCGTCCCTGCGGGGAGCCGATAGCCCGGCGGACTACGCGGAAATGATCCGCGGCACCAAGCGCATGATCGCCGACGGCATCCTGCGGTCCGAGGTGCTTCGCCTGGCCCGCCTGGTGCCCGAGTCCCACGGCCTTTCGGTGGAGCAGGCGGCGGATGCCATCGCGGAGATCATCGCGTCCTTCCCGGTGTACCGGACCTACCTGCCCACCGGCGCCGAGGTTCTGAAGGAAGCGTGCGAGTCGGCGGCTGAACACCGGCCGGACCTTGCCGTTGCGGTGGGGACACTGCTGCCGCTGCTCCTAGACCCCTCGAACGCGATCGCCGTCCGGTTCCAGCAGACCTCCGGCATGGTGATGGCCAAGGGCGTGGAGGACACTGCCTTCTACCGCTACACCCGGCTGGGCACGCTCACCGAGGTGGGGGCCGAACCCACCGAGTTCGCGGTGTCCACGGAGGAGTTCCACCACCGGATGCGCCGCCGGCAGGAGGACCTGCCGCTGTCCATGACCACCATGTCCACGCACGACACCAAGCGCAGCGAGGATGCCCGGGCCCGGATCTCCGTCATCGCGGAGCTTCCGCAGGAATGGACAACCACCCTGAACACGCTGCGGGAACTGGCGCCAATCCCGGACGGCCCCTACGAGAACCTGCTGTGGCAGGCCGTCATTGGGGCATGGCCCGCCAGCCGTGAACGGCTGCAGGGATACGCGGAGAAGGCAGCCCGGGAAGCCGGCAACTCCACCATGTGGACGCAGCCGAACGAGGACTTTGAGTCCGCCGTCAAGGCCGCCGTGGATGCGGCGTTCGACGACGCCCGGGTCACCAAGGTGGTGGAGGAGTTCGTGGCACGGATCGACGCGTACGCCGCCTCCAACTCGGTGTCCGCGAAGCTGGTCCAGCTCACCATGCCCGGTGTGCCCGACGTTTACCAGGGCAGCGAGTTTTGGGAACGGTCCCTGACCGACCCGGACAACCGGCGGCCCGTGGACTTCGCGCTCCGCCGGGAAGAGCTGGCAAGGATCGACGGCGGGACGTTGCCGGAAGCGGGGACGGAGGCCAGCAAGCTCCTGGCCACCTCCCGGGCGCTCCGCCTCCGCCGGGACCGGCCGGAACTGTTCCAGGGCTACACCCCCGTTTCGGTCACAGGAGCGGCTGCCGGCCACCTCCTGGCCTTTCACCGCGGTGCCTCCGAAGGCTCCGTCGGCGCCCTGACGCTGGCCACCCGGCTCCCCGCCGGACTGGAAGCGGACGGCGGCTGGCGGGACACCGCCGTCGAACTTTCCGCTCCCATGCGTGATGAACTGACCGGAGCCGGCTACGGACCCGGAACCGTTTCGGTGGCGGACGTCCTGGGTACATACCCCGTGGCTTTGCTGGTACCGGTGGATGGAGAGAAGGCATGACCCTGGTCAACGTTGGACCCGAACGCTTCGACGTCTGGGCCCCCGACGCCACGTCCGTGACTCTGCTGGCAGACGGCTTGCAGTACCCCATGCAGAAAAAGGAGACGGCGCCGGGCGCCGAGGGGTGGTGGTCCGCGCCCGACGCCCCGGCCGGCGGCGAGGTGGACTATGGCTACCTGCTCGACGGCGACACCACCCCGGTGCCCGATCCGCGGTCCCGGCGCCTTCCGTCCGGCGTCCACGAGCTGTCCAGGACGTTCGATCCGGCCAGCCACTCCTGGCAGGACACTGGCTGGCGCGGCAAGGAGCTGAAGGGGTCCGTCATCTATGAACTCCACGTCGGCACCTTCACGCCGGAAGGAACCCTGGATGCCGCGGCGGAGAAGCTGGGCTACCTGGCGGACCTCGGCGTCGACTTCGTGGAACTGCTCCCCGTCAACGGCTTCAACGGCACCCACAACTGGGGCTACGACGGCGTGCAGTGGTACGCCGTCCATGAGGGCTACGGCGGACCGGCCGCGTACCAGCGGTTCGTCGATGCCGCCCACGCGGCGGGGCTCGGCGTCATCCAGGACGTGGTCTACAACCACCTCGGTCCCAGCGGCAACTACCTGCCGAAGTTCGGCCCGTACCTGAAACAGGGCGACGCCAACACCTGGGGCGACTCCGTCAACCTGGACGGACCCGGCTCCGACGTGGTCCGGGAGTACATCCTGGACAACGCGGCCCTGTGGCTGCGGGACTACCACGTGGACGGGCTCCGCCTCGACGCGGTGCACGCCCTGCGGGACGAGCGCGCCGTGCACATCCTGGAGGAATTCGGTGCCCTGGGGGACGCGGTGTCAGCGGAAACCGGGTTGCCCAAGACGCTGATCGCGGAGTCGGACCTGAACAACCCACGCCTGCTGTACCCGCGGGACGTCAACGGCTACGGGCTCGCCGGGCAGTGGAGCGACGACTACCACCACGCGGTCCACGTCAACGTCAGCGGCGAAACCACCGGATACTACTCGGACTTTGAGTCGCTGGCGGTCCTGGCCAAGGTCCTCAAGGACGGCTTCCTGCACGACGGCAGCTACTCCAGCTTCCGGGGGCGGCACCATGGCCGGCCCATCAACACCTCCCTGGTGCACCCCGCTGCGCTGGTGGTCTGCAACCAGAACCACGACCAGATCGGCAACCGGGCTACGGGGGACAGGCTCTCGCAGTCGCTGTCCCACGGGCAGCTGGCCCTGGCCGCGGTGCTCACGCTGACATCGCCGTTCACGCCGATGCTGTTCATGGGCGAGGAATTCGCGGCCAGCACGCCCTGGCAGTTCTTTACCTCCCACCCGGAACCCGAACTCGGCAAAGCCACCGCCGAGGGCAGGATCAAGGAGTTCGAACGCATGGGGTGGGACCCCGCCGTCGTCCCCGATCCCCAGGACCCGGAAACCTTCAGCAGGTCCAAGCTGAAGTGGGACGAAGCCTCCGTTGGCGACCACGCCCGGCTGCTGGAGCTGTACCGGTCCCTGACCGCGCTCCGCCGCGAACATGCGGAGCTTGCCGGGCTCGGCTTCGAGGAGACGGAAGTGGCGTTCGACGACGACGAGCGCTGGCTGCGGTTCCGCCGGGGGACGGTGGAGGTGCTGCTGAACTTCTCCGATGCGAAGGTCCGCCTGGACAATGCCCGCGGGACTGTCCTGCTGGCAACGGACGACGGGACCGCCCTGGAGGGTGAGTCCCTGGCCCTCGCGCCTTGGAGTGCGGCAATTCTCAAATCCTGACGTTTTCGGAAGTTGCGCCGCGGGTCGATTGTCAGCCCGCGGCGTAACTTCTCTCACGTTGCAATGTAGCGCCGGTCACAACTGGCAGGATGGAACGTATGACTTTTTCTGCAGCGGAGGACCGCTACGAATCCATGCCCTACCGCCGCGTTGGCCGCAGCGGACTGAAACTTCCGGCGATCTCGCTGGGCCTATGGCACAACTTCGGCGACGACAAGCGCTTCGACGAGCAGCGCGCCATTCTCCGCCGCGCCTTCGACCTTGGCGTGAACCACTTCGACCTGGCTAACAACTACGGTCCGCCGGACGGTTCCGCTGAGACGAACTTCGGGCGGCACCTGCAGGATGACTTCAAGCCCTACCGCGACGAACTCGTCATCTCCACCAAAGCGGGCTACTACATGTGGCCCGGCCCGTACGGCGAGTGGGGCTCCCGCAAGTACCTGATCTCCAGCCTGGACCAGTCGCTGCAGCGGATGGGCCTGGACTACGTGGACATCTTCTACAGCCACCGCCCGGATCCGGAAACCCCGATGGAAGAAACCATGGGCGCCCTGGATTACGCCGTCCGGTCCGGCAAGGCCCTCTATGCCGGCATCTCGTCCTACACCCCGGAGCAGACCATCGAGGCGGCCCGCATCCTGAAGGAACTCGGGACGCCGCTACTCATCCACCAGCCCAGCTACTCCATGCTCAACCGGTGGACGGAGGACGGGTCGCCGAACCTGTATGAGGCACTGGACCAGGTGGGCGCCGGCTCCATCGCGTTCTCGCCGCTGGCGCAGGGCATGCTCACCGACCGGTACCTCAACGGCATCCCCACCGACTCGCGCGCCGCGAAGGCCCGGTTCCTCTCGGAGGAAGCCATCACCGACGACAAGCTCGCCCGGATCCGGGGGCTGCACGCCATCGCCGAAGGCCGTGGCCAGTCGCTGGCGCAGATGGCCGTAGCGTGGATCCTGCGTGACCAGCCGAAGGGGTCACCGGTGACATCGGCGCTGATCGGCGCATCCAGCGTCGGTCAGCTTGAGGACACGCTGTCAGCCATCAAGAACCTGGACTTCACGTCCGAGGAGCTGGCGGCCATCGACGAATTCGCCGTGGAATCGGACATCAACCTGTGGAAGCAGCCCGTCTGACAGCCCGGAATCGTTACGGGGCGGGACCGGCGGAACAAAGCCCGGTCCCGCTCTGTTAGGTACTATGAAAAGGCGCCGCGCGGCGCCGTACCAGCCGGCCGCCGTCGCACTCTCCCCGACGCACCCGGCCGGCTGACATTTGTCTTTAAAGGAGTTCCGTGTCTTCACATCCGATCCGTGTCGCAATCGTCGGCGTAGGCAACTGCGCCGCATCGCTGGTCCAGGGCGTCCAGTACTACAAGGACGCTGACCCCAAGGCCACCATCCCGGGCCTGATGCACGTTGAGTTCGGCCAGTACCACGTGGGTGACGTCGAGTTCGTCGCAGCATTCGATGTGGACGGCAAGAAGGTCGGCAACGACCTCGCCGACGCAATCCTGGCCAGCGAAAACAACACCATCAAGATCGCCGACGTCCCGCCCACCGGCGTCACCGTCCAGCGCGGCCACACCCTCGACGGCCTGGGCAAGTACTACCTCGAGACCATCGAGCAGTCCACCGAGGAACCCGTTGACGTGGTGCAGGCCCTCAAGGACGCCAAGGTTGACGTCATGGTCTGCTACCTGCCCGTTGGCTCCCAGGAAGCAGCCGAGTTCTACGCCCAGTGCGCCATCGACGCCGGCGTGGCCTTCGTCAATGCCCTGCCCGTCTTCATCGCCGGCACCAAGGAGTGGGCTGACAAGTTCACCGCCGCCGGTGTCCCGATCGTGGGCGACGACATCAAGAGCCAGATCGGTGCCACCATCACGCACCGTGTCATGGCAAAGCTCTTCGAAGACCGCGGCGTCACCCTGGACCGCACGTACCAGCTGAACGTCGGCGGCAACATGGACTTCAAGAACATGCTGGAGCGCGACCGCCTCGAGTCCAAGAAGATCTCCAAGACCCAGGCCGTCACCTCCAACGTCGAGGCCGAACTGGCCGCGAAGGACGTCCACATCGGCCCGTCCGACTACGTCCAGTGGCTCGACGACCGCAAGTGGGCCTTCGTCCGCCTTGAGGGCCGCAACTTCGGCGACGCCCCGGTCTCGCTCGAATACAAGCTGGAAGTCTGGGACTCGCCCAACTCCGCCGGCGTGATCATCGACGCCATCCGCGCCGCCAAGATCGGCCTGGACCGCGGCATCGGCGGCCCGCTGCTGTCCGCCTCGAGCTACTTCATGAAGTCGCCGCCGGAGCAGTTCAACGACGACCTCGCCCGCGAAAAGGTGGAAGCCTTCATCCGCGGCGACCTGGAGCGCTAACCCCCTTCAGATGCCCTATCACTTTTGGTCCCCAAAACCTTTGTTTAGGAACCAAGGGTGATAGGGCATCTTTCGTTTAACCGTGCTTCAGGGCCATCCGGACCTTGCCGACTGCCCTGCGGAAGTCTTGTGCCAGGTCGTCGGCGTTGAACTTGAAATATCGCCACCCTGCTGAATGGAAACGCTCATCCCGGTGATTGTCCCGGGACTGTTGTTCCCGCGTAAGGTGATGGCCGCCGTCGTACTGGATGGCAATCCGCTGCAGCCGGTACCCCATGTCCGCTGCGGGCGAATAAGGGTCTCCTGGGACGATCCGGATCTGCAGTTCGGGCTCGGGGAGCCCCGCCTCTGTCAGCGCCAACCGCAGGAATGTCTCGGGGGCGGAGTCCGCCCCGGGGCGAATCAGTTCGAGGGCGGCGCGGGCCTTAACAATGCCCTGCAGCTTCGTGTGCCGGGTCAGCATCCGTTGCAGCTCGGGAAGGTTGGACCAAGGCTCTGTCCGCAGCTCCAGGCCGGGCCGGGGCTGACGGACCAACTGGTCTCCGACGGCCACAAGATCCGCCAATGGGACAACACGGGCAAGGTCCAGCCAGGTTCGCGCCGGCGTTGACATACGAATTCCCTCCCACACGGTAATTTCGTCCTCGAACGCCAACACCGTGTGCCCCACTACTCCTTGACGGCGTACTGGAGGCAGGACCTTGGGCTTGCTCAGGTGAAGATCGCGGCAGTCCCGGAACCGGGCAGGAAGCCAGAAGCCCAGCAGAACTGCCGCCGTCACATGGGAAATCCACGCTCCGGGAGTAGCGGCGCTGAGCGCCCGTGCTAAACCGGCAAGCTCGAACTCCCAGCCCGCGGGCAGGTAGAGAAGACGCCCGGCCGAAGCCAGGTCCGACGAGCGGAGCCGCCCACTGCTCAAACTCGCTGCCCGTGCCTCGTGCACTGTGAAGGGGGCAGAAGCAAGGTTTATCGGCAAGGGAGACGAAGGGCGCATGCGCAACATTCTCACCCGGGCTTCGGGCGGCCCGCAGAAGTTATCCACAGCCCCCTGATGCGCTATCAGTTAGAGCTCGTATAACCCAGTTTTAAGAGCTCTAACTGATAGAGCAACGGGGGTTAGGTGAGGCCTACGGGGTTGCCGGCGTCGTCCACGTCCATGCGCAGGGCAGCCGGGACGGCGGGGAGGCCGGGCATCGTCATCACGGCACCGGTAAGCGCCACGATAAACCCGGCTCCGGTCTTGGGCAGCAGGTCGCGCACGTGGATGGTGAAACCCTTGGGGGCGCCCAGCCGGGACGCGTCGTCGGTGAAGGAGTACTGCGTTTTGGCCATGCACACCGGCATGCCGCCCCAGCCGTTCCGTTCGATATCGGCCAGCCGCTTCAGTGCCGGGACCGAGAAGTCCACCCCGTCCGCCCCGTAGATCTCCTGCGCGATGGTCCGGATCTTGTCCTCCACAGACAGTTCCAGCGAATAAAGGTGCCGGAAACTGCTGGGCCGGGACACCACCTGCGCAACCAACGCAGCCAGTTCGTCGCCCCCGTCCCCGCCTCCACCACGCCCCCAGACGTCTGCAACAGCGGCGGGAACACCCTCGGAGGCGCACCACGCCAGCAGCCAGTCGAGCTCCTCCTGGGTATCGGAGGAAAACCGGTTGATGGCCACCACCGGGGTGACGCCGAACTTCTCCACGTTCCGCACATGCCGGCGCAGGTTCGCCACTCCCGCCTCCAGGGCCGCCAGGTCCGGCCGGGTCAGCTGGTCCTTGGCCACCCCGCCCTGCATCTTCAAAGCCCGCACCGTGGCCACCACCACGACGGCGGACGGCGCCAGGCCTCCAACACGGGCCTTGATGTCCATGAACTTTTCAGCACCCAGATCGGCGCCGAACCCGGCTTCGGTCACCACGATGTCGGCCAGCCGGCGCGCCGTCTGTGTGGCGATCAGCGAGTTGCAGCCGTGCGCGATGTTCGCAAACGGGCCGCCGTGGACCAACGCCGGAGTACCCGCGATGGTCTGCACCAGGTTGGGCTTGATGGCCTCCTTCAACAGCAGGGCCAGGGCACCCTGGACGCCAAGGTCCGCCACAGTGACGGGGGAGCGGTCAAACGTATAGCCGAAGGTGATCCGTCCCAGCCGTTCCCGGAGGTCGGCCAAGTCCGTGGCGAGGCAGAACACCGCCATGATTTCGGATGCCACCGTGATGTCGAAACCGTCCTGCCGGGGGATTCCCTGGGTGGGCCCGCCAAGGCCGATGACCACCTCACGCAGGGCCCTGTCATTCATGTCCAGGACACGCTTGAACGTCATGCGCCGCGGATCGATATTCAGCTGGTTGCCCTGGTAGATGTGATTGTCCACCAAAGCCATCAGTGCATTGTTGGCCGACGTGATGGCATGGAAATCGCCGGTGAAGTGCAGGTTGATCTCGTCCATCGGCAGCACCTGGGAGTAGCCGCCTCCGGTGGCGCCGCCCTTCATGCCGAGGACCGGGCCCAGTGAGGGCTCCCGGAGCGCGATCATCACCCTGTGCCCGGCACGGGCCAGGGAATCGGCAAGGCCAACGGTGGTGGTGGATTTCCCTTCACCTGCTGGGGTGGGGGACATGGCCGAGACCAGCACTACCTTCCCGGCGGGAGGCGGGGCGTCCAGCCGGGCGGGATCGATCTTCGCCTTGAACCGCCCGTACTGTTCAACGGCTTCGGCATTGATCCCGGCAGCGGCAGCGATCTCCCCGATGGGCCGGATACGGGCTGCGCGGGCGATCTCGAGGTCGGTAGGGAAATCAGACATCCTTGTCCTTTCCTGGAGCGGCTGGCGCCACGAACCTGCCGGAGCACCTGCCCCAAAACTAACAGCCCTGCAGCACCAGCACCCGCAAGAAAAAATCAGGATGCGGGAACGGCCGGGACGAGCCGGTGCCCCACGTGGCGGTCGACGGCGGCATGGTAGCTTTCGAGCGTGATGGCGGCCGTGCGGGCCCAGCCGGAGTTCTGGGCACGGATGGCGGCGGCGCGCCCCATGTCCTCGCGGGTGGCGGGATCGTCGTACAGGGCCTCGAGTGCGTCGGCCCAGTCGGCGGCGTGGTGCCCGTCCACCAGCAGCCCGGTCCGGCCGTGGAAGATGGCCCGCGACAGTCCGCCCACCCGGGTGGCCACCACGGGCGTGCCGCAGGCCTGGGCCTCCAGGGCCACGAGTCCGAACGATTCGCTGAAGGAAGGCATCACCACAACGTCAGCCGCGCGGAACCAGGCCGCAAGCTCCGGTGCCTTCACCGGCGGAAGCTGCGTGACGACGTCGTCCATTTCCGCCTCGGCAACCAGCCGCCGCAGGTTGAACTCCTTGTTTCCGCTCAGCGACCCCAGGATGGTGAGCCGGAGGTCGATGTCCGGCCGCCGGCGCCGGAGCAGGGCGGCTGCTTTGACCAGAATCTGGGGACCCTTCAGCCGCTGGATGCGCCCCGCGAACAGCAGGTGGAAGGTGCCCGGGGCGATGCCGCGCTCCGCCCGTGACCGGGTCCGGAATGCCGGCGTGAAAGTACTGAGGTCCACGCCCGGCGGGGCGATATCGATGCGTTCGTACGTGGCTCCGTAGTGCGACACCAGTTCCGCCGCCTCCGAGCTGGTGTTCGCGATCAGCCGCTCCGCGCCGTCCACGATGCGGTGCTCGCCGAGCTCGCGCCGCCGCGGCTCGGGCTGCTCGCCGGACTCCAGCAGCAGGTTCTTGACCTTCGCCATGGTGTGCATGGTGTGCACCAGCGGGACACCCCACAGTTCGGACAGCTCCAGGCCGGCGATGCCCGACACCCAGTAGTGCGAATGGATGACGTCGTACCGGCCGTGCGGCTGCCGGCGGCGGATCTGTTCAATCTCGGCCACCATGCTGTGCAGCAGTCCGGGAAGTTCTTCCTTGGGAATCTTTTTCGGCGGGCCGGCCAGGACGTTGTGCACGCAGACCCCTGGATCGGGATGTTCGACGGCGGGCTGCCCGTCGGAGGTGGCGCGGGTGAAGATCTCGACTTCCACGCCCGCCTCGGCCAAGGCGGAGGCCAGTTCCCGGATGTAGACGTTCATCCCGCCCGCATCACCGGACCCGGGCTGCTCCATGGGGGAGGTGTGGAGGGAGAGCAAAGCGACCCTGCGGATCAATGCCACGGGACCTCCTTCCGGCCGCCGGCGCGAGTGGGCGCCGGTTCAGTGCGCATTCGATAAAACACTACTCCCTCCCCTCACGCCGGCCGATGTGTGTTAACTCCTGGCCCCGCCCCACAGCTCCCGCAGGGCAGGGAAAGCGTGCTCGTAACCGGCCAAAAGCCTTTCGGCCACGTCCGCCGAGTCCACCAGGGGGTGCCGGGCGAAGGCCTGCAGGGCGGCATCCCGGTTGCCGTCCGTGGCGGCCCGGACCGTGAGCCGTTCGACGTCCTTGACCCGGTTAAGCAGCTCACGCTGCGGTTCCGGCGGTGCCTGCTGGGGCAGCGGCAGCGCGCCGTCGGGGGTTACCGTGCAGGGAAGTTCGACGACGGCGTCCGCCGGCAGTCCCGGGATGGCGGCCTGCGGTTCGGCTGCTTCAGCCGCTGAGAGGGGAGAGGGCAGGGAGTTGCGGGTATTGAGAATCAGTTGCGTGGTGCCTCCTCCGGAGAGCGCGCTCATCGCTGCCAGTGCCACGCGTTCATAGCCGCCGCCGGCCAGATCGTCCTCGTCCCGGTGTTCGCCTTCGGCCCGGGCCTCGGCCAGGTAGCCTTCCTCGCGGGACCGCCGTGCCTCCTCCCAAAGCCGGAACGCCTCCCCGCCGGCAGCGGCCAGCCGCGGATAGAGCTCCTGCTGCTGGCTGTGGATGGTCTCCCCGCGGGTGCTGGCCATCGCCTGCATTGCCTGCCGGGCTTCCGCTGCGCGGTAGTAGTAGTACAGGTACTCGTTGGGCAGCGCGCCAAGGCTCGCCAGGAAGGGCTGCGGGAACAGCCTGCCTTCCTCAAAGGACTGCAGGGTGCGGGGATCGGCGAGCAGGTCCGGAAGCACATCCCGCCCGGCGGACTCCAGCCGGTAGAGCCAGCCGAGATGGTTCAGCCCGTAGTAGCCCACGCCGTCGAGCCGTCCCTCCGGCAGCGCCACCCCGGCCGCATGCGCGGCGCGGTGTACCAGGCCGCCCGCCGAGTCACAGATGCCGATGGCCCGGCGGCCCAGCACGGGAAGCAGCGCCTCGGTGACCATGCCGGCCGGATTGGTGAAGTTGATCAGCCACGCCTCGGGACAGTGTTCCGCCATCAGCCGGGCAAGTTCCAGCATGCGCGGGATGGTCCGCAGTGCGTAGGAGATGCCCCCGGCCCCGGTGGTTTCCTGACCCAGCAGCCCGAGGTCCTGGGCCACCCGTTCATCTGCCACCCGGCCGGCGGTGCCGCCGGGGCGGATGGCGGCGAACACCATCTGCGTTCCGTCGAGGGCGTCCGGAAGGCTGGTGGTGGCGCGGACCGGGAGACGGGCACCCGGTCCGGCGGGCATACTCCGCAGCACGGCGGTGACGGCGTCGAGGCGGGCGGGGTCGACGTCGTACAGCACCAGTTCGGTGGCCAGGCCGGCAAAGCGGCCCGAGACCAGTGCCCGGTAGATGAGCGGCACCCGGAAACCCCCGCCGCCGGCAATCAGAAGCCGCATAACCAGCAGTCTAGGCCTGGATTGGCTTGTCCCTGACGCAAAGCAGGGCGTCCACTATCGGATGTCAGCGGCAGGGCGTATCGTGCCGGACATGGAAGCGATCCCAGCCCGGCCTTTCGACCCCCTGGCCGGCGTCCGCTCGCCCTCCGAACCCGGGTTTGACCTCCTCCTGGCCGGAACGGTGTTCCAGGACATCATTTTCACGGGTCTTCCCCACAGCCCGGAGCCCGGCACCGAAATCTGGAGCGACGGCATGGGCAGCTGCCCCGGCGGCGTGGCCAACCAGGCAATCGCCGCCGCCAGACTGGGACTCCGCACGGGCCTGGCCGCCGCGTTTGGCGACGACGGCTACGGCGACTTCAACTGGAAAATCCTTTCCAGCCAGGAACACGTGGACCTCAGCCTGTCCCGGCGCGTCCCCGGCTGGCACTCACCGGTAACCGTCTCGCTCTGCGTGGAGAAGGACCGGTCCATGGTGACCCACGGGCATGCCGCTCCGGTAACGTCCTCGGAACTGATCGGCATCCCTCCTCCGGCGCTCGCCGGCATTGCGGAGGTGGGGGTGGAGGTGGAGCCCTGGGCGAAGGCGGCGCACAAGGCAGGGGTGAAGCTGTTCGGCGACGTCGGCTGGGACCCCACCGGGGAATGGGCGCCCGTCCGGCTGGAGAATCTGCAGTACTTCCACGCGTTCCTGCCCAACCAGCGCGAGGCCATGGCCTTTACCGGCAAGGATGATGCGTGGAGTGCCCTGTACGCGCTGGCGGACCGGGTTCCGGTTGCGGTGGTGACGCTCGGCCCGCAGGGTGCCATGGCGGTGGATTCGGAGACGGGGGAGGAGGAGTGGGTGCCGTCCCTTCCCGTGAAGGCTTTCGATCCCACCGGAGCCGGTGACTGCTTCGACGCCGCGTTCATTGTGGGCAGCCTGGCCGGCTGGCCGCTGGGCAACAGGCTGCGCTTCGCCAACCTGTGCGCCTCGCTGGCCGTGCAGGAGGTGGGAGGGTCGCTAGCGGCCCCCGGCTGGGGAGACATCGCCGACTGGTGGAAACGTGCCAACGCCCGGCCCGAACGGCAGATGAGCCAGTGGCTGCGGCGCTTCGGGTTCCTCGCCGAGATCATCCAGGACGTCCCGCTTGCGGCGCAGCGCAGGGCCGCTGCCACCATCGCGCACCTTTCGGACGCCTGAGGGCCGGTCCGGGCAGGAGGGCCTTCGGCGACGGCCCCAGGCCAGCCGCCTGTTCCGGAATCCGGCCTGCCCGGCCGCGATTATTCGGCAAGAAGTGCCAGCACTAGAATCACTAAGGTGACTTACCCCGCAACAACCGGTGAATTCAGCGCTGCCCCCGGACAGGACCCCCGCTACGAGCGGTCCGCCGTGATCGACCTTGAGGCCATCCGGCACAACGTCCGCCGCCTCGCTGCCGCTGCGTCCCCGGCGAAAGTCATGGCCGTCGTCAAGGCCGACGCGTACGGGCACGGCGCCGTTCCCGTGGCGCGGGCAGCGATCGAAGCCGGTGCCTCCTGGCTGGGCGTTGCCCACATCTCCGAAGCCCTTGCATTGCGGGCCGCCGGCATCGACGCGCCGCTGCTCGCCTGGCTGCATACCGTGGACAGCAACTTCGGGGCCGCGGTGGCCGCCGGCGTCGACATCGGCTGCTCGGGGTGGGAACTCGAACGCATCGTGGTTGCAGCCCGGGAGCAGGAGCGTCCGGCCCGCATCCACCTGAAAGTGGACACCGGCCTGGGACGAAACGGCGCCACCCTCGATACCTGGGACCACCTGGTGGGTGAAGCCATGGAGTACCAGGACCAGGGGCTGCTGCGCGTGGTGGGCATCTTCTCGCATCTGGCCGTCGCGGATGAGCCGGAGCGGCCCGAAACCGACCAGCAGCTGGCGGCATTCCGCGAAGCCCTGGCTGTTGCCGAAGACGCGGGCGTGGACCCGGAAGTCCGGCACCTGGCCAATACCCCCGCCACGTTGTCCCGGCCGGACACCCACTTCGACCTGGTCCGCGCAGGCCTGGGCATTTACGGGCTCTCGCCCTTCGACGGCCAAACCTCCGCGGAGCTCGGGCTCCGCCCCGCCATGACGCTCCGGACCCTGGTGTCCCAGTGCAAGGAGGTACCGGACGGGCAAGGCGTGTCCTACGGCCTCCGCTACCACACCAGCGGCCGCAGCACCCTGGCGCTCATCCCCATGGGCTACGCCGACGGTGTGCCGCGCATCGCAACCGGCGGCCCCGTCCGGGTGGCCGGCAGGACATACCCCGTGGTGGGCCGGATCGCCATGGACCAGATGGTGATCGACCTCGGCGACGCCGGTCCGGCCGGCGCGCGACTGCTGGGTGCCGAGGCCGAACTGTTCGGGAACGGTGACGACGGCGGCCCCACCGCCGAAGACTGGGCGCGCGCCGCCGGGACCATCAACTACGAAATCGTCACCCGCATCAGCCCCCGGGTCCCGCGCCGCTTCGTCAACGAACAGGACGCGTCCGCCGCCCTTCACACGGAGGGTGCCGCGTGAACGCCTTCGAACCGCCGGCCGTGCCCAACTGGGAAAAGACCTTCACGGCGACGACGGCGGACCAGACCCACGCGTTTGGCGCCGCCCTCGCCGGGGTGCTTGAAGCCGGGGACCTGCTGGTGCTGTCCGGCGAGCTGGGGGCCGGCAAAACCACCTTCACCCAGGGGCTGGGGGAGGGGCTCGGCGTCCGCGCCGGAATCATCTCGCCGACGTTCGTCCTGGTCCGCATCCATCCCAACGTGCCCGACGGTCCGCGCCCCGGCGGCCCCGATCTGGTGCACGTGGACGCCTACCGCCTGGGCTCGGCGGCCGAGATCGACGACATCGACCTGGAAAACACCATGGACTCATCGGTGACGGTGGTCGAGTGGGGACATGACCGGGTGGAGCACCTGAGCGACAGCCGGCTCGAAATCGACCTGCACCGTGCCGTCGGACTCAGCGCCGTTGGACTGGGCGACGCTGGACTGGGCGGCGCTGGCCTGGGTGACCTCGGTGCCGGCACGTCCTCCGGCAACGGAGCCGGAACCCTGGACTTCGATACTGAAGACACCGACGAGCCCCGCACCATCGTGATGCGCGGGTACGGTCCGCGATGGCCGGCCGCCCCCGAACTGGGAACCCCGGAACTGGGAACCCCGGAAATCGGGACAGCAGAACCCGGCGCCCCGGAAGGGAAAGACTGATGCTGATCCTCGCCATTGACACCTCCGCCGTTGCCAGCGCAGCGCTGGTTTCGGATGACGCGCTGGAAGGCGTCGTTGCCAGCTTCTCCACCGAGGACACCCGAAGCCATGCCGAAGTGCTGGCTCCGGGCATCGCGGAGATGCTTGCCGAGGCCGGCGTCACCGGACAGGACATCGACGCCCTGGTGGTGGGCGTGGGGCCCGGGCCGTTCACCGGCCTGCGGTCCGGAATTGCAACGGCGCGCACCCTGTCCTTTGTGTGGGGCAAGCCCCTGCACGGCCTGATGAGCCTGGACGCCGTGGCCCTGGAAGTGGCTGAGTCCACCGCCGCCGTCCCCGAATTCCTGGTGGTGACCGACGCGCGGCGCAAGGAGGTCTACTGGGCCCGCTACAGCCTGGCCGAGGGGAAGCTGCCCCGGCTCGAGGACGGTCCCCACGTCGGCTTCGCGGCGGACCTGCCGGACCTTCCCGCCTTTGGGGCCGGCGCCGGGCTCTACGCCGACACGCTGCGCGCAGATCCGGAATTCGCTCAGGAGCAGCCGGACGCGCTCTATCTGGGCCAGTTCGCGCTGGCCCGGCTGGCCTCCGGCGACGGCCTCCTGGATTCCACGCCGC
Organism: Arthrobacter sp. 210 2; assembly: GCF_059093025.1. NCBI lineage: Bacteria > Bacillati > Actinomycetota > Actinomycetes > Micrococcales > Micrococcaceae > Arthrobacter > Arthrobacter sp. 210 2. The sequence continues at coordinate 843,058 of NZ_JBNHIE010000001.1, forward strand.
TGTACCTGCGCGAATCCGACGCGCAGGTGCCCGGACCGAGGAAGAGAGCACTGTGAGCACCGCCCCGGATCCGCGAACTGCAGGAATTACCGTGCGGGACATGACCCTCGACGACGTAACCGCCGTCAGCGTCCTTGAGCAAAAACTGTTCCCCATCGACGCCTGGCCCCTGCAGATGTTCCTGGATGAGCTGGCCCAGCCGGACACCCGGCGCTACCTGGTGGCCGAAAGCGCCGACGGCATCGTGGGGTACGCCGGCCTGATGTGCATCGAACCCATCGCGGACGTCCAGACGATCGCCGTCGTCCCTGATTATGAAGGCCGGGGGATCGGCACCACGCTGCTGACCGCCCTCATCGATGAAGCCCGTCGCCGGTACGCCGCGGACCTCCTCCTCGAAGTCCGCGCGGACAACCCGCGGGCGCAACGTCTGTACCTGCGCTTCGGGTTCGAGCAGATCCACGTCCGCCCCCGGTACTACCGCGACGGCGTCGATGCCCTGATCATGAGGCTCCAGCTCACCGGCGACGAGGAAACACGTGAAGGAGGCCAGCCATGAACCGTTCCCAGCCACTGGTCCTGGGCATTGAATCATCCTGCGATGAAACCGGCGTTGGCATCGTCCGCGGGACCACGCTCCTGACCAACACCGTGTCCTCATCCATGGACGAGCACGTCCGATTCGGCGGCGTCATCCCGGAGATCGCCTCGAGGGCCCACCTGGACGCGTTCGTACCCACACTGGAGCAGGCATTGTCCGACGCCGGCGTCAGCCTGGACGAGGTGGACGCCATCGCCGTCACCTCCGGCCCCGGACTCGCAGGCGCACTGATGGTGGGAGTCTGCGCCGCCAAGGCACTGGCAGTGGCCACCGGGAAGCCGCTGTACGCCATCAACCACCTGGTGGCGCATGTGGGCGTGGGGCTGCTGGACGGCAAACGGAAAGACGGTAACGGCAACGAGGCCCCGCAGCTCCCGGAAAACCTGGGCGCCCTGCTGGTATCCGGCGGACACACCGAAATCCTCAGGATCAACAGCATCACCGACGACGTCGTGCTGCTGGGCTCCACCATCGACGACGCCGCGGGGGAGGCCTACGACAAGGTGGCCCGCATCCTGGGCCTGGGCTACCCCGGCGGACCGGCCATCGACAAGGTGGCCCGCACCGGCAACCCGAAGTCCATCCGCTTCCCCCGGGGCCTCAGCCAGCCCAAGTACATGGGAACGGCGGAGGAGCCGGGCAAGCACCGCTACGACTGGTCCTTCAGCGGACTGAAGACCGCCGTGGCCCGGTGTGTGGAGCAGTTCGAGGCCCGGGGCGAGGACATCCCGGTGGCCGACATTGCCGCCGCATTCCAGGAAGCCGTGGTGGACATCATCTCCTCCAAGGCCGTCCTGGCCTGCCGGGAGCACGGCATCAAGGACGTCCTGCTGGGCGGCGGCGTGGCGGCCAACTCACGCCTGCGTGAACTGACCGGCCAGCGCTGCGCCTCGGCCGGCATCCGGCTCCATGTGCCGCCCCTGGACCTGTGCACGGACAACGGCGCCATGGTGGCCGCTCTGGGCGCCCAGCTGGTGATGGCCGGAGTGGAACCGAGCGGAATCAGCTTCGCGCCGGACTCGTCCATGCCGGTCACCTCGGTATCGCTCCCCGCCTGAAGCCTGCTGGCCCGGCGATCCGTCGCGGGGCACTTTGGGGGCGCCGCCGTCGTACATCACGACGGCGGCCGGCGTGTCCGTGCCGAAGTGCCCCGTTACGGCAGGGGGATCAGGCGGTGGGGCCGTTCCGCATCTGCTTGACGAGGTCCAGCACCACGGCCTGGAGGTCCCCGCCGTGCTCGGCGGCCACCTTCCGCTGGCGCTGGTACCCGGCCCCGCGGCGGATGATCTTCTCCACATCCGCGAGTTCGTCGGCGCAGCGCAGCTTGGCGGCCACAGGCTCCAGCCGGTTCAGGGTCTCCAGCAGGTGGTCCGTCACCAGCTGTTCCTTGCCCGCGGCGTCGAGGATGATGATGGCGTCCATGCCGTAGCGGGCGGCCCGCCACTTGTTCTCCTGGATGTGCCAGGGCGGCATGGTGGGGATGGTGCCGCCGTTGTCCAGGGTGGTGGAGAATTCGTCCACGAGGCACTGGGTGAGCGCGGCGATGGCGCCCACTTCCTCCAGGGTGGCCAGGCCGTCGCAGATGCGCATTTCGATGGTGCCCAGGTTCGGGACCGGCCGGATGTCCCAGCGGATTTCGGAGAGGGTGTCGATCACGCCTGTGGTGAACATGTCCTGGACGTAGGACTCGTATTCAGCCCAGGACTGGAACTGGAAGGGCAGGCCGGCCGTGGGCAGCTGCTGGAACATCAGGGCGCGCTGCGACGCGTAGCCGGTGTCCTCGCCGCCCCAGAACGGGCTGGACGCGGAGAGCGCCTGGAAGTGCGGGAAATAGTTGACCAGGCCGTCCAGTACCGGGAGGGCTTTCTCCCGACGATCCAGCCCCACGTGCACGTGCACGCCGTAAATCACCATCTGCCGGCCCCACCACTGCGTGCGGTCGATCAGCTTCGCATAGCGGGCCTTGTCCGTCACCGGCTGCAGCTGCGGCGGGCTGAACGGGTGGCTGCCCGCGCAAAAGAGTTCCACGCCCATCGGGTCCGTGATCTCCCGGACGGCGGCCACGGACCGGCTCAGGTCCTCCTTGGCTTCGGCGGCCGTTTCACAGATGCCCGTGACCAGCTCCACCGTGTTCAGCAGCAGTTCCTGCTTGATGTGCGGGTGTTCGTCGTCCTCGTTCAACTCCGGATGGCGGGAGGCCACGCCGCGGAGCACTTCGTTGGCTACAGAGGCCAGCTCACCGGTGCTGCCGTCCACCAGCGCGAGCTCCCATTCAACACCAAGGGTTGATTGCCTCGATGAAGCGAAGTCAATCTTCACGCGTTTCCTTACTGTCCGGTTTGCCGCTGGCTGACGCCGCTCACGGGCTGCTGCCGGCAGGCGAACGGGTGGTTCAAGTCTAGTGCAGGGGTAGCATCGTATTGATGGTCCCGTTCCAACACCTGCGTGACAGTACCCACAAAACCTTCCCCCTCCTCGCGGCAGTATCCGCCCTGGCCCTCGCCTCCTGCACCCCCGCGCCGGCGCCCGGGCCGTCGTCGCCCGCCACCACGGCGGCACCTTCACCGTCCGCGTCGCCCACCCCAACACCGCGTACGACGCCGTCCCCCACCGCTGCGTCCCTCTCACCCGATCCCGGTTCCCGGCCCCTGGGCTGGGGCCCGCTCCAGCGGGACCAGGACGCCGCCGCGGCGGCCGTGGCCGGCATGACAACCGAGGAAAAAGCCGGGCAGGTCCTGCTGCCGTTTTTCACTGGCAAGGACGTGGAGGCCCACGCGGCCACCATCGAGCGGCTGCACCTCGCGGGATCCATCATCATGGGCGACAACGTTCCGCGGGACCCGCAGGGAAGAGTGGACACTGCCGGCATGGCCGCCATCAACCAACGGCTCGCGCAGGCCACCGTTGCGGACGGCGAGCCCTGGCCCGGCATGATCGCGGTGGACCAGGAAGGCGGCCTTGTAGCGCGCCTGGGTACGCCGCTGACGGAGTGGCCCGCTCCCATGAGCTACGGCGCGGCCGGCAATGAAGCCCTCACCCGGGAGGCGGGGCAGGGCCTGGCCGGCGAGCTGGTGCCGCTTGGCTTCAACACCGACTTTGCACCGGACACGGACGTCACCATGGGGCCCAAGGACCCCACCATCGGGGCGCGGGCCATGTCCGCGGACCCCGCCGCCGTTGCCGTGCACGGGGTGGCGTTCTCCCAGGGCATGCTCGCGGCAGGAGTCCTTCCGGTCGTAAAGCACTTCCCGGGCCACGGATCAGTGACGGCCGACTCCCACCTCAGCCTTCCGGTGCAGCCGGCCGGCGTCGAGGAACTCCGCGGCAGGGACTGGAAACCGTTCCAGGCCGCCATCGCCGCCGGGACACCCATGGTGATGACCGGGCACATTGCCGTGCCGGCGCTGGAACCCGGCGTCCCGGCGTCGCTCTCTGCCCCCACCTATGCCGCCTTGCGCGGCCTGGGATTCAAGGGCGTGGCGGTCACGGATGCGCTGAACATGGGCGCGGTGGCCAAGCAGTACCCCAGCGGGTCTGCTGCGGTGATGGCGCTCCGGGCGGGCGCGGACCTGCTGCTGATGCCAGCCGACGTGTCACAGGCGCATGCGGCCATCGTGGGGGCGGTCAAGTCCGGAAGCCTGCCCCCGGAAAGGCTGGACGAGGCCGCCCGGCGGGTGGCCACCATGATGGTCTGGCAGGGCAGGCGGGGTCCCGCGGCTGGTATCCCCGCAGGCAGCAGCGCCGCCGTGTCCGCCCGGGTCTCGGCCTCCGCCGTCACCGTTGTCTCCGGGCCGTGCACCGGGCCACTGGTTCCCGGAGCGGTCCGGGTGGCCGGCGGCGGGCCCGGAGACCGGGAACGGTTCGAGGCGGCCGCCGCCCGCGCTGGTCTCGCCCTGGGTTCAGGGCCGCTGGTGAACCTGATCGGGTTCGGCGGGCGTCCCGCCGGAGGGGACATCGAGGTGGCCCTGGACGCCCCCTGGCCGTTGCAGGGTTCGCCGGCGCCGGTCAGGCTGGCGCTGTACGGCCGCACCGACGCTGCCTTCGACGCGCTCGCGGCCGTGCTGGCAGGCAAGGCGACGGCACCCGGGAAGCTGCCTGCCGCCGTCGGAAGCGTCCCCGCAGGCACCGGCTGCCCCTGACCCAAGTAAGTAGCGTCAACTGTCGTTCTGGCGGCTGAAAACGACAGTTGGCGCTACCCAGTTGGGGGAGTGCGGGTTTAATGGTCGGGTGCCCATTCTGAATAAAGACATGACCCTCTGCATCTCGCTCTCGGCCCGTCCCAGCAACAACGGGACCAGGTTCCACAACCACCTGTACGAACAGCTGGAGCTCAACTGGATCTACAAGGCGTTTGCCCCCACCAACCTGGAGCAGGCCATTGCCGGAGTCCGCGGGCTGGGCATCCGCGGGTGCGCCATCTCCATGCCCTACAAGGAAGACGTCATCGCGCTGGTGGATGAGATGGACCCCTCCGCCAAGGCCATCGATTCCGTGAACACGATCGTCAACACCGACGGCCACCTCAAGGCGTACAACACGGACTACACCGCCATCGAACAGTTGCTTGCCACCAACTCGGTGCCCACCGGCTACTCGGTCCTGGTCCAGGGTGCGGGCGGCATGGCCAAGGCCACCGTGGCGGCGCTGCGGGATGCCGGGTTCACCGACGTCACGGTGATCGCACGGAACGAAGCGACAGGGCGGGCGCTGGCCGAACAGTACGGGTTCCAGTGGCGTGCAGCGCTCGACGGCGGCACGGCGGACGTGATCATCAACGTCACCCCCGTGGGGATGGCCGGCGGGGCGGAAGCGGACGCGCTGTCCTTCCCGGCCGAGGCCATTGACGCCGCGCGGCTCGTTTTCGACGTGGTGGCGCTGCCCGCCGAGACCCCGCTGATCAGGGCCGCCCGCGCCGCCGGAAAGCCGGTGATCACCGGCGCGGAGGTGGCCACCATCCAGGCGCTGGAACAGTTCGTCCTGTACACCGGAGTGCGGCCAAGCCCTGAGCAGGTACGCGCGGCCGAGGAGTTCATGCGGGCGCAGTAAACGGCCTTACACCGCAGTAACGGGTTCCACCACGATGGCCACCCGGTCCTCCCCGATGCGGGTGAGGACCAGGGTGGCCGTTTTGGTGCCGCCCTTTTTCGCAGGGTTTTTCCCGCCGGGCAGGAGCTGCTTCCGGAGTTCCTCGGGAGTGACGGCAGTGCCGCGTTTCTTGATGTCCAGCACCGTGATGCCTTCGGCCTTCACCCACGCCTTGAGCGCCTTGACGTTGAACGGCATCACGTCCAGCACCTTGTAGCCCCGCGCGAACGGGGTGTCCACAAGGGCGGGGGCGCAGATGTAGGCGATGTGCTCGTCCACCAGGTGGCCCCCGAGCTCAAGCGCGACGTCGGCAACGAGCCCGGCGCGGATGACCGCGCCGTCGGGTTCGTACAGGTAGCCTTCCACGGGACCCACCGGTGCTTCCGGCCCGGCCCCGAAGTCCTCGCCGCTGGTCAGCTCGGCGGCGCCGCTGGGCCCCAGCACCAGGGCTGCGCGGCGGACTCCGGGCCGCCGCACGGCGTTGAACCACAGTGCCACCTCGGTGACGTCGCCGGCCACGGAGACCCACTGTGCCTCGCAGTTGTGCGGGACGGAGTCATGCGGCATGCCGGGCCCCATCTTCACCCCCACGGCCTTGCCGGACGCGGCCAGGGCTTCGACGAAGGACAGCGGCGGCGAAAAGGCTTCTGGATCCCAGATGCGCTTGGTGCCCGAGGTGGAGGTGACCCGGCGGGCGGGGTCCAGCCAGACGCCGTCGATGCCGTCCAGCGGAACAGCAGTGGCGTCCGCATGGACCACCGTGGCGTTCGGGAACGGGATGAGGTTCACGGTGGCGCAGGCGGCCGTGGTCTCATCCATTTCGACGGCGGTGACGGTCACGTCAAGGGACGCCAAGGCGAGCGAATCGGCGCCCAGCCCGCAGCCCAGGTCTGCCACATGGCTGACCCCCGCGCCGGCAAACCGCTGCGCGTGCCGGGCGGCCACGTTCAGGCGGGTGGCCTGTTCCAGGCCTGCCTGGGTGAAGAGCATCTGCCGGGAAAACTCCCCGAATTTTGCTTCGGCCTTGGTGCGGAGCCTGGACTGGGTCAGGACGGCGGAGACCAGGTGGGGGGAGTGGCCGGCCTTCCGGAGGGCCGAATTGAGCTCATAGGAGGAGTCCTCCTGGTAGGGACCCAGGGACGCCAGCAGCTCCCAGCCTTCCGGGGTGAGCAGCGGTGCGATCTGGTCCTGGGAAGCGTGGGGCATGGGTTCCAGCCTAGTGGAGGAGGGCCCGGCGCTATGCCGATAGTGTTGAAAGCATGGAAGACAGCGCAGGCCCCCAGCAGTCCGGAGAAGAGCAACCCACGGACCGGGGTCCCGCCAGGTACGCTCGTCCCGCCCTCATTGCGGCTTCCCTGGTGGCAGTGGTGTGCATCGCGCTGCTGGTGATCATTTTCTTCCTGGATACCTTCAACGCCACCGTCTATTCCGTGGGGGGCAACGACATCCAGGACGACACCCAGGAAGCCAGCGACATCCGCGGGTTGTATGCCGGTGCACGGGCGGGAAGCATCGTGTTCCTGGTGGCGTCCCTGCTCGCTGCCGCCGTTGCGGCCGTGGTGCTCTACCGCGGCAGGAATCAGGGGAGGCGGGATTCCGACGGCGGCGAGGACGTGGACTTCGACGACCTGGGACGCTGAGGCCGCTGGCCGGCGCTGGTCAGCAGGACCCCCGATATCACCAGGACTCCGCCCAGCACCTGTGCCGCGGTGATGGGCTGGCCCAGCAGCACGGTGATGATGGCGGTGAAGACGGCGATCAGGTTCAGGTAGTTGCCGGCGTTGGCCGCAGAAGTCCGCTTGAGTGCCAGGTTCCACAGCAGGTAGGAGCCCAGCGAGGGGAACAGGGCGATGAACGCCAGGGACCAGCCTTCGGCCGGAGTGGACGGCAGCCCGGCCCCGGTTGCTGCCGCGATGGGTGCCAGGACCACGGCAGCCATTGCCACCTGCACGGCCGTTGCGGTGATCGCGGGGAGGGCAAGCCGCCTGGCGATGATCGTGTAGAAACCCCAGACGGTGATGGCTGCCACGATCAGCAGCTCTCCGGTGTTGATGGAAAAGGTCAGCAGGCGGGACAGGTCGCCGCCTGTCAAAACCATCAGCACGCCGGCCAGGCCCAGTGCGATGCCCAGCCAGCTCACCGGGCGCGGCCGGTCCTTGAGCAGGACCACGGCAAGCACCATGATCAGGGCCGGATTGGCGGCCGTCACCAGGGAAGCGTTCAGGGCCGACGTGTGCTGCAGTGCGCTGTACAGCAGCAGGGTGTAGCCGCTCATGCCCAGGGCGCTCAGCAGCAGCAGTACCGGCCACCGGCGCAGCACGGCGCGCCAGTCCGGCCGGTCAACGGCCTGCGCCAGCAGGAGCAGCGGCACCGCGGCCAGGGCCCAACGCCAGAAGGTCAGCTGCAACGGCTCCATGGTCTGCATCGCGGCTTGGCCCACCACGAAGTTTCCGGCCCAGAACAGGTTCGCAAGGATCAGGTATACGGCGGCTCGCACCGCTTCAATGTACACGCCGCCGTGTACGCGGATGACGAAACGCTGGCACTCGCCTTGACCGAGTGCTAACCCGCACATAGAGTCTTCATTAGCACTCTCCCTAGGAGGGTGCTAACACATGAAGAGCTGCCAGCCAGGCTGCTGCCGGCACCGCGACGACGGTTTGCCAGCCAGGGCGGAAAGCTTTCCAGTCCACGAATTTGCTGACGAAAAGGAGAGGTCCGAGTGTCGGTCTCTATTAAGCCTCTTGAGGATCGTATTGTTGTCCGCCCGCTCGAAGCCGAGCAGACCACGGCTTCCGGCCTGGTCATCCCGGACTCCGCACAGGAGAAGCCGCAGGAAGGCGAAGTTGTTGCAGTTGGCCCCGGCCGCTTTGAGGATGGCAACCGCGTTCCTGTCGACGTAGCCGTTGGCGACGTCGTCATCTACTCCAAGTACGGCGGAACCGAAGTCAAGACCGGCGGCACCGAGTACCTCGTGCTGTCCGCCCGCGACGTCCTGGCGATCGTCGTAAAGTAACTCTCCGGATCCCCGTGCCGCTGGTCATGCTTACTGCTGGTCAGCTGCGCGGGGTTCTGTCTTGAAAGGACAAAACCATGGCAAAGCAGCTTGCGTTTAACGACGCTGCCCGCCGGTCTCTTGAAGCCGGCATCGACAAGCTCGCCAACACCGTCAAGGTGACGCTCGGCCCCCGCGGCCGCAACGTTGTCCTGGACAAGAAGTGGGGCGCGCCCACCATCACGAACGACGGCGTCACCATCGCCCGCGAAGTCGAGCTGGACGACCCGTACGAAAACCTTGGCGCACAGCTGGCCAAGGAAGTAGCCACCAAGACCAACGATGTTGCCGGCGACGGCACCACCACCGCCACGGTCCTGGCCCAGGCACTGGTCAAGGAAGGCCTGCGCAACGTAGCTGCCGGCGCTGCTCCCGGCCAGATCAAGCGCGGCATCGAGGTTTCCGTTGAAGCCGTCGCTGCACGCCTGCTGGAGAACGCCCGTCCCGTTGAAGGCACCCAGGTTGCCAGCGTGGCGGCCATCTCCGCGCAGAGCGAAGAGATCGGCGAGCTTCTGGCCGAGGCCTTCGGCAAGGTGGGCAAGGATGGTGTGATCACCATCGAGGAATCCTCCACCACGCAGACCGAACTGGTCCTCACCGAGGGCATGCAGTTCGACAAGGGCTACCTGTCCCCGTACTTCGTCACCGACGCGGAACGCCAGGAAGCAGTCCTCGAGGACGCCCTCATCCTGATCAACCAGGGCAAGATCTCCTCGGTGCAGGAATTCCTGCCGCTGCTGGAGAAGGCGCTGCAGAGCTCCAAGCCACTGTTCATCATCGCCGAGGACGTCGACGGCGAGGCCCTGTCCACGCTGATCGTCAACCGCATCCGCGGCACCCTCAACGTGGTGGCCGTCAAGGCTCCGGGCTTCGGCGACCGCCGCAAGGCCATGCTGCAGGACATCGCCACCCTCACCGGTGCGCAGGTTGTCTCTCCGGAACTGGGCCTGAGCCTGGACTCCGTTGGCCTTGAGGTGCTGGGTACCGCCCGCCGCATCACGGTCACCAAGGACAACACCACCATCGTGGACGGCGCCGGCGCTGCCGAGGACGTTGCTGCACGCGTTGCCCAGCTCCGTGCCGAGCTGACCCGCACCGACTCCGACTGGGACCGCGAAAAGCTCCAGGAGCGCCTGGCCAAGCTGGCCGGCGGCATCGGCGTCATCAAGGTGGGTGCCGCAACTGAGGTTGAGCTGAAGGAAAAGAAGCACCGCATCGAAGATGCTGTTTCCTCCACCCGCGCCGCCCTCGAAGAAGGCATCGTGGCCGGTGGCGGTTCCGCCCTGATCCACGCGCTGAAGGCCCTCGACGAGGACCCGGCCGTCAAGGCACTCGAAGGCGACGCCGCCGCTGCTGTGGGCATCGTCCGCCGCGCGCTGGTCCAGCCGCTGCGCTGGATTGCCCAGAACGCAGGCTTCGACGGCTACGTCATCACCGCCAAGGTTGCCGAACTCGAAACCAACAACGGCTTCAACGCCAAGTCGGGCGAGTACGAGGACCTGATCGCTGCCGGCGTCATCGACCCCGTCAAGGTCACCCGTGCAGCCCTCCGCAATGCAGCCTCCATCGCTGCCCTGGTTCTCACCACCGAGACCCTGGTTGTGGAAAAGCCCGCTGAGGAAGACGAGCACGCAGGCCACAGCCACTAGCCTTCACCGGCTGCCAAGGCACAAAAGACCGGTCCGGCATCTGCCGGGCCGGTTTTTTGTGCCCCTTTACTTCTTGACCGCGTAGCGCACGTGCGTGGCGAACGTCGAGCTCACCGTCTTGATGATGCCGAGGTTGATGTCCTGGCCGAAGCCGTCAAAAAGGCGCTTACCGGCACCGAGGATCACCGGCGCCGTCGAGAGCACAAGTTCGTCCACCCTCCCGGCGGCAAGGGCCTGCCGGATCACGTCCGCACCGCCGCCGATCGATACGTCTTTGTCCCCTGCCGCCTCAATCGCCCGCGCGAGGGCTTCATCGAGCCCGGACACGAAAGTGAACCCGGACGCCGCCGCCGGCTGGTCCTGTACCCGGTGGGTGAGCACAAACAGCGGCCCGCCGAACGGGTTGGTTCCTCCCCATGCCCCTGCAGCGTCATACATGCCCCGGCCGACGATGCCGGCACCCAGGCCGGCTTCCAGCTCGTCATAGAAATCCTTGTCGGGGCCCTGCATCGCGAAGTCATGTCCGCCGTCGTAGGTCCAGGGGCCGCCCATCACCCAGTAGTGCAGGCGTTCCCCGCCCTTGCCCAGGCCGTACCTGGGACCGTCGTCGGGGCCGGTGATGTAACCGTCAACCGACGTACTGATGGCTGCGATGACCTTGGCCATTACGCGCCCTGGGTGGCCGGCATGTCCTGCGTCCTGACGTCGCCCGCCCGCTCGTAGACCAGCGACACCGATCCCTTGGGGAAGGTGCGCGCCGGCTCGGCGAGGCGGAAGGAGGCGGGGATGGTCCCGCCGTCGAAGAGGCGCTTGCCCTGCCCCAAGGTGACCGGATAGAGCCAAAGGTGGAGGCGGTCGATCACGTTTTCTTTGAGCAGTGAACGGATGAGGACGCCGCTGCCGAACATGTGCACCTCGCCGTAATCCTCACGAAGCCGGCCCGCGGCCGCGGCATCAGCCAGCACAGTGGTGCCGGCCCACCCCGGAGCGGTCAGGCTGCTGGAAACGACGAACTTGGGCACCCGGTTGAACGTGGTGCCGACCATGTCGGACTGCTGCGGCCAATACCCCGCGAAAATGTCGTAGGTCTTCCGGCCCAGAAGCAGGGCGTCGATGCGGCCGATCTCCGCTCCGATGGCTGCGTCGGCCTCGTCATCGGACACCGGGGCCTGCCAGCCGCCGAAGCCAAAACCGCCTTCAGTGTCCTCTTCGCGGCCACCGGGCGCCTGGTAGACGCCGTCGAGCGTGATGAACAGGTTCGCGACGATGATTCCCATGCGTCCAGTCTGGAACTGCCTTCCGGAGCTGTCCATAGTGGACGGGATGGGCGTGGCAGACTGGTGCCATGCTGCTCGACGAGCTCGTGACAACCACGGACGCCGTCGCGTCCACCCGCTCCCGGCTCGCGAAGGTGGACCTCCTGGCCGGCCTCCTGCGCCGCCTCGAGCCCGCTGAAATCCCGGCTGCCGTGGGACTGCTCATCGCCAGGCCGCGGCAGGGCCGGGTAGGGATTGGCTGGCGCGGAATGACCGCGGCCATGGGGGAGCCGGCCGACGAGCCGGGTCTTACCGTCGCCGACGTGGATGCTGCATTGGACCGGCTGCTCGCCGCCGTAGGCGCCGGATCTGCGGCCGAGCGCGCCGCGACACTCCGCGAGCTGACCGCGGCAGCCACCAAACGCGAGCAGTCATTCATCGCCGAAGTGCTGCTCGGTGAACTGCGCACCGGTGCACTCGAGGGTGTGCTGACGGATGCCATCGCCCGCGCCGCCGACCGGCCGGTGGACTCCGTGCGCCGCGCGGCAATGCTCTCCGGCGACCTGGGCGCGACCGCCCTGCTGGCGCTCACGGGTACGGCAGCGGAACTCGAGGAGGTAGGCCTCGTCGTCGGACGTCCCGTACAGCCCATGCTCGCCGCCACCGCGGCCAGCGCCAGTGCGGCGCTGGAGGTCACCGGGGAAGCCTCCGTGGAATACAAGCTCGACGGCGCACGCATCCAGGTGCACCGCACCGGCGGCGAGGTACGCATCTTCACCCGTACCCTGGCCGACGTGACCCACCGGCTGCCCGAGGTGGTGGACGTGGTGCGCGGCCTGCCGGTGAGCGATGTCATCCTCGACGGCGAGACCCTCGCGCTCGATGAGGACGGCGGACCCCGGCCCTTCCAGGAGACCATGTCCCGGTTCGGGGCGGATGCGGTGCGCACCACATTGCTGCATCCGTGGTTCTTCGACGTACTGCACATCGACGGGCGGGACCTGCTGGAGGAACCGCTGTCCGAGCGCATCGGCGTGCTGGAGCGCATTGCCCCCGGGCACCGGATCCCGGGGGAGGTCACAGCGGATCCCGCCATTGCCGAAAGAGTGGCACGCGAGGCGCTCGCCGCGGGCCACGAGGGTGTGATGGTGAAGGCGGTCGGATCGGCCTACGCAGCCGGGCGGCGCGGTTCCAACTGGATCAAAGTGAAGCCGGTGCTCACCTACGATCTGGTGGTGCTCGCCTGTGAGTGGGGTTCGGGACGGCGCACGGGTCTGCTGTCGAACCTGCACCTCGGCGCCCTCGACCCTTCCGGCGAGTTCGGCGAGCCCGGCGGCTACGTCATGGTGGGCAAGACGTTCAAGGGGCTCACCGACGAGCTGCTGCGCTGGCAGACGGAGAGGTTCCAGGAGATCGAGGTGCGGCGAACGTCGAACACCGTATGGGTGGAGCCTGTCAGCGTGGTGGAAATCGCGATCGACGGCGTCCAGCGTTCCACGCGCTATCCGGGCGGCATCGCCCTCCGGTTCGCGCGCGTCAAACGCTACCGCGATGACAAGACGGTGGCGGAGGCTGACACCATCCAGACGTTGCGCGGGCTGCTGCGTTCGTAGCCCCTGAGGGCCGCTTGTGCCGGTTCCCCAGCGGGCGTAGCGTGGCGCTTAACCGGCTGGGCGGGCGTATCCAAAAGGAGGCCAGGTGTCAGCGGAAACGGGCATTGACAGGGGCCGGTCAGCGTTCCAGGAGCACCGCTGGACCGAGGCCTTCCAAAACTTCCGTGACGCGGACCAGCAGGGCGGACTGCCGGCGGCGGACCTTGAACGGCTGGCAACGGCGGAGATCCTGACAGGCAACACAAGCACCGGCCTGGACACCCTCACCCGTGCCCACGAGGAATACCTGATGGTTGGCGATGTGGTGGGTGCGGCACGGTGCGCCGCCTGGATGGTGCTGCACCTGGCGAACGCCGGAGAGGCTGCGCGTGCCGGGGGATGGCTGGCCCGTGGCCAGAAACTGTTGAGCGAACTCCCCGAACCCGACGCGGTGCAGGGCTTTATGCTCGTGCCCGTTGCACTGGGCAAACTCTACGGCGGGGATCCTCAGGCCGCCCTCGAGCTGTTCTCCCAGGCTGCGGACTTCGGCCGGCAATTCCGGAACAAGGACCTGTCAGCGCTTGCTTTGCTTGGATCAGGCCAGGCGACGCTGGCACTGGGCCGTGCCGAAGAAGGCCTTGGGATGTTCGACGAGGTCATGGTGGCCGTCACTGCCGGCGAACTGTCCGCGGTGCCGTCGGGCATTATCTACTGCGCAGTCATCGGCAACTGCCAGATCGCCTTCGACCTTGAGCGGGCCCTCGAATGGACCGCGGAGCTGGACCGCTGGTGCCGTGCCCGCCCCGACACCGTGGCCTTCAGCGGCCAATGCCAGGCACACCGCGCTGAGCTCTTCCGGCTGCACGGGGCGTGGACCGAAGCTTTGCAGGCCGCCGCCGTCGCCCAGGAGCGCTCCACCAGGGGTGATCCGTGGGCGCTCTACGGCGGCTATTACCAGCAGGCTGAAGTGCAGAGGCTGAGCGGCGACCTGGATGCCGCCGAAGCTTCCTACAGCCATGCTGCCCGCAGCGGTTACGAACCCCAGCCGGGCCTGGCACTCCTGCAGTTGGCACGCGGGGACGCGCAGCAGGCGCAGTCGATGATCCGGCGGGCGGCCGGGGTGGCGGACGCCGCCACCCGACGGCACCTGCTGCCGGCGCTCGTGCAGATCGAACTGGCAGTGCCTGACCTGCCCGCGGCCCGGCAGGGGGCCGACGATCTGATCACCTTTGCCCGGGAATGCCCTCGGCGCATGATCCGCGCGGTAGCGAAACAGGCCGACGGCGCCGTCCGGCTTGAGGAGGGGGACTTAACGGGGGCATCGCAGGCGCTGCGCCAGGCATGGCACCTGTGGGTGGGACTCGGTGTCCCCTTTGAGGCTGCCTGCTGCCGGGTCCTCATCGGGCGGGCCTGCCGGGGGCTCGGCGACGAGGCGTCTGCCCTGATGGAATTCGAGGCGGCGCACGTGGAATTGCTGGAGTTGGGGGCGGCTCCGGCCGCTGCGTGGGCTGCCACGCTCATGCGGAAGGACGACGGCGGGACTCCAGGGCCGCTGACGCCCAGGGAGGCGGAGGTGCTTCGGCACGTGGCGTCCGGCCAGGGTAACCGGGCCATCGCGGCAGACCTCTTCCTCAGCGAGAAAACCGTGGCCAGGCACATCAGCAACATCTTCCTGAAGCTTGGCCTCTCCTCAAGGGCCGCGGCCACGAGATACGCCTTTGAGCACGGACTCGCAGGCTGACGGGTTCTGCACATAATTACCCATCCGAACCAGGCCGGACACTTGCATAATCCGGCCGACGCGGACTGGAAGGCCCCGGCCATAGCCTCAAAACATGAACCTTCCAGTCCTTGCCGGCACCCTCTCCACGGTGCTGTTCGCCTTGGGAATGCTGCCCATGCTGGTGAAGGCCGCCCGCACCCGGGACCTCGCCTCCTACAGCCTCGGCAACCTGGTCCTGAGCAACGTTGCCAACGCCGTGCATTCCATCTACGTCTTCAACCTTCCGGCCGGTCCCATCTGGGTCCTCCACCTTGCCTACATCGTGGCATCCGCGCTGATGCTCGCGTGGTGGCTGCGGTACCGGGAGGCCGGGCATGAAGGACCAGGTGCGGACGCCGGACAGCTTGACGGTTCAGCTGCAGATATCCCCGCAATCCACGAAGGAGCACAGTCATGAACACCAACCAGACAGGAACGCTGGACACCATGATCATCGGCGGCGGCCAGGCCGGCCTCGCCATGGGCCACTACCTGAAGGAACAGAACCGGACATTCCTCATCCTGGACGCCAATCCGCGCACCGGCGACGCATGGCGGCAACGGTGGGATTCACTCCGGGTGTTCACCCCCGCCAAGTACGACGGCCTGCCAGGGGTCCCCTTCCCGGCGGATCCGTTGTCCTTTCCCACCAAGGACGAAGTGGCAGGGTACCTGGAAGGCTATGCGGAACGGTTCGCGCTGCCTGTCATCCGGGGCGTCCGCGTCGAGCGGCTGTGGCGGGAGGCGGACTGTTTCGTCGCCGCCTCCAACGGCCACCGCTGGGAGGCCCACAACGTGGTCGTAGCCACCGGCTGCAGCCAGGCGCCCAAGGTCCCCGGCTTTGCCGCTGACCTGGACGCTTCCATCGTGCAGCTGCACTCGAGCCAGTACCGGAATGCCGGGCAACTGCAGGCGGGCCCGGTGCTGGTGGTGGGACTGGGGAACTCCGGGGCAGAAATCGCCCTCGAGGTAAGCCGCACCCATCCGACGCGGGTGGCCGGCAAGCCCGGGGGAGAGCTCCCGGTAAAGCACGGCCCGACGGCGGCACGCTACTTCCTGCCGATGGTGCGGTTCCTGGGGCTCCACGTCCTGACCCTCAGCACACCCCTCGGCCGCAAGGCTGCGCCCGCCTTCAAGGCGCACGCCACGCCGCTGATCAGGACCAAGTCCAAGGACCTGGCCGCGGCCGGCGTCCAGTTCGTGCCGCGGGTGGCCGGAGTGCAGGACGGGATGCCCGTCCTGGCGGACGGGACCCGCGTGGAAGTGTCCAACGTGGTGTGGTGCACCGGTTACCGGGAGGACTTCAGCTGGATCGATCCGGGAATGCTCGACGGCGGCGCGCTGCCCCCGCAGCACCGCGGCGTCGCCCTGCGGACGCCGGGCCTGTTCTTCCTCGGACAGGAATTCCAGTACGCGGCGGCGTCCGCCACCCTTCCCGGCACAGCCCGTGACGCGCGCCACCTGGCGCGCAGAATCCCGCGGCCCCCGATGGCAGCCCGCGAAAGTGCCCGCGCAGGAGAAAAGGCAGCGTGACGGGTCTCTCATGATTGGCCATCCGGCGTCGCAGGCCCGTAGGCTTGATGTTTTTGCCAGCCGGTTTTGAGGGGTCATTTGTGTTGATTGCGCGAACAGAGGCTGCACCGGGCCGTCCGGCGGACACTGCCGGCTCCCGCCGGAAACCCACGTTCCGTCCCGAAGTCCAGGGCCTCCGCGCGCTCGCAGTACTGATGGTGGTGGCCTACCACGTGTGGCTTGGCCGGGTGTCGGGCGGAGTGGACATCTTCCTCCTGATCTCGGCCTTCCTGCTCACGCTGTCCTTCGTCCGGAAGGTCGAAGCCGGCACCCCGCTCAACCTCCTGCGGCACTGGCTGCACCTGTTCAAGCGGCTGCTGCCGGCCGCCGTCGTTGTCATCCTCGGCGTCCTGGCCGGGACGTGGCTCATCATTCCGCAAAGCCGCTGGCCGCAGGTGCTGGACCAGGCATGGGCCTCGCTGCTGTACAGCCAGAACTGGCTGCTCGCCAACACCGCTGTGGACTACTACGCGCAGGACCATGCCGGCGCCAGCCCGCTGCAGCACTTCTGGTCCCTGTCCATCCAGGGCCAGGTCTTCATCCTGTGGCCGCTGGTCTTCGCCGGCGCCGCGGTCCTGCTGGCGCTGCTGCACCGCATGCCTGCCTTCAGCGTACTGACCTACCGGGGATTGCTGGCGCTCGCCTTCGGCGCGGTCTTCGCGGTCTCGCTGGCATACTCCGTGGAACAGACGGCCACCAACCAGGCATACGCCTACTTCGATACCCGGGCCAGGCTCTGGGAATTCGCCCTGGGATCCCTGCTCGCCCTTGCACTGCCGTACCTCAAACCCGGCCGGGCCCTGCGCGTGGCCCTGGGCTGGGCGGGCCTGGCGGCCATGGTCTCCTGCGGCCTGCTGCTGACGGTGGACCGGTCTTTCCCCGGCTTCGTGGCGCTGTGGCCAACCCTGGCGGCGGCCGCCATCATCGTGGCGGGACAGACCGGCAGCCGGTTTGGCGTGGACCGCTTCCTGGGCAGCAAGCCGGCCGTGGCCCTGGGCGACAACTCCTATGCGCTGTACCTCTGGCACTGGCCGGTCCTGGTGCTGGCGCTCGCCGCCACCGGGGTCGAGGCGCCTAACCTTGTCCAGGGCCTGGCCATCGTCGGGGCCTCCATCGTGCTTGCCGTCCTCACCACGCGCTTCGTGGAAAAGCCGCTGCGCGACTGGCACTGGCCCAAACTGCGGGCGTGGCGCACCGCCGTCGTCATTGTTGCCTGCGGTGCCGTCCTTGCCGGACCCGTGGCCGTATGGCAGACGACGCTCACGGCAGAGGAAGCAGCGACGGCGGCGCAGCCGCGCGAGCTCACGCCCGGGGCCGCGGCACTCAGCCCGGAAAACGCCGCCCTGCCCGCGCCCGGCGCGAAGATCATTCCGGGCCCGTCCGCGCTGGACAACGACTGGGCCGGCATCCACGCCCCCTGCGCGGGCGCAAACGCCACCGCCGACCCCATCCTGGAAGGGTGCCGGCAGGCGGTCCCTGATGAAGGTGCCACCAAGCGGATTGTGGTGCTCGGTGATTCCCATTCCCAGCAGTACCTGGGCGCGCTGGCACCCATCGCGGAAGCCCGGGGCTGGGAACTGGTCACCCTGCTGATGCCGGCCTGCCGGTTCGGGGCCGAGTCGGAGACCAGGAATGCCGAATGCAACGCCTACAACCGCGCCAGCGCCGCCTACGTGCTGGAACACCGGCCGGATGCGGTCTTCACCGTGGCCTCGCTGACCCACGAAGAGGCGCCGTTCGAAACCGAAGTTCCCGGCTACCTGGACGGCGTCCGCCCGTTCACCGAGGCAGGCATCGAGGTGGTGGGCATCCGGGACAACCCGCGCTTCACGTTCAACATGCCCGAGTGCGTCCAGCGGAACGGTGCCGACGCGCCCGAATGCAACCCGGCCCTGAGCGAGTCGCTCGTGGAGCCTTCGCCCCTGGAAAGCTACCGGGGCAAACTCGACGGCCTGCACCTCATGGACCTCAGCGACTTCATCTGCGCCCGTGGAGTCTGCCCGGCCGTGGTGGGAAACGTCTACGTCTATAAGGACGACAACCACCTGACCCGGACCTACGTGGAGAGCATGATCCCCATGTTCGAGCAGCGGCTGCTGGCCGCCACGGGCTGGAGCTGAGCCGCCGCCAGCCGGGCCTGCACACCTCGGGGCCGTGCGGTTGCTCACATTGCAGCCGTGGAATAGGGGGATCGGCGCGGAGGTTCTAATATTTACTCAACACTTTCTGCCCCGGAATGCCGTTCATCGCGGTGTCCCCATCTTCTGCACAGGCCAGTTCCGTAATGACGGGCTGGTCATCGGCTGCAACCCCTGCCCGCCCCAGCAACCAAGGTAAGAGGCGCACTCATGACCGAGCCCGAACACAACCCCTTTGGCTTCATCGGCCTGACCTACGATGACGTCCTGCTCCTGCCGGGCCACACGGACGTCATCCCGTCCGAGGCCGACACCTCCTCGCGGATTTCCAAGCGGATCACCGTGCAGACCCCGCTGCTGTCCGCCGCCATGGACACCGTGACCGAGTCGCGGATGGCCATCGCCATGGCACGCCAGGGCGGCCTGGGCGTGGTGCACCGCAACCTGTCCATCGCCGACCAGGCGGATCAGGTGGACCGCGTCAAGCGCAGCGAGTCGGGCATGATCACCAACCCGCTGACCATCCGTCCCGAAGCAACGCTGCTGGAGCTGGACAACCTGTGCGCCCAGTACCGGGTATCCGGCCTGCCCGTGGTGGACGAGGAAAACCGCCTCCTCGGCATCGTCACCAACCGCGACACCCGCTTTGTCCCGGAGTCCGATTTCCCGCTGCGGCTGGTCAGCGACGTAATGACCAAAATGCCGCTGGTCACCGGGCACGTGGGCATCAGCCGCGAGGAAGCCTCGCACAAGCTGGCCACGAACAAGATTGAGAAGCTTCCCCTCGTTGATGAGCAGGGCCGGCTCAAGGGCCTGATCACCACCAAGGACTTCACCAAGGCCGAGCAGTACCCGCTGGCCACCAAGGATGACGAGGGCCGGCTCCGTGTGGGTGCCGCCATCGGCTTCTTCGGGGACGGCTGGGAGCGCGCCATGGCACTTGTTGATGCTGGCGTCGACGCCCTCTTTGTTGACACTGCAAACGGCCACTCCCAGGGCGTGCTGGACATGATCCGCCGCCTCAAGTCCGATCCCGTTGCGGCCCATGTGGACATCATCGGTGGACAGGCAGCCACCCGTGAAGGCGCCCAGGCCCTGATCGACGCCGGCGCCGACGGCATCAAGGTGGGCGTGGGCCCGGGCTCCATCTGCACCACCCGCGTGGTGGCCGGCGTGGGCGTCCCGCAGATCACCGCCATCTACGAATCCGCCAAGGCAGCCATCCCTGCCGGGGTTCCCCTGATCGCCGACGGCGGCCTGCAGTACTCGGGCGACATCGGCAAGGCGCTGGTTGCCGGCGCCGACACCGTGATGCTTGGTTCACTCCTGGCCGGCTGCGACGAGTCGCCGGGCGAGCTGATCTTCGTCAACGGCAAGCAGTTCAAGTCCTACCGCGGCATGGGCTCCCTCGGTGCCATGCAGTCCCGCGGCAAGAACACCTCCTACTCCAAGGACCGCTACTTCCAGGCGGACGTGTCCGGTGACGACAAACTGATCCCGGAAGGCATCGAAGGGCGCGTGGCGTACCGCGGTCCGCTGGCGTCGGTGGCCTACCAGCTGGTGGGCGGTCTCCGCCAGACCATGTTCTATACCGGCGCTCCCACCATCAGCGAGCTCAAGGCCCGGGGCAAGTTCGTCCGGATCACCCCGGCCGGGCTCAAGGAATCGCACCCGCACGATATCCAGATGACGGTCGAGGCGCCGAACTACGGTTCGCGCTAATCCCCGGCGCCTCCCTGACCTTGCTTCGCTGCGGCCAGGGAACCCGGGCGCCGTGGGCCCGGCCGGTGGTTGAGCTTGTCGAAACCCATTTCGGCAAGCTCAACCGCAGGCGTCTGCCGCAACTAGGCTGAAGCCATGCCCCCATCACGCCATCCGGCGGAACTGACCCCCAAGCGGGAACCCTCACGCCGCCTTGCCCTGCGGCCCTATGCCCGCGCGGTCGCACAGGTCCTCCGGGTCAGCTTCCGCGCGTCACCGGGCGCGGTGGTCATGAAGGTGCTCGGCTCGCTGATCTCGGCCGTGCTTCCGCTGGTCACCACCTACTTTGCGGCCCTCACCACCACGGCACTCGCGGCCGCCTACTCAGGGGACGCCGGTGCAGGGCAGCTGGCCATCGTGTACGTCATCATCACCGCCGCGCTTGGCCTCTTCTGGGGTGCCTTCACCAGCGTTGACCGCTACATACAGCAACTGATGAGCTTCAAGGTGGGCGCCATCGTCGGGGACCAGATGTACGAACGGTTCCTCGCCCTGGAGTTCTGGCGGTACGACGACAAAGAAACCGTGGACCTCTACGACCGCGCCAAGCGGTTCTCCGACTCCTACGCGCGGGTCCTGGACCGGATCGCGGCGATCTTCACCCAACTCGTTTCGGTGATCCTGGCCGTCGGCGCCCTGCTCCTGGTCAGCTGGTGGATCGCGGTGATTGTGCTGGTGGCCATCGTGCCCAGCGTGTACCTGCAGTTCAAGCTGTCACGGGAGCAAATAGCGCACTGGAACACGCAGGTGGACTCCCGGCGGCAGCGGCGGATGATCGAACAAAACCTCCTCCGGCCGCAGCACATTGCCGAGATGCGGCTCTACGGCATCGTCGGCTTCCTGATGGACCTCCGCTCGCGGCTGCGGGACGCGGACGAGCGCCGCCGTCTTGATTTCCAGCGGCGGTACATCCCCAAACAGCTGGCCGCCGACGCCCTGCAGTACGGCGCCGAGGTGGTTTCGCTGATCTGGGTGGTGGGGCAGATCATTGCCCGTGCCCAGCCCGTGGGGCAGTTCCTCTACGTGCAGCAGATCGTCAGCCGGGCCCTGTCCACCGCCAACAACCTGGTGTCCTCGCTCAGTTCGATCGACGAGGATCTGGCGAACCTCAAGGACTACGAGCTGTTCATGGCCCTGCCGGTCCATTCCGAGCACGCACCTCCGCTGCTGGGACCGCCGAAAGAGGTGGAGCTGAAGGACATCCGCTTCACCTACACGGGCAGTGACATCGAGGTGATCCGCGGGATCAGCATGACCATCCGCGAAGGCCAGCACATCGCCATCGTGGGGGAGAACGGTGCCGGAAAATCCACCCTGATCCGCATCCTCGCCGGCCTCTACCGGCCGGACTCAGGGCAGGTCATGCTCGACGGCGTGGACCTCGCCGCCGTCGACGTCACCTCCTGGCACCGCCACCTGGCGGTGCTGAGCCAAGAGTTCCTCAAGTACGAGTTCGCCACGGCCGCGGAGAACATCTACTTTGGCGACGTCGACGCACCCAGGGACGACGCACGGATCCGAAAGGCAGCCGGTGACGCCGAAGCACTGGACTTCATCAACAAGCTGCCGAACGGGCTGGAGAACCACGTCAGCAACTGGATGGAGGACCCGCGGGGCCGGAAGGGCAGCGGACTGTCCGGCGGCCAGTGGCAGCGCCTGGCCATGGCCCGCAACTTCTACCGGGATGCCTCGTTCATGGTGATGGACGAACCAACATCGGCCATCGACGCCCTGGCCGAACACCGCATCTTCACCCGGCTCTTCGCGGACCGCGGCAGCACCATCATTGCCATCAGCCACCGCCTGGCTACCATCGAGAAAGCGGACATCGTCTACATGCTCGAAGACGGCAGGATCGTGGAGCAGGGCACGCACCGGGAGCTGGTGGCGCTCCGCGGCCGCTACTTCCGGATGTTCGAATCCCAGCTCAGCGTAGAGGAAGCCGAAGGCGTCTGATCCAGCAGCCCAGTGTTCTAGCCTCGACTCAGCCAGTCGGCACAGAGTTGGCCGCTGTTGACCATGAGCCACCGCGTATAGTCGGTGGGGACTTGTCCCCTCAGGGCCGCCCGTCGAGAACGGTGGTGCGCACCCGCGCCAGGCTGGGACGCGGCGGGACACTGCTGAACCCAAACGTCACCGCCGGCCGGATGGGCGCCAGGGTCCCGGCGTCGGCCCCTTCCCAGGTCACGACGGCGGAGGTGACGTGGTGCAGGTCGCTTACCCCGTAATACTCGCGCCTGCCATTGCCGGCGGTGCCGAACGTGCGGGCACCCGGGGCGGCTAAAGCCGCCAGCGGGCTGACGCTGCTCAGCCACCGCGGATGCACAGCGAGGCGCCGCGGGACTGCCCGCAGCGCGGTTCCCAGCAATGTTCTGCCTCCTACTTCCGCGCGGATCGCCAGGGGACCTGCGTCCACAGTGAGCCGATGACGGTCCAGCTCGGCTGACACGTCCAGAACCTGGACTTCGTCGAAGCTATAGGTGGTCGAAATGAAGTCAGCCGTTTCCCCGGTGGGCGCCAACAGCAGCCGGTGCCCGGAAGGCTGCTGGAGCATGACGTCCGCGAAGGCTCCGAAAGGGGAGTGCTGCCAGATCCCTGCTACGGCCCGGAGACCGGAGGCGGTGCCGATGCCGGCAATGTGCCCGTCAAAAATCCAGCGGTTAACCATGTTTCAGAGCGGACCGTAGCCGGCATTGCCGTAGGGATCGCGCCACACGGCCAGGTCCTGTTCCACAGCGCTGCGCAGTTCCGGGTTCGATTGGACCCGCTGCCGGAAGGACTGCCGTGCCCGCCCCAACACCACGGAGGGGACGAGGATGCAGGCCACCAGGAGGCCCACGATCAGCAGGAAGGTGCCGGCCAGTACCAGCACAGTGCCGTCTCCCCTGTCAGCGGCCGCCGGCAGGGGCGTCAAGAGGATCCCGCCAATGATGGCCGACAGTACTGACACCATGACGATGCTGCCCCGGGCTGATCCAGGTCCGCGGGTAATGAGGCTCTTATCGGTATTGGGCAGCGTTGTGCGTACCCGCTTCCAGAAGAACAGGCCGAGCGCCGCCAGGGCTGCACCCACGGGGCCGAGGACAGCAAGGGCGGCAGGATTACCTGACGTAGCTGAGTAGAACGCGCCGGCCAAGGCAAGGACAGGTCCGCCGGCGATCGCGCTGCTCCACGCTGCCGCCAGCGTGCCCTGGGCGTCGGCCAGTTGCCGTAAACGCGACGGGGCGTTAGGTGGGCTCACCCGGGCCAGGTCGGGGGAGAGCCAGTACTCGAGGGGATGGGCGGGCCGGGCGTGGTAAAGGGGTTGACTTGTCATGGCGGCTGAAGGCCAGCTCCTTGCTATAGGCGTTGACCTCAGGTTACTGAGTCCTGCGGACAGCTGCCATGGTCCCGGAACAGCAGGACGGCTGGGATAACCTAGAGCAGTGACTTACGAGATCGAGATCGGCCGTGGCAAGCGTGGGCGTCGTGCCTACTCCCTGGATGACATTGCAATCGTCCCTAACCGTCGTACCCGCGACCCCAAGGACGTCTCCGTCTCCTGGCAGATCGATGCCTACCAGTTCAGCATGCCCGTCATCGCAGCGCCGATGGATTCCGCCATGTCCCCGGCCACTGCAATTGCCCTGGGCAAGCTGGGCGGCCTGGGCGTCCTGGACCTCGAAGGCCTCTGGACCCGCTACGAGGACCCGCAGCCCATTTTGGACGAGATCGGCGCGCTGCAGGACGAGACCAATAGCCCTGCCGTCACCGGACGGATGCAGGAACTGTACAAGGCACCCATCCAGCCTGAACTGATCACTTCACGCCTCGCCGAGATGCGCGAAGCCGGCGTCACCGTTGCCGGCTCCCTCACCCCGCAGCGCACCCAGGAGCACTACAAGACGGTCCTCGCCGCCGGCGTCGACATCTTTGTCATCCGCGGCACCACCGTGTCCGCCGAGCACGTGTCCAAGGACCACGCGCCCCTGAACCTCAAGCAGTTCATCTACGAGCTGGATGTTCCGGTGATCGTGGGCGGCGCCGCCGGCTACACGCCCGCGCTCCACCTCATGCGCACCGGTGCAGCCGGCGTGCTGGTCGGCTTCGGCGGCGGCGCCACCACCACCACTCGCCGCGCGCTGGGCATCCACTCGCCGATGGCGTCCGCCATTTCCGACGTTGCAGCCGCCCGCCGCGACTACATGGACGAATCCGGCGGCCGGTACGTGCACGTCATCGCCGACGGCGGCATGGGCACCTCCGGCGACATCGTCAAGGCGATCGCGATGGGCGCCGACGCCGTCATGCTGGGCAGCGCGCTGGCGCGCGCCGAAGAGGCCCCCGGCAAGGGCTGGCACTGGGGCCAGGAAGCCCACCACCTGGAACTTCCCCGCGGCGACCGCGCCAACGTCGGGACCGTCGGACCGCTGGAGGAAGTCCTCTTCGGCCCGGGCCACCACACCAACGGAACGTCCAACCTCATCGGCGCGCTCCGCCGCTCCATGGCGACCACCGGCTACTCGGACCTGAAGGAATTCCAGCGGGTCGACGTTGTCGTTTCCCCTTACTCAGGGAACTGATGCCTGCGGCTGGCCAGGGGCTGCACATGCCCCTGGCCAGCCTGCCCAAGCGTGCTGCAAGCAAGTACTGTGGTTTTACGACCGGCACAAGTGGCACTGGAGGCGTTCAATGAAGACTGTTCCTGCAAACGGAGGAGCCCTCGGCCCGGCAGCCCGGGAAGCATCCATCCAGCGGCTCCGGGACACCTCCCAGCCTGGCCAGGAACTGGACATCCTCATTGTCGGCGGCGGCATCGTCGGCACGGGAGTGGCCCTCGACGCCGTGACCCGCGGGTTGAGCGTCGGCATTGTTGAAGCGAGCGACTGGGCAGCCGGCACGTCCTCGCGGTCTTCCAAACTCATCCACGGCGGGCTGCGCTACCTCGAAATGCTCGACTTCGGGCTGGTCAAGGAAGCCCTGCAGGAACGCGGGCTGCTGCTCTCCGAGCTTGCGCCCCACCTCGCCCGCCCGGTGCCCTTCCTATACCCGCTGACCAAGCCCTTCATCGAGCGGCCCTACGTGGGCGCGGGCATCGCGCTGTACGACGCCATGTCGATTTCCAGCGGCCACAGCCGCGGCGTTCCCTTCCACAAACACCTCACGCGGCGCGGCACCCTGCGGGCCGCCCCGAGCCTGAAAAACGATGCCTTCGTGGGGTCCATCCGGTACTACGACGGCCAGGTGGATGACGCCAAGTACGTTGCCAACCTCATCCGGACTGCTGCCTACTACGGTGCACACGCCGTGAACCAGATGGCCGTGGTGGACTTCCTGCGCGAGGGCGAACGGGTGGTGGGGGCCAAGGTGGTCAACCGCGAGGACGGAACGGAGTTCAACATCCGCGCCAAGCAGGTCATCAACGCCACCGGGGTCTGGACGGATGAGACCCAGGCGATGGTGACGGATCGCGGCCAGCTGAAGGTCCGGGCATCCAAGGGCATCCACCTGGTGGTGCCGCGGGACCGGTTCCAGTCCACCGTGGGGCTGATCCTGCGGACCGAGAAGTCCGTGCTGTTCGTCATCCCCTGGGGCCGGCACTGGATCATCGGAACAACCGACACCGACTGGAACCTGGACAAAGCCCACCCCGCGGCGTCCAGCAAGGACATCGACTACATCCTTGAGCACGTCAACCAGGTCCTCAAGAGGCCGCTCACCCGGGAGGACGTGGAGGGCGTGTATGCCGGGCTGCGGCCCCTGCTCGCCGGCGAAAACGACTCCACCGCCAAGCTTTCCCGCGAACACGTGGTGGCCCACCCCGTCCCCGGCCTCGTGGTGGTGGCCGGCGGAAAGTGGACCACCTACCGGGTCATGGCCAAGGACGCCGTGGACGAGGCAACCCGCACCATGGACGAACGGGTTCCGCCCAGCTGCACGGAAACCATCCCGCTGCTCGGTGCCGAGGGCTTCAGGGCCGCCTGGAACCGGCGCAACCGCACCGCCGAGGAATCCGGTGTGCACGTGGCCCGGATCGAACACCTGCTCAACCGGTACGGGTCCATGACGCCCGAGGTGCTGGCCATCATCGAACAGGACCCGTCCCTGGCAGAACCGATCCCGGGCGCGGACGACTATCTCCAGGCCGAGGCCGTCTACGCCGCCACCCATGAGGGTGCCCGCCACGTCCATGACGTCCTGACCAGGAGGACCAGGATCTCCATCGAGGCCTGGGACCGGGGTGTGTCCGCCGTTCCGGTTGTCGCTAAACTGATGGGTGACGTCCTTGGCTGGAGCGACGCACAGCGTGAAAATGAGGTCCGGCACTACATTGCGCGTGTAGAGGCCGAACGCCTCAGCCAGCAACAGCCGGACGACGAATCCGCAGACGCCGCCCGCCTGGGCGTGGAAGACATCGTGCCCTTGCGCTGAGGGGCTGATAGCCCAGCACTGCTGACCGAAGGGATACGCCTTGGCGGAACCACTTGACCCGTATGATGCCGACCTCACCACCCCCGAGATGGTGATCCTGGAACTGGAGGCATCCGATAAGGCCGACGCCGCCACGCAGCTGGCAGAGCGGCTGTTCGCCGCCGGGCGCGTCTCGGACCTGGAGGGGTTCCTCAAACACGTCAACGCCCGGGAACACCAGCTGGCCACCGGACTGCCGGGCGGCATAGGGCTGCCGCATGCCCGCAGCGAGTTCGTCTCCCGCACGTCAATCGCCGTAGGAATCGCCAAGTACGGCCACGCGCTGGACTTCGGGGCGGCGGACGGGCCTGCCACCGTGATCCTGCTCATCGCCACCCCGGCCAGTTCGTTCTCCGACCATCTTGAGGTCCTGGCCACCCTTGCCCGGTCGCTGTCCAAGGAATCGTTCCGCGAGTCACTGCGCCGCGCCTACGACGCCGAGGTCATCGCCGAACTCATCAATTCCAGCCTGGTGTTCTTCGACCACTGAGCCGGTACCGGGCCGGCCAAGGGTACCTTCCAGGGCCGGCGTTTAGTTGTTCTACAGAAGTACGAAGTACGGTTAAGACGTGTGGAAAACTGCCCTTAAGCCCCGATGGATCGCAGGCTTCGTCTTCGCGATCGCCATTTCCGGGGTCTTCGTGCTGCTCAGCCAGTGGCAGTTCGGGCGCTCCACATCGCCCGAGGTGCCGGTCAACCCTGCCACCGAGCAGGTCCAGCCGCTGACGGACACCCTGCAGCCGGGCGAATTCTTCCACGGAACCGACGCCGACCAGATGGTCAGCGCCCAGGGCACCTATGACCCGGACAAGCAGGTCCTGGTCCCGGGACGGCTGCACGGCGGAAAAACCGGCTACTGGGTGGTCTCCGCCTTCGCCGTCGACGGAGCCCCGCCACTGAGCGGCGCCGCCGCCTCGCCCCGGACGTGGATCCCCGTGGCCCGCGGCTGGGTGGCGGAACCCGGTGACGCGGCAGCACCGCCGTCGGGCCTTATCGAACTGACCGGACGGCTCCTGCCATCCGAAGCCCCGCTCCCAGGGGAGGCACCCGCACCCGGAGAGGCCACCGCCGTCTCGGTGGCGGAACTGATCAACTACTGGGAAGTCAGCAGCTACCCGGGCTTCGTAGCCGCCACCGCCGAGGTGGCCGGGGGAGCGGACGTCAGCCCCGCCGCTGTGCCGGGCGACCTGCTGCCACTGAACATCGGCCCCCAGCCCCCAGCACAGCAGATCAACTGGCTCAACCTCTTCTACTCCCTGGAGTGGGTAGTGTTCGCCGGCTTCGCCCTCTTCATCTGGTGGCGGCTGGTCAAGGACGACTACCACCGGGACCTCGAGGACATCCTCGACGAAGAGCACGACGCCATCTCCCCAGAGCAGCCCCAGCACCCTGAACAGAACCAGCAAAAGGTACAGCCATGATCGATCCAAAACCGGCCACCCCCACGCAGGCCACCGGAAAAACGGCCGGCAAGAAGCGCCGCTTCGGCGGTACCGAGGCCCAGATCCGCTCAGCCCTGAAGTTCTACAAGGTCCTGGCCTACCTCACCGGTGCCATGCTGCTGCTGCTCTGCGCCGAGCTGATCGCCCGCTACGGGTTCGGGCAGTACCTGTTCGCGGGCGGCACCAACGCGGTCACCGGCCAGCCCTTCGGCTTCGGTTTTGCAGACGCTGAACCCCACGGCGTGCTGGGCGGGGTCAACCTGTCCGTCGCAGTCCTCATCGTGCACGGCTGGATGTACGTGGTGTACCTGATCTCCAACTTCCGGCTCTGGGCCCTCATGCGCTGGCCGTTCCTGAAGCTGATCCTGCTGGCGCTGGGCGGCGTGGTACCGTTCCTGTCCTTCATCGTGGAGAAGAAGTTCCATGCCGAGGTGGAGGCCGAGCTCGCGGCCAACCCGCAGGCGCCGCAACGCTACTGAGCCGCGGTCCCGCCTCCGGGCGCCTTTCCGGCGTCGCCAACGTTTGGTGCGTCACAGCGCGGCCTCTCGAGGTGCGCCGGTGCAACGGCGCAAAGTAGGCTATTACGGTGACTACTCCCACTGCATCCCAGACTTCCCAGAAGCCGGTGCTGGTTGTTGACTACGGTGCCCAGTACGCGCAGCTGATTGCCCGCCGCGTCCGGGAAGCAAATGTGTATTCGGAAGTGGTTCCGCATACCTATTCCACCGAGCAGCTCCTCGCCAAGAACCCCGCCGCCATCATCCTGTCCGGCGGCCCGTCCAGCGTTTACGCCGACGGCGCTCCGAGCGTGGGTGCCGACCTTTTTGAAGCCGGCGTTCCCGTCTTCGGCATCTGCTACGGCTTCCAGGCCATGGCCAACGCCCTCGGCGGCAAGGTGGACAAGACCGGGCTGCGGGAGTACGGCTCCACGGAAACCACCATCCTGGGCGAGGGACGTTCCGTCCTTGAGGGCATGCCCCAGCACCAGAACACATGGATGAGCCACGGCGACTCCGTCCACGAGGCGCCGGACGGCTTTGAGGTCCTGGCGACGACGGCGGGCGCCGAAGTGGCCGCCTTCGCCAACGAGGAAAAGGGCCTGTTCGGCGTGCAGTGGCACCCGGAGGTCAAGCACTCCGCCTATGGCCAGCAGGTCCTTGAGAACTTCCTTTTCAAGGGCGCCAAAATTGAACCCAACTGGACCACCGGCAACATCCTCGAGGAGCAGGTGGAGCGGATCCGGAAGCAGATTGGCGACGCCCGCGTCATCTGCGGCCTTTCCGGCGGCGTGGATTCCGCCGTCGCAGCAGCCCTGGTGCAGCGTGCCGTTGGTGACCAGCTCACCTGTGTCTTTGTGGACCACGGCCTGCTGCGTGAAGGCGAAGCGGAGCAGGTGGAGCGCGACTTTGTTGCCGCCACCGGCGTGAAGCTGTACGTCGCGAACGAGCAGGAACGCTTCCTGTCCGCCCTCGCCGGTGTCAGCGACCCGGAAACCAAGCGCAAGATCATCGGCCGCGAGTTCATTCGCGCGTTCGAGGAGGCGGAACTGGCCATCATCGCCGAGGCCGCCGCGCACGGCGAGAAGATCAAGTTCCTGGTCCAGGGCACCCTGTACCCGGACGTCGTCGAATCCGGCGGCGGCGAAGGTGCAGCCAACATCAAGAGCCACCACAACGTGGGCGGCCTTCCCGAGGACCTCCAGTTCGAACTCGTGGAACCCCTGCGCGCCCTCTTCAAGGACGAGGTCCGCGCCGTCGGTGCCCAGCTCGGCCTGCCGCAGGAAATCGTCGGACGCCAGCCCTTCCCCGGCCCCGGCCTGGGAATCCGCATCGTCGGTGAAGTCACCAAGGAGCGGCTGGACCTGCTGCGCAAGGCGGACGCCATCGCGCGCGCCGAACTGACCGCCGCCGGGCTGGACAACGAAGTGTGGCAGATGCCCGTGGTCCTGCTGGCGGATGTCCGCAGCGTCGGCGTCATGGGCGACGGCCGCACCTACGGCCACCCCATCGTCCTCCGCCCGGTCTCCTCCGAGGACGCCATGACGGCGGACTGGTCACGCCTTCCCTACGAGCTCCTGGCCAGGATCTCGAACCGGATCACCAACGAGGTGGAAGGCGTCAACCGCGTGGTGCTCGATGTCACCAGCAAGCCGCCGGGAACCATCGAGTGGGAATAGCATTCTGAGTGGCCGGCCTCCGTCAAAGGAGGCCGGCCACTGCTGTTCCGGGGTGAAATCTCCCGCAAATTAGGGCACTGCAGTGTTGCGGTCTCTCAGTCCGGGCGTGGAAGCGGCTACGCTCGAACCTATGCCGGTATGGTCCAGGGCGTCACGTGCAAACGCAGAAAAGAAGGCAGTAGTGTCAGTTGGTCAAGGCCACCCGGAAGGCTCGGAAGAGCTTCGCAAATGGCTGTCCGGGCTTAAACCCGTCACCGGGGCAGACACGATGCTGCGCTTTACCAAAACCCCCGAAGGCTCCATCGACCTGACCCACGCCCACCCCTCAGGCCTGGCGCAGCTCATGGCCGGGCGCCGTACCCGGCTGTCCACCCTCATCCGGGACCGGCAGCAATACGTGGTGGCTGCCAGGGCCTCGCGCAACATCAGGTCCAAGATCTTCGAACTCGCCAACGACCGCGGGATCGACGCCGGCTACCTCTCCGCCGGCACCGTGGTGTGGACATCCGCCGTCGGAGGCAAGCCCCAGCGCGTCTCGGCGCCGGTGATGCTGACCGCCATCTCCCTGACCGTCCGGCCGGGGGAGGACGACTACGAACTCCAGCTGACCGAACAGGCCCACATCAACCCGGCCCTGGTGCGGCACCTCAAAAACGTGCATGGCATCGTTTTTGACGTCAACGCCGTCACCCGCCTTGCCTACAGCACCGCCCGCTTCGATCCGCAGCCCGTGCTGGACCGGCTGGGCACCCTGATCAGGCCCATCCACGGAGCCGAGGCGCAGCACAACCTGCTGGTTTCCACCTTCGCTGACCTTTCGGGAAACCTGGACGATCCCTGGATCAATGACACCAACCCGCTCGTGTCCGCCCTGGCCACCGCCGCGGGCGGCGAAGTGGTGGACGTTGAGGAACCGGACCCTTCCCGTTTCCCGCCGCTGGACAGCAGGCATCCCGAGGACGAACTCCTCCTGCTGGACGCAGACACGGACCAGCAGTACGTCATCGACGCCGCCCGCGCCGGCGACTCCCTGGTGGTGAGCAGCCCCCCGGGAACAGGACAGACGCAGACCGCCATCAACACCATCGGTGCCCTGGTGGATGAGGGCAAGACCGTCCTGGTGGTGGGCGACCGCCGCGCCAGCCTGAACGAGGTCTCCGGCCAGCTGGAGTCCCTCGGCCTCGAGTCCATCCTGTTCCAGCTGTCCGGGAACGTCACGGCCCAGCAGCTGAAGGCCCAGCTGGTGCGGGCCATCGTCCGCAACGAGAAGTCCCTGGAACCCCAGCTTGGGAACCTGCACACCACCCTGACCGAACACCGCCACGCCCTGATGGACCATGTGGCATCGCTGCACAACGTCCGCCAGCGCTGGGGGTGCTCGCCCTACCAGGCCATGCAGTCCCTGGCCGAGCTCACGTCCATCCATCCGGCCCCCGCCACCACCGTGCGGCTGAAGCGGAGCGTCCTGGACAACATCCGCGACCGCGACGAGCTCGCCGGCAGGCTCCGCCGGGCGGCAGAGCTGGGCAGCTTCAGCAAAGCCTCCACCACCAGCCCGTGGCACGGCGCCCGGCTCCTCACCCGCAAGGAAACCGAGGAAGCCCAGGATCTTGTCCGCGCCGTGGAGAAGAGCCTGCCCCTCCTGCGGGACCGCATGAACGCCGTCGCCGAGCACGCGGAAATCCGGCTGGGTGCTTCCTTCGCCGAGTGGGGCGAACAGCTCGAGCTGCTGGTGGCCGTCCGCGGGAGCCTGGACAAGTTCACTCCGGACATCTTCGACAGGCCTGTCACTGACCTGATCTCCGCTACCGCTCCGTCCGCATGGCGGCGGGAACGCGGCATCGAGATGACGTCCATGCAGCGGTCGCGCCTGCGCAGGGTGGCCAAGGAATACGTCCGGCCGGGTGTCCACATCGCCGACCTTCACAGCTCGCTGGTGCTGGTGCAGGAGCAGCGGGCACTGTGGGCCGGCTATGCCACCACCCAGAGGCATCCTGCTGTTCCCTCGGGGCTCGCCGAAATGAACGCGATGTACCGGGAACTGGACCGCCAGCTCACCCAGCTGGGGGAGGCCCTGAAGCACACGGAAGCGGGCGGCGCACTGTCCCGCGTCCGCTATGAAGAGCTCATGGAGCGCCTCGAGCGCCTGGTGGCGGACAGCGACACGCTCAAGACCCTGCCGGAACGCACGCTCCTGGTGGAGAACATGCGCGAGCACGGGCTGGGGGAGCTCCTGGCCGACCTCGCCGAACGGGAAGTTCCCGCGGGTTCCGTGGCAGCGGAGCTGGAACTGGCCTGGTGGCAGTCGGCCCTCGAAGCGATGATCAGCGGCGACGACTACCTGGCGATGTCCGACGGCGATGCCCTCCGGCAACTGGAAGCCGAGTACCGGTTGGCCGACAACGCGCACATTGCCAGCGGCGCCGCACGTCTTCGCTGGGACCTCGCAGAGCGGTGGCGGGCAGCCATCGCGGACCAGCCCCGCCAGGCCGACCTCCTGCGCAGCCTGCTCAAGGACGGCCGGGTGTCCCTGCCGGCACTGACGGCACAGGCGCCTGACCTGATTGGGACCCTGGTTCCCGTCTGGTCCGTGAGTCCCTACCTGATGACCGGCCTGCTTCCGGCCGAACAGCATTTTGACGCGGTGGTCATCCTCGACGCGGAAGCCACCTCGCTGCAGGCCGTCCTGCCGTCCATCGCCCGCGCCCGCCAGGTGATCGCCTTCGGCGACTCCCGGATTGCCAGCCCCCGGACCTTCACCGTGGGCGTGGAACGCCTGGCCCCGGGGGAGTCGGCGCACCACCGCGTTGAGAGCGCGTTTACTGCCCTGTCGGCCGTGCTGCCGGTGTGGCGGCTGAACTTCGTCTACCGCGCGGTGGACGAGGACCTGGTCCTGCAGCTGAGCAAGAACTTTTACGACGGCGGCCTGCGCCGGTTGCCGGAGGGCCAGTCCGCCACAGGGCTGGACCGGTCCCTGCTGGTGGAATACCTGCCGGACGGAACAGGGCTGCCCAGTGCAGACCACGAAGGCGTCGAGTCCGTAGTGGCAGAAGTCAACCGGGTGGTGGAGCTGGTCTTTGAGCACGCACGGCTGCGCCCGCGTACCTCCCTCGCCGTGGTCACTGCCAGCCTGCGGCACGCCGCCCGGATCGGTGAGTCCATCCGCCTCCAGCTGCCTAACCATCCGGGCCTCGCCGGATTCTTCGGCGCCGGCCCCGAGTCCTTCCGGGTGGTCGACCTGGAACGCGCGCAGGGCCTGGTGCGGGACCACGTCATTTTCTCGCCGGGCTTCGGCCGGACCCCGCACGGGCGTGCCCTTCACAGCTTCGGGCCGCTCTCGGCCGAGGGGGGCCGCGAAAAGTTTGCCCTGGCCATGACCCGCGCCCGGCGCTCCATGCATGTCCTGACGTGCTTCCGCCCCGAAGACCTGGACCACACCCGGCTGACGCACGGAGCCGTGGACCTGTACGCACTCCTGGACCGGGAGATTTCGGGCAACACCGATCTCGGCACTCCCGCGTCGCGCGCCGCCGCCAGCGAGCAGGCCCTTGGCGCAGACCCGCTGGTTGCGGACCTGGGGGACCGCCTGCGTGCACGCGGTGCACGGGTGTGGCATCAGTACGACGGCGCCATTGATGTGGTGGCAGCCGCTGATCCACTCAACACCATGGGCCAGGACGACGCCGACCTCCCGTGGCCTGTGGCCATTGAGTCCGACGGCACCGAACAGTACCGCACCATGAGTGTCCGGGAGCGAAGCCGGCTGCGGCCGCAGCTGCTGGAGCGCCTGGGCTGGCGGTACATGCCGCTGTGGACCATTGAGGTGTTCACCGATCCGTCAGCCTGCGCTGACCGGATCGCAGGGTACCTGGGCCTGGAAAAGATGGCGCTTCCGGCGCGGCCGGCGTCTGTCGGTTTCCTTGACGACGACGTTGATCAGGCGCTCAATGATATTGACGCCGCTCAGCCCGCCCCGGTTTCCTACGTAAGGCATTCCACCCGCCCGGCTTCAGGACGCCGGGCCGGCGACATGGCCGACGCCCAGGTTGGGCAGCCTGCCGGCGGGCACGCCGGGGTTGAGCCCGTAGAGGGTGAGCCGGTGCAGGGTGAAACGGACAGCAGCAAGGAGGCGGGCCACATGGCCAGCGAAGAGAAGAACAACAGCGCTGCCGACGGCGGGCCGGCATCGGCTGACACCGCGGCTGCTCCGGCTCCCGCGCCCGTGCCGGGTGATACCGAAGGGATCCTGCCCAGGACGGCGTCGGAAGACGATCCCCGCGCCTGGGGCGACCGCGAGGATGACCACGACGCCTGGCTGAAGGAACAGAAACCGCCGCACTGGGGCTGACGCCAACTGGGCTGACGGAACAGAAGCACAACGACACGCGCCGTCGAGAGATGCGCCGACGCCCGCAGGGTTCCCTGGCCGTGGAGCCGGACGGCCTTGCGAGGCTAGGGGTGCGGCCGGTCAGGGAGGTCCCACCAGGACGAAAAACAGTTTGCCTTGGGTTGACGCTCCGGCGAGCCGGGCTGCCTGTGCCGCATCGGCGGCCACCACAATCAGCCCTTCGGTCTCCTGGGTTCCGAGCCACTGCCCGCCCTGGCCGCCCTTTGTGGACGTCCACAGCACTGGCACACCGGTTGCAAGGACCTCCGACGGTTCCTGCTGGTCGAAGC
Organism: Arthrobacter sp. 210 2; assembly: GCF_059093025.1. Taxonomy (NCBI): domain Bacteria; kingdom Bacillati; phylum Actinomycetota; class Actinomycetes; order Micrococcales; family Micrococcaceae; genus Arthrobacter; species Arthrobacter sp. 210 2. Next base: position 878,274 of record NZ_JBNHIE010000001.1, read on the forward strand.
CGTTGGCTGCTGTCAGTACCACGTTGACCAGCTGGCCCGGGGACACCAGCTGGATGGACGAGGGGTCGGCCATCCTCAAGGGAACGGCAGCTGAACCTGGCGCGCTGCCCGTCAGCAGGCCGGGACCCACCAGCTGGGCGTCCGTCAGCAACTGGCCCTTGCGCAGCGGAGCTGCCAGTTGTTTCCCGGCCGCCTCGGCCTGGTCGCGGAGGAACCCGTCCGCCAGCATGCCCGGAGGCACCTGTACTTGGGCAAGGTCTGCCGCCGCCATGGCCGACCCGGCCGGCAGGTCCCGGGCGGCAGCCAGTGCGCTCACGGTGTAAACCGGTGCCGGAGTCAGCTGATGGACCGTGAGTGCTGCCGCCGCGCACAGAAGCAGTGCGACGGCAAGGCGCCGGTTGCGGCTCAGCCATCCCGCGAATCTCGCAGCCGGGCGGCTGGTCCCGGAACGGCGGGAAGGACGGGGCCTCCGGTTGCGGTGGAGGAACCCGGGAGTGTCCCGGCGGGCGCGAAGCGGGTGTGCAGGCATGACCCCACGCTAAGGGCGTTGCAAAAGCAAACGACAGCGGCCCCGCGCCTATGTGGACAACGTCCGAAGGGGACGTCCAGTCACAAGGCGCGGGGCCGCCGTCGAAATGGCGGACGCTGAATCAGCTGGCGGCAGCCGCCGGAACGGAGGCCGCGGCGGCAGCTGCGGGAGCGGGTGCGGTGGACGCAGGCGCCGCGGGAGCTGCAGACACGGTGCTGCCTTTGGAGTCGCGGGAGTCGGTGCGGTAGAAGCCCGAGCCCTTGAACACGACGCCCACGCTGTTGAACTTCTTGCGCAGGGTGCCCTCGCACTCGGGGCAGGACGTCAATGAGCTGTCCGAGAAAGACTGGACAATATCGAAGGCATGGCCGCAATCCTTGCAGGCGTAAGCATATGTTGGCACTGGTGCTCCTCCTCTTGGGCAAACGAGAGGTCCCGTGCTGCCACCTGGTAATCCATTAGCAGTCGCAGGGCCTGAGTGCTAATTCTATCATCCTCCGGCGCCCCCGCCACCTGGGCTCAAACTCCGCTGGCGAGCGACCTGAGCCCGGACGGTGCCAGGACGGCGGGTACGGGACGGTCGAACTCTTCAGCGGGAATGTGCCCGGCCGGAAGCAGTTCATCGTCGTAGATAACAGCGGCCAGCGGAATTTCCTTCCCGGCGGTCGCAAGATGACCAAGAAATTTGTCATAGTAGCCGCCGCCCTGGCCCACCCTGTTGCCCTCAAGATCCACTGCGGTTGCTGGGATGAACAGGGCAGTCGCTTCGCCCGCCACATCGGGTCCATGCCGGGGCCCGGCAGGTTCCAGGATGGGCGCATACTTGCTGCGCTCGAACCCGGCCTCCGGACTCCAGAAAACCCAGCTGAGTTCCCTGCCGGGTTCGCAGACGGGAAGCAGGACCTGGTGGCCGTTGCCGTGGAGGGCGGTGATCAGGGGAAGGGTGGGCGGTTCCACACCGATGCCCAGGTACACGCAGAACGTGGCCGGCTTCCCGCCGGAGAGGGATTCCGCCCACGCCGCACCGTGGACGGCGAGGGCGGCCCCGGCGGCCTCCAGATCGGCGGGAGTCAGTGTTGCCCTGCGCCGCCGGTGCGCTGTGCGGATGCCGTCCTTGGCGGCAGCGTCGAAGGCGTGCCTCGTGTTCGTCTTTTCAGGCATGGTGCATGTCCTCCGATTGCCCGCCGTTTGGCGGTTTCCGTGGCGCCCCCAGGGAGGTGGCGGCCGGTCCTTAGATTACTGAATGCTTGACGCTGACGTTAGATTAGTCCGGTGAGTACCAGTAACCCGAGAGTTCGCAAAGCCGTCATCCCCGCTGCCGGGCTGGGTACCAGGTTCCTTCCTGCCACCAAGGCCATGCCCAAGGAAATGCTTCCCGTGGTGGACAAGCCTGCCATCCAATACGTGGTTGAGGAAGCCGTCCACGTGGGTCTCAACGATGTCCTGATGATCACGGGACGGAACAAGCGGGCGCTGGAGGACCACTTTGACCGCGTCCCGGCGCTGGAGTCCACGCTGGCGGACAAGGGTGACACCGAAAAGCTCGCGTCCATCCAGGCGGCCAGCAACCTCGGTGACATCCACTATGTGCGCCAGGGGGACCCCAACGGCCTGGGCCATGCAGTGCTTCGCGCCAAGCAGCACGTTGGCGACGAGGCATTCGCCGTCCTTTTGGGCGACGACCTCATCGATGCCCGGGACGAACTGCTCAGCACCATGATCGACGTGCAGGCCAAAACCGGGGGCTCCGTCGTCGCGCTTATCGAAGTGGAACCCTCACAGATCAGCGCCTACGGCTGCGCGGATATCCAGGAGATCGACGGCGAAGGGTACGTGCGCATCAACCGGCTGGTGGAGAAGCCCACCGCCGACGAAGCACCGTCCAACCTGGCCGTGATTGGCCGTTACGTGCTGCACCAGGCCGTCTTCGGTGTCCTTGAGCGCACCGGTCCGGGGCGTGGCGGCGAGATCCAGCTGACCGACGCCCTGCAGGAACTGGCCACCGGTGACGGCGAAGGCCACGGCGTCTACGGCGTGGTGTTCCGCGGGCGCCGCTACGATACAGGCGACAAGCTGAGCTACCTCAAGGCGTGCGTCCAGCTCGCCATCGACAGCGACGATCTGGGTCCCGGCCTGCGGGAGTGGCTGCCGGGCTTCACCAGCGGCCTTTCCAAGTAGCACCATGCGCCTTGGCCCTGTCTGGCCCGTGACCCTGGAATGCGGCGACCTGGTCCTGCGCCCCATCAGGTACCGGGACAAAAAAGAGTGGACTGAAGTCCGTTCCCGCAACACCGAGTGGCTGGCACCGTGGGAAGCGTCCAATCCTGACCCGCGCGGAGGCCTGCCGGACTACCGGCAGATGGTGCGCTCCCTGAATGCGCAGGCGGCCCAGGCCACTGCGCTGCCGTTCGTCATTACCGAGCGCGTGCCCGGCAGCAGGAATCCGGCCATCATCGGCCAGCTGACCGTCTCGTCCATCGTGTGGGGATCAGCCATGATGGCGACGCTGGGGTACTGGGTGGACCAGGCGAAAGCCGGGCGGGGCATCGCCCCAACTGCGGTGGCGCTCGTCACCGACCATTGTTTCCAGACGCTGGGGCTGCACCGAATGGAAATCAATATCCGGCCGGAAAACGGGCCCAGCCTGCGGGTGGTGGAGAAACTGGGTTTCCGGGACGAGGGGTACCGTCCCCGCTACCTGCACATCAACGGCGACTGGGCTGACCACCGGTCCTTCGCACTGACGTCCGAGGAAGTCCCGGACGGCCTGCTGCGCCCTTGGCTGGCGTCCCGCCCGTCATAAATCCACTCATTTGCGAGCCGGGCCGCGACACACCGAAGCTAATGCCGCGCCATACCATGTGATGCTCATACGGTTTTGAGTGTGGACTTCCCCCTTAGCAGCTCAGTGATCCTTGTGGTTGCCGTCGTGCTCTGGATTGTGTGGGTTGCCCCGTACGTCCTCCGGAACCGCCGGCACCAGTTCCAGCCCGCCGGTGACTTTCCGGCAGACGCACCAGCCGATGAAAGACCTGAACCACCAGCCGGTTTGGTACTGAAAATCGCCGCCCAGCAGGAGAAAGCAATGGAAACCAGGAAGAGCGCCGGACCGGCTTCCAATGCTGGCGGCCCCGCACCTGCGGGCCGTTTCCGGATCCGCTACGGCCGTACGGCCCTGGCTCTCGTCGGGTTTCTGTCCCTGCTGACGGCGTTTGTCTCCGGGGTGCTGTTGCCCTTCGGGCTCGGCTCGCCCGTCCTCCCGCTGACCTGCGCAGCGCTGACCGCGGCATCTGTCGCCATTCTGCGCTGGCTGGCTATCCGGGACCGCAAGGCGAAAGTCGATGCGGCCTTTCGTTCGGCAATGAGTGCACCGGCACGGCGCCCTGATGCCACCGAGCACATCCCGCCCAAGCCTGAAGCTGCTCCTGCCCGCCCGGAAAGCCCCCTTTTTGACGCCGAGGCGCACCAGCCCAAGGCCCAGCAGCTGACAGCACAGGAACTTCGCGCGGCGGCACTGGCTGTAGCCGTGGCTGCAGGTGATGCCAGTGCGGCAGCAGCGGCGTCGAAAACTCCTTCCAGTACTCCCTGGGAGCCCGTTGAGGTTCCCAAGCCCGTATACGTGGAAGCTGCCAAGGCCGAGCGCCCGGAGCCCGAACCGCTTGAGCTGCCGGCGGCCCCGAAGGCCGTGGGCAAGCCCTCCCTGAAACAGGGTGCGGCAGCCGCTCAGCCTGCTGCCCCGGCGGGAGCAGAGGACCAGCAGCTCACCAAGGCGCAGAGCGCCCTCAGCAACCTCGACGACGTCCTGCAGCGCCGCCGCGCCTAGGAAGCACGTGCCGCGGGCCCCGATGCAAATGCCCGACGCCGGTAGTCACCTTGGATGCGTATCCGTTGGCGCGCCGGTTGGCATTGAGCGGGGAAAATTTGTAGCCTAGGGTCACCGGTTCCGCACTCGCACCGCGAGGGCGGCCAGTTCCGGGGCTATAGCTCAGTTGGTAGAGCGCTTCGTTCGCATCGAAGAGGTCAGGAGTTCGAATCTCCTTAGCTCCACACAATGCACGGTCTCCACACAAAGCACGGTCCAGGCCACGGGCGCCGCATCCGTGAAGGAACATGACGATTAACTTCTCAGCTGCCAGGTCCATAGCCGTTCTTACCAGCCTTCTCCTTGCAGGCACTCTCGCCGGCTGTGATGCTGCAGCCCAGGCATCGCCGTCGTCATCCAACCCTGAAGAAGCCGCTGCCGCGCTTGCCCGGCTGGAAACCATTCCGGTCAAGGGCCGGGCACCGAAGACCGGCTACAGCCGCGACGAGTTCGGGCCCGCATGGGCGGATGTGGACCGCAACGGCTGCGATACCCGCAACGACATCCTCGCCCGCGACCTGGAGGGTGAGACGTTCAAGCCCGGCACCCGGAATTGTGTGGTGGCCACCGGCACGCTGGCCGACAAGTACACCGGCACCACCATCAGTTTTGTCCGCGGCCAGGACACCAGCACGGCGGTCCAGATCGACCACATCGTTGCCCTCTCCGATGCCTGGCAGAAGGGTGCCCGGCAACTCAGCGACGAAGAGCGGCGCCAACTCGCCAATGACCCCTTGAACCTGATGGCCGCGGACGGGCCCACTAACAGTGCCAAGGGTGACAAGGACGCCGCCACGTGGCTCCCGCCGAACAAGGCGTTCCGCTGCGAGTATGTTGCCCGGCAGACCTCCGTGAAGGCGAAGTACCGGCTGTGGGTGACCCCGGCGGAGCGCGACGCCATTGCCGGGATCCTGGCCGGCTGCGTTTAGGGGCCGGTTACAGCCAGCCCTTCTTTTTGAAGATCGCGTACATGGCCAAGGCCGTCGCCGCCATGAGGCCGATGGCCATCGGGTAGCCCAGGTCCCAGTGCAGCTCTGGCATATGGTCGAAGTTCATGCCGTAGATGCCGGCCACGAACGACGGCGCAAACAGGATTGCAGCCCAGGAGGAAATCTTCTTCACCTGCTCGTTCTGCTCCGCGCTGGCCTCGTTCTGCCGGTTCGCCGTCAGGGTTCCGTCCAGGGTCAGGGCGTTCTGCAGGAGGTCCCGGAAGGAGTCTGCCCGGGAAATCACCCGTTCCACGTGGTCCTCCACGTCCCGGAGGCTGTGCTGGAGCTCGGTCTCAACACCGTACTTCGCGAAGCCCCGCTTCAGCTGGTGCATCATGTCCGGCAGCGGGTGGATGGCACGCTGGAACTGGATCACTTCACGGGCCAGTTCGTAGATCCGCCGCGACACCGTTGTGTCACCGCTGAAGAGCTGGTCCTCGATCTCGTCAATGTCGTTTTCAAGCCCGGCCACCACGGGAGCGTAGTCGTCCACCACCCTGTCCAGGAGGGCATACAGCACTGCCTCCGGGCCATGCCGCAGAAGATCCGGCCGTGCCTCCAGGCGTTTCCGGACACGGGCCACGCCGGCCATTTCCGCATGCCGCACCGTGACCACAAAGTTTTTTCCGGTGAAGATATGGAGTTCCCCAAATTCCACCGTCTCGCTTGCATCCAGGTACCGGGCGGGCCGCAGGACGGTAAACAGGTTGTCCTCGTAGCGCTCCATCTTGGGGCGCTGGTGTGCGGAGATGGCGTCCTCCACCGCAAGGGAGTGCAGCCCGAACTCAGCGGCCACTGCCGCCATCTCCTCGGCGGTAGGGCGGTACAGTCCTATCCAGGCCATACCGCCGTGGTGCGCCAGGGTCTCGAACGTCTGCTCCAGGTTTTCGGGTTCGGCATGGCGCACGCCGTCCACGTAAACAGCGTTGTCGATGATGGTCATGGGCGGGTGCCTCCTGTCTGCATAGGCCGCATGCTCAGGACATGGCTCCGATAATGGCCCCTGAGACTGTCATGGCTACCAGGTCATGGCCGGAGTCGATCAGCGTCACGGCGGCCGGGCGCCCGGCGAAACCATTGTGGATGACGTGGCCGCCCGCCCTGAAAACAAGCCCCACAACCAGGGCGAACCAGGCGCCGGCCAGGGCGTTGTCCAGCCCCAGCTTGCTGATCAGGACGGCAAGGAGGATGGCAGTCAGCGCCGCGGCCACCATCATGGGGAGCCAGATCCCGGCCCCGCCGCTGATGTTTTTCAGGTCGTCCTCGGTCTTGCCGATGGCGGCCATCCACCGGTTGCCCAGCACCGCCGGCATGTACCAGACGAAGCCGATGGCCATCGTTGCCGCGAAGGCAAGCAGCACCGCAAGCCAGTTGATCTGTGAAACGTAAGAGAGCCAATCCATTCTCGAAATCCTAGCCGTCCGGCCGCCGCCGCCCGGGATGCGGAGCGTCGGCGGGATGGAGTGGTCAGCTGCCCGCAGCCTTGGCGAGGCCGCTGATCAAGGGCTCGGTCCGGTAGGGGATGTGCGTGTGCAGTGCCAGGACAGTTTCAGTCCGGATGACGCCCTTGATCCGCAGGACCTGCCGCAGGGACGCCTGCAGGTTGTGCGTATCCGTGGCCACCACCCGGCACCAGACGTCGCCGCGGCCCGATATCTCGTGGACCTCCAGGACCTGGGGGATCAGCCGCAGCGCCGCCACCACGCCGTCCAGCTCGCGGTGGGAAACTTCGATGGTAACGAAGGCCACCACGTCATAGCCCACAGCCTCCAGGTCAACTTCCCGCCCGCCCGGGCGCAGCACTCCGGCTCGGATGAGCCGCCGGACCCGGGACTGGGCGGTATTGCGGGCAACGCCCACCGAGTCGCTCAGCTCGCCCACCTGGATCCGGGGATCGCGGATCAGCGCCAGGAGGATCTTCAGGTCGGTAGGGTCCAGCTTGTCCAAATGGTCACTCTCCATCATCGGCGGGTGCAGGTTTTGACGATCCTGCTCAATTCTTCCATGTATTTCCGCTCAAACGAGCAGTAGTGCTCCATTCTGGAGCCATCACCTATTCACGCCGCGCCGGGCTCCCACAAGGACCACCCGCCGCGGCAAAACCGGAAGGCGGCATCATGACGGTCTTCAGCGAACTCCGTATGCGCCCCGCTCCGTCCGCAGCTGCGGGATGGGATGCCTCCACCACGGCACGGCTGGTGATGGCGGGCGCCGTCATTTTTGTCCTTCTGGTGGGAGCCAACCTTGCCACCCCGCTTTATCCACTCCTGCAGGCCGGGTTGGGGCTCTCCGCCCTGGACGTGACAGCTGCTTTTGCCAGCTACGTCCTTGCCCTCGTGGCCACGCTGATGCTGGCCGGGCACTGGTCGGACCACATCGGACGCCGCGCTGCACTCCTTCTCGCCGTGCTCACCGGTTTGGCGGGCGGCTGGGTCTTCGCAGGGGCGGGGTCGCTGGCAGGGCTGTGTGCCGGGCGCGCGCTGCAAGGGGTGGCTGTTGCGCTGGCCACGGGTGCGAGCGCGGCGGCCCTGCGTGAACTGCTGCCGTCCCGCCCGGAATGGGCGTCCCGCTTCACCCTGCTGGCCTCGGCCGGTGGAGTAGCTGCCGGCCCGGTCATCGGCGGGCTGCTGTCCCTGCTGCCCGCGGCCACCACTGCTCCCTACGCCGTGTACTCCGTGGTGCTGGCCGCGCTTCTGGTGCCGCTGTACCTGATCCGGGCCCGTCCGGCCATCATGCTGCCCTCGCCGTCCAGGCCACTGCAGGCACTGGCACCGCGGCGGCCCTCCGTGTCGCAGAACGCACGGGCAGCATTTTGGTTGGCATCCGCCGTCGGCTTCCTCAGCTTTGCTGTCTTCGGGTTTTGCCTCTCGCTGGCTCCCGGTTACTTCGCACAGGTGCTGGGGACGGAATCCCGGCCCCTTATTGGATTGCTCGCAGGCCTCCCACTGGGAACGTCAGCCCTCAGCCAGCTGCTGGCTGTCCGCGGCCGTTACGTCGTTCCTGCCGGACTGGCCGTTCTTGGCGGATCAGTCTTCCTGCTCGGGGCCGCCGGCGCGTGGCACAGCCCTGTGATGCTGGTGCTTGCGGCGGCAACGGCCGGTGCCGGCCAGGGTTTGGCATTCCGCACCGTCTTCAATGAGGTGGCTGCCCGGGTGGAGCCTGCCCGCCACGCCCAGATTGTCAGCACGGTGTACGTCATCACCTACCTCGGCAGTGCCGTCCCGGTCCTGGGGCTCGGCTGGGCAACAGGGGTATTCGGCCAGGCTGCTGCCGTGGGCGGTTTCGTCGCAGTGTGCGGTACGGCGGCGCTTGCCCTGTCCGTCGTGACACTGGCGCACACGGTGCGCCGCCACCCCGGAAGGGGCTAGCCGAGCTTTCCACTACTCCGGAAGTGGCCCGTGGTTGCCCTGGATGTGCTCAAAGACGAGCGTGGTTTCGGTATGCCCCACTACGGGGTCCGTTGCCAGGTTGTCCAGCACCCAGTCCCGCAGGTCCTCCGTGCTTCCGACGGCAATGTGCAGCAGGTAATCCACGGAGCCGGAGGTGTGGAAAGTGGACAACACGGCGGGCAGGTGCGGCACCCGGGCGGTGAAACGGTCAATCTGGTCCCGGTCGTGGGCCCGAAGCCGCACGGCAACCAGCGCCTGCACCGACCTGCCGATGGCCGAGAGGCTGAGCTTGGCCTCGTAGCCCTGCACGATGCCCCGCTCCGAGAGGGCGCGCGTCCGCATCAGGGCCGTGGAGGGGGCTATGCCCACCAGTTCGGCCAACTGCTTGTTGGAGATCCTCGCGTCCTCCACGAGGGCAGCCAGCAGGCGCTCGTCGATGGCGTCCAGCGGCTCCAGGTGGACTCCCGGCCTGGTGTTCCTGGGATTCGTGCTCACTGCGGTTCCTTCCAAGGGTGGTGCGTTCATCCTAGACCGCCGATACCGCGCTTTCACGCCCGAATGAGCGCGCACGGCCGAATTTCAGGAACATTGGCACTCCTTCAGGAGCAGATAATTCGCTCAGGCTGGAAGGCGGCACATCCTGCGGCGGGTCAGGCGGAGGGCCGTTCCGTCCGGGAATGGACGACGGCGGCAGCGGCCGCCGTGAGGCAGGCGAGGACCATAACGGTCACCGCCAGGGCATTCCATCCCCAGGACTGGAATACCAGGCCGCCGGCCCAGCCGATGACGCTGGACCCCAGGTAGTAGGCGAGGTTGTACAGCGATGCGGCCTGGGCGCGTCCGGTGCTGGCGATGGCTCCCGTCCAGCCCGCCCCGATGCTGTGCGCGGCAAAGAATCCGCCGGTGAACACCACCAGGCCTGCCAGGATCAGGGCGAGGGACGGCGCCAGCGTCAAGGCAAGTCCCGCCGTCGACAGGCCCAGACCGGCGAGCAGGATGTTCCGCCGTCCGAAGCGCACCGTCAGCCCTGCGGCCCAACGCGAGGAGACGGTGCCGGACAGGTAGGCCAGGAAGATGAGGCTGATCAGGGTGGCGGGAAGGCTGAAGGGCTCACCGGACAGCCGGAAGCCCAGGTAGTTGTAAACGGCAACGAAGCCGCCCATCATGAGGAAGGCCTGGACGTACAGTGCCAGCAGCCGGATGTTCCGCAGGTGCCCGCCCAGGGTGCGCAGTGCGCCGCCCAGGCCGGCTGCCCGTGTGGAGACGAAGCCCTGGGCCCGGGGCACCAGCACCAGGAAGGCGACGGCGGCAAGCGTTGCCAGGACGGATACGGCCAGGGCCGCTGCCCGCCAGCCCCACAACTCTCCGGCCGGCCCGGCCACCAGGCGGCCGGCAAGGCCGCCCAGCGTGGTGCCCGCCACGTAGCTTCCCGCCGCCAGCGCCGCGTGCGCCTTGGTCACCTCTTCATTGAGATAGGCGATGGCGATGGCGGGAATCCCGCCCAGGGCCATGCCTTCCAGGAGGCGCAGGGCCAGCAGCATGCCGAAGCTGTCCGCCAGCGGCACCAGCAGGCCAAGCACGGTGGCGATGGAGATGCCCCAGGTCATGGCCTTGACGCGGCCGATCCGGTCGGCGAGGAAGGACCAGGGGATCACCGTGACGGCAAGGCCCACGGTCGCCAGGGAAATCGTGAGGGCGGCCTCGGCCGCGGAAATCCGGAGATCCGCTGCCAGCAGGGGCAGGACCGCCTGCGTGGAGTACAGCTGGGCAAAGGTCGCCACGCCGGCAAAGGACAGGCCCGCGAGGATCCGGCCGTAGGCCCGTGATCCCTTGGCATGCCCGTCCCAGCGCGGCTCCGTACCGCTGCCGGTCAGGCTGGCATTGTGTGGCATTCCGCCAGCGTAGCCCTTGCCCAATACATACCTCCAATGCATGTTTTGTGCAAAACTGATAGCAAAATCGGATACTTCCCCAACTGGGTAGCGGCAACTGTCGTTTTCGGTGCCCAACACGACAGTTAGCGCTACCTAGTTTGGGGGGAGTCGGGGAAAGGGAGGCCAAGCCATGGAAGCAGACCACAAGCAACTCATGCAGCTCTTGCCCCTCCTTCCCGTGCTGGCCGAGCTGGGGCGCACGGAGCACGTAACGGAAACGGCGGAACTGCTGGGAGTACCCCAGTCCACGGTGAGCAGGGCACTCGCGCGGGCCAGCGCCGTCGTCGGCACCGAACTCCTGGTGAGGGACGGCAGGGGCGTCCGGCTGACTCCCGCTGCCCGTACCCTGCTGCCGTACATCGAGCAGGCCCTGGCGGAGTTCCAGGCCGGGCTGGACCTGGTCCGCAACGAATCGGAGGTGGTCCGGGGCAGGATCTCAGTCTCCTTCCAGCACACGTTTGGCGAGGCAACCCTTCCGCTGCTGATCAGTGTGTTCCGCAGCCGCCACCCGGGCGCCGTCTTCACCCTGAGCCAGGGCTCCCGGAACGCCTGCCTGGAGGAACTGGCAACCGGTGGGGCGGACCTGGCACTGACCGCCCCGGTGGCGCCGGCCGGCAGGAACCTGCAGTCCTCCCCGCTGTACCGCGAGCCGTTGCGCCTGGTGGTCCATCACAGTCACCCCCTTGCTGGACGGACGACGGCGGGGCTGGCCGACATCAGGACAGAGCCTTTTGTGGCGCTCGGGCCCGGGTACGGCATGCGATCGCTGACCGACGCGCTGTTCCGCGAAGCGGGATACAGGCCCCGCATCGCCTTCGAAAGCCAGGACTCCCACACCATCCGCGGGCTGGTGTCCGCGGGGCTGGGCGTCAGCATCCTGCCGCCCGGGGGCGACGCGCCGGGCCGGACCGTCAGCCCGGAGACGGGAAACCTGGGCTGGGTGGAAGTTCCCCTTGATTCAGCCCTGGCCTTCCGCGAGGTGGGCATCAGCTGGCGGCGCAGGAAGCCCGATGCCGAACCGGTCCAGGTCAGGCTCTTCCGGGAGATGGTGGTTGCCGAGGGCCCGCAGCTGCTGGCCGGGCTGGCCAGGCAGCGGACCGGCTGACGGGCAGGGCAAGAGGACGCGATTCCCGGCGGCGGCGGTCCAGCCCCGGAGGACCGGCCCCTTCGCGGCCAGTACCCTTGTGACGTGACCAACACCGAAAACCCCACCGCACGTCCCGCCGAACCATCCACAGCACGTCCGCCCGCCCGTGTCATTATTGGGCTGGACATCGGCGGCACCAAGACCCACGGCATCCGGTTCGAGGACGGGATCGCCGTTGCCGATGAATCCGCAGGCAGCTCCAACGTGCAGAACGTCACCCGCGACGAGGCCGCGCGCAACATCGCCGACCTCTTCGCCCGGATCGGCGGTGGCAGCGTGTCCCAGGTGTATGCAGGATCCGGCGGGATCGACACGGATGAGGACGCCGCAGCCCTTGCCTCGCTGATCCAGCCGCATGTTCCCGGCGCCCGGGTGACCGTGGTGCATGATTCGCGCCTGCTGCTCGCTGCCGGGCACGCAAGCACCGGGGTGGCGGTGATCGCCGGCACCGGCTCCGCCGCCTGGGGCAGGAACTCCGACGGCGATGAGGCCCGGGCGGGCGGCTGGGGCTACCTGCTCGGGGACGAAGGCAGCGGCTACTGGCTGGGCCGCGAAGCGGTGCGCTACAGCCTCCGGCAGATGAACCAGGGCCAGCCGGCCGACCAGCTCACCTCCGCGCTGTTGCAATCCTGCGGTGTGGACCACCCCAACAAGCTCATTGCCCTGTTCCATTCCCCGGACACCGGCCGCCGCTTCTGGGCCCAGCAGGCCCGGCATGTGGTGGAAGCCGCAGCCGGTGGACACCCCGCGAGCCAGGCAATGCTCGACCAGGCCGGCCGGGACCTGGCAGGCCTGGCGCTCCAGGTCCTGGACCAACTGCGGATCGCCGGCCCCGTCATCCTGGGCGGCGGCCTGGGAATGAACGTGGCACCCCTCCAGGAGTCCTTCCGCCGGCACCTCGAAAGCGCCGGCGTAACGGACGTCCGGGTGCTGGACCAGGAACCGGTCTTCGGCGTGCTGCAGCTGGTGGCGGAGCCGGCCTGACTGTTTGCTGCACCGGCCGGCACTGGCCGCGCTGTTTAGACCCGCTGTTTAGACAGAGCGTTTCCGGGGAGTCAGCCGGACACCGGGAAGCGGGGGAGCGGGGATGCGTCCGGCTTCGGCGCCGGCGTCAGGACCGTGGCCCGCTACCAGGCCGTAGCGGGCGGCAGCCGCCTCCGCGTCCGGCACGCCGTCCTGGGCTTCCCAGGCATCCCGGGCCTGTTCCACTTCCTCGTGCGTGCGGCCCACGAAGTTCCACCACATCAACAGCTCCTCCTCGAACGGCTCGCCGCCGATAAGCAGGAAGCGCGTACCGGGCAGGGCCTCGACCTGGAGTTCCTGCCGGCCGGTGCCCAGATAGCCGAGCGGGCCCGGGGCAAGTTCCTGGCCGTCCAGCGCCAGGCCGCCGTCAAGCACCAGGATGCCGTGTTCAAAGTCCGGGTTCAGCGGCAGCAGCGCCGCCCCCTCACAGGAAACGTCCGCTCCCACAATGGGCGAGTACATGGTGGCCGGGGAGGCGACTCCCGCGAGCTCACCCACCATCACGGTGGCGGTATAGCCTTTCCCTCTGGCCTGGGGCAGTGCCCGGTGCTGTTCGAAGGCCGGCCGGCGGTGCCGTTCCCCATCCGGAAGCGCCACCCACAACTGGAGGCCCCGCTGCACAGGCAGTTCCTCCCCGGCAGGCGGAAGCACCGCGAACTCCGAGTGCGACACGCCGTGACCCGCCGTCATGATGTTCAGTTCCCCCGGACGGACCACCACATCGCTGCCCACGCTGTCCCGGTGGCGGATGTGGCCGGCCAAAGGCCAGGTCACCGTCTGCAGGCCGATATGCGGGTGCGGCAGGACAGACATGGCCGTCCGGTCCGGCCCGAAGCTGTCCAGGAAGCACCACGCCCCGATGGTGGGCAGGCCGCGCTGCGGCAGCGTCCGCTGGACATTCATGGCACGCACACCACCCAGCGGCACTTCCCGTTCCGGCCACAACTGCAGGCACGGCCCCGGGCTTCCCTCGGCGCTCGCCGGCGGACAGACTTCCTGCTGGGGTGATATCTCCAAGTTGGTCACGCTCCCACTTTAGGCCGGTATGCCCCCGACGGCTCAGTGCTTCCCTGCCCTGCCGGTCCCGCATCCCCGGACGGCGTCCCATCCGGGCCGCCCGCGGCTCCGAATGGTCACAGTAGGGATTCCTTTGCCCGGAATTGGTGCCGCTGCTGGTGATGGCGGCCCAGGATTGGGCTACCGTAACTATCAGCGTGCTGATGACAATGTGGCGGTGCTTCCCGCGCCGTCCGAGCAGAACAGGTAAGTCCGCACCATGGACCAGGCGATGATCGAGTTTCAGAGCGTGACCAAGCAGTACCAGGGCGGGCAGCCGGCCGTGGATGACCTCTCCATGTCCATTGGGAAGGGCTCCATCACGGTCTTTGTAGGGCCCTCCGGCTGCGGCAAGACAACCTCGCTACGCATGATCAACCGGATGGTTGAACCCACGTCCGGCACCATCGCTGTTGGCGGCAAGGACGTCACCTCGGTGCCGGCAGCAGAGCTGCGGAGGTCCATGGGATATGTGATGCAGTCCGCCGGATTGCTGCCGCACCGCTCGGTGGTGGACAACATCGCCACCGTCCCGCGCCTGAACGGCGTATCAAAGTCCGATGCCCGCAGACGGGCCGAGGAACTCCTGGATGTGGTGGGGCTGGCCCGCCATCTGGGCAAGCGGTACCCCGCACAACTTTCCGGCGGACAGCAGCAGCGTGTGGGCGTCGCGCGCGCCCTCGCCGCGGATCCACCCGTCCTCCTCATGGACGAGCCCTTCAGTGCTGTGGACCCTGTGGTCCGCGACGAACTCCAGCAGGAACTGCTGCGGCTGCAGAAGGACCTCGCCAAGACCATCGTCTTCGTTACCCATGACATCGATGAGGCCACCGTCCTGGGGGACAAAGTGGCTGTCTTCGCAGTCGGCGGACGGCTCGCCCAGTACGCCACGCCGGAGGAGATCCTGCGTGCCCCGGCCAACGACTTCGTGGCCTCCTTCGTGGGGCGCGACCGCGGTTTCCGCCACCTCGGCTTCACCCCGTCCGACGGCGTTACGCTCCACCCGGTGCCGACCATCGTCCGCGGTCCCTCCAGCCACGAATCCGACCCCGCAGCCGCCGGCGGCTGGCAGCTTGTGGTGGATGCGGACATGCGCCCCCTGGGCTGGGCGACACCGGGCACCGACGCCGGCTTGATCCCCGGCGGCTCGCTGTTCCGGCCGGGCGAGAGCCTGCGCCGGGCGCTGGATGCAGCCCTGTCGTCGCCGTCGGGCCTTGGCGTGGCAGTGGATTCCGAGGGCAAAGTCCTGGGCGTGGTCCGCGGCGGCGAAGTCCTGGCCCTAATTGAAGAGGCACGCCAGATACGGCAGGCTGCACTCTGATGGAGTGGTTCCTGGCGAACAGCGGCATGGTCCTGGAACGCGCGGGCCAGCACATGCTGCTCGCCCTTGTCCCCATGGTTTTGGGACTGCTGATCTCCATCCCGTTGGCGCAGCTGGCCCGGCAGAACCGCACGCTCCGCTCGGTGGTGCTGACGGCCTCCTCGCTCCTGTACACCATCCCGTCCCTGGCGTTGTTCATCATCCTGCCCACCATCCTCGGCACCCGGATCCTGGACCCGCTGAACGTGGTGGTGGCACTGACCATCTACGCCGTCGCACTGCTGGTCCGTGCAGCCCTGGACGCCTTCGACTCAGTAAGTGAGGATGTCAGCCAGGCTGCGGTCGCCATGGGGTACAGGCCGCTGGCACGGTTCCTGCAGGTGGATCTGCCGCTGTCTCTCCCGGTCCTGTTTGCCGGCCTTCGGGTGGTGTCCGTCAGCAACATCTCCCTGGTCAGCGTGGCAGCCCTGCTGGGCATCGGAAACCTGGGGATGCTCTTTACGTCCGGCCTGCAGCGGGATTTTGTTACCGAAATTGTGGTGGGGATCATCGCCATCCTGGTCCTGGCACTGCTGATGGACGCCCTCCTGGTCCTCCTGGAGCGGATCCTCACGCCGTGGGAGAGCGCCGGGAAGCGGCGCACACCGCAACTGGCCGGCGGAAACGCACCAGGGGAAGCTTCCGCCGCCCGTCGTCTTTCCGCACCGAAAACGGGAGGCGGCAACGCATGAGCGTCTTCACCGACACCTTCGCATGGCTCGCCGACCCGGAGAACTGGACCGGCAGCGCCGGCATTCCCGCCCGGCTCGCGGAGCACCTGCAGTACACCGGCCTGGTCATGCTCATTGCCGCCGCAATCGCCGTCCCCATTGGCCTGTACGTCGGCCACACTGGCCGGGGGAGGGTGGCCATCGTTGCACTCGCAGGGGCCCTGCGCGCCCTGCCCACCCTCGGGTTGCTGACGCTCTTCGTCCTGCTTGCCGGCATCGGCCTGATGCCCCCGGTCTGGGCACTGGTCATCCTCACCGTACCGCCGCTCCTCGCGGGCACCTACGCCGGAATTTCGAGCGTGGACCGCAACGTGGTGGACGCTGCCCGGGCCATGGGAATGACCGAACTCCAGGTCCTGTTCCGCGCTGAGTTGCCCAACGCGCTGACCGTGATGTTCGGCGGCTTCCGCACCGGCGTGCTGCAGGTCATCGCCACCGTCTCCGTCGTTGCCTACATCAACCTGGGCGGCCTTGGCCGCTACCTCTTCGACGGCCTTGTCCTCAGCGACTTCCCGCAGATGCTGGGAGGTTCCCTGCTGATCGCAGCCCTGGCCATCGCCGTCGACCTCGTGCTGTCCCTCTTCCAGAGGCTCTTCCTCGCATCGGGAGCCTCGAAGCAGTCACGCCGCAGCCAGCAGGCTGCGGTCGATCTCACAGACCCCGTAATCGCGGAGGCTGTTGTACAAGGAGGTAAGTCATGAATGAAAGCCGTCCCCAACTCTTCGGCAGGCGGGCCCTGGGCGGGCTGGCCGCCGGGCTCGGCGTGGCACTGGCGCTGTCCGCCTGCGGTGGTTCCGATCCCCTGAGCAATCCGCCGGCCACCAGCGCAGGCGGCTCGGGCGAGGCAACGTCCCTCGTGGTGGGCTCGGCGGACTTCCCGGAAAGCCAGATCGTCGCCGAACTGTACGCCGGGGCGCTGAACGCGGCAGGACTCACGGCCACCACCAAGCCGAATATCGGCTCCCGTGAGGTGTACTTCAAGGCTGTCCAGGACGGTTCGGTGGATGTGGTTCCGGACTACACCGGAAACCTGCTGCTCCACGTGGACAAGGAAGCCACCGAGGAATCGGCGGACGACATCGCCGGTGCGCTGCCGGACAAGCTGCCCGACGGACTTGCGGTTGCGGAAGCTTCCAAGGCGGAGAACAAGGACGCCATGGTTGTCACCAAGGCAACGGCGGAGAAGTACCAGCTGAAGTCCATCGAGGACCTGGCCAAGGTCTGCAGTGAGATTGTGGTGGGTGCTCCGGCAACGTTTGCTGAACGTGCCTATGGGCTGCCCGGCCTGAAGGAGAACTACAACTGCGAGCCCAAGAAGCTGGAGCCCTTCAGCGACGGCGGCGGTCCGGTGACCCTTAAGGCGCTGCTGGAAGACCAGGTTCAGGTGGCGGACATCTACACCACCACCCCGTCCATCGCGGACAACGACCTGGTGGTCCTGGAGGATCCCAAGAACAACTTCATCGCCCAGCAGGTGATCCCGCTGTACAACGAGGCCAAGATGACGGACAAGGCGAAGGAAGCCCTGAACTCGGTGTCCAGGATCCTCACCACAGAGGACCTGATCAACCTCAACCGTGCGGTCAGCGGCAGCCAGAAGCAGGGTGCCAAGGAAGCAGCCGAAGCCTGGCTGAAGGAAAAGGGCATTCTGAAGTAGAACGCCCGTCACGGCGCTGTATTTAGGTGATGACGACGGCGGCTGCCGGACTTCGAAAAGTCCGGCAGCCGCCGTCGTGCGTGTGTGGGCGAGGTCTCACGGGTGACACATCCTTCCTGTGGCATATTTGAGGGATGGCAGAATTCAGGCAGTCCACGAAGCTCAACAACGTCCTTTACGACATTCGTGGACCGATCCTCCAGGCGGCCCAGCAGATGGAGGCAGAGGGGCACCGGATCCTCAAACTGAACATCGGCAACCCGGCGCCGTTTGGGTTCGAAGCGCCCGACGCCATCCTGGTGGACATGATCCGCCACCTGCCCCACGCCCAGGGCTACAGCGATTCGCGGGGCATCTTTTCCGCCCGGACTGCCGTCTCGCAGTACTACCAGACCCGCGGCATCCAGAACATCCACGTGGACGACATCTACCTGGGGAACGGCGTCAGTGAACTCATCACGATGTCCCTGATGGCCCTGCTTGACGACGGCGACGAAGTCCTGATCCCCACCCCCGACTACCCGCTGTGGACCGCCTCGGTGGCGTTGGCCAGCGGAAAGCCGGTGCACTACCTCTGCGACGAGGACTCCGGCTGGCAGCCCGACCTGGAAGACCTCGAAGCCAAGATCACGCCGCGGACCAAGGGCATCGTGGTGATCAACCCGAACAACCCCACCGGCGCCGTGTACCCCGAAGAGACGCTGAAGCGCATCGTGGCCCTTGCCGAGAAACATGGCCTGGTGCTCTTCGCTGACGAGATCTACGAAAAGATCCTCTACGAGGATGCGGTCCACGTGAACCTGGCCAAACTGACCGGTGACCACGTCCTCTGCCTGACCTTCAGCGGACTGTCGAAGGCATACCGGGTGTGCGGTTACCGCGCCGGATGGATGGCCATCTCGGGACCCAAGAAGGATGCGGCCGACTACCTGGAGGGCATCAGCCTGCTGGCCAACATGCGACTGTGCGCCAACGTGCCGGCCCAGCACGCCATCCAGACCGCCCTGGGCGGGTACCAGAGCATCAACGACCTGATCCTGCCCGGCGGCCGCCTCCTGGAACAGCGCAACAAGGCCTACGACATGC
The DNA here is from genome assembly GCF_059093025.1 of Arthrobacter sp. 210 2. Taxonomy (NCBI): domain Bacteria; kingdom Bacillati; phylum Actinomycetota; class Actinomycetes; order Micrococcales; family Micrococcaceae; genus Arthrobacter; species Arthrobacter sp. 210 2. The sequence continues at coordinate 897,037 of NZ_JBNHIE010000001.1, forward strand.
TGAACGCCATCCCCGGTGTCAGCACCCAGCAGGCACGCGGCGCCCTGTACCTCTTCCCGAAGCTTGACCCTGAGGTCTACCACATCCGCGATGACGAGAAATTTGTCCTGGACCTCCTCAGGGAGCAGAAAATCCTGGTATCCCACGGCCGGGCCTTCAACTGGGTCCGTCCGGACCACTTCCGCATGGTCACGCTGCCCAACGTCAAGGACATCGAAGAGGCAGTGGGCCGGATGGGGGACTTCCTGAGCAGGTACCAGGGGAACTAGCCTGTGCTCACGGGCGCTTGAGCCCCGTGGCACTTCGCGGAAAGGAATTCCCATGGCCGGCGTCATTCGCTTCGATCAGCATCCTTCTGAAACCCTTCGGGTAGGGGACGGGTTCTCCTTGTCCGGCGTCGATCCGGATTCCACTCCCGGCTACACCGGCTCCAAGGAGGACGGCAGGCTGCTGCTGGCCGACATGGACGACGAGCTCACCGAACTGCAGGAAAAGCTGTTCGCCGAGTCCCGTTTTGGCGGCCGCAAGCGGATCCTGCTGATCCTCCAGGCCATGGATACCGCCGGCAAGGGCGGGATCGTCAAGCACGTCATGGCCGCCATGGATCCGCAGGGCGTCCAGTTCAAGGCCTTTAAGGCGCCCACGGACGAGGAGAAGTCCTATGACTTTCTCTGGCGGATCGAGAAGGAAGTGCCGGCGGCCGGCATGGTGGGGGTCTTCGACCGTTCCCACTATGAGGACGTCCTGATCCACCGGGTGCACGGTTGGGCCAGCCCCGACGAGATCAAGCGCCGCTACGTGGCCATCAACGAATTCGAGACGCGCCTCACCGACTCGGGGACCAAAGTGGTGAAGGTGATGCTCTACATCAGCGGCGAGGAGCAGAAGGCCAGGCTGCTGGCCCGGCTGGACAACCCCGCCAAGCACTGGAAGTACAACCGGGGCGACCTCGACGAGCGCGCCTTCTGGGAGGACTACATGAATGCCTACCAGGACGCCATTGACGAGACCAGCACCAGGGATGCGCCATGGCACGTGGTTCCGGCCAACAAGAAGTGGTACGCCCGGATCGCCGTGCAGCAGCTGCTGCTGGGTGCCCTTGCCGAACTGAACCTGGAATGGCCCAAGGCCGAGTTTGACGTCTCCACCGAGCGGGAGCTGATTCTCCGGTCCTGAGCCCCTGCCGGCTGGTTACGGGAACCGGGCTGGTTCCGCGTTACCCGGCATGGCTTCCGTTTACAGCGGCTGGTCGCGGGCGGCGGCCAGCCGCTTCCGTGCCCCCTCGAGCCACTCCTCGCAGCGTGCGGCCAGGGCTTCACCGCGTTCCCACAGCGCCAGCGACTCTTCGAGGCTGGCACCTCCGGCCTCGAGCCTGCCCACGACGGCGATGAGCTGCTCACGGGCCTCCTCGTAGCTCAGGCCTGCGGTGCCGGCGTCCGGCTTTTGCTCACTCATGCGGTTCTCCCGTTGTTCGGATTGTCCTGGCCAGAATCAGTGGATGCGCCTGCGCCCGTGGAGGTTGCACCGAAGCGGCCCTCCGCCACCCTGATGGACAGCGGCGAACCGGCCGGTGCATCAGCCGGGCGGCGGACCACTGCGTGCCCGGCGACCGCTGCCGGTCCTGCCTGCTGCCCGGCGAGTTCGACGACGGCGTACCCCCGGTCCAGCGTCTTCTGCGGCGACAGCGCGCGCACCTGTGCCTTGAGGTGTTCCAGCTGATCGGCGGCGCGTACCACCGTGGAGTTCACGGCAGCGGAAGACCGCCTCAGCAGCCGCTCAATTTCCTCACTGCGGACGGTTACCAGTGCCTCCGGTGACGCCAGGACCGGCCGGGAATGAAGCGACGCGAGCCGGTCCGTTTCACGGTCCACCATGCGCTCCATGCAGCGCCTCAGCTGTTCCCGCGCCTGCCGCACGCCCGCCAGTTCCTCGGAAACTTCCGGAACAATCCGCTTCGCGGCGTCGGTGGGGGTGGACGCCCGCAAGTCTGCAACGTCGTCCAGCAGCGGCCGGTCGGCTTCGTGCCCGATGGCACTCACCACAGGGGTGGCTGCTGCCGCCACAGCACGGACCAGCTCTTCGCTGTTGAAGGGCAACAGGTCCTCAAGTGCGCCTCCGCCGCGGGCGATGACAATGACGTCCACCACGGGATGAGCGTCGAGCTCCCGCAGGGCACGGACAATCTGGGACACGGCAGTGTTTCCCTGGACCGCCACTTCACGGATTTCGAACTCCACCGCAGGCCAACGCAGGGCAGCGTTCCGCAGGACGTCCTTCTTGGCGTCGGAATCCCGGCCGGTAATAAGGCCGATGCGGTGTGGCAACAGGGGGAGTGGCTTCTTGCGGGAATCGGCGAAAATTCCCTCCGCGGACAAGGCCTGCCGGAGCCTCTCAATCCGGGCCAGGAGGTCACCCAGGCCCACCGGCCGGATGTCCCTGACCAGCATGTTCAACCGTCCGGTCTTAATCCAGAACTCGGGCTTCAACAGGGCCACCACGCGTGATCCGCGTTCCAGGGGCAGATTCTGGCGCTCCAGTACTTTGGTCCAGACCGAAGCCGGCAGGGACACTTCGGCATCAACATCCCGCAGCGTCAGGTAGGCGTTGGTACCGCGGCGGTTCAGTTCAATGACCTGGCCTTCCACCCACGCCGAGGGTGTCCTGTCGATGTGGGCCTTGAGCTTTTGCGAGAGCAACTGAAGCGGCCACGGGTTGTCCGGGGTAGTTTCAGCAGCGGTGGCGGGCAGTGTGGAGGGCGCGGTGCCGGGAAGGGAAGCCTGGTCAGACATGCAAACGCCCTTGCGGGGCTGGAGCTGCGGGCATGGGGTCCTTCGTCTGTTGTGCGGCGGTTATTCAACCTTATCCATAAGCTGTAGCACGCGGGACTGACAGCGCCCGGCCAGGATCCTTGCCTAGGATGGATCTACCGCCATCAACCCGAAGGATCTGCTGTGCGCACTTTCGTTTCCGCCGTCGCCACCGTGCTGGGTGTCCTGCTGGCCGCCGTTGCTGTTCCGGCCATCTGGCTTGACCGCAGCATCGTCCAGGAGGACGGCTTTGTAGGGCTGGCGGCGCCCCTGGGAAGAAACGCCGAATTCCAGCAGCAGCTGGCCGCTGCGGCCGTGGGAACCATCGACACCAGCGCAGTTCCGGGCTTCCTGTCCGATCTGGTCCAGCCAGTGCTGGAGGATGCGGCCACGTCGCTGTCCGGGCTCCAGGGATACCCCGCCGCCTGGGAGGAAACACTGCGCAAAAGCCACCGCCTCAGCTTCCCGCCGGCCGCGGCGGAGCCTGACCCCTCCGGTTCCGTCTCCTCGCTGACTCTTGACGTGGCCCCGCTGGTGGCGCTGGGTGCCGGGGAAATTTCCCGGGCAACCGGCCTTCCACTCGATCCGCCGGGGGAAACGCTGATCAACGTTGGCCAGCCCGAACAACGGGAGTGGACCGAGCGGCTGGCCACTTATGCCCCCATGGGCTACATGCTCGCCGTCGGTTCAGGCATCGCCTTCCTCCTGGCCCTCGTGGCGGCACGACGGCGTTGGACCGTGCTGGTGGGCGCCGGAATTGGCGGGCTGCTGCTTGCGGGTCTCTGGGCGGTGGGCGCGCAGGTGGGTGCGGCCCAGGCGCTGGCCGCGGACACCGGAAATGAGGTTGCCAACATGTTCCGGGATGAGTTCGTGGCCGCAGCCAACGCTGACTTCGCGGCATGGACGGCGGGCGCAGCCATCACCGGCGGGCTGCTGCTGCTCCTGGGCATTGTGGCCGGAATCTCATCGCGAAGGCGGCCGCGGGCAACCCGGTAGCATGGAGAAATGACCTCCTCAGCTGTTTCCCTTTCGATGCCCACCATCCCGCGTAGGCGCCGCTCCCCTGAGGAAGTAGCAGCGGCAGCCCCCGTCGCAGGAACCAAGAGAGTGCTGCTGGCCGCTCCGCGCGGCTATTGCGCCGGTGTTGACCGCGCGGTGATCGCCGTTGAGAAGGCGCTGGAACACTATGGTCCTCCGGTGTACGTGCGGAAGCAGATTGTGCACAACGTCCACGTGGTCACGTCCCTGGAGGAAAAAGGCGCAATCTTCGTGGACGAGACCGACGAAGTGCCCGAGGGTGCCCTGGTCATTTTTTCCGCCCACGGCGTTTCTCCAGCCGTGGTGGAATCAGCCGAGGAACGGGGACTGCGCACCATCGATGCCACCTGCCCGCTGGTGACCAAGGTTCACAAGGAGGCAGTCCGGTTCGCCAAGGACGACTTCGACATCCTCCTCATCGGCCACGACGGCCATGAAGAAGTCGAAGGGACAGCAGGCGAAGCGCCGGAGCACATCCAGATCATCAACGGCCCCCACGAGGTGGACAAGGTCACGGTCCGCGATCCCGAAAAGGTCATCTGGCTTTCGCAGACCACCCTGAGTGTTGACGAGACCATGGAGACCGTACGGCTGCTCAAGGAGCGGTTCCCTACCCTCCAGGATCCCCCCAGCGACGACATCTGCTACGCCACCACCAACCGGCAGGTGGCCATCAAGAAGATCTCGCCGCAGGCGGACCTGGTAATCGTGGTTGGCTCGGCGAACTCGTCCAACTCCGTCAGGCTCGTGGAGGTGGCCCTTGAATACGGGGCCAAGGCTTCCTACCGGGTGGACTTCGCCAACGAGGTGGACGAAGCCTGGTTCGAAGGCGTGGCCACCGTGGGCGTGACGTCCGGGGCATCAGTGCCGGAGGTGCTGGTACAGGACGTGCTGCGGCTGCTGGCCGACTACGGTTACGGCACCGTCGAGGAAGTGGTCACAGCGGAGGAAGACCTTCTCTTCTCGCTGCCCAAGGAGCTCCGCGCGACCCTGAAGCAGGCCGGTGACGTCAGCCGCGCGCTCGGCGGGCGCAGGCCGCGCAGCTGACGCCGTCCGCCGCCGGGTTTACTCCGGCAGCGGTGCCCCCGTCCTGGATGTATCGTCCTAGGCGGCTGCCTCGTCGTGCTGGAGTTCCGGGGCCGCGAGAGCACGTGGCGTGACCTCCACAGCCGGCGGGGCGGTCAAACCTGACTCTTCCAGTGTGTTCAGCTTCCGGGCCGTGGGCAGGACCCGTGCTTCCAGCGTGCCGACCATGGCGTTGTAGCGGTCCACCGAGGTTTTCAGCGATGATCCCAGCTTGGTGACGTTCTCGCCCAGTGTTCCCATGCGGTCGTAGAGCTGCCTCGCCAGGTCGAACAGTTCCCGGGCGCTGTCCGTCAGCACGTCCTGCCGCCACGTGAAGGCGACCGACTTCAGGACGGCCAGCAGGGTGCTGGGTGATGCCAGGACCACGTTCCTGGACAGGGCGTGGTCCAGGAGCTCCGCGTCTGCCGTCAGAGCCGCGGCCAGGATGGACTCGGCCGGGATGAAGCAGATCACCAGTTCGGGGGAGTTGCCGGGGATATCCCAGTACTTCTTGTTGCTGAGTGAGTCCACGTGGGCCCGGAGCGCCTTCGCGTGCGCTGCCAGCAGCGATTGCTGGTTTCGGCGGTCCATTGCGGTGGTCATGCCCTGCTGCCCGTGCCGGGCGTCGGCCGCTCCCAGTTCCTGGGCCTCCAGATAGGACGACAACGGAACTTTGGCATCAACCACCAGCTGCTTGTCGCCGGGGAGCTGGACCACAAGGTCGGGACGGACCGCGGAATCACCACCGGCGCTGTGGACCTGTTCCACGAAATCCACGTGCCGCAGCATCCCGGAGGCTTCCACCACGCGCCGCAGCTGCACCTCGCCCCACTGGCCGCGCGCACTGTTGGACCGCAGGGCCGATTCCAGTGCATGCGTGGACCTGATCAGCTGTTCGTCCGAGAGCCTGGCTTCCTGGAGCTGCTGCGCCAGCTGGCCATACTGCTCCACCCGGTCACGTTCCAGCAGCGCCACCTGCTGCTGCACCGCGGAGAGCTTTTCCGCGACCGGTGCAAGGGCGCGGAGCACGCTCCCGTCCTGCGTCCGTGCCTCGCCCAGCTCCCGGTTCTGTGCGGCCAAAAGCCGGCGCTCGGCGTCGGCAGCGGCGAACTGCGCGCTGACCTCGGACAGCCGGGATGAGACGGCGTCGAAATCCGCCTCAAGGGCATGCGAGTTCTTCCGCAGTGCAAAATAGGTGGCTGCAGCACCGGCCAAGGCACCCAGAAGCAGCATGAACAAGGCAAGAATCAACGCAAAAACATCCATGCCCTCACTGTTGCATGGGGCTCTGACAATCCGGGGCAATGACATCCGCCGGTACAGGCCGCGGGTGCCCTGCGGGTAGAATCAATGCTCGTGGCTCTTACTATTGGCATCGTCGGACTGCCCAACGTCGGCAAATCAACTCTCTTCAACGCGCTTACCCGCAACCAGGTCCTGGCCGCGAACTATCCGTTCGCCACCATCGAACCGAACGTGGGCGTCGTGAACCTGCCGGACCCGCGGCTGGACAAGCTGGCCGGCATCTTCGGATCGCAGCGCGTGCTGCCGGCCGCGGTCTCCTTCGTGGACATCGCCGGCATCGTCAAGGGCGCATCCGAAGGGGAAGGGCTGGGCAACCAGTTCCTGGCCAATATCCGCGAGGCCGAAGCCATCGCCGAAGTGGTGCGGGTGTTCGACGACCCCGATGTGATCCACGTTGACGGCAAGGTGGACCCCCGCTCGGACATGGAAACCATCAACACCGAGCTGATCCTCGCCGACCTGCAGACCATCGAGAAGGCTATTCCCCGGATCGAAAAAGAGGTCAAGATCAAGAAGCGGGAAGCCGCCGAGCTTGCCGCCATCAAGGATGCCCAGGCGGTGCTGGAACGCGGCGACACCATCTACTCGTCCATCAAGAGCGACAAGCTGGAGATGGAGCACCTCAAGGAGCTCAGCCTGCTCACGGCCAAGCCCTTCATCTACGTGTTCAACGCGGACGAAGGAATCCTGGGCAGCCCGGAAAAGCAGGAGGAACTGCGGGCCATGGTGGCCCCGGCTGACTGCATCTTCCTTGACGCCAAGCTCGAATCCGACCTCGTGGAACTGGACGAGGAAGAAGCCCGCGAAATGCTGGAGATGAACGGCCAGGACGAGTCAGGGCTGGACCAGCTGGCACGCGTCGGGTTCCACACCCTTGGGCTGCAGACATACCTCACCGCAGGGCCAAAGGAAGCACGCGCCTGGACCATCCACCAGGGCGACACGGCTCCCCAGGCCGCCGGCGTGATCCACTCCGATTTCCAGCGCGGCTTCATCAAGGCCGAGGTGGTGTCCTTCGAAGACCTCGTGGATGCAGGCTCCATGGCTGAAGCAAAGTCCCGCGGCAAGGTCCGGATCGAAGGCAAGGAATACGTCATGGCTGACGGCGACGTGGTGGAGTTCCGCTTTAACGTCTGAGCCGGTTCACCGTCGGACTGGGCGGACACCTTATCCTGACTATGGAGGGCGTGATCCTGGCGACTCCAGGTCCCCCTCCCGGAGGGAAAACACGAGGAGGCGGCATGCCGGTCAGGCGTCTGATGCACTACATCACCGCGGCGGTGGCGGCTGCGCTGGTTCTCTCCGGCTGCTCCGGAGCCGGCGGCAGTACGCCCGTTGTGGTGGGGGAGGCCAAGCGGGGCGGTGTCGCCACTGTTGCCGAGGTCAACGCGTTCTCGTCCTTCAACCCTTACAGCGCCGACGGCAACACGGACATCAACTCCAAGGTCGGTTACATCACCCACTCCGGGTTCTATTACCTGGATGACAGCGCCGCCGTGGTGCGCAACGACAAGTTCGGGCGGTTCGAGAAGGTCTCCGACGAGCCGTTGAAGGTGAGGTACACCGTTAATGAGGGCGTCAAATGGTCCGACGGTGAAGCGATCGACGCCGGGGACCTGCTCCTGAGCTGGGCGGCCGGTTCGGGTTACTTTGACGATGCCGATCCCATGACGGGAGCAGGAACCAGGTACTTCTCCGTCGCCTCGGACACCAGCGGCCTGGCAGGCACAGTCTTGCCCGAGCTCGGGGACGACCGGCGGTCCATCACCCTGGAGTACGCCACGCCGTACGCCGACTGGGAAGTCGCGTTCGACGTCGGGCTGCCGGCGCACGTCGTTGCCGCGAAGAGCGGGCTGAATGATGAAGAGGACCTGATTGACCTCATCCAGGACTCACCCCGGGGCGACCCCGAAAAGCCTGCCGTCAACGCTGAGCTGAAGAGGGTGGCCGATTTCTGGAACTCCGGCTTCGACACGAAGTCCCTTCCGGATGATCCGGCCCTTTACCTCTCCAGCGGCCCCTACATTGTGCGGGACATTGTTCCTGAGGTTTCCATGAGGCTCGTCCGCAACCGCGATTACGTCTGGGGAGCCGAACCCTGGCTCGATGAAATCACCATCCGTTTCACGGGTGCCCTCCCTGCTGCGGTTGACGCCCTCCGGAACGGTCAGGTGGACATCATCTCGCCGCAGCCGTCCGCCGGCACGGAGGATCTTTTCGCTGGCCTCGCCGAGCAGGGCAACACCCTGGAGCGGTACAACCAGTCCGGCTACGACCACCTGGACCTCAATTTCTCCGGCCCCTTTGCCCAGGAAGACGTCCGCGAGGCTTTCCTGAAGACAGTTCCACGCCAGGCGATCGTTGACGCCGTCGTGGGAGACCTGGTTCCCGACGCCAAACCGCTCGATTCCCACGTCTTCCTTCCGGCGCAGCCTAAATACCCGGACACGGTGAAGAACAACGGATCTTCCGACTTCCCTGAGGTGGACATCGAGGCTGCCAGGGCGCTCCTGGACGGCGACACCCCCACGGTCAGAATCCTGTACAACAGGGACAATCCCAACCGCGCTGAAGCCTTTGCCCTGATCAGGGACTCGGCGGCCCAGGCCGGGTTCCAAGTGGTCGACGGCGGGCAAAGCAGTGCTGACTGGGCAAAGTCCCTGGGCGGGTCAGGTCATGACGCTGCGCTGCTGGGCTGGATCGGAACCGGGGCCGGAGTCAGCCGGGTTCCCCAGATCTTCCGCACCGGCTCGGGCAGCAACTTCAACGGATTTTCCGACGCCGACGCGGACAAGGCCATGGAACAGTTGGCCCGGACCACGGACCTTGGCAAACAGGACGAACTACTTGCTGAGATCGACCGACGCATCTGGGAGAACGCCTACGGACTCCCGCTGTACCAAACCATTGGCACCACCGCATTCGGCCCCCGGATCACCGGAGTGAAATCGAGCTCCGGACCCCTTGGTGTCTGGTGGAACGTGTGGGAGTGGCGCCTGGCCTCCTAGTGGCTTGTGCTTCCAGCAGCACCCTGCAGGGGGCCTTGTGGGACTCGCCACGCCCGATTCGCCGTCGGAGCTACCGGCGAGTAGCATGTGACTTGCACAACTTCCGTTCACCGGCTATCACGTCGGAGTGACCCGGTCACGGTTTGGCAACGGAGTACCAGTATCTGGACTTCGTGCGGTTAGGCTACTCGTTATATGTAAGTTGCGTCACAGTAAAACGCTGTGCCGGGCTTACGGGGAAGCACAAGATTCCCCTCGATATCTCCCACAACTCATAGGAGGCGGAATGCGTTTCACGCGCACTTCCAAAGCACTGGGCATCGTGGCAATTGCCGCGCTGGCCCTGACCGGGTGCGGCGCTGGAGGCGGCACCACCGAAGGGGGCGGCGACACCGCCGGCGATCCCAACAAGGTCATCACCGCCTACAGCAACGAACCACAGAACCCGTTGCTGCCGGCCGCAACCAACGAAGTCTACGGCGGCCGGGTGGTGGAGCTGCTGTTTGAAGGACTTCGGACGTACGACGCCTCAGGCAAGCCGGTCGAAGCCCTGGCGGAATCCATTGAATCCGCGGACGCCCAGAACTGGACCATTAAGGTCAAGCAGGGCCAAAAGTTCACCAACGGCGAGGAAATCACTGCCAAGACTTTTGTTGATTCCTGGAACTTCGCCGCGAACTCGAAGAACCTGCAGATCAACAGCTTCTTCTTTGAGTCAATTGCCGGGTACGAGGAAGTTTCCGCCGTCACCGAGGAAACCAGTGCTGACGGCAAAAAGACCACCACTCCTGCACCCACGGCCGAAACCATGTCCGGCCTGGTTGCCACCGATGATTCCACCATCACGGTGAAGCTTGCGCAGCCGGAGGCTGACTGGTCGCTGCGCCTTGGCTACTCCGCCTTCTTCCCGCTTCCTTCCGCGGCACTGGTCGACCCGAAGGCCTTCGGCGAGAATCCGGTGGGCAACGGCCCGTACAAGATGGAAAAAGAGGGTGCCTGGGTCCACGACCAGTCCATCTCCCTGGTCAAGAACCCTGACTACACCGGTCCCCGCGAGGCGAAGAACGGTGGCGTGAACTTCAAGTTCTACACCGATCCGGGCCCGGCCTACACCGACCTGCAGTCCGACAACCTGGATGTCACGGATGTTCTCCCGTCCAACGCACTGAAGACCTACACCACGGACTTCCCGGACCGCAACGCCACCAAGGCGACTGCCACCAACTCCACCTTGAACATCCCGGGCTACAACCCGAACTTCCAGGGTGAAGCAGGCAAGCTCCGCCGCCAGGCACTCTCCTACGCCATCAACCGCGAAGAAATCTGCAAGGTGATCTTCAACGGAACCCGCACCCCGGCAAAGGCCTTCGTCCCGCCGGTTATCGAAGGGTTTGAAGAAGGGATCAAGGGCAGCGAAGTTCTTACGTTCGACGCCGCCAAGGCGAAGGACCTGTGGGAACAGGCTGAAAAGATCCAGCCGTACGACGACTCCAAGCCGCTCCAGATTGCCTCCAACACCGATGGTGGCAACAAGGAATGGATCGACGCCGTAGCCAACGGCTTCAAGAACAACCTCGGCATCGAGGCTGAAATCCAGCCCTTCGCCAAGTTCGCCGAAGTGCTGAACCTGCGCAAGTCCCAGGAGCTCCCGGGCCTGACCCGCGCCGGCTGGCAGGGTGACTACCCGTCGCTGTACAACTTCCTGGGACCGATCTGGGCCACGAACGCCTCTTCCAACTACGAGAAGTACACGAACCCTGAGTTCGACAAGCTCCTCCAGGAAGGCCTCGCCGCCAAGTCCACGGACGAGGCCAACGCGAAGTTCAACCAGGCACAGGAGATCCTCTTTGAGGACCTTCCGGGTCTGCCGCTCTGGGACCAGGCACGCGCCATTGTCTGGAGCAACAACGTTGTGAAGGCCGAGACCGGCTGGAACGGCGGCATCCGCTACTTCGACATCACGGCAAAGTAGTCCCAGATCTAACTTGCCGCCAGGCAGATGGGGGTCCGGTCACGGCCGGGCCCCCATTGGCTTGCAACGGCAGGAAGGCACCCATGAACCTGTTTACTTCCCATCCGGAAGGTTGGTGATCCCGTGGTCCGCTTTATCCTGCGCCGACTGCTCCAGGTGATCCCCGTCTTCATCGGCACCACGCTTCTGGTCTATTACATGGTGTTCGCCCTGCCCGGCGACCCCATTGCGGCGCTCTTCGGCGACCGGCAGCCACCGCAAGCCGTCATCGATACCCTGCGCAGCCAGTACCACCTGGACGAGCCGTTCTGGGTCCAGTACGGCCTCTTCCTGCAGAACCTGTTCACCTTTAACCTCGGCAACGATTTCACCGGGCAGCCTATCGCCGCGAGCCTTGCCCGAGTGTTCCCCGTAACTGCGATGCTGGCCATAGAAGCCCTGGCCATCCAGGCCATTTTCGGTGTTGCCTTCGGCGTTTTCGCCGGGCTGCGCCGCGGCGGCTGGTTCGACTCCACCGTCCTGGTGGCGTCCCTCGTGGTGATCGCCGTCCCCACGTTCGTCCTTGGCTTCGTATTCCAGCTCGTCTTCGGTGTCCAGCTCGGGTGGGCCAAACCCACTGTGGGTGCCAATGCGGACTGGGGCAGCCTGCTGCTGCCGGCGGTGGTCCTGGGGCTGGTGTCTTTTGCGTACGTGCTTCGCCTGACCCGCGCTTCGGTCAGCGAAAACATGAATGCCGACTACGTCCGGACCGCAACGGCCAAGGGCCTGTCCCGGCCGCGGGTGGTCCTGGCCCACATCCTGCGCAACTCGCTGATTCCGGTGGTGACCTACCTGGGCGCCAACCTTGGCGGACTGATGGGCGGCGCGATCGTGACCGAAGGCATTTTCAATGTGCCGGGCGTCGGCAACAAGCTCTACCAGGCAGTCCTCCGCAGCGAGGGACCCACCATCGTTTCCATCGTCAGCGTTCTGGTGCTGGTGTTCGTGGTGGCCAACCTGCTCGTCGATCTCCTGTACGCCTGGCTTGACCCGAGGATCCGCTATGACCAGTAACAACAGCCACTTCGTGGCGCCCATTGACGAAACCCCGCTGCTGGCAACGGACGCCGTCAAGACTGACCAGGCACCGCTCAGCCTGTGGTCCGACGCATGGCGCAAGCTTCGCCGTCGTCCGCTGTTCATCATCTCGGCGCTGCTCATCCTTGCCCTCACCGTGGTGGCACTGTTCCCCGGACTCTTCACCTCGGTAGCTCCGAATGCCGGCTGCGAACTGGCCAACTCGGAAGGCGGACCCACCGCCGGCCATCCGTTTGGCTTCACGTTCCAGGGCTGCGACGTCTACTCACGCGTGATCCACGGCACCCAGGCATCCATGTCCGTGGGTGTGCTCTCGGTGCTGTGCGTGCTGGTGATTGGAGTGACCATTGGTGCACTTGCCGGCTACTACGGTGGCTGGATCGATTCAGTGCTCGCCCGCCTCGGTGACATCTTCTTCGCCCTTCCGCTGATCCTGGGCGCGCTGGTCATCACGCAGCTGCCCCTGTTCCGCGAGAACAAGAGTGTGTGGACGGTGGTGTTTGTCATCTCGCTCCTGGCGTGGCCCCAGATGGCGCGCATCACCCGTGGCGCCGTGATCGAAGTGCGCAACGCGGATTTCGTCACCGCTGCCCGTGCGCTGGGCGTCTCCAAATTCGGGGCGCTGGTGCGGCACGTGCTGCCAAATGCCCTCGCCCCGATCATCGTGCTGGCCACCCTGGAACTGGGTGTCTTCATCGTGGCCGAGGCAACCCTGTCCTTCCTGGGTATCGGCCTGCCGCAGAGCATCATGTCCTGGGGCAATGACATCGCCGGTGCGCAGGCGTCCATCAGGACCAGCCCGGAGATCATGCTGTATCCCGCTGCTGCACTGTCCATCACGGTGTTGAGCTTCATCATGCTGGGCGACGCGGTCCGTGACGCCCTCGACCCCAAGAGCCGTCAGCGATGAGAGATAAAGAGATGACAACTCCAGAAGTCCGCATCGATGAAGCCGGCACCACGGGCGTCAGGCCGCTGCTGGAAATCCGCGACCTCGCCATCACGTTCAAGACCGGCGGAGGCGACGTCCAGGCGGTCCGCAATGCTCACCTGAGCATCATGCCCGGCGAAACGGTGGCGATTGTGGGGGAGTCCGGCTCCGGTAAATCCACCACTGCACTCGCGGCCATCGGACTGCTTCCCAACAACGGCAGGGTGTCCGGCGGACAGATCCTGCTCGACGGCGAGGACATCGCCCATGCCAGCGAGCAGCGCATGATCGAACTGCGCGGAAACACCATCGGCATGGTGCCGCAGGACCCCATGTCCAACCTGAACCCGGTATGGAAGATCGGCTACCAGGTCCGGGAAACCCTGCGTGCCAACGGGCGGCCCAGCGGACCGGAGGACATCGCCCGGGTGCTGTCCGAGGCAGGCCTGCCGGACGCCAGACGCCGTGCCAACCAGTACCCGCATGAGTTCTCGGGCGGCATGCGCCAGCGTGCCCTGATCGCCATCGGCCTTTCGTGCCAGCCGCGGCTGCTCATCGCCGATGAGCCGACATCGGCCCTGGACGTGACGGTGCAGCGGCAGATCCTGGACCACCTGGACACCATGACCACCGACCTGGGCACCTCGGTGCTGCTCATCACCCACGACCTGGGGCTGGCGGCAGAACGCGCCGACAAGGTGGTGGTGATGTACCAGGGCCGGGTGGTGGAGGCAGGACCGTCGCTGGAACTGCTGCGAAACCCGCAGCACCCCTACACCAGGAGGCTTGTCGAGTCGGCACCGTCCCTGGCAAGCCGGCGCATCCAGGCCGCCAAGGAACAGGGTGTGGAGACGGCGGACCTGCTGGCTCCCGCTGCCGAGACTGCCGTCGCGGATAACGTCCTGCAGATCCAGGACCTGCGGAAGGTGTACAAGCTCCGCCAAGGCTTCGGGAAGGCGACGGACTTCGCGGCGGTGGACGGCGTGAGCTTTGACGTCCAGCGTGGAACCACGACGGCGATTGTGGGGGAGTCCGGTTCGGGCAAGTCCACGGTGGCCAAGATGGTGCTCCAGCTTGAGAAGCCCACGGACGGCAGGATCCTGTTCGATGGCGTGGACACCTCGCTGCTTAAGTCGCAGGAACTGTTCAAATTCCGACGGCGCGTGCAGCCGATTTTCCAGGATCCGTACGGCTCCCTGGACCCGATGTACAACATCTTCCGCACCATCGAAGAGCCCTTGCGGGTCCACAAGATCGGCAACCAGGCGAACCGGGAGAAGAAGGTCCGGGAACTGCTGGACCAGGTGGCGCTGCCGCAGTCCGCCATGCAGCGGTACCCGAACGAGCTCTCCGGCGGGCAGCGGCAGCGTGTTGCCATTGCCCGCGCGCTGGCACTGGATCCCGAGGTCATCATCTGTGACGAAGCGGTGTCCGCTTTGGACGTGCTGGTCCAGGCGCAGGTCCTCAACCTGCTGGCCGATCTCCAGGCGAACCTTGGTCTGACCTATCTCTTCATCACGCACGACCTTGCGGTGGTCCGGCAGATTGCGGACCACGTGTGTGTCATGGAGAAGGGGCGCCTGGTGGAGACCGGCTCCACGGATGAAGTCTTCGAATCACCACGGCAGGAGTACACGAAGGCACTGCTCAACGCCATCCCCGGCGCCAAGCTGATGCTCCCGCCCGAAGTGGCGTAGCAGCACTTATCGAAACGAACGGCTGGAGCCGGAGCCCATGGGCCCGGCTCCAGCCGTTTTCGTATGTGGCGCTGTTTGCCGCCTAATCCTGGACTGCACCTGTGGCGTCCGTACCCGCGGCCAGCAGCGGTGCCGTGTCAGGCGTAGCCTTTCGGTCCAGGCCAAGTTCACGCAGCCGGCGCTCCAGCAGCGCTCCAAGCGACTGGCGGCCCGCGGCATTCATGTGGACTGCGTCGGCGAGATCCTTGGCCAGGCCGTACCGGGTGAGCCAGTCGCCCACTGACACAAAGGGCAGCCCGTGGGCCGCCGCCACCGAGCCGAGCAAGGCGTCAACCTCACTGCGGCGCCCCCCGCCCTGGTCCGCGCCGCGTGCCAACGTGCCGATCATCGCCATCCGGGTGCCGGGGTATCGGGCCTGAAGTTCAGCGATCAGCTTTTCCGCGTTACCGGCAATCCGCGTGTCACTCGCCCCGGTGGCGGCGTCATTGCCGCCGCCCTGGATGACGATCAGGGCCGGAGTCCCCGAAGGGAGCAGCCAGTCCCCTTCCAGGAGGGCATCCACATAGTTGCCCGTGCTGCCGTTGGAGGAGACGAATCCGGTGCCGCCGCGCCCGCAGAAGTAGACCTTGTACCCCGCTGCCGCAAGTGCCTGGCGGGGCCAGCCGTCGGCCGGTTCGGACTGCGAGTCCCCAATCAGCAGGACTGTCCGGGTGATCTCGGGGAGAACCGCTTCCAGCCGGCCATTAGCCGGATTCCGGACCTTGGCACCGGCAGCCACCGCGGCGGGCTGCCCGCCGTCCTGCGGATGGCCCGCAGCGGCGGCCGCCGGCGCGGAGGATATCCCGGGGGAGTAGGCGGCGATGCCGCATCCGGACAAGGCCATTAGGGAAGACACTGCCAGAGCGGCCGCGGCCCGGGATGCGCCAATGCGGGTGCGGGCCGAGGCCTTTGTCATGTGGTGTCTCCGGGCTTGCGTTATGCGGCGTGCGTGATGCGTCAGAGCAATCATGTGACATGCCGGCCTGATAGGCCAGTGATTTTCATCACTATTTTTCGGCGTGGCGCTGGCCCTGCGCGTGCACTCTGTACCTAGGCCGCCAGAAATTTAGGCCAATAAATGCCACTGCCGGTAGACTGGGGGAAGGTGCCCTGTGCTAAGGGCCTTGTCCGTCGTGCGTTCCAGTTGGAAATGTCGCGATACAACAGCTGACTTTCACCACTGAATCGAGCCATTACGCATGTCTGAAACCACCACCAACACCGCGGTAGCCACTGCATCACGCAGTGACCTCCGCAACGTCGCGATTGTGGCCCACGTTGACCACGGCAAGACCACGCTGGTCGACGCCATGCTCAAGCAGACCAACTCCTTTGCCGAGCACAACCACCTCGAAGACCGCGTGATGGACTCCGGTGACCTGGAGCGCGAAAAGGGCATCACCATCCTGGCCAAGAACACCACGGTGGCCTACAACGGTCCGTCCTCCAACGGCGAGACCATCACCATCAACGTTATTGACACCCCAGGCCACGCTGACTTCGGTGGCGAGGTGGAGCGCGGCCTGTCCATGGTGGACGGCGTCGTGCTGCTGGTTGACTCTTCCGAGGGCCCGCTGCCCCAGACCCGCTTCGTGCTGCGCAAGGCCCTTGCAGCGCACCTGCCGGTCATCCTCCTGGTGAACAAGACCGACCGTCCCGACGCCCGCATCGACGAAGTGGTGCACGAGTCCATGGACCTGCTCCTGGGCCTGGCCTCCGACCTTGCGGACGAAGTTCCGGACCTTGACCTGGACAAGGTCCTTGAAGTTCCCGTTGTGTACGCGGCGGCCAAGGTTGGCCGCGCGTCCCTGGAGCAGCCGGCCAACGGCTCCGCCCCGGACAATGAGGACCTTGAGCCGCTG
Organism: Arthrobacter sp. 210 2; assembly: GCF_059093025.1. NCBI lineage: Bacteria > Bacillati > Actinomycetota > Actinomycetes > Micrococcales > Micrococcaceae > Arthrobacter > Arthrobacter sp. 210 2. Next base: position 913,838 of record NZ_JBNHIE010000001.1, read on the forward strand.
TTCAAGACCATCATCGAGCACATCCCGGCCCCCACCTACAACCCGGAAGGTGTCCTGCAGGCGCACGTCACCAACCTGGATGCCTCCCCGTTCCTGGGCCGCCTCGCGCTGCTCCGCATCTACAACGGCACCCTGCGCAAGGGCCAGCAGGTTGCCTGGGCCCGTGCCAACGGCGAGCTCAAGACCGTGAAGATCACCGAGCTCCTCGCCACCAAGGCACTGGACCGCGTTCCTGCCGAGTCCGCGGGACCTGGTGAGATCGTCGCCGTCGCCGGCATCGAGGACATCACCATTGGCGAAACCCTCACGGACGTCGAGAACCCGCAGCCGCTGCCGCTGATCACCGTGGACGATCCCGCGATCTCCATGACCATCGGTATCAACACCTCGCCGCTGGCCGGCAAGGTCAAGGGCGCCAAGGTTACCGCCCGCCAGGTGAAGGACCGCCTGGACAAGGAACTGATCGGTAACGTCTCCATCAAGGTGCTCCCCACCGAGCGTCCCGACGCCTGGGAAGTCCAGGGCCGTGGCGAGCTCGCGCTGGCCATCCTCGTTGAGCAGATGCGCCGCGAAGGCTTCGAGCTGACCGTGGGCAAGCCGCAGGTTGTCACCAAGACCATCGACGGCAAGATCCACGAGCCGATGGAGCACATGACCATCGACGTGCCCGAAGAATACCTCGGTGCCGTCACGCAGCTGATGGCCGCACGCAAGGGCCGCATGACCAACATGGCCAACCACGGTACCGGCTGGTGCCGCATGGAGTTCATCGTTCCGGCCCGTGGCCTGATCGGGTTCCGCACCAAGTTCCTCACGGACACCCGCGGCGCCGGCATCGCGGCGTCCATCTCCGAAGGCTACGAGCCGTGGGCCGGCCCCATCGAGTACCGCACCAACGGTTCGATGGTTGCCGACCGCGCCGGTGTTGTGACCCCGTTCGCCATGATCAACCTGCAGGAGCGCGGCTCGTTCTTCGTCAAGCCCACCTCCGAGGTTTACGAGGGCATGATCGTGGGCGAGAACTCCCGCGCCGACGACATGGACGTCAACATCACTAAGGAAAAGAAGCTCACCAACATGCGTGCCGCTTCCTCCGACACCTTCGAGAACCTGACGCCGCCGCGCGACCTGACCCTCGAAGAGTCCCTCGAATTCGCCCGCGAGGACGAGTGCGTCGAGGTGACCCCGGAAGCCATCCGCATCCGCAAGGTCATCCTGGACACCAACGAGCGTGCCAAGGCCAACCGCGCCCGCGCCAAGGCTTAGTCCTTTAGGACCTCTTTGAAAGCTGCCGGCACGGCAGGCGGGATTCCCGCCACCGTGCCGGCAGCTTTTGTTTTGCCATGTTTGTACCGGGCTGCGCTTCAAGTGCGGGTTCGGGCCGCAGCGGCAGTCCCAGCGCAGTGACTGCGCGCTTTACTGTGCCGCGGGTCTGCGGCGCTCCGGCGCCGGCGGGACCTGCTTGGCGGCCACCACAAGGTCAAGGGGAATGACGACGTCGGCCTGCCGCGTGCGGACGGTGCACGCACCGGCGTCGCACGAGACCAGGTGGCCGAGCGCGTCGGTCAGGCCGTCCTCGATTCGGTACCGCACCACCACCCGTGTTCCGGGTGCGGCGGCGGAAAGGAACCCTGCGGGGGTAGGGGGCTGACTCACCAGTTCATACTAGGTGTCCCGGCTAGGTTCGCGGGAACGGCCTGGGAGATAATAGGCTCAGATGTCAAGAGTCCGGCCAGAGCTGCCGGATGCAAGAACCGGCGGGTTGCCGGAACCAACGTGGAGAGGCCAGGGACGTGACGTACGTAATCGCGCAGCCGTGTGTAGATGTCAAGGACAAGGCATGTATCGAGGAATGCCCCGTCGACTGCATCTATGAGGGTGAGCGTTCGCTGTACATCCATCCGGACGAATGCGTCGACTGCGGCGCCTGCGAGCCCGTTTGCCCGGTCGAGGCCATTTACTACGAGGATGACACCCCCGACGAGTGGGCCGACTACTACAAGGCCAACGTGGAGTTCTTTGACGACCTCGGTTCACCCGGCGGCGCCGCCAAGATCGGCAACACCGGCAAGGACCACCCGATGATCGCCGCGCTGCCCCCGCAGAACCAAGACCACTGACGCAGAAAAGGTGACCGCAGCAGTGACTACGTTTGGCCTTGACCTGCCCGATTACCCGTGGGAGGCCATGGCGCCGTATCTTGCGAAGGCATCGGAGCACCCCGGCGGTGCCGTCAACCTGTCGATCGGCACACCCGTGGACCCCACCCCGGCGCTGGTCCAGGATGCCCTGAAGGCTGCTGCCGACGCACCGGGGTACCCCACGGTGCACGGCACACCGGCGCTTCGGGAAGCCATCGCAGGATGGTTCGAACGCCGCCGCGGTGTGGCCGGACTGGATCCCCGCAACATCATGCCCACGGTGGGTTCCAAGGAACTTGTGGCGTGGCTGCCGCTGCTGCTCGGGCTGAAGCCGGGTGACGTCGTCGTACGTCCCAAGGTGGCCTACCCCACGTACGATATCGGCGCCACGCTGGCCGGCGTCACCTCCGTTGCCACCGACAACCTGGACGAGCTCGACGACGCCACCCGTGCGCGCGTCCGGCTCATCTGGGTCAATTCCCCGGGCAACCCGACAGGCAGCGTCCGCGACGCAGACTCCTTGAAAGCGCTGGTTGAGCAGGCCCGGGAGCTGGGGGCCGTGGTGGCCTCGGACGAATGCTACGCAGAACTCGGCTGGGGAACCTGGGATGTGCAGCGCGGCGGCCAGTCCGTCCCCAGCATCCTGGACCCGCGGGTGGCAGGCGGATCGCACCAGGGCCTGCTCTCCGTCTACTCATTGAGCAAGCAGTCCAACCTCGCCGGCTACCGTGCCGCCTTCGTCGCCGGCGATCCGGACCTGATGCCAAACCTGGTCAACAGCCGCAAACATGCCGGCATGATCGTTCCCTACCCCGTGCAGGAAGCCATGCGCGTGGCGCTCGGCGATGATGCTCACGTCGAGGCCCAGAAGGACCTCTACCGGGGCCGGCGGGAGCGGCTGGTTCCGGCATTGCTGGACTTCGGCCTGGAAATCAAGGATTCAGATGCCGGGCTCTACCTCTGGTCCACGGCAGGGGAAAGCACCTGGGACACGGTGGCGCGCCTGGCAGAACGGGGCATCGTGGTGGGGCCGGGAGTCTTCTACGGCGAGGCAGGCAACGGTTACGTCAGGGTCGCCCTTACCGGAACCGATGAGCGGATTGATGCCGCAGTGGCCCGGCTGCAGGAAGCCCGGTAAAAAAGCCGCGTAACAATCGTGTGACTCGCGCCACACCACCCGCATTTTAGGGGACTTTAGGCTGTCTCGGATTAGTGACACCCGCCAAGGAGCGGTACTTTTTAAGTGACTATCAATGGTGGCTTTCTACAAGAAGGCAGCCCGGGTGTTGGAACCTGTGTTCTCAGGGTCAGTGCGCGGCTCACCTGATGTTGGATCAAGCTTTCGACAGAGGCCCAGAGAGCCTCATGAAGGGGACTCCATGACTGAGACCAACAACGCGGCTACCCTGCTCCATGCAGGAGGCGAGCTCAAGCTCCCGCGCATCCAGGTTATTGAAGGAAACGAAGGTTACGACGTTTCCAAGCTGCTGAAGCAGACGGGCGCAGTCACCTTTGACCCCGGCTTCATGAACACCGCAGCAACCACCTCGGCTATCACCTACATCGACGGCGATGCGGGCATCCTGCGGTACCGCGGATACCCCATCGAGCAGCTGGCGCAGCACTCCAGCTTCCTCGAGGTGTCCTACCTGCTGATCTACGGCAACCTGCCCACGCCCACCGAGCTGGACGAGTTCGACCAGAAGATCCGGCGCCACACGCTGCTCCACGAGGAGCTGAAGGGCTTCTTCGGCGGCTTCCCCCGCGACGCGCACCCCATGCCCGTCCTGTCCTCCGCAGTGTCCGCGCTGTCCACGTTCTACCAGGACTCGCTGGACCCGTTCAACGCCGAGCAGGTGGAAGTTTCCACCATCCGCCTGATGGCCAAGCTGCCCGTCATCGCCGCCTACGCGCACAAGAAGTCCATCGGCCAGCCCATGCTGTACCCGGACAACTCCCACAACCTGGTGGAGAACTTCCTGCGCCTCAGCTTCGGCCTGCCGGCCGAGCAGTACGAGGTTGACCCCGTCGTCGCCAAGGCCCTGGACCTGCTCCTCATCCTGCACGCCGACCACGAGCAGAACTGCTCCACGTCCACGGTGCGCCTGGTGGGTTCCTCCAACGCCAACCTGTTCGCCTCCGTTTCCGCCGGTATCAACGCACTCTTCGGACCCGCCCACGGCGGCGCCAACGAAGCCGTGCTGAAGATGCTGCGCCAGATCCAGGCCGAGGGCACCAAGCCCGAGGACTACATGGAGAAGGTCAAGAACAAGGAAGACGGCGTCCGGCTCATGGGCTTCGGACACCGCGTCTACAAGAACTACGATCCGCGTGCCAAGATCGTCAAGGCCACCGCCCACGAGATCCTCACCAAGCTCGGCGGCAACGACGAACTGCTGGACATCGCCCTGCGCCTGGAAGAGAAGGCGCTGAACGATGACTACTTCATCCAGCGCAAGCTCTACCCGAACGTGGACTTCTACACCGGCCTGATCTACAAGGCCATGGGCTTCCCGGAGAAGATGTTCACCGTCCTGTTCGCCATCGGCCGCCTCCCCGGCTGGATTGCCCAGTGGCGTGAAATGATCAGCGACCCGAACACCAAGATCGGCCGCCCGCGCCAGCTGTACATCGGCGAGCCGGCCCGGGACTACCCCGCCCGCTGACATCCCCTTACGACGACGGCCGCCCACCTCCAGGAGGTGGGC